>CAZSQU010000005.1:0-85312 GCA_964608985.1 uncultured Spirochaetales bacterium
GATCAGAGAACAAACAGTAAAAAAATTATGATAGTTGTTGCTGAACAAGTTCTGATACTGCATAATAACACCTCTTTATATAGCAATTAATATTGCAATGCTTAGTTGTATAATATTTATAATGCATTTTCAATGTTTTTTTTACATTTATATAAAAAATGGCTTTGAATGGAAATTTGATAAAGTGCTCAATAAATTATCAGATAAAATTAATTCCGGTCTTTGCTGTATTTGATTGATCTTTATAATCAGAACTGACTTCTTGAATCACCTCTTTCATGGTATCAGTAATTACATTAATTGAAAGTTCCATTATCTTTGAAACATCTTGCTTAGTTACGGCAAGCGGCAGAAACCAATATATAATATCACCGAGCGGTCTTAGAACTAAACCGGCTTTCAACGAATTGTTATATATCCTATATCCGACCCGCAATTCCTGAGGAAGATTTTGTTTTTGTTCTCTGCTTTTAACCAATTGAACCGCACCGATAAATCCTGTATATCTGATATCGCCAATAAAATCATATCCGCTGAAACTGTCCAGTTTATCATGGAAATTCTTTATTACATCTTTTTTTGAGTAAGGAAGATTGTATTTGTTGAACAACTCTAATGAAGCGACACCGGAACTGCAGGCAATCGGATTAGCGGTATAACTATGCCCATGATAAAAGGTTTTGTTTTCATTGTAATCAGCGTAAAAACCTTGATAAATCCGGTCAGTTGTAACAGTTAATGCAAGAGGCATATATCCGCCGGACAGCCCCTTTGAAAGACATATAAAATCCGGTGTAATATCTGTATGTTGATATGCAAAAAACTCCCCTGTCCTTCCAAAACCGGTTGCAACCTCGTCAAAAATAAGATGGATATTATTTTGTTCTGTAACAGCTTTTAATCTATTCAAGAATTCAGGCGGATAGCAAAGGATGCCGCCGGCACATTGTACTATAGGTTCAATAATGACTGCGGCAATACTATCGGCATTTTTAATAACCAACGATTCAACACCGGCAAAACACTCCATATTGCATTTTATTGTTGACGGATCACCGGTAAATTCCCTGTTTTTGTTCAGACAACAACTGCAATCGGGGGATGGAGCCTCGTAACTTTTGAACCTTAGCTCATTATAAAGATCATGAAAAGCACCTATGCCTCCAACACTGACAGCCCCAACTGTATCACCATGATATGAATTCTTAAAATAAACAAATTTGCTTTTATTTTTAAGCCCGATATTCTTGAAATACTGAAAAGACAGCTTTAAAGCAACCTCGGTAGCGGTTGAACCATTATCTGAAAAAAAGAACCTTGATAATGACGGGTCCAGATGATCTGATAAAAGTTTAACAAGTTTTGCTGCCGGCTTATGTGTAAATCCGGAAAAATTAACATGCTCAATTTTCTTTAATTGTCTTTTTATTGCTTTATTTATGTATGGATTGCAATGTCCGTGAAGATTGGTCCACCATGATGAAATTGTATCATAATATGAATTGCCATCATAATCATATAGTTTAATCCCTTTTGCTTTCTTAATCGCTATATGATTGATCGATTGGTAATCCTTCATCTGTGTAAAAGGGTGCCATATATGCTTACGGTCGATTCTTAAAATATCTTCGTTATTCATCAGAACTTGCTTAACTCTTCGGTAAAGTTAAAGTCCTCATCGGGGGTTCTTCCCCTTGTTGTGAGATATCCGCCGGTCAAAAATCCGTTTGCTCCCGATAACATCAATAATGCCTGGTAGTCTTTCATACGGGTCTCCCTTCCGGCGGCAAACTTGATCGTTTTGGTCGGGTTGATAAGTCTAAAAAGTGCAAATGTTTTTGTAATATCGGCAACACTGACCGGTTTAGCATCTTCCAGCGGTGTTCCCTTAATCGGTATAAGCACATTCAAAGGTATGACATCTGCATCAAGTTCATTAAGGGCAAAAGCCATCTTAATTCTATCTTCCATAGTCTCACCAAGCCCGATAATACCGCCCGAACAAACCTTGATTCCGTTCTTTTTTAGAAGCTTAACAGTATTTATCCGTTGTTCAATTGTATGTGTTGTTGCAACAAGATCTTTATATTTATCGGGTACCACCTGAAGATTGTGATTGTACTCAAAAACCCGATGTTTTTTCAATTCGCGTACTGTTTCTTCGGATAATATTCCAAATGATCCACATACCCTCATCTCCGGGAATTTTTTATAAATTGCATCTATCATATCAAGGATAAGTTTAAATTCATCATTAACTTCCGAATAACCCCAACCGCTTGTAACAAGCCCAAATGTTTTCACACCCGATTTCCATGTTTTCTCTGCATCAGATAAAACGGTACTCATATCTGCAAGCGGATACACTTCAACACTAGTTGAATGATGCTTTGATTGTGAACAGTACTTACAATTCTGTTCGCAAGCCCCAGACTTTGTATTCATAATTGTACATATCTCTACAGAATTCGCATATTTATTCTTAACCTTATTGGCAAGAGAAACCAGATCAAGAATATCGCCTCCGGTGATTTCTGAAGCCCGCAAAGCTTCTTCAAATGTTATTGCTTTGCCATCTAATACTTTATATAGATCATTAATTAATTTATTTATCAATACTAATCCTCATTTCTACTTGAATTTTGATCGTGAGCTTCCGAATTTCTTTTGATTTTTGCTGATATTGTCTCTGAGAAATCATTATTATTGTTTTTGTTTTCTTTAATTGAAATATTAATGTTTTCCGGAGCTACGCTTGTAGGCATAACAACCGGCGGAGCATGATCTGCTGAGCCTTTTTTAATAAATGCTTTCTGATCAATAATTGGCAATATTACATCGGCCGGACATTTCATAGCCGCTTGTTGAAGACTCGCCTTCAATGAATAGTTTACTACTGCAAGATTGTTATTAACAACAATTCTTCCCGGATCTGAAACCCTTTCGCATATTTTACAACCGATACAGCCTTTCTTACATATTTGTTTTACAATTTTACCATTGTAGTAACTTGAACACGCAACAAAATGTCCGCCATTCTCAGGAACCATTTTAATTACCTTTGGAGGACAAACAGTTAAACATCTCTCGCAGCCGATACAAAGATTGGAATCGATCCAAACACGATTTAATTCATCCCGCTTAACTGCTCCTGTCGGACAAACCCTGGCACAATTACCGTTCCCGACACAACCATATTTACATTTTTTTTCACCGTTAAACAGGTTATATACAACAGAACAGTCATCTTCACCATCAAAAATATAATCCTTCATCGCGATTCTGTCATCTCCGAGACACATAACCTTAGCGACCATCTTTATCTTTGTAAGTGGCTTGATCCCCAGTATATCACCGATTTTTTTAGCTGATTTTTCACCGCCCGGGGTACATAAATTAATATCTACGCCTCTCTTAAGAATAGCATCAGCATAACCTGAGCATCCCGGAAAACCGCAAGCTCCACAATTCACGCCCGGTAAAGCATTTTGAATTAAACCTATACGCGGATCTTCTTTTACCTCAAAAACCTTTGCAAGTACAGCCAAACCTATTCCGAATAAAAACGCTAACGGTACTATAAAAGCTATTCCCCAAATAATTGATATCATATTATATTCCTCAATAAATCTTTCTAAGGTGCTAGATAATTTAACATGGATTTATCTGCCGCCAAAAATGCAAGCGCCATAAGACAAGCCGTTATAAATGCGATAGGAACACCCTTGAACGGTTTTGGGATATCAAGAAGTTCAAGCTTATCCCTGATTGTCGCCATAAGAAATAATGCAAAAAAGAATCCGATACCGCCCGTAAAACCATGAATTGTTGATGTTATAAAATCATAGTTGTTGTCTATATTAAGAACCGCTACACCGAGAACCGCACAGTTTGTTGTTATCAAAGGCAGATAAATACCCAGCGCATTATATAGAACAGGAAACATCTTTTTCATAATAATCTCTATTGCCTGAACAAGTGCCGCAATAACAAGAATAAAAACAACAATCTGCAGGAACTGCAAATTAAAAGTCACGAGTATTCCATGATAAATCAAATAAGTTACCATGCTTGCAAGCGTCATAACAAATGTAACAGCAAGCCCCATTCCTACTACCGAGTCAAGTTTCTTACTAACCCCTATAAACGGGCAAATCCCGAGAAACCTCGATAAAACAAAATTGTTGATAAATATTGTACCTATTGATACCGCAATAATTTCTCTAACCATGATTAACTCCGTCTAAATTATCAGTTGTTTTTTTTGAAGGCGGCAATTGCAGCCAGAATAAGCCCGAGAACTAAAAATGCACCCGCCGGAAGAACCAAAATCATTGCACCGCTATAAACTTCTAATCCGCCGATCACAACTGCTCCGTTTACTCCAAAAGGCAGATTCCAAACCTCTTTTGCACCGAACATAGTGAAGTCAATAGCCCACTTACCTAGAACCTCTCTAAAAAAACTTATTGTTAATAACGCTAAAGTAAAACCCGAGCCCATACCGAGAGCGTCAAAGATTGAAGGAACTACCGTATTTCTATTAGCAAATGCCTCAGCCCTACCAAGTATAATACAGTTTACAACAATTAGCGGTATAAAAACTCCAAGCGTTTGAGATAAAACCGGAAGATATGCTTGAATAACTAATTTGACTATTGTAACAAAAGTAGCAATTATAACTATATATGCAGGGATTCTGACTTTGTCGGGAATAAAGTTTCTTAATAACGATATAAGAATATTAGAAAAAACAAGTACAAAAGTAGTAGCCAATCCCATCCCGATACCATTTGCAATCATCGTCGTTGTACCCAATGTCGGACACAAACCAAGCATTATTACAAATATCGGGTTTTCTTTAAAAACACCTTTTGTAAATTCCTTGAGGTTTACCGATCCTCCTGAAGAATCGGAATCTATCATCTTATTGTCAGCCATAATTATTTAATCCCCCTGACTTAATACTTCTTTCATTATTGACAAACCTATATCTGCTGCCGCGGAAATACCGTTAAATGTAATAGTTGCTCCGGTGATTGCATCGGCATCGGCAGGAGAAAGCATGGTTTTCTTAGTCGGAAATGGTCTTGCCGGAGTATTTGAACCTTTAAATTTTTCCATATATTCCGGAAATTTTGCAAGACTTCCAATACCCGGAGTTTCACTGTTAGAAAGTAACCGCATATCTACAACCTTAAGATTCTTATCGACAGCAATCATCACCTTCATTGCACCGCCGTAGCCGTTACCTATTACAGATATTATATATCCGGCAAGAACATTGTTTTTAGTTACTTTATAATAATACATACCGGGCATCTCTGTGTTATCAACAATAATTTTTTCAGAAAATGTACACCCCGGCATCATTGAAAGGTTCGCTTGCTCCTCAACATCTGCCTCATTTCTTTCTATTGTTGATTTTGTTAATAAATCAGATACCCCGAGAAGAACAACAGCGATAAAACAAATACCCGCAAGTTTTAATGCAATCTTTAAATTATTATTCATAAACTATCCCTTAATAGCCGGCGCACCCATAGGCCTTCTTTTTATAAAAATATCAATAGCGGGTGTAAACACATTCATAAATAAAATCGCAAGTGATACACCTTCCGGAAGTCCGCCGTATGAACGGATCAAAAAAGTTAAAAAGCCGCAACCTATACCAAAAATTATCCGCCCTTTTGTAGTAATAGGGGTAGTTACCATGTCGGTTGCACAGAAAAACGCACCGAATACCAAACCGCCTGTTAATAACTGAAACAATACATCTCCGGTAAAATACCCCTGACCATACCTCACTCCGTCAAATATCCAGGTAAGTAATAAAACCGTTGATATAAAAGTAACAGGTACATCTAAGGTAATAATTTTTTTATAAATGAGATAGGAAGCCCCGACAAGCAGAAGGAAAATCGATATTTCACCAATACACCCCCCCTTGAACCCAAAAAACAGATCAAAATATGTAGATCCGGTCTGGAATCCGCTAACTCCCGACTGCAGTATGTCCATCGGTCCTTTCATCAGTTCATTAACGCCATCTTGAAGAAATGCTGACTTAACAACATTCAAAGGTGTAGCTGTCGTAACAACATCTGCTGATCCGACTGAATTGATAAAAGAAGATATACCGCCGTAGGTAAAAGGTGCAACCCATCTTGTCATATATCGTGTCCATGCAATAAGAGCAAAAATACGCGCAGCAATTGCCGGATTAGCCCAGTTGCTGCCGAGCCCGCCAAACGCCTGTTTTACTAAGCCTATAGCAAAGCAGGAGGATATAATCGGTATATATAACGGTACCGAAGGTGGCAGATTTAGAGCAACAATCAAACCTGTCAAAACGGCTGAACCGTCAAATATGGTTTTAAGTGATCTTTTTCTTAATCTTAAAATGATCATTTCGGTTATAACTGCCGAAAAGATTGAACTGATTACGATCAAAGCGGCTGTTCCGCCAAAAGCATAGACTCCGAATATTGCCGTGGGAAATAAAGCAATAACAACAAGCCACATTATTTTTTTAGTAGTATCCTGCCCCAAAAGATGGGGAGAAGATGATACAATAAGGAGTTTTTGATTAATTGTATTATCTGACATACTTATTTCTTCTCCTTTGATTTTTCGATAACAAGTTTGCGTGCAAACTCCTTACCGGTTCTGAAAACCTGAACTAGCGGTATTCTTGCGGGGCACCCCCATGCACAAGCACCACACTCTTTACAATACATTAAACCGTAATTTATAGCTTTTTCAAAGAAACCGGCCTTTAACAGCTGATTTAATTTTGTAGGCATTAAACCGAAGCTGCAGGCTTTTACGCATCTTCCGCAATTAATACAGATGCCGTTTTTTTCATATCGTCCGATATCTTCTTCTGTTAATGCAATAATTGCAGAACACCCTTTAGTAACAGGGACATTAAGGTCCATCTGAGAAAACCCCATCATTGGACCGCCTACAATAAGCTTTGTTACATCATCAGAGAGCCCGCCGCACTCATCTATAACATCTTTTAATAAAGCACCTATCCTAACCTTAAGATTCTTCGGCTCCTTGACGCCTTTTCCTGTAACAGTGACAACCCTTTCGATTAGTGGTTTATCATAGATAACAGCTTCTGCGACTGCTAAAGCTGTTGATATATTTGAAACAACAACACCAACCTCAAGCGGGATCTTATTAACAGGCACTATTCTGCCGGTTATAGCCTTAATAAGCTGCTTTTCGTCACCCTGAGGATATTTAACCTTTAATGGAACAACTTTTATATCATATTTATTATAGCAGAGAGCTTTTAGTCTCTTAATTGCATCTTTTTTGTTTGTTTCGATACCGATAGAAACTGACTCGGCTTTTAAAACTTTTCTAAGAACCTCAATCCCTTCAAGCAGGTCCTCGCTTTTATCTATCATTATCCTATGGTCACTTGTAATAAAAGGTTCACATTCAGCGCCATTTATAAGCAGATGCTCAACTACTTTATCTTGAGGAATAGCAAATTTGACATGTGCCGGGAAAGTTGCGCCCCCGAGACCGACTATACCATAATCCTTGATCTTCTGCATTATCTGTTCTCTGGATAGAGACCGCCAATCAAAAATAGAAAGCTGTTTACCCGATCTCTTGAACTCACCTTCAAGTTCGATAACAACCACCTGACTCTTCTTGCCGACACTTAAAAAAAGTTCATCTATTGCAACAACCGTTCCGGGTATAGATGAATGAACATTAGCAGAAACAAACCCGTTTGCTTTAGCAATAAGCTCTCCCTCTTCTACCTTTTGGCCGACAGCAACAACGATCTCTGCCGGTGCCCCGATACTTTGTGAAATCGGTATATAAACTTTTACAGGGATATCCGCACTCTCAATTTTCTTATTTTTTGTTAAATACTTGAAACTTTCCGGATGGATGCCGGCATTACCAAACCCTTTTTTAAAAAACATTTGACTCGCCTTCTAATTTTTTTGATATAATACAAAGATATTTTAAATGTGTCAATGTTATATTTACTAAAAAACAGATAATAATCGCAATAACTTTTCAGCATTCATTATTCATAAGAACCGTTCACACTGCATAATAATTGGCCCCTTAACAAATTTAAAAATCTGTTTTCACTCTCAATTTTTAACAATACTTGGCTGTTCTGTTGCTGATTATCTGCGAGTTACTTTATTTTGAGTTTCAAAATACCGCACCCCTTTGCTACCCAAAATGTTACTTCGCTTAGCTACGATTGTTACATGGTGCAAGTTATAATTCTTTATTATTTTAACTTTTTTATTACACTAAATTAACAAAGTTTTGCTATGTTTTTTTAAAATTACAATAAAAGCACTTGTAAATGCCTCATTCTGTTTGTAACCTTGAACTCTATCTGTAACCTTGATCTTTTTTTTTGCAAATACTTCGTTGCTATAATATTTATATAATATTAGGCACACAAAGTACCGTATAGCGTGAAGAATAAAAAAACCGGCATAATTGTCAACTTTAGCTTCCTGTTTATGCAAATATTGTCCTTGGTTACAATCTAAATCAGGTGTTAAAAAAGTGCTCTTTATTGATAATGAAATCAAATCGATAATAAAAAGGAGTATTATTAATGAAAAAAAATGTATTTTTCCCCGTAATTTTATTGGTCGTAACTTTTTTTCTCGGCTGCACTCTCGGTAATTCGGATGAAGATAAAAAAAACAATGATAAACCCGATGAACCTACCGAGCTTTCTAAGGTAACTCTTTATTTTACAAGCTTTAACTCACAGGAGTCCACTCTTGAAGTAGATGGCTTTAGAGTTTATGGTTATGGTGACGCCTCGCTTGATGTTGATGTTGAACCTGAGTATATAACAGTATCAGATGATTCACTAACTGCATGGGTTACTTTGCAGGAGAATAACGGAATCGCAAAAATCAGTTTGTCAGGAACACCGCAAATAACAGATATCTTCCCGTTGGGATTTAAGGACTACAGCAGCGGAGACAACAAAATCGACGCAAATGACAAAGACGAGCTTTCAGGAACAGATAAAAGAAGTAACTATGACAACCTCTATGGTATGTATCAACCTGATGCGATAGCTCATTATGAGTATAATGGATTAACCTATCTGTTGACTGCTAATGAGGGAGAAGCAAGAGAATGGGGACCATTTATTGATGAAGCTAGGGTTAAGGATATAACACTCGATCCAATCGCATTTCCGAATGCTGAAGATTTACAAGAAAATGGAATGATCGGCAGACTCAATGTAACGACAAACATATTTTCAAGTACTGCAGTTACAACACACGACAAGCTTTATACATTCGGAGCAAGATCTTTTTCAGTATGGAACGGGACAAACGGAGCACTGATTTGGGATAGCGGTGTTGATACAGAACAAAGAGCTGTCGATGCAGGAACTTATGATGACGGAAGAAGCGACAACAAGGGAGCAGAGCCGGAAGGAATTACAGTCGGTACTGTAGGCGATAAAGTTTTTGCTTTTGTTGGACTTGAAAGAGCAGATGCAGTGCTGATCTATGATATTACAAATCCGGTAAACCCAGTTTATTCTCAAACATTAACCCATCCGGACAACTCAGATGATGCACCTGAAGGATTATTATTTATCCCGGCTGTTAACAGCCCTTCAAGCAATCCGCTGCTAATCGTATCGAATGAAGAAAGTGCAACCGTATCAATATGGGAATCCAATTCAAGTGGCGTTTTTGCTCACAAGTCAACAATTCAATTAGATGGAGGCGTTGGAGCTGCAGAGATCTCCGCTTATTGTAAAACCACAAAAAAACTTTTTGTTGTTAACAACGGAATCGATAATCTTGCATCACAAATCGATATTATTGATCTAACAAATATTGACTCGCCGACTGTCTTGTCACCGATTGTCACTACCGATTATGGGACCAATATAAACAGTGTGGCTATAAGAAACGGTCTTCTTGCTGTAGCATTAGAAGGAGCAAACAAAACTGATACAGGCAAGGCAGTTCTTTTCAAAACATCTGATTCTTCATTTGTCGGACAGATAGGAACAGGAGCTCAACCGGATATGATTACATTCAGCCCGGATGGAAAGTTCATTCTAACAGCAGATGAAGGTGAACCATCAGATGATTATTCAATCGATCCAAAAGGCTCGATAACAGTAATAAGAATTCCTTCAAGCTTTTATTCAAATTAACAGATCAAGGATTATATTAAAGGGTTAATATCTTGTATTTAACCCTTTAACAATAATTGCATAGCAAATCAAAAAAATCATCCATTTATATGAACATCTTTCTTAATCTATGGCACACCTAATCAATTACTTTTGAGTAATATATTTATCTACCGGATTATTACATTTATCCTATTGTCATTGTAATCTTCTACATTTATTGAACCGTGATTCTGTACAAATTCCATTACAACATCCGCATAAATCTTGTTCGTGTTGTAGCCGTTATCTTTATATGGTGTTAACATCCTATAATTATCTCCCCCATCAACCATAAAACTATTCGCCGCAACTCTGTATATCTTAGTTTTTCCGTCAGCATCTGTTATCTCAAAGGGCCTTCCGTCTGCAAACCTGATGTTATTTACAGTAAAATCTCTCAAAGCAGGCTTAACAATCAGATCCCAACGCAATCCGCTTGCCTGAAGAAACGATCCCCCGCCATGATTAGAAGCACCATGTACAACTGCTTCAACTATTACCGTTGCAGGGACATCAAGTATCCACATCGTATTTGAAAAAGGTACAATCCCAATAATGTCACCTCTGGTTACATCACCTTCCCTCATTCCGGCCCGCAAGCCACCGGCGTTTTGAAGAACAATATCTACACCAAGAACCTCTTTAAATGCATCAACAACAAAATTTGCAACCGGTATATCGTCACTTCTGCTTATCGCTTTTTCAAATTCAAAATTCCCTCTTAAAACACCGATTTTCTCATTCTTAATAACCTCAACCCTTTCAACAAATGGTTTTATAATATTGATGATTTCTTGATCCTCGGTAATCGGGTACTCATATGGAAATAGATTACTGACTTCGTATTCTCCATTTGCATTTGTTACATTAATGGGAATAATTGAACCGTTCACTTCGGTAAGATTGCCTCTTTTAAACACCATATCAACCCTTCCCAGATACTTCCCCCATTCACCGGCCTGTACAACCCATGTGTTTTTTATCTTTACCGGCTCCTCTATAAGAGTGTGTGTATCAGAACCGACAATAAGATCTATACCATTGACGATCTTTGCGAGATCCTCATCCCCCCAGCTCCTTTGATCTGCATCTTCCGTGAACTGTGATCTGTCGGCATAATACCCCAGATGTGTTAAGGCGATTACAACATCAACTTTTTCTTCTTCTCTTAATTTTTTAACTGTTCTGACAGCCACGGCAAAAGGGTCTCCGACTTCTACATTCACAACATTTTCAAGCTTAGTTGTTGTAACTATACTTGGTTTTACAACTGTAAATATGCCTACTCTGACACCGTTATATTCTCTTATCAAGTATTCATCAAAAATGAGCTGTCTGTCATTTAAAGGCACATCTCCTCCAATCGGAGTTTTATTTGTTTCTTCAACAAAATAGATATTTGAACCTAAAAAAGCGGTATTTGGAACCAGATTCTTAAGTGTAACAGTCAAGTGGTCAAAACCATAATCAAACTCATGATTGCCGATTGCAATAGCATCATAATTCATATAACCATAAGCCGCATAATCTATCTCACCTTTATTGAGATTTGATTCAATTAATCCGCTTAAGATATCTCCTGCATCAAGAAGCAATACATTATCCACTTCGTCTCTTACCATATTAATAAGAGTTGATCTTGCTGCTAATCCGCCCTGCCCCTTTTCTCCTAAAGCAAGCCCGTCACCGTAAGCATTGAATGATGTTGGGTGCCCATGGTAATCGTTTGTATGAAGAACAGTAAGTTTAAATGTACCCTTTTCAAACGGAGACCTACTCTTCCCCGAACACCCTGTAACTAAAAACAATACAACTCCAAATAAAAATATTTTTAGAAAAACCTTCATAATACTAACCCCTTTAAATACAAAATAATGATTAGGTGTCAGATACAACACCTAATCAAAAAACAATAAATAATTATAGTAACCTGCTACTCATAAACAATATCATCTATGTAAAAGTTATAAATACCTGAGCTTCCACCTCTTATAGTGAAAGGATATTCAGATGGTACAATAGTTCCGTCAAGTACCAATGTTACCTTAATCCATTGTCCAAGAGTATCAAAACCTGTTGTATAGCTAGCTGATCCTCCTGCAGATATTGTTTCTGATGATAAATCACCCAGAACAAAGTATCTGTTTCCTGAAGATCCTCCAATCTGAACTACAAGACCTTTAGTGCCTGTCCCCTTAACATAAAAGCTTATTTTAGTGTATGATCCTTTAGAGTTTAAGTTAGAAGAACACTTGATCATATCACCATTAGATCCGCCCATTGTTTTAATAACTTGCAGACTTCTTGTGCCTGTAACTTTTTCGGTAGTTGAATAGCTAACAGATGTTACTCCTGTCGTTAGACCAATATCACTTTCCATATCTGAATTAGTAAATGCCAAAACAAGTACCGGCGGTTCACCATCGTTTATTGTCAAACCTATATTTACAGTTTTTTCCGGTGCATCTCCTGTTACGGTTACCGTAGCAGTGTAACTACCCTCAGTTATCGTGTCCGGCACTCTATACTCATACGAATAAACACCGTCTCCCGAAACTGCGTCACCATTTGTGCCGTCATCGTACATAACTTGTGTACCGCTTCCACCTATAGTTGATAGATTAATCTTAACGGCAGAAGCTGTTGCACCGTAAAGAGCTTGAACTTTTACACTGAACACAACATCCTCAGATAAATCAAGAACAGAAATTGAATTCGGTGTCGCCTTAGACTGACTTAAAACAAACTCAGGGTCTGGGTCGAGTAATTGAACGGTTAATTTATTTACACTCGCCATCAGAGTCCCGCCATCAGACTCACCTACTGCATAAACATCATAACCGGCACCGGCAGTCAAACCTGAAGAAAATGTTGTTTTGTAACTATAATCCGGGGTATTGACCGTCTTGTATCCTTGAGACACAAGTGTTACTCCTCCATAGTTAACCCCGGCTTTAACTTCAGCCGTTGTAGGGGCAGTTGCGCCTGCATTAACTACTATAAAGTATATCTTACCCTTGCTTTGCTGTGCAACGAAATACTCAAAAGTAGTTTTTGTTATATTGAGAGATTTTGGATGACCGGCAGTCCATTCCGGAGCGATCAAACTCGGAGCGGCAGTTTTAGCGCTTATTTTGACCGGCGGATCGATACATGTACCGGCCTCATTGGTTGCAGTAACGAATATATCGTATTCTGTATCAGGTGTTAGATTTGAAAACGAAATATATTTATATATATTTAAATTTGATTCACTAACAGTATAGTTTTTTCTAAAATCAGAGTTAAGCAGATCACCGCTTGCATCTTGCCCTGCTTTGACCTGAAGAGCTGAAGGCGGATTGGAATTCTTAGGCAACAATACGCCGTAAAATGCTCCTATCCTTTTAACAGCCATATTTACCCTTAGAGTCGTAGTGGTAGTATTTGAATCATCAAGTGCCGGAGGCATACCGGTACTCCATTCCTGAGGAGTATCATCAGCCGCAATTGTTGTTATTGATATTTTGTATGGCGGCGATATCAAAGTCGTTTCTGTATCGGCTGTAAAATAAAAATCGTATTCGGTTTCCGGTGTTAATGTTGAAAAAGTTAAATAATTATAAGTATTAACATTTTCAGACGATATTGTGTAGTTCCTTGCAAGACTTGACCCCAAAGTATTTCCTGATCCATCTTTTCCTTCTTTTATTTGTGCACTTGTTGGAGTTGTAGATCCTTTAGGGACAGCAACACCATATATTTTACCTGCTTTCTGAACAGCAAGATAGGCCTTAACAATAGTTCCGGAAATGTCTTGATTATCTATCTTAGGTAAACTTCCAAGCGTCCACCCTTGTTGCGCTGCATTCAAAGTTGTAAATGAGATTTCTTGAGGATTAATCAAAGTAACGGGAGGTGTCTCCATATTTTCGGCTGTCACAACTAAGCGATACTCTGTTCCTGCGATCAACCCGGTTATTACCCCACTGTATGAAAGCACACCGGCCTGCGATGAACCTTTCTTGACTACATTAATACTTTCTGTAGAAGTACCGGATATAATAACATCAGAGCTCATATCATCACTTGTATTATCTGTTACTATGTAGTAGATCTTCCCTTTTTTATTAATATCACATCTAAAACCAAATCCTGTTTCAGATACCCCGTCAGACATCAACTCAGTTATATCCGGAGCAACAGTATCCAATAACGCTGTTTGAAAAGAAAGATTTGCCACAATCCCTTTATTTCCCGCATCATCCTGTCCAACAATAAAAAGTTCGTATTTAGTTTCCGGATTTAGAAACATACTCGAGACGGCAATCTCATAATAAATATTGGCACTCACTTGTTTGTTACCGAAAACAATCGCATTCTTCCCGATCTTAAGATCGTCAAAAGAAACACTTTCTGTTCCCTCAGAGTAAACCCCCCAATACACCTTACCTTTTTCGTTTAATTTACCTGCAATAACAAAACTTCTTCCTGTTATCTCATCAGTTGTGTTATCTACTGCAAAAGCGGGAGCTTTAGTGTCTTTTTTAAAAAACAACCCGCCATCATCCGGCAAACTGCAGCCGGAAAAATAAACTAAACTCAAAACCACAATTGTTAGTATAACCGCAAAATTTTTTCTTCCCATTTTCTAATCCTCCTTCTTATATAACCCGCATAATGCAGGAAAATTAACCGATTACCAGATAAGCTCTACCAAATCCGGTTTATCTATGAATGGATTTCTATTGTTTTGATACTCAAAAATCCTATCATTTCTTCTTTTCTCATAATCCGACACAGGATCATCCGAATGCCACTGTTTCAGGACACTCAGTATCCCGATAAAAGGAGCTGTATCATTACCGACTATCTCATTAATTTCAAGATCAACAAAATCGTACCCGCCATTATTATCATAAGCTATTGCCATATAAAAAATTATTCTTGCGACATCTCCCTTATCCGCATCTCTCGGCTCCCAAGAATATGTTGCCGTTCGACAGCCGGTATCGGAAGAGTAACCGGAATAAGGCGAGCTGTCTATATATAACGAGCCGCCATCATTAAAATCGCGGTTATTTCTTGCACTGTTTACTGTTACATCACACGCTCTCAAGTTATGCGCATCTGTTCCGGGTCCGGTATCTGTTCCAAAATCCCCATGCGATTTTGCCCAAACATGCTCTCTATTCCAACCGTCCGTATCTGTACCTGACTTGGTTTTTGGAATTGACCATCCGGTATATAACAGCAAGACATTATCAGTATTATCAGGATCTTCATCAGCATATTTTAATATATTCCAGCATTGATCATAATCATATCGAATAAATCCGTCATTAATTATTCTATTCAGCTCATATCTAATCTCATCAACCGAGAGATCGACAATAGTTCTATAATAACCGTTAAATTGATCATTCAATGAAATATACTTCAAATAAATTGTCATTTTATCAAAAATCGAATAATTTGACTCAATTGTTAATATTGCATCATCCTGACCTCCCGATACATTTTGATATTTAATGATAATTTCAGAAACTTCTCGCGGATTAGTCTTAACAATTGTAAACTCATTGTTGTCAACACTGTAACATTCACTATTTACCCCGATAATAAAACTTACTTCAGAATTTGATTTATTATTGATAGTTAGAATATAACTCTCTGTATTCTCATCAAACGCAAGGTCACTGTTATTAGAAATTGCCCTGCCATTTGCACTGATATATATCAATCCCTCTTTCTTCTCCGGTTGAATTGTATAATCACCAAACCCCGCGTCAACGGGCTGATTACATGATACACAAAAAAATAGTACAATTACGATTAAAACAAAATTAATCCTCATTATTTTCAGTCTCAATAATAACTTCCGGCTGCTCAATTGTTAACGGCGCACTGCTATTGTCAACTGTTTGACTAATGTTAACAGGGTTAAATTTCACAACGGCAGATATCTCCCAGTTTGCAAGATTCATTATGTTTGTTGCCGTAACCATTTCATTTGTCGGATTAGCCCAATCCCATGAAATAACGGGGTTCCAAATAACCGTCAATGTAAAATAGTCTTCTACCAATTCAAAATCAAGCTCCAGTTTAGGTGTTGCCTGTTGTAAAAAAGTTGCCGTGTTTAAAGGAATAAATGGTGCACCGCTATTCGGATCAAAATTTATCGTATTCTGTATCGGATCAGTAGGAGACGAATAATTTGCGTTACCGGTTGTACCGTCAGTATATCTTCTGATGTTATCCGGAATTTTTATTGAAGAATTTGCTATTCCATGATATATATTATAATCTGCTCCTAATGTTAATCTGACAACCTTAGGAAATTCGACTCTAAATTGAACAGAAATCTCATGATCAAAAATAAAAGAATTGTAGTTAACCGTAATAAGCGGATCAGTAAAAGACTGATTAGCCCCATTTATTACATGATCCTCAGAATATTGTGCTGTATATTGATTAAAATAAGCTGACATATTGAATATATAACCAAACTTCATCTGTACCTGACTTATAGGCCTGATCTCAATAAAAAATGGAACATTGATATCGAGGTTAAGATCATAAGTATAATTATAAGTTGTTTTTTGTATGTTATAATCGCCTGAAACATGTCCTGCATAATCTGCATTATATTCTGTAAGTCTTTCATCAAATGACTCACTGAAATTTCTGTATCCGATCTTAAAGCCGAACCCCGGAATCAAACGAAATCTGTTAAAGCCCGTCAATGCAGGTACAACTCTGTGTAGATCAAGTTCCATATCACTATAAATTTCATTTGCTACTCTGAAATATGTAAACTGTTCATTATTTTGCACTCTGTTTCTTATCTCGCCTGCGGTATTATTCTGAAAATAGTATTTATCCTCTAAGTAAGATACACCATTACCGTCAAAACCGGAATTCAAGATGCCGTTAGTATTAAGCACTACCACAGATTCAGATAACCCCGTACCATTTATATTGAATGAAATAATATCATAACCTTTTATACTGCTGAAAACCGGCGCCCCTATAAGTCCCTCCGTAAAACGGAAACCTATTCCTGCCTCAAGAAATCCGTATCCTGAAGAGGTATTTCCGCTTCTTTTATTTCCATTGAGTTCCCAATCAGTTATATTTAATAATCCGCCGGTATAATTCAATTCATAATCATTCTTGGTTTCAGACAACTCATCAATATGGGTCCCTCCACCCAACATAAAATTTACTGCCGCCGAATCAGTAAGATTGTAGCCGAGATAGGCATATAATGAATTGTTTATAGCCGACCATTTATAACTATCAACTGTGTTCTTATAAATAATCTCCCCAAGATTATCATATGAAGTGTTATTGAAAGCATTGGTATAATCAAGTGTATTCATTATATTCGCTTTAATACAGAGAATAATATCATCATTAATCAAATAAGCATTACTTAAAACAAACTCAGGCGAATAAGTTCCAACAGGACTAAATACAGTAAAATCAAATATAAAATTATCTATTATATTTACCAGATCAAGCCGATCTATTTTATCTTCCTCATCCCATCCGTAAAAGTTAATAGTCACAAACAAAATTAAAATCAGCATAATAATCTTCTTCAATTTCTTCTCCTTATTTTATATAAAACTAAAATGTAAACCTCGCAATAAGTGGTTCATGGTCGCTAAAAGGCGAATTACTGCTTGAACTAAAATTAAATTCGCAATTAACTCTAACAACATCAAATTCAGGATTATTATTATTTAAGCCGTTAGAAATTAATATGTGATCAAGCACTTGAGAAATCCCGTTATGTATATAAGTATATCTTTCATTTATTGGTAATTTATCGATTAAACTATAAAGAATATCCCCTTTTAATATTGTCAGCGTTTTAGAATATTGATAATCGTTATAATCCCCCAACAACACTACTTTCGCTTCTGAATCCATTGAAATTATCTTCGAAAAAAAATCATTTAAAACTGCTGCCTGACCCCACCTCTTCGTTTCTGATCCTCTGAATGGCGGCTGATATATCCCGTATTCCGGCGCATCACCTCTTTTGGAGCTTAAATGATTGATTGCAACAAAAATCTTTTCACCATTAAAAATAAATTCGGCAACCAAAGACTTCCTTGTACTAAGAAAGGAGTCACTCAAGGGTTCGATTTGTCCAGGATTAGACGAAAGTGTTACTTCCCCGTTTTCCCTGATTACCTGCACTCCCTCATCTTCGCCCCCCCCTTCCTTTGAGACAAAATCAACCCTTTCTGAGTTATAAATAAAAGCGCATCTAATATTTGACCCCGGCTCTCCCCCGTCATAATTATATTCAGGACTCACATAACAAAAAGTGTAATTGTGACCTAAACCGGCAAACTCATTGATCTTAGAACATAGTTCTGTTAATGTTGCATCACTCGTTATTACTCCATCATCCATACTTCCGCTATCGTCCTGAATCTCAACTAAACCAACTATATCAGGTGCTTCAAGATTATTGGCAATAATACCTGCTATTCCCCAAAATTTCTTTCGTAAATTATTGTTAACCGCCGGATCATAACCGTAAATAGTAAAATTCTCCACATTAAAACTTGCAATCGTAAGTTTATCGGCATCACCGATTAATGTTGTTGACTCAGATGATAATACACCGGTAAATGCCGGCATCTCAGTAGCTCTAACCGTATAACTGCCCTTTGAATAATCAAGAATGCCGACAATTGAGCCTTCAGATGACATTCCGACTTTTAAAGTTGATGATATTGTTGCTGTCAGTTTTGAAATATTAATAACTGTCGTAACATGATCATTATAGCTCGATACAAGAGCACCACCCCGAACGGATCGATTAGTAATATGTTCTCCGTTATCAATAGCTACAAATATCTCAGAATAGCTTGTCGGACCGGTAATAACCGGCTTATCAATTTGAACCCTCATAAACTCTAAAGACTCATACAAATCAATTGCATTATAATCCGGCTCTAAAACCCAATAATCATCATTGATCAAACCGTAATAATTATTGCCGACTATTTCATGGGGTACATTCCTACCGTTTTTACCAATAATTACGGGAGTAGGTAATTGATTGCCCGATGAAAGAATTTCTATTGAAGTAGCTCCCACACTCAGATTTGTTCTTGTGGCACTATCATAGGTTTTATAAGGCTCATCTGTAGTATAATCAACCTCTAAAACATATCCTTCCTTAATTATAATCAGATCTCCAACACTGCAATTAAAATCAATGCTTGTTACTACTTTAACACCTTCTGAGGTTCTATTATCAAGATCATCAAACGGCGATTGTATAAACACATTTCTTATAATATCCTCATAGGTTTTAGGATCACTTGTTATTTCGGTTCCTATAACAACACCTATTACATTGGTTACACGAAGGTTTTCATATGATGATTTATGACCTGTACCTTGTATCTCGCTGACTGAGATAACCCTTTCAGAAAAACTTCTATTGATTAATAGAAAGTCATAATCTGTTTTACTTGCAGATAGATCGATTAACGAGGTCATAGACTGCGGATAGATTACTTTACCTTCCCTATATGCCGAAATATTATAGTTGCCTTCTGCAAGATTATCTATGATATATTCTCCATTTTCGTTAGTAAAAACCCGCTTTTCGTTATCGCCGCTTAGACTTACAAGAACGCCGGAAATCGGATCTCCGCTTAAATCTGTAATAATGCCGCTTATTTGATAGACACCGCTTTCATAATTCCTTATATTTACCTTAAAAACCTGTTCCACCTGACAAGAGAATAGTATAATAATAAACAATCCAATAAACTTAATATTCATATTACTCTCCATGCTATGGATCAAAACTATGTCTGCCGAGATCAAAAAAAGCATCTTTTATAGCTTGAGACCACTCTTCATTGTTCCTGGGATCTCTGTTTCCGCTATTTGACGGGGACATAACCGTATCTTTCCTAATAAAAGTTTTATCCTTACCAAAAACCACCCCGCCACCGACACCTATCATATCTATCATTATACCATTCTTAAATAATGCGACCTGATCATTACCGCTGAACCCCAGAACTCCTGAACTCGAAGTTGAATATAATGCATCGGCAAGAGCCTGCATCCTCGGATCACAATCGGATCTGTTACTACATGCAACAAAAACATCTCCGTGATTTAAATTGCCGCTTAAATTCTGAATTACGGTAAATAATCCTGAACCGTTCGAATCCCTTCTTAATGAATAATCTGAAAGATCAACAGTACTACCGGTAAAATTTGCTATTTCAATCACCTTGTTATACCCACCACCCTCAATATATTCAGAAATAAAAAGATCTGTTGCTGTATATTGACTGTCTGCACGGGTCGTTTCTGTATATAAATTTATTCCTCCCGAAATCCCGCCATAAATGTATTCGGGATACAATGCAATCCGGTATTGACTATTTGGCAGTAATCCCTCAATTACCCCCACAACATCCTCACCTGCATTTACAGCAAAAAACCCGTGAGATTCGTAAGCATAGCCATTTGCAGCTTTTCCGGATCGTACACTTTCTACCGTAAAGACATCTGTATGGGAATCGGCTGCATAAAAAACAAGTGCATCTGTGTCAAGCAGTAAATTCAGCTTAATTTTAGTTTTTTTGGACTCAAAAATCGGATAACCGACATCCCATGTCGGAACAACCGATTCTACACCGCCTGACCTGAATTTAAATACACCGATAATAGGATCGTGATCAGTCGGTCTCATAAAAGACGAATAATCAGAGCAAGTGTGTATTATATCAAAATATTCTAATTTACTAAGCATACCGGATGAAACCAGCATATTATCAAGAATCTGTGAATTTCCTTCATAATTATATGAATATCTGCGCTGTAATGGAACTTTATATATCAGATTAGTCAGTCCAACATCTTCAAACACCCTGAGCGCCGGAGAAAAATGAAAATCATTAAAATCGCCGAGTGATATTATATTTGCTCCGGGGTCCATATTCAAAATTTCTCGGATAAAATCAGCAACAACTCGTGATTGTTCAATTCTTGTAACTTCCGATCCTCTCTCCGGAGGCTGATACCTGCCTTGCAAGGGATCATCTCCCCCTTTTGCCGTAAGATGATTTACTATTACAAAAACCTTTTCCCCCATAAACTCAAATTCACAAGCCAGAGATTTTCGCGTACGGTTAAATACCTCATTTAAAGGTTCAATACGCCCGGGATTAATCGAAAGTGCCGGTTTCCCGTTTCTAAAAACCAGATCAACATTCTCTGTCGATACTCTATTCACAAATCCCGGATCAGATAAAAGCTCCTCATCATTCGGGCTGTCCACAAATCGGACCCGTTTAGTATTGAACAATACTACATTTCTAATATTACCCCCCGGCTCTCCCCCTTCTGAATTATAGATCGGATTTATCTGTCTGTAATCATAAAAACAACTATCTGTATCAACAAAAGAATGAATTGCATCAATAAGATCATCTAAAGTATTATTACAGTCAACAACGCCGTCATCAAGATTCCCCGAATTATCCTGCACCTCAATTAACGAAATTATATCGGGTGACCTAAGATTATAGGAAATTATCGATGCTATATCCTTTGTTTTATCATAACTGCCGTTTGGTGCAGAAGATGAAGGGTGATTCTCAACATTAAACGAGCAAACGGTCAACATTCCGTCTGATCGTGTATGACCGGAAACTTCGCGGCTAAAAATCGATCTTCTTTCAGAATAATTCTCAACGGCCAGCAATTTATATCTCTCATAGTCATAACAGATTATTCCTTTAACATTTGATTCAAATCTATCCCCCACCTTAACATGAGGACTTTGAATAAACCTGTCCGAAACGGCAATATTAAACGGATTTGCAGTTATATAATCTTCGCCAACCAAAACGCCCCCGTTTACTGTTTTTATTCCATTGTAACCGTTATCCGGGGCAATATAAAAAGCTCCATAATCATCAACACCACCGGTAACGACAGAATCAACCACCTCTACCAGCATTCCTTCAATCGACTCAAAAAAGTCAATAGCATTCTCATCAGGTCTTAGGAAATGCTCTATACTGCCCGCATCATTACCCTGTAAATTTGAAGGATAATAGTTCAAAGGAATTTTTCTAAAGTTCTCACCTATCTTTACAGGATCAGGGAGCGGAAAGCCCGTTCCGATTTTTACTATTTCTGTAGTAGAAGCCCTTATTGTAGTAACAGGCAAATTCTCTGAATAGGTTGATCCCCCCGGAGTGTTTTCGATAGACTCCTCAATCACACCCGACTTAATTACCAGTAAATCACCGACAGAAAAAACATCACCTGTGACAAGATAAGAAGAATTAAGTCGAATCCCTTCTGATGTTGCAATATCATAGTCAGGAAACGGATTGGCAATATAAACTACCTGATACTCATCATTATCTACATCTGTTCCAAAATACACCGCCACAACAACACCAAAAACATTATTTACCTCAAGCCCATTATAGATTGATTGTGCTCTGTTACCTTGAATTTCTGAAATTGTCTTAAATTCACCATTAAACCCGGTATATATCTCATCGTACTCATAACAATAAAAATCTATGTTATTAGAATCCTCATTTATTGTTATTGTGTTGTATCCACTCTGCAATAACGACACAACTCCTTCTTTAATATGTGTCAATGTATAACTTCCGTTTGGAATGTTTTCAAAGGAAAACTCTCCTGAGCCATCCACAGTGGATTGAGCAGTTATGCGCCCATTTAATAAAACAGTTCCACCGATAACCGGCGTCCCGCCGGTATATAATTCAGCATTCCCGGAAATATTGAAAGTTTTATCAGATCCTTTTTTGGGTTTATATATCAAATTATCATTGCAGCCGATTAAGACAAAGAATGTTATAAGATATAAAAATAATAATTTATTTAAAGCCATAAGCAAACTTATAATTGATTAAAGTTAAGAAATTTTAAATAATTGGTTAATTTTAACACACGCAACTGTAAAAATAAATTTACCCCTGTTCAATGTTGACAAACTCTTATAAAATTGATTATATGTGGCCATGTTAAATTCAACAATTAAGATAAAGCCGGTTTTTTTCTATCTATTAATAATTGTAGGGATGTTTTTCTGGGGGATGTCATTTATATGGGTTAAAATAATGTATAAATATTACGGACCATTTACCGTAATAACCCTTAGAATGGCATTATCAGTCCTATTAATGTTTTTTATTGACCTTATTTTCAGGCAAAATGAAAAAATTGCATTAAAAGACATTAAATATTTTGCTCTTGTCGCTTTTTTTGAACCCTTTATGTATTTTGTTTTTGAGGGATTCGGCATAAAACTGGTTTCTTCAACTGTTGCCGCAGTTATTGTCGGAACAATACCTCTGTTTAGTCCTGTTTTTGCATTCCTGCTTTATAAAGAAAAGCTTTCAATTTACGGTTTTATCGGCATGATTATCTCGTTTGCCGGCGTCTGCATCATGGTTTTGGACAGAAATATGAATTTTATCTACTCTAAAGCAGGCATTGCATTGATGTTTGGAGCGGTTTTTTCGACTGTATTCTATGTTCTTGTCATTAAAAAAATCGGCGTGAGATACAAACCCTTAACTATAATTAAATATCAAAATCTTATTGGTCTTATATATTTTATACCGTTTTTTGCCGTCATTGAGTTAAAACAGTCATTAACTGTCGCTTTTAACTTTGAAATGATTACAACACTTCTATTACTTGCCGTTTTCCCATCAACACTCTCATTTATTGCGTTTAACATTTCTATCAATAGAATAGGCATCGGCAAATCAAATTTGTTTACCAATTTAATTCCTGTTTTTAGTGCTGTATTTTCATTCCTTCTGCTCGGCGAACAGTTCGATCTCAAGAAAATTATTTCAATTATAATCATAATCAGCGGTGTATCACTGGCACAGATAAACTTTAAGAAAAAAGCGACGATTTTATCCGAAAAAATTAATATGACTGCTAATAAATAGTGTTTGATATTCTTTAGTTAAAGTGTTATTAATTAAAAATTCACATAATAACTCCGGAGGCTTAACTATGAATCTTGGCATTGATATCGGTTCTCAAAATATATATTGGACGGTCATTGATAAAAAATCGATTGTTAAAAGCGGCTCAATCGCTCACGCCGGTAATATAAACGGCTCTTTAATCCGGATTATTGAAGAACTTAAAGAGTATTTAAACCATGATTCTAAATTCGGTATAACAGGTTCTGTTGACATATCAGGGATAAGAACCATTGATTCTATTCTCTCCGGTGTGGAAGCAAACCGATTTCTCGGTACGGGCTGTAATTATATACTTTCGGTGGGTTGTGAAAGATACTATTTGATAACACTTGACGATAACGGCAACTATGTTGAACACACATCAAACCCGATATGCGCCTCCGGAACGGGAAGTTTTATAGATCAGCAGGCAGAGAGAATAGGGATAACAACAGCAAAATTATCAGAAATAGCAGACGGTTTCAAAGGTAAAACCCCGACAATCGCAACAAGATGCGCGGTTTTTGCAAAATCTGATATTATTCATGCTCAAGCTAAAGGTTACAGTAAAGAATCAATAGTTACCGGTTTATGTGAAGGTATGTCACACAGTATCATTGATAATCTTTTAAAATCAAAAGATATAACCGGCAATATTCTATTTATAGGCGGTGTAAGCCGTAACGCAAAAATAAGAGCAGAGATCGAAAAAACAATCAACAGAAATCTTTTTACAATAGAAGAATCAGCAATATTCAACTCAGTCGGAGCTGCAATTCTTGCAGATCAAAAAGCGGCTGATTTCAAGAGTATTATTGCAGGAATAAACAAAAAAAGAGAGAAACGCCCGCCGGTAAGTCTCGAGAATGACAATTATCCGGATTTTGATTCGGATAAAATGGAAGTTATTAATGGCGTAGAAATATTCTATTATGAAAACACAGACGCCCCCGCTTATGATATCCACCTTGGAATTGACATCGGTTCTACAAGCACCAAAATGGTTGCATTCTCAAACAACAAGATAATTACCGGATTCTACACCAGAACTGCCGGTGAACCGCTTAAAGCCGTAAAAAAAATATTTGATGAGTTTAACAAGGTTTTTGAAGGTAAAAAAATTAATATCCTCGGCACAGGCACTACCGGTTCGGGACGAAAACTCATTAAAACTGTTTTAAATACTGACATTGAACTGAATGAGATAACAGCCCATGCTAACGGAGCTGTGTTTATTGACCCTAAAGTTGACACAATTTTTGAAATTGGCGGTCAGGATTCCAAATACACTTTCCTAAGGGATGGTCAGGTTGTAAACTCGGCAATGAACTTTGTTTGCGCAGCAGGGACAGGCTCCTTTATTGAGGAGCAGGCAAAAAGACTCAACATTACTCTCGACGAGATATCATCAATGGCCGAAAACAGCAGCGCACCTTACACATCAGACCGCTGTACGGTTTATATGGAAAGAGACCTGAATATTTATATGTCTGAGGGCTTTTCTAAAAATGAGATAATCACCGGTGTACTTCACAGTGTCAGGGATAACTACCTTTCAAAGGTGGTCGGAAAGTCACAAATAGGTAACAGAATATTTTTTCAAGGTGCAACTGCCAGAAACAGAGCGCTTGTTTCTGTTTTCAGGAATGATCTTAACAAAGATATAATTGTATCTAAGTATTGTCATCTTACGGGTGCTTTGGGAGTTTGCATTGAACTTCAAAAAAAAGGCTTCAAAAAAAGTTTATTCAGCGGAACAGATTTCACATTTACCGAAGCATACGAGGTTTGCTCACTCTGTACAAACAGGTGTGATATTACAATCTATGATGTAAACGGTAAAAAATCGGGTTGGGGTTATAAATGCGGACGGGAGTATGATGATAAAAAATTCGTTAAACACGATACCCGTTCCGATCTTGAAAAATCCTATTTTGATGTATTTAATATAAAAGGTCTTGTAAACAAATACAAAGGCGCAAAAACAATCGGTATTCCATACACACTTTATATAACTGAGTATTTTTATCTGTTTGCAGAAATGTTCAGCGAATTGGGGTACAATATAAAGCTTTTATTTTCAAATGAACATATTGTAAAAGCCGGAAAAAAATTAATTAATTCCGATTTCTGTCTGCCTATGATAGCTACTCACGGATTGGTTTCAACACTTGCTTCAATGAATACAGATTATATATTCTTTCCGGCATTTATTAACGGAGATGCCCCGCTTACCGAGCCGGATGACCACGATGAGTTGTTTTATAATAAAGTCCGCGATGCTTATTACTGTTATTACTCGGAATACGCTCCGACGGTAGTCAACAATCTCCGCTCACTTTCAATTAAGGATAAACTTATCTCCCCGAAGATGAAATTTTATAATAAAACCGCTGATGAGATTGGGGAATATCTATCGGATTATTTAAGTAACGGGTTCGGCTTTGATAAGGACTCAACAAAAAAAGCTTTTATCAAAGGTTACGACCTTTTTGACAAGGGAAGAAAAAGCTGGCTGAATTATGGCTTAAACAAAGCAAATTCAAAAAAACCAAAGATCCTTCTCATA
This sequence comes from uncultured Spirochaetales bacterium, assembly GCA_964608985.1. Lineage (GTDB taxonomy): Bacteria > Spirochaetota > GWE2-31-10 > GWE2-31-10 > CAYYKD01 > CAYYKD01. Next base: position 26,807 of record CAZSQU010000005.1, read on the forward strand.
GGAAGACCTTACGCTATCCTTGAACCGCATATTAATCTCGGTTTACCGGCAAGATTTGAAGAGCTCGGTTATGAAGTAATATATCAATCTATGATAGATGAACAGGATAAACCGGTATCCGGAAGACTCGGTCAAAAGATGCACTGGTATTACGGCAGAGAGATAATTAATGGAATCAACTACGCAATTAATCAACCGGATGTTTTTCCGGTTTTCCTATCGTGTTTCAGATGCAGTCCGGATGCTTACCTTATATCGTATCTTAAAGAAATAATGGAAAAAAACAAACGCCCTTACCTCATTATGCAGCTTGATGAACACAGTAACGATGCCGGCTACATGACAAGAATCGAAGCGGCATCCGATACATTTATCAATTATCTTAATTCTGATAACAAAACTCGTGTTGTTGTAAAAGAACCGGATTATAAGAATTCACCTATGACAAAGGATTTGAATATACTTATGCCATATCTCGGTCCGGTAATATCTGAACTTCAAACTGCGGTTTATAACAGTTTCGGTTACAAGGCGTTCTTAATGCCGCTTGATCAAAAAATGATACTTAGCGGTTCAAAATTCACAACAGGCGGTGAATGTCTGCCGAATGCCGCTATTATCGGATCAATAATCGATATTTTAACCAAAAACAAACTTGATCCTGCTAAAACAATCGTTTATATGCCGACGGTATGTATGGGTTGTAATTTTAATCAGTATTCAATCCTCATAGAACTTGCGCTCGAAAAAGCCGGATATGGCGATATAAAGATCTCGAATGCTAATACACTCAGACAACATGATGAACTTCCAAAGGAATTAAATGTTAACCTGCTCGATGTAAATATATTAGGCTCGATACTGCTTAAACTATATTACAGATACCGTGCAAATGAGTCTGTTAAAGGGGACACAGAAAAGGCGTTAGCACAAACATTTGAAATCATCAAAGAAGAGCTTAAAACCGGTAAACCATTGACTTCATGCGCTATCAAAATCAAGGAATTATTTGGATCTATCAAATTAAAAGACACGAAAAGACCCCGAATTGCAGTTATAGGCGATCTATATTCAAAATACAACACGGTTTTGAACCAAGATATTTACACGATGATTGAAGACCTCGGCGGTGAAGTGAGAATACCTTCATTTACAGAAACCGTACTCCACTTCCTCGACGCAGACTCAAGGGAGAACGGGCTTGACTCTAAATACAAACGCGGTCTTGTTTTATTTGAGAAACGGTATGAAAGAATATTCAGTGATCTTCTGCCGGATGATAATGAGCCGTCACAGGATGAATGTGCAGATCTAATTAAAGAAAACGGAATTGAACACTACATTGCCGGGGAAACAACGATGAATCTCGGCCGCGCACTTCATTACATTAAACACAAAAGAGCGGATGCAATAGTCCACCTCAATCCTGTATTCTGTTGTCCGGGGGTTGTATCAGCGGCGATTTTCAGAAAAATTCAACATGATACAGGGTTTCCGATTATTGACCTGTTTTATGACGGCAATAACAAACCAAATAGTCAGATAATTCCCCAAATGCACTACCTTAATCAAAAGATCTCAGGCGGAACAACATAAATGCTCGATCAATTCTTAAATCTAAGAGTCGGTAACGGTTACGATATTCATAAACTTGAAACCGGAAGACGGTTTATCCTGGGCGGAATAGACATTCCCAATGAAAAAGGGTTTGTTGCGCACTCAGACGGAGATGTACTGATCCATTCAATAATTGACGCGCTTTTGGGGGCAGCCGGTATGGGTAATATCGGCTTACTCTATCCTGACACTGATCAGAAATATAAAAACGCTGATTCGACTGTTTTGCTGAAGGACACAATCAACCGTATATCTTCAGAAGGGTTTATAATTATTAATATTGATACAAGTGTTATTTGCCAGAAACCGAAATTATCGCCATATATCGATCAAATCGGACAATCTCTTTCAATACTTACCGGTTTAGACGCCGGTTTAATATCAATAAAGCCCCGAACCAAAGAAGGTATTGACGGTACAGGCGAAGAAAGGTCTGTCGAGGTTTATTCAACCGTACTTTTGTTCAAGAATAATTTGAAATGAGGAAAATTTAAATGAAAAAACAAAACTATTTTATTCTATTATTATCAGTTCTATCATATTGTCTATTTATAACGGCTGATATCGTTACCGGAAACCGTATTCTTGCAGGCGCAATATCTGTATCTTTTATTTTACTCAGGGTTATAGTTCAATTAATTACTTTTAAAAGGTTTGATAAATTCTTCATATCGGATATAATTCTTATAGTCGGTGGTTCGATTGCTTCATTATCATTGGAAAACACACCTTACAATATGATCAGACCCGCAATAATCCCCGTTGTTTGGATAATTATTTTGTCATTTATTGCATTGTCTTCTAAAGTTATTATATTTGCCGCAAAAAAGTATGCCTCATTGTTCGTTTTGAGCGAAGATGATATCAGAAACGGTCAATTAAACTCATTACTGCTCGTTCCTTTTATTGTAATATATATACTTCTGCTTGTTTATCTCTCTCTTGGAATAGAGCTTATTATATGGAAAATAGTTGCCGCTTCTTCAATCTACCCGTTGATTATTCTGCCGCTTGTGTTGTCAGTTTGGTTTCAACGGCTTAGAAACAAGGCGTTTATCAAGAAGTATAAGGATTCTGAGTGGTTTCCGGTTGTAGATCACGAAGGTAAAATAATCGGCAAATCCCCCAGAGAGGTATGCCATTCGGGAAGCATGATTCTTCATCCGGTTGTTCATATTCACATCTTAAATACAGACCGTAAACTGTTACTTCAAAAGAGATCGATTAATAAGGATATTCAACCCGGTAAATGGGACACATCAGTAGGCGGACATATATCCTCCGGGGAAGAGTTGATGAATGCCGTAAAAAGGGAAGCTAAAGAGGAACTTGGTATAACAATCAATGAAAAATACCTCATACCTATTAAAAAATACATTTATGAATCTGAAATAGAAAGAGAGTTGGTTTTTTCTTTTATTTATATAACAAATGACTCAATAAAGACAGATCCCGTTGAGATAGATGATGCGAGATTCTTTACCGAAAACGAGACAAATGACATCGTTCTCAGAGACTTAACCACTCCAAACTTTATTGAAGAGTTTAAACTTCTAAAATCATCAGAATTAAAAGTTTTTGATAATATCGTTTAATTTAAAAAAAACTTTAATAAATTTCAAGATAATAAATCGCTTCGACGAAACTTAATAAACCTGCCGGAAACTGACAGCCGGTTTGTTTATGGAGGCGGAGCTGAAATGAAGAAACTTCTATTATCAACAATTATATTGCTATCGGTTGTTAATATTTTTCCTGATGACTTTATAACAATTACAATTCAGCCCAACCAATCTTTGTGGTCAATCGCAAGAGCAAACAATATAACTGTTGACAGACTTATAAGGTACAACAATATTACAGATGTCAGTAGAATAATAGCAGGAACAATAATTAAGATCCCGCTAACCAACAATCCCCACACTCACACTATTCAAAAAGGGGAAACAATGTGGAGTATATCAAGGAGATACAATATACCTATTGCAGATATACTTTCATTTAACAATATAAGAAATGAACAGGAGATAAGGGAGGGTGTTGTATTAAGGTTATCAGCAGACACACAGGCAACAAATACCACATCATATACGGTTCAGAGGGGTGATACCCTATACAGTTTGTCAAGAAGACACGGATTGACACCAAGTGAACTTTTGAACATAAACAACCTTACTGCAGAAACCCCTTTAAGGACCGGACAAGTTATCCTTGTCAAACCGCTCTCAGAATCGCTTGAAACTATTGATATTGCGATGCCTCTAAACGGAGAGATTAGAGAGTTTTCATCAGCACATTTTAAAGGGATAGGGATTTACTGCACCGGATCAACAGATATCAAAGCCGCCGCAACAGGTGTTGTTTCGCTTGTCGAAATTATCCCGGGTTATGGTCTAACGGTATTTATCAGAAGCAATAACGGAATTATTACTACCTATGCGTCTTTATCATCTGCTAATGTTTCTGCAGGAACAACAGTAACACGAGGTCAAGTTATCGGCGTATCAGGTAATATACGAAGATTTAACAGGCAGGGCATAGTTTTCAGTGTATATAATCCCGGTAAAAACATACGATACGATGAAGCAACAGGCAGATTTGTTGTTTTGTAGTATTATACTATTCTGTTTACATAATTCCAAATAAGTGATAAAAACTATGTAATTAACTCAATAATTTATATGGGGGATTATAATGGATTTTATCATTGTTGCCTGTCTCGGTCTTATTTTTTTAATTAACTTAATAATTTTACTTCGAACACTAATAAAATCTTCAAGCGAAAATGAGATCAAGTCTTTAATTAACCGCTTTAATCTCCTTGAAAACAGCTTTAAGCACTCGGAAACGGTCTCGAGGGAAGAATTTGGAAGAAGCAGATCAGAATTGGCCGGTTCATTTACAAATTTTCAAGGGATTTTTGATCAGAGACTTAATACGATTGATGTAAGAATCAATAACAGCGCAAAAGAAAACCGGACAGAACTTACTAATGCCCTTAAATCATTTGAGGAACAGTTTGGAATGAGCGTAAAGGGTTTTAATGAGATACAACAACAGAAATTTACTGAGCTTATACAGAAACAAAATGAATTAACAAAAAACACAGAAACAAAACTTGAAAAACTCCGCGAAACAATCGAATCAAGACTGATGGCAATACAGAACGATAACAACATAAAACTCGAAAAAATGCGTGAAACAGTTGATGAAAAACTTCACAAAACACTTGAAGAACGGCTCACTCAAAGTTTTGAAAGTGTAACTAAACATTTAATGGATGTCCAAAAAGGTTTAAGTGAGATGAAGACCCTTGCCGATGATGTCGGGGGCTTGAAAAAAGTATTAACAAATGTCAAGCAAAGGGGCGTTTTGGGAGAGGCGCAACTCGGAGCATTACTCGATCAGTTTCTTACAAAAGAGCAGTTTGATATTAATGTAAGAGTCAAACCAAAATCAAAAGAGAATGTTGAATATGCTGTAAAACTCCCCGGAACCGAAGAAAACGGGCATATATGGCTTCCGATAGACTCCAAATTCCCGATTGAGAACTATTCACGGCTCAATGATGCTTATTCACAAGGGGAAAAATCAGAGATAGAAAAATGCGCTAAAGCATTAGAACAGGATTTTATTAAAGAAGCTCGCGAAATAAAAGAAAAATACATTGAACCGCCTTACACCACCGATTTCGGACTTATGTTTCTCCCTTTTGAAAGCTTATATGCAGAAGCACTCCGTTTAAACCTGTTTGAGAAAATCCAAAAAGAATTTAAGGTTACAATCGTCGGCCCTACAACACTAACTGCATTTCTAAACAGTCTTCAGGTTGGTTTTAAAACGCTTGCTATCAGTAAGCAATCAAGCGAGGTTTGGCGTGTTCTCGGCGCCGTCAAATCGGAGTTCGGCAAATTCGGAGATTCACTTGAAGCTGTTCAAAAAAACCTTGATTCTGCCTCAAATAAACTCACTGAGGTCACAAACAGGTCTAAGCAGATGGAAAAGAAACTGGATAAAGTTACAACTATGCCATCAGAAGAAGCCGTTAAATTAATTGAAGATCAGTAAAAAATATAATTGTTGACTAAATTAATCTAAATAGTATAATAACTATTATACGAGGAATTAATATGAATAAATTTACCAAAATAATTGCCACGCTAGGTCCTGTTTCGTCAAGTTATGATACAATTCTTGAAATGGTTAACGAAGGTGCAGATGTTTTTAGAATGAATTTCTCACACGGCAGTTTTGATGATCATTATGAAGTCTTGAAAAATGTTATTCAAGTTCGAAAGGATACCGGCAAACATGTTTCTGTTTTTATGGACCTTCAGGGACCAAAAATAAGGATTGGTAAACTTGAATCAGATTTCATCGATCTTATTGAAGGACAAGAATTCATCGTAACCACTGAAGATATGATTGGCAAAGACAATATGGTTTCTATTGATTATACTAATCTACATAATGAGGCTGTCCCCGGCAATAAAATCCTAATTGATGACGGGAATATCGAGCTTGAGGTACTAAGAATAAGCGGTAAAAAAATATATACCAAAGTACTTAACGGTGGACATCTCAAGCAAAGAAAAGGGGTTAATCTCCCTTACATCAAACTTGAAAAGCTTTCATCTGTTACAGAAAAAGACATTAAAGACCTTGAATTTGCTTATCTGCATGACCTTGACTTTGTCGCCTTATCTTTTGTCAGAACTGCTGCAGATGTAACCCATCTCAAAAACATAATGATGCAGAAGTATGGCAAGATAATTCCTGTTATAGCTAAAATTGAGACACCTCAAGCTGTTGATGATATTGATAATATTCTCGATGTTGCAGATGCCGTTATGGTTGCAAGAGGGGATCTTGGTGTTGAAACATCAACAGAGGAGCTGCCCCTTGCTCAAAAAAAGATTATTAACAGATGCAATCTTCGCGGCATACCGGTTATAACAGCCACACAAATGCTTGATTCGATGATATACAACCCACGCCCGACAAGAGCGGAAGCAAACGATGTTGCAAATTCTATAATGGACGGAACAGATGCTGTAATGCTTTCAGGGGAAACAACCGTTGGTAAATACCCCATTGAAGCAATAAGGGTTATGAAAAAAATTGCCCTAAAAATTGAACAAAGTGAATTGTACATTTCAAAATTTTACAGGTACAGACTGTTTCTATCTGATCTGAGTAACACATCGGGCGTTTCTGTAAGCGAAGCTGTGGGGCTTTCTGCAGTCGAACTTGCCGAAAAAATCAAAGCAAAATTAATTGTAAGTTTTACGATAAGCGGCGGTACTGCCCGACTTGTAGCTAAGTACAGGCCAAACATACCCATAATTGCATTTAGTCCGATTATTAACATGGCTCAAAAACTTTCACTCGTTTGGGGGGTAACGCCGCTCGAAATCGATGATATTTCATCTGTAGATGAATTACTTGAAGCGGCAAAGGTTCAGCTAAAAAACCGCAAACTTGTCCAGCCCGGCGATAAGGTTGTTATCACTGCCGGCGTACCGGTAGGGTGGACAGGTAAAACTAATATGATAAAAGTTGTTGTTATTTAGATCTCCTGAGGCTCTTGCAAAAATAAATTTTGAATTTTTGCGAAGCATATTTTTTTGGAAAACAAGGAAAAATGTGGCAAATAAACGCAGAATAATCACTTTATTTGAGTATTCTTTGCCGTATTTTGACGCATGTTTAAAAAATAAAAGATCAAGCAAAAAACTAAAGGGGTTTTTGCAAGAGCCTCTCCTAATTGAATTTTTTATTTTAACTTAATGAGGGTTAATAATGGAGCAAAACATTTATTTAGCACGGCATCCGATCCTTGATAAATACAATCGTATATTTGCTTATGAACTTTTATACAGAAGTGAGACCGGTAATATCTTCCCCGGAATTGACGGCGATGTAGCATCCCGTTCACTTTTACATAGATTACTTATGGATTTCGGCATTAAGAGAATTTCAGGCGGAAAGCCGGTTTTTATCAATTTTACAGAATCCTACCTTATGGATGACTCAATATTGTTATTACCTCCTGAGCATGTCGTACTTGAGATACTTGAGACCGCAGAACCCACTCCGGAGCTTCTCTCAAGGTGTAGATTCCTTCAAGAAAAAGGTTATAAATTTGCACTTGATGATTTTGAGTGGAACGAGAAATGGATACCTTTTTTTGAGGTTGTGAACTTTGTAAAAGTTGATTTCATCCTTGTTAAGGATAAAGAACGCGGCGAGATACTAAAAAGAATAAAGAATAAACAAATATTCTTTATTGCAGAAAAGGTTGAAAACAATCAGGACTTTATTGAGGCAAAACAGTTAAACTACCACTTTTTTCAAGGATTTTTCTTTTGTAAACCATCTATACTGACAACTAAAAAAATTCCTGAAAACAGACTCAACTATTTTCAAGTTTTACAAGAGATAAACAAACCTGATTTTTCTTTTGATGCGCTTGAAATCTATTTTAAAAGAGATCTTTCGCTAACATACAAACTGCTTAAATTCATTAATTCATCATACTTCAATCTTCCTAATAAAGTAACATCAATAAAAAGTTCATTAACACTTCTTGGCTATCAAACATTAAGAAAATGGGTTACTCTATTGGCTCTTGATTCACTTATTGACAATAAACCACAGGAATTAATAAGAATCTCACTTACAAGAGCGCTTTTTTGCGAGGCTATCGGCAGGTTGATAGAAAAAAAGAACTCCACAGACAACTATTTTTTAACCGGATTATTTTCGCTGATCGATGCAATACTTGACAAAAGTCGAGATGATATTTTTTCTGAGATTTCTGTTGATCCGATAATAATAAACACACTTAATGCCGAGAAAACAGTAATCACGCCGGTTCTTGAGCTCTCGATATCAATGGAACAGGGAGAGTTTGAACTTGCGGGGGTATTGGCACAAAACAAAGGCCTCGATAAAAAATTAGTTATTGAGACCTTTCTGAGTTCAATGATGATAGCTGACTCACTTATAGAAAGCTCTGAATGTTGATACTAAAAATTGATTTCATGACCGAGCCGCTCTTTCTTGGTACGGAGATACTTTTCATTTTCCTTAAAAACACAAATTTTACCCTCATATCTTCTTACTTTTAAACCGTGTCTTTCAAGTGTAGATTTTTTATGGGGATTATTACTGTGAAGATGAACATTGATGAATCCGTTTTCCTTTAGAATCCATGCCGCCTGATGAAAATCCCTTTCGTCGGGTTCGTGTCCAAGCTCAATATTGGCATCTACCGTATCAAAATTATGATTCTGTTGAAGGTGATATGCTTTGATCTTTTCACTAAGCCCTATACCCCGCCCCTCCTGTCTCAGGTAAACAATCGCTCCTTTACCGTCACGACCAATTGTACTCAAAGCATCGTGAAGCTGTGAATAACAATCGCACGACCTTGACATCAGAACATCTCCGGTAAAACATTCCGAATGAATTCTTACAATCCCATCTTTATAATCGCCCATACTTAAAAAGATATGCTCTTTATCACTGTAAAGCTCTTTATATATTGCGATATCGAACTCACCGTAATCGGTCTTAAGTTTAGCCGAGCTTGCTTTAATAACATTCTTAACAGATAATTTTTGATGATCAATTATTTCTTTAATTGTAAAGAATGGCAAACCTCTTTTTTTTGCAAAATTCATTGCCTCTTCTCTGTTGTACATATTACCGTCTGATTTAATCATTTCACAAATCAAAGCGGCTTTAGCAAGTCCCGCCTGTTCGCATAAAGCAACACTTGCTTCGGTATGCCCTCGTCTTTGGAGAACACCGCCCTCTCTTGCAATCAACGGAAAAAGGTGTCCGGGTGTAATGAAGTCTTTTAATGTGGTTTCAGAATCGATCAATTCTTTAGCCGTAACACATCTTTCGTAAGGTGATATGCCGGTTTTTACTTTTCTGGAGTCAACCGACAGGGTAAATGCTGTTGAATAAAGGTCGGTTCTGTTTGACGACATTAGCGGAAAACCTTTTTGATGTGCAATCTCAGGTGAAAGTGAGGCGCATAATAGCCCTTTTGCCTCGGATATCATAAGATTAATTGTTTGTTCATCGCAAAGGGCTATCGGCGATATAATATCCGCTTCATTCTCCCTTTTTTCATCATCAAAAACTACCGCCGGCTTGCCTTGTTTAAATAACTCAAGCATCTCATTATATTTTTTCATTGTAAGCTCCGTTTTGTATAATATGGTTTATATATCTTGCAAAGAGATCCACTTCAATATGAACCTCGCTATATACTGATTTTGCATGCAGGTTGGTTTCATTGTAGGTTTGCGGAATTATCGTTACCGTAAAACTTGTCGTCATAACATCTGCTATTGTAAGGGAGATTCCGTCAACTGTCACTGATCCCTTAGGAATTATCATTGCTCGGTATTCCTTCGGATAGCTTATTTCAATATGATGATCCTGACCGTTGCGGTTAATTGAAATAATTCTTGCCGTATAATCAACATGACCTGTAACGATATGCCCGCCAAATCGCCCTTGAGAAGACATAGCTCTCTCAAGGTTAACCTTTTCACCGGTTTTAATACCGCCGTGTTTTAATCGGGAAATATTATTGGTTGTATCTGAGATATGAAATGATAATATATTACCTGCAATTGCTGTAATTGTCAAACAAACGCCGTTAACTGCGATCGAATCTCCGATTTTGGAACTATCAATAACCTTTTCGCAGTTAATCTTAATTGTTCCGCTGTTTATAGAACTGACTGTTCCAACCTCTTCTACAATCCCTGTAAACATAATGGTTCCCCTTTATAAAGATCGAGCATAATGTCACCATCAACATTTTCAATTTTATTTATAGCAAAGCTTTCAATCATAGAAGGATTGTCGATTGACAAATTTCTTACTGCCGGTAACGCATCTGCTCCAAAGAATCCCGTTTTATAAAAAACAAATAATCTGTCAACAAGTCCGCTTTTGATAAATTCCGTGTAAACACCTGAACCGCCTTCTATGAGAATAGAACAAATTTCATTCTTAATGCAGAATTCGTAAAATTCTTCTTTGTTATTAAGTAACTTACTGTTAACGGTAAATATCTCTCCCGGGTTATTAGAAATATTGAATTTTGAAAAATAATCGTTATTTTGATTAGTAAAAATTATCTTCTTAATCGGTTTTGACTCAAAGCCGGCTATACGGCAATTTAACTGCGGGTTATCCTTAATAACAGTATTGTGTCCTACAGCAATAGCGCTGACTGTTCTTCTTATTTTGTGAACGAATTCACGGGACTTATCACATGATATCCACTTAGAAACTGATTGACTTGATGCAATCCTTCCGTCTAAACTCATAGCTGTTTTCATTATTATGTATGGTTTACCGGTTTTTTTATAATGAAAAAAAATTGAATTCAGCTCTACTGCTTCTTTCTCAAGAACGCCCGTTACAACCTCGATCTTATTGTTCTTCAGTTTGTTTATACCGGAACCCATGACCCTTTTATCAGGATCAACCGCCGCTATAACTACCTTGTTTATACCGGCTTCAATAATCGCATCAGTACATGGCGGCGTTCTGCCGTGATGATTGCATGGTTCAAGAGTCACGAATAATGTTGCACCGGCAAGCTGATTTTTGCTTAGTTTATTAATAGCATCCCGCTCGGCATGATCTGATCCGAGCTTGCTGTGGTAACCTGTTGATAAAACATTGCCGTCCTTAACAATCACTGCCCCGACCATCGGGTTAGGAAAAGTAAAACCGAGCCCTTTAACGGCCTCTTTTAACGCAATATTCATAAAGTAGTTGTATTCTGTTGACATAATAAACCCTATCGTTACAGGGATATTATTTTTTGAGACTGCATTTAATTAAATAGCAGATAACACCTTCTCTCATCCGGACTCTACCGTCGGCACCGGAGTTACACCGGTTCAACCATTATGGCTCGCGGGCTTTAACCGCCGGTAAGGATTTGCACCTACCCCTGAAGGAATGGTGATAAAATAACAATTTTTTAGAATAAAGTAAAGTAAAAATCAATAAAAAAAAGCTGCCCGAAGGCAGCCCGTATTGAAATTAAACTACTAGTTGATCTTCATTGTATATGTACCTTTTGTTGAGGTAACAATCTTAATATAAGTGAATGAATCAAGAGCTGTAAAAGTTCTGTATGATGCCGTGTCATCTGTATAAACATAAGTGCCACCAACAAAACTGATTGCAGTTGTTCCGTTAGATCTGTAAGCATATATCTTTGATTTTGCAGTCAATGATGAAGTTGAGTAATAATCTTGTGCATTACAAACATAGCTTGTACTTGCAGAAGAAGGAATCTTAAACCATACTGCCTGACCGCTTGTAGTTGTTGTTCCGTTATAAGTTGCACCTACCGCAAGTTCAATCGCTGTTGCCGCTGTTGCACCGTTGTTAGCTGAGCTGGAAGAAGAACTTGATGATGAACTTGAACTTGATGATGAAGATGATGAACTTGAGCTTCCGCCGTTAGGATTAGAAGATTTAAGTATATCAAGACCTACAACCACACCGTCAGCAAATCTTACTTGCTCAATCTCATAAATTGCGTTCGAATAAAAGTTTATTACTTTAATTTTGTTGCTTGAGTTGTAAGTGATTATCAAATCGTATCCGCTTTTTGATATAACAGCTTGATTTCTGTTAAGGTTAGCAAATATTATTGCATCAACACCGGCTTCTTCTTGAACATAATCATATCCAAATGATGTTCCTGTAAAAATGTATTTATCATTACCGATACCGCCGTAAAGATCGTCGTTACCTGCGCCGCCGTCTATTTGATCATTTCCTTCTTTACCATAAAGTTTGTCTGATCCTGCTTCGCCAAGAATAACTCCGTTATACCAGTTTGCAGAATAATCAACGCTTAATGCTCTTTTACCGTCTGTAAATGTATCAGCATTTGCAGTTCCAAGGAAAGCAAATTTACCTTCTCTTGCACCGGTTCCCATATTATTCCATATATAGTTTCTATCCCAGAATTCTCCGTTAGCAAACTCGATACCTTGAAGTCTTGTAAGATAATTATCTTCTCCGCCTTCAGATTCAACAAACTCAGCTCTGTTATTCGCTGATATTACATTGAAATAGTAGCCGCCTGACATTGACATATAGATCTGGTTACTGTTAAGGTTTGTTAATTTTATAACGATAGGTCCTGATGCGAAAACATTCTTGTTTCCTTCTGTATCGCTCCAAGTTACAACTGTAGGTTCGCTTCTCAATCCGGTAAAGTTTTCAAAAGCTACTCCGTCAATAGTAACAGTGCCTTCTGAATATACTATTGATTGCGGTTTGTACTTATCTGATGTATCATTGCCGTTTTTAATAACAAGAGCGTTTGTACAACCGATTAAAAACGATGCCATTGCCAATAAACCCAAAAACTTCTTTACTTTCTTCATTTCTTTTCTCCAAAACTTTTTTATTTATTACTACTTATGTAGTGACTACTATATAATATATTACAATTAATTTGTCAATACTAATTTTTTATAATTTCATTAACCCGCGTTATGCACGATAATCGTAGCGAAGCGAAGTAGATTGTTGATTAGCTTAGAGTTATGAAGATTTGAGACTCGCAGCATAGTAACACTATGTGAGAATCGAAAATCGAGTAACTCGTGGATAATCAGCAAGATACGAGATCCAGTAGAATTTTCGTGCGTAATGCGGGTTAAGTTTTTTGGGAAATCAATCTCAAGTTGTTGTTGTCCGACCTTATTGTACTTATTTTTACCTCCGTCAAAACTGGATAACCAAAATAGCATAGTTATCCGGTTGATGGGGCCATTATAAGCTGCATTTATGTTTTATATATACTGTTAAAAAGATAAAGACCATGCGGAGGAGCAATCCCCGGTGCAAGCTGTCTGGATTTACCGCTAAGGATGGCTTTCATATCGTCAGGTGTAATTGTGCCGAGACCGGATTCAATAAGACAAGATGTAATAATCCTAACCATATTATACAAAAACCCGTCACCTGTAAATAGAATCTTGATAATGCCTTCTTCTTTAGAAATGTTGATATCATATATTGTTTTAATGGTATTCTTGTTCTTTGATTTTAAGTTAGTAAAACTTCTATAGTCCATTTTACCCACGAGAACGCCGGCAGATTGGTTCATCTTTGTTATAGATAAGACTTCCGGTATATGGTATTGATACTTACGACTAAAAACCGAATGAATCGGGTTATTATCTATTATATACAGATATTGTTTTTTAACAATATTATATCTTGCGTGAAACCGATCATCAACAACCTCAGCAGATTTAACTACTATGTCCTTAGGCAAATACTTATAGCAGTAATCGATTATTGACTGCGAAACAAAATTTTTATCAGTTTTAAAGTGGGCAACTTGATTTAATGCATGCACACCGGCATCTGTCCTCCCGCTTCCGATAAGATTAACAGATTCACCCGACATTACACTCAAAACCGATTCAATTTTAGCTTGTATCGTATTATCTGTATCGCCGAGTCTTTGCCAACCGTTATATCTGGTACCGTCATATTCTATGTTTATCTTTGTATTCTGCATTTTTCTCTCTTTATAATTAAATATATCAATGAATAAATTATTGAAACAGCATAAGCGATGAGTAATCCGGCGACCACCCCAAACAATGGGAAAGTAAAGGACACCATAAATGAAAAAATAATCAACGAAAACAATCCTGAAGGTACATTCTTGATAATTGAATTAGCATCTTCCCTTGTATAAGTTAGGTCAATAATTAAAAGAAGCGGGAACAATGTTGACGGGAATGCAGTAAAAAGACCGGCAAGTCTTGGCGTTGTATATTTTGATATTAGAATTACACTAATAATAATTGTTGATGCAATTATTGATCTGAATATAAGAGCAATCAAAGTCAACGGCTTTCTTGCACTAATAACAGAGGTTTTTATGTTTCTAAATAACAATACAAATCCTAAACAAAAGATTACCGACATTAAAACAGCACCTGCGCGATTAAAACTTATCATATTTAAAATGATAACTGTTAATGAATAAAAGAGAAAACCTGCGGCAGTTGATAATATTGTTGACAGTATTCTGCTTTTTAACCTGACAAGATAGAATCCAAGCAAAAAAAACTGGAGACTTATTATTCCTGTAATATTGTAAATAGCTACTTCACCTGCGCGGACCGCACTCTGCTCAAAACCGATAAAAAATAGTGTGATAGCCGTTCCGGTAGGAAAGCCAGAAAAAAAACCGGCAATACGCGGTCCCGATCTTTCTGCAATATACGAAAGAATCAATACGACCAATATTGAAACGGCTATCTTTATAATAATCAGCATTACTTCTCCATGAATCAATTACTCAACAACCCGCATTACGGGTATCTGATTGTAATCCCCAAGGAGACCGGAAAAAACATCATTGTTATATAATCCGTAAACCATGTTAGGTTCAAGGTGAACGATAGCTCTTAAACAGTCAACCCCGGAAGTGATCGGCACAAAAATTGAACCGGATTGTGCAGTATATGATTCTTTTTCACCCATATCAACTATATGCCTTCCGGCGTACCGGTTATTAACCTGATCAAATTCAGTTTCTATCTCATCAATCGAACATATCTCAACAATAAAGTCCCTTGGCGAATCTAAAACCTCAAAGAATATGTTATGTGCCTCAAGAAACGGCTTAAATACTGATGCCGCTTCTGAAACGATGATATAACCGGCCGGACGGGTAACACTGTTTTTAATAATTAGCGTATCCATTACATTAGGCGTTTCTATGGCAATCTCATTTTTATCAAAATCAAGTACCATTACTGTTTGCACGGAATTATCAGTGTCCCCCCAAAAATAGTTTACCGGAATATAATCGGGTATCTCGGCAGTTCTTAATTTTTGTGCCAAATCTTTGCATTTAATCAGGAAAGGATTATCGTTAAGCAAAAGATCAAAAAGTGTCCTGTAAGCGGCAATCCTCCTGTCAATATCCCCTTCTGCCAATTCGGGATCATCGATACGCCCTGCTTCAATAATCAACGAAACAGCCCCGTATGATCCGATCCCGTTTCTTGCATCGTCAACATCAGTTGTGCTCGGTCTCATCTCTTCAGGCGGCGGTCCGCCTACCATATACCTTGTAAAATTAAACCCGTATTGCTTCATTTGTCCTGTCTGATTATTTATCCACTCCAATCCGGCATTATAAATCTCTGTTGAGAAAACAGGGTTATTTGTAATATCCATTGTTATATCTGGCCATTCAATAAACCCCAAATTATCGTAATCACCCGAATTTCTTCCGAATTCGTGGCAATCAACTGCAATATCCGGCTTAATATTATTTACGATCGAATATAATGTTTGTGTCTCTATCTGTGATAGTAATCGATGATCACGATTAAGATCGGTGTTGTTGGCATTTCTCCTTTGGTTGTTTTCACCGCCGTCCGGATTCAGCGCAGGGATAATATAAAGATCAACTAAAGGATTAAGCATTTCGGGATTCTCCGATATGTCTGCAATTAAATTAACAAGAGCATCCTTACCTGAAACCTCATTTCCATGCTGCATTCCTACAAGGAGAACTTTTACCTGTGAATTTGAAATACCGCGGTTGAGATTTACAAGAAAAACACTACGGCCCGTAGAAGTCTCGCACGCCTTAGAAACTGTAATTATCGGATTTGATGACACGCGGTTTAGTATGGCTTCAGTATCATTGTAGCTGATCATACCATTTTTATTAATAGGCAGATTTACCGTTTTGCATCCTGTTAATAATGAACTTATTATTATTGACATTATAAGTGTGATGGTTCTATATCTCATCATTCCTCCCAAAAATTTGTTTTTACTATAAGACAAGAAATAATAACAGTAAAGAAAAAAACAATAAACAAAACTTCATTTACAAAACCAATAAATATTTTAGACAATTTAAGATTTACATATCAGTTCAAATATAATAAAATGCACAAAAATTAAAAACCTCAAAGGAAAAACCCATGTATATCGATCTGACAATGGAAGTAAGTAAACGAACCCCTGTTTTCCCCGGGAACCCGGGTATGGATTTGACTCCTGTTAATACACTTGAGAATGAGGGATGGCTGACTAACAGAATTTCAATAAACACACATTTTGCAACACATATAGATGCACCATGTCACATGATCAAAGGAGCAAAAAAACTCGATGATTATCCGATAGAATACTTTATCGGCAGCGCTATGATAGTTACAGTAAAAGATAAAATTTTTATTGAGCCCGAGGATTTTGAGGTGCCTCAGAATCACCCTCCATTTATCTTTTTCAGAACTGATTACTCCCGTAAATGGCTTGACAGTGACTATTTTGATAATAATCCTGTTATTACAGAAGCAACTGCAAATAAAATCGTTCAATGCGGCTTTAGATTAGTGGGAATTGATTCTTTTACACCCGATAACGCGCCTTACACAGTTCATAAGATACTCTTTAGAAACGGGATACTGATACTTGAAAACCTTATGAACCTCGACAAAGTCCCAAACGGCGCAAAAATAATTATAGCACCGTTAAAATTAACTGATTCGGAAGGTGCACCGGTAAGAGTTATCGCAGAGTTTTAGCCCGCATTATGCATGATAATCGTAGCGAAGCGAAGTAGATTGTTGATTAGCTTAGAGTTAAGAAGATTTGAGACTCGCAGCATAGTAACACTATGTGAGAATCGAAAATCGAGTAACTCGTGGATAATCAGCAAGATACGAGCTGCAGTAGAATTTTCGTGCATAATGCGGGTTAGCGCACCCCTTGTAGGTGTATATAGAATTTAATATTGGACAATTACAATAAATTTTTGTATAGTGATTTTTTATCTTTCAGGAGCTTAACAGTATGTTTGATATCGAAGAAAAATGCGGGATTTTTGGGATGACTCTTGACAATCCGTCAGACCAGACAATTTATAATATCCACCTCGGCTTGTTTGCTTTACAACATCGCGGACAGGAAAGCTGTGGACTTGCGTACTCTGACGGAGATCATATTGAAGTCATCAAAGCAAAAGGGCTTGTTTCCGGTGATTTTTATAAGATGATACCATCAGGTGTAAGCACCAAAACCGCAATAGGCCATGTTAGGTATTCTACAAGCGGCGGATCAAATCTGGTTAATGCACAACCGCTGGTATTTACTTCAAACAAAGGTGAACTCGCAATTGCCCACAACGGCAATATACCACGCTCCGAATTGATCAAGAATGAAATGATTAAAGCCGGTTCGATCTTTCAGACAACTTCTGATACAGAGATACTGATACACTCTATGTCAATGAAACAGGAAACTGATTTTGAGACAGCATTGATAAGCTCATTAAAGACATTAAAAGGCGCTTATTCTATCTTGATGATTAACAAAGAAAAAATTTACTGTTTTAGAGATGTAAACGGTTTTAGACCTTTGTCGTATGGTGAGATAGATGGAGGAATGGTTTTTGCTTCAGAAACAACTGCTCTTGATCTTATAGGAGCCAAAAATGTCAAAGAAGTAAATCCGGGGGAATTAATTATAGCAAAAGGCAGAGAGGTTACCGTTAAACAATATGCCACAGCCGAAAACATAAGACAATGTGTGTTTGAACTGATATATTTTTCAAGACCGGATTCAATAGTGTTCGGCGAATCGGTTCATCAGGTAAGACTTAAGATGGGCGCTGAACTTTCACACCTCATCAATAAAAAAATTGATATGGTATTGCCTGTCCCCGATTCCGGCAACTCAGCCGCTTTGGGTTTTTCTGCAGAATCGGGTATTACATTTGATTTTGGTTTGATCCGCAACCACTATACCGGCCGCACATTTATCAAGCCCGGACAAAACAAACGCAAAGAATCTGTAAGAATAAAACTTAATCCGATAAGATCTGTTATTGAAGGCAAAGTTCTTGCCGTTATTGACGATTCGCTTGTTCGCGGTACAACCTCATCAAAAATTGTTCAAATACTGAAGGAAGCCGGCGCCAAAGAAGTACATATGTTCCTAACCAGTCCGGAGATTAAGTACAGCTGTTTTTACGGAATCGATACCCCTTCCCGAGAAGAGCTGATATCATCGGCAAATTCACCGGCGCAGATTGCCGGTATAATCGGAGCTGATTCGGTAAGTTTCCTGCCGGTCAGCAAACTAAAAAGCTGTCTAAAGAATCCGTCAGATTTCTGTTATGCTTGTTTTACGGGCGATTATCCGACTGAGGTCTGATCTTCTGTTTTAATAGGCAATAAAACCGTAACAATAGTGAATTCACCTTCTTTTGAACTTATCGATACAACTCCGTCAAGCAGATGAGCAAACCCCTTAACTATTGTAAGCCCTATTCCCAGACCATCGTGCTTTCGTGTTGAGCTGCTGTCGGCCTGCATAAAGTGATCAAAGATCATACCAAGCTTATCATCGGGTATTCCTATTCCGTTATCTTTAATTGTGAAACGATAAAAACCCTCATTTCGTTCTCTATGTAGGTCACATTTTAGAATAACTGTACCGTTGTGAGTAAACTTAATAGAATTTGAGATTATCTGCTCTAATATTACCCTGACTTTTTCCCTGTCACAGAATATAATATCCGGAAAATCATCTGATTGTTCAATAATCAAATTATTACCTGAAATCGCGATCTTTTGTTTAAATTTCTCAGTTATCTGTATGAATAATTCCTTGACAATGATCTTTGTATATAAATTAGTCCCGCTGAAATTCTTCAGATTAACAATTGACAACAGATCAGAAAACATTTCAAGGAGACTGTTTGCCGAATTACTTATTACATTAACAAATTCATTTTGTTCTTTCGTAAGATTTTCTGCCTTCAATATCTCTGCGAATCCTACAATCGAATTTAAAGGTGTTTTGATCTCGTGACTAAGTACAGACAGGAAATGCGACTTTGCTTTTTCCGATTCGGTTGCCCTGTTTTTTGTATATTCAAGCATTTTATAATCAAGTTTTAGTTTCTCCATTAGTTTTTCCTGATCTGCAAAAGCACGCTTTACATTATTTAACAGCGTGAAAACACCAAAACTAAAAAAAGCAACAAGTATAAGAAGCGAGATAATAAAAAACATAGAAAATACATCCTGGATACAACACCCCTTTATTTTAATAATTGTAACAATTATTGAGGTTATCACAGGCAAAATAGATGCAACAATAATCTGATACGCATGAACAGCAAGCCAGCCGATCATCAAAACAGATGATATTGCAATAATATAAGGAAAATAAACAGGCATATGAAGATCTAAAAATGGGATATAACCTGCACTTGTTAAGAATGTAATCACTGTAATAAAAGTATTGTTAAATACAAACAGTAAATCAACAGACAATCTGTAATATCCTGAAACCGTCAGAATAATTGATACTATAACAATTAAAAACACCAATGCAATCAACAGTAAACCAAAGGGTTTTGGATAGAATATATTTACTATAAACATAAACAAATCTGCAAACAATATAATTATTGAAGCGATTATTGAGTTATTAATCCTTTTAACCTGCACGGAATCGTTAAGATTGTATTTCCTGTGAATGAAACTGTAAGTTGTATTTATATTCATAAATTAATGATATATCATAATAAAATAAAAAAAAAAATAATTATTATTTGAATATTATCTCAAAATGTCATAAAATAATTATCTTAACTTGATGGTTTAATCAAAGAGGTGTCTATGGCAACAGTTAATTTCTACAAAAAAGTTCTAAACGAATTTGATGACCCTTTAATATTCTCAAAACTCGGTTCTGATTCTATTGATACCATCAGAAGTTATTTTAATGATAAATTAACAGAGCAAAAGAAAAAAGACTCGGGTAATCTTGTAAAAGTCGCTGTTACAGCATTATCACTCCTTGCGGCTCTTGCCATTCTTTCGGGTATAACCCTAGTGGTGGTAAATTTTAATTGGGAAATGTTTACGGATAAAGTTAAAACGATTCTTTCATACATTCTGCTTGCCGCGGCGCAGATTATTGGCGGAGTAATACTTTACAAAAAAAGTAAAAGCGTATTATATAGAGAGATCGGCGGTATTATTGTGTCATTTATGTTTGGTGTAGTTATATATTTTATAGGTCAGATCTACCAGCTGCCATCAAATGAGCAGATGTTTTTATTAATATGGGCTATATCAACAATCGCAGTTGCATACATTATGAACAGTATAAGTGCGGTAGTTCTCTACCTTGTGTTAATTATTCTATGCAGTCTGACTTTTCAATACCAAAAAAGTGTCGGTGCGGTAGTCTATCCGCTTCTTTTACTGATTGTGCCTTTTTATATAATCAACTACCGTCAAAGATCGGTATTGAGGGTGAGATTTCTCGACTATTCGATTATAATTGCTCTTGTTGTAAGTGTCGGCATAGCGATTGAAAAAGCCATCCCCGGTCTATGGATTGTAGTATATTCTTCAATGTTTTCATGTTTTTATATTGTAGGGACTTTATTTGGAAAAAGCAAAGAATCAACACCGTATTTCAGCAGTTTGGGACGATTCCTTAATTCACCATACAGATGGGCAGGAGTTGCCGGTGTTGCAGTAATGGGGGGCATATTATCATTTGTTTGGCCTTTTGAAAACATCGGCTGGCATTTTATAAGAACAAATGAAGGTTATAATCTCGCAGGTACGATACCTGATATATTATTTGCAACAATATTACCTTTGTTATCCCTTGCCGGAGCTGTTATAACACTGCCTATTGATAAATTCAGCAAGTTTTTTAAGTCCGAAGAATCCGGTGGAATTATTCTCAACAATAAACCGGTTATCAACCCCATTGTTTCATTTTTTGGATTTGCAGTAGCTATATTCTATCTCGTAATTGCAGGTGTCAGCGGCAGAGAACACACAATAATGGCAATTAATACGGCAATACTTACATTTTCCATATTACTCAGTGTTTACGGCACTACAATTGGTCTTTTAAAAAACAATCAATTCACAGGATACATTTCCATGTTATATGGTCTGATAGTTTTCATGCTTTACAGTGCAATAAGGATTGAAAGTTATGATTCCGGATCAATAATGATCGCCGGCGGTTCAGTTTTTTGTGTGCTTTTTTATATTGTTACAATTTTCTATAAATCAAAATCCGATACACAAAAAAATAAATTGTTGGGGTTTATCAGCGGTTTATCCATATTTGCCCTTGTTTCTTTATTCTATACGCTTTCATACGGCGAACTATGGGATTGGAGTGAAACCCGACACAATATTGGTAATCCTGTTCTAATGATTATTGATTTTGTAATAACAGCGGCTCTTGGAGGGGCAGCACTTTACCTGACAAATCATCTAAAGAAAAACGGAGTACAATTAATATCAAAATCTATTAGTTTTGCAGGGGTTTTTGTTCTTTTTATTATTCTATTGATAGAAGCCGCAAGCCCTCCGGCTTTTTTTACGGGCATATTAATGCTATTATATCTGATATATATCGGCGTTGATTCATTCCTTTACGGTTATAAACACAAATCTATACCTGCAATATTTTTTTCCTCCTTATTGTTACTTATGGTAATACTGTCAAGATTTCTGATCGTAGAACTCGGCAATATTCTCATCAACGGGATTGTATTGATTCTGCTCGGCTGCGCATTCGTTACGGTAAATATTATATTTATCAAAAAGATTAAAAGAGGTTAATCATTATGAATATAGATTTGATAAAAAAAATCGGTTTTGTGTTAATTGCAGTTATGCAGTTTGCTGTAGTCGGGTATCTTACATACAAGGGCGTTGCTTCAGGTACGGAAGTAGCAGTCGAGTGTGAATTATATGATCCGTATCACCCGCTACAAGGCAGATACTTAGCCCTTGAGTTTCCGATTCAAAATATACAAATCAGAGACTATATATCACTTGCACAATCCGATCTTACTGACGATATTCAAAAACAATATATTGACAAGGTTTTCGTAATACTTGATCAAGAAACCGGCGGTATTGAAGATGTTCAATTATTCAAGCCTGATTATACCGATCTTTTTATTATCGGTGAAAGGCCGGCAATCTATGGTAATTATATAAGAGTTTTTTATCCCTTTGATAAGTTTTTCGTACAAGAGAATTATGCGCAACCGGCAGAAAAAATCTTATCAGAAAGGAGAAACAGCCGGATACTTTTGCACCTTTCTGTCAGAAACGGTTATGCAAGATCAACTAAAATAACAGTTGACGGAGTTGATTTGATCGATCTGATTAAAGCAGAACTTGTTCTTGCAAAAGAAGATAAATAAGAAATATTTTAATGTTAAGCACACTTCAATTATTGTCGATACATAATCGGGAGTTTGTTTATGAAGAAAACTATCAATTTATTTATTCTTATACTTTCTTGTTCAATGCTATCGGCACAGCCGCAGATAAGAGTTGCCGAACAGGATAATGAGATAAGAGGGAGCAGTTTCCTTCCGCTTTCTTTAAATAACCGATGGGTGTTAGAAACCGATAACGCCTATGAAAACTCCGGTTTTCCTCAAGTGATCTCATGGCATCTGGGACAGATAGTTAAAATCACAGATCCTCAATACAATATCAACAATCATACAGCATATAAGATTACACCCGCCGAAGGTGAAAACAGTGAGGTGTATTTTATTGAACATGATGGCTTCATCTGTTCATATCAGCCGGATATTGATGGCAAGTATTTTATAGAACGGCTTGTACCTATCAATCCGTTTCTCGGCGATATATGGATCTCAAAAGGACTTCAATATACTGTTGTTGAGGTTGATGCGAATTTCTTAAAAATTCAATTCTCAAATGAGATACTTCTCGATATGACAGCACCTTCAAATGAGGTAAAAAGCGGATATGTAATCTATGCGCACGGCTTTGGGTTCTATGAGCTTTTCTATTACAATGCAACAGATAATCAACAGCATTTTGCAACATATATTATCAATCAACAAGGATCAGATGTAGCAAGAAGAACAACACCTCGAGTTGATCAGAACGACTCCAATAATCAATCGAGTTCATCAAGTTCAAGTACACGGTCAAGCTCGTCGAGTTCATCATCAAGCTCAGTTTCAAGATCAAGTTCATCGAGTTCATCATCAAGTTCAGTTTCAAGATCAAGTTCATCAAGCTCGTCTTCAAGTATTACAACGGCGAATAATAACCCTGCTGAAACAACAGATATACGAACTATAACCCGATTAACACAGGGCAAATCATATATTCAACTTGGTGCTTTCAGGAATATGGCAAATGCAGCTAACCTTCTCGATAACGCGAGAAGCAGAGGGTTTGAGGTTGTTGCTTGGAGGGACACAGACGGAATGATCAAAATACTTATAGAAACAACACCGGACAGAGCAAGAGCTATGCTTGACCGAGCAAAGAATGCCATTAGTTCCGGCGCTTTTTTGAGGCAAATGAGATGATATTTGAATTAATAATGATTGCTTGTTTTGGAATATCATGGCCTGTTGCTATATTTAAAACAATCCGTGTTAAGAGCGTTAAAGGTGTAAGCATATTTTTTTTATCTTTAATACTGATTGGTTACATCTCAGGTATTATTTATAAATTTTTTTTTAACTACGATGCCGTTATATACCTTTATTGTTTAAATGGGGTATTTGTTTTTATCCAGATCATTTTATACTTTAAATACAGGAAGAGATCAACAGATAGTTAGATCCACGGATTATTCGGATCTAAGTAATGTATGATCTCATCATCTTTAAAGAAGATACCTATCTCTCTTGCTGCTGATTCAACTCCGTCAGATGTATGAATGATATTCTTACCGGTGTGCATAGAATAATCACCCCGTATTGTTCCCGGTATAGCATCTTCAATCTTTGTTGGCCCCGCCATTTTGCGAACAATACTGATACATTGATCACCTTCAAGAACAAGCAATATCACAGGGCTTGAGATGATATAGTCAACCAATTCTTTATAAAACGGCTTCCCGTTGTGTTCGGCATAATGGCGCTGTGCCTGATCCAAAGAGACCGTGCTTAATTTTAGGCCAACCATCTTTAGACCTTTCGTTTCAAACCTCGATATAATCTCTCCTACAATTGCCCTTTGAAGACATCCGGGTTTTAGTATTACAAGTGTTTTTTCTATCATCTTTCCCCCTAATTTTAATTAACTAATACACGATAACATAAGAGAAATATTTTTGCAACATAATTCATTCACTCAGGTACTATAGGGTACTCTACAAAAAATGTTGTACCGGCATTTTGTGAGGTAATAAATGAAACTAACCCTTTAAGGTATTTCTCTGTCAGAAGTTTTATACTGTAAGTACCTAGCCCTCTATCAGCACCCTTTGTAGAAAAAGACCGCTTAAATATCTGAAGCTGTATGTCTTTGGGTATATACCCCTCATTGAAAACAGAGAATTTAATTTTGTTATCCTCTGATTTTGATACATTGATTTCAATTTTTGCTCCGATATCGGTAGCTTCGATAGCATTCTTAATTATATTCTCAAGTACTCTTCTGATCAATGAATAATCTGATATAAAATCTATGCTTTCTGCCTTTGAATTAATTGATATCTTCCGCCTTAACCCTGATTTACTTGCCATGTGCGGTTTAATTACATCAGATATAAGTTTAAGGGAATTTATCATCGATTTACTTACAATAAGTTGATTGTCTTCTGCGGCGACAAGCTGTTTTTGTGACATTATTTCATCGATCATGTGGTTGTAAATGGTTGAAGACTGTCTAAGATACTCACGGGTTTCTTCAAGTGTAGAAGACCGCATTGCAATCTCAAGGAACCCTTTTAAGCCTGAAGCGGTATTAATTATGTCATGAAAAAATATTCTTTCAAGGGCAATTTTCCTCTTTTCTGAACTTATATCTTTAAGAAACAAAAAAATCGCTTTTCTATCATTCATCATCACTGGCTTTGAATATACCTTAAAGTCATAAGAGACCATATAATTTCCGATCTTTGCTGAGGTTATTCGGCACTCCTGTTCATTCTCAAAAAGCTCTAAGGCTGCTTTAATAGAATGATTTGCACCGCATTTTGTACAAAACTCAGTTGTTCCACAAGTATGAGAATTATGGCATGTATGAATACACGAGAATAATTGACCAAATTTTAAGTTTATTATCTGTTCAAGTGATTCATATTCGAGATAGTCCAATAAGAACCTGTTTGCAGTAATAACCTCGGATTTGTCACTAAGAATAATTACAGCTTCGGGGAGCATATCAATTATTTTATTTACATCAACACTTGAGAGATACACAGGTTTTTCGTTAAGTTTTTTACTACTGCTCATAAATACCTCTGCTATAATTGTGCTTTTATTTTTTCAAGAATAAGTTCTGTTGCTTTTACCGGATTTGCCTTGCCTTTACTCATTTTCATCACTTGTCCCATCAGGAATTTAAGTGCGTTGTCCTTGCCGTTGTTATAGTCTGTAATTGATTTCGGGTTCTCTTTTAAAATAGCTTCAACTATGCCGGAGAGTTCATCAACATTATCAGATACAACAAGATTATCTTCTTTTATTATAACATCGGGAGCAATGCCGGTAGCGACCATCTTTTCTAAAACCTGTTTTGCAAGCCATGAGCTTAGAATCCCTTCTCCGGTAAGATCAGCAAGATGGCCGAGATGCTGAGGATTAATACTTAGACCTGCAATTGTTGTTTCTTTTTGTTTGATTATTGCATTGATCTCAGTTAATATCATATTTGCAGCTTTTTTGTAATTTTTGGTGTATTTCGCAACTTCCTCAAAAAAATCTGCTGTTTCAATACTGCCGGTTAATCCGAAAACATCATACTCGGTAATTGAGTATTGTTTAAGCATTCTTTCCCGTCTTTCAAGGGGCAGTTCAATCAAGCGGGTCTTGGCTTCATTTATCATATCATCTGTTACGGTAAAATAAGGCAGATCAGGCTCAGGAAAGTATCTGTAATCCGACTCACCCTCTTTTGTTCTTTGAAAAAGTGTTATCTCATTTACATCATCCCAACCGCGGGTTATCTTGTTCTTGCCGTTGTTAGTAATCCCTTCTTTTGAGTATTGATCGACCTGTCTGATTATTTCATATTCGATAGCTTTCTTTACATTTTTAAAAGAATTCATGTTTTTGATTTCTGTAATCGGGGTATTTACCTCAGAACCGCTATCTGTCGGTATCATCATACTTATATTTGCATCACATCTTATACTTCCCTCTTCCATGTTACAGTCGGAGATTCCAAGATAAATAAATATTTCTTTTAAAGCATTAAGATATCTGACGGCATCATCACTATTTCTCAAATCCGGCTCTGATACTATCTCAAGTAAAGGCGCACCACAACGGTTATAATCAACATAACTGTTCCCAGTGCCATCCTCTAGGTGTATCAGTTTTCCGGCGTCCTCTTCCATGTGAATACGGGTTATGCCGACAAATTTTTCATTGTTATTTTCGTCTTTGAATTTTACTTTACCGCCTACACACAGCGGTTTATCGTATTGGCTGATTTGATAGCCTTTTGTAAGGTCTGGATATGCATAATTCTTCCTGTCAAATTTGGTCAGCAAAGTTATATCAGAGCTGAAAGCAAGGCCGGCAAGTATTCCGCTCTTCAACAACTCAATATTTAAAACAGGCATTGCTCCCGGCATACCGAGACAAACCGGACACACCCTTGTGTTAGGGTTACCGCCATACCTGTTTTCGCATCTGCAAAATGCTTTACTTTTTGTGTTTAATTGTATATGAACTTCAAGCCCGATAATCGGGTATGGTTTTGCACTATTCATGAAACTAACTCCAAAGAGAATAAATCGGAGATATAATACATAAATTATTACTTTTTTACAAGATTTAATTTATTAATCATTTAATTATACTTGATTATTTTAGCTTGAAGTTTTAATATATTGTATTATTAAAGATAAGTATTATTACTTTCATCCTTCAAACTAAGCTTTTGAATGCCGATAATTTAGAGATTGTATGGAAAATGTTTCTTAATAATTATGGAGTTTATTATGCCGCGTAAATTTTTATTTGTTTTAACCTTTTGTTTTTTTACCGGTTTTGTATTCGGTGCTGCAGGAGATTACGATCTTTCAGTTTTTTTTACATCTAATCTTATGGGGCGAATGCAGCCGTTTACGGTTGATGAAAACCCGAATCAAGGTGGACTTCCTGCAATTGCTACAATTATCCAGCAAAGGCGTACTGACAAACCAAATAGGGTTATCGTTGTCGATACAGGCAATCAACTGGGAAGCTCATCAGACACTATTCTGTTAGAAGGCAAAGTTGAATCAACAGCAATGAACGCTGTCGGTTATAATGTCGCCGGCACTGGATACACAGATATACAAATATCACTGGAATTATTCGGCAAATACAACAATACAGTTGAACACTATATGCTTTCTGCCAATATTATTGATAAAACAGAAGAGATGCCTATCGCCGATCTATCAAATGTTTATACGGCAGGCGGGTGGAATGGTATAAAAATCGGTTTTTTTTCATTAATATCTGAAGAAGCAACACAAATGATCAGCGCCCGAACCAGATCGCAGGTAGAAATAACCGACCCGCTTGAGGCAGCAAAAGTCGCTGTTGAACAACTTAAATCAAAAGGAGCCGTAGTAATTATCGCTCTTACCAATATTGGCGTTACAAGAACAAACGGACTAAACGCAATGCAGTTAGCACAAGAAATCCCGGAGATAAATATAATTATCGACGGCTATGATAATGTAAAATCAGACACCCCTATAATGTCAGGAGATACAAGAATAATTCAATCAGCAAGTTACGGGCTTTATCTTGGTGAAATAGGTTTAATGATATCACAAAACCAAATCACAGGTTTTGAACTGACACAACACCCCATTAATTACTATCGGGAGAATGCTGAACCTATTGCTCAAAATGTTACCGTTGCATCATCCATAACTCAGGCCATTAACAGAAGATCAATGGTTACAAGAAGATTTGTCGGCTGGCTTCGCAAAGGACAACTTTCAAACGAGGGTATCAGAGATGGTGAAACCCCATTAGGCAATCTGATTTGCGATGCAATGGTTGATCTTACCGGAGCCGATGTTGCTTTTCAGAATGCCGGCGGAATTGGAGTTGGTAATTTCAGAAGTGCAGCAATACTAAGAGACTCATTAAACGATCTAATAAAATACGATAATACAATGTATATACTCGAAATGACCGGATCACAACTCATTGACACCTTGAAATTCTCAATGAAAAGAATCGGATATGGCCCGTTTCTACAGGTCGGCGGTATCAGATTCAAGTACTCACGATCAACCGAAGAGATAGCAGAACTTACAGTTGCAGGTCAGCCTGTCGATACTAATGCTATATATAAAGTTGCAGTCAATTCATGGCTAAAGCAGGGTGGTGACGGCTACGGTTTTTTACAGAATTTAACTGCGAACGAGCTTAGTTTACACCACAGAGAGGCGGTTTACAACTATATTCAGATAAAGGGTGGAATATCAGCAGAGATCGACGGAAGAATAACGATTACGGAATAGAGTTATAACCCGACTTGATGTTTAGAAAATTGTTATTCTATTTCTTCCCTCAATTTTTGACTTATAGAGCGCATTATCGGCTTTCTTTAAAATCTCATCGATATAGAGCGAGTCTGCGTCCTGATGGATAAAAGTCAAACCAAGACTGATTGTTATTGACATGATATAATCTTCATAAACAAACTGTTCTTTTTCTATGTTTTTGCGTATTCTATCCATAACCAGAACAGCTTCGGGGATTCTCGTTTGAACAAGTAATACACCGAATTCTTCACCACCGTACCGTGCCGCAATATCAGACTCTCTAAGACAAGCTTTTATTATAGAAGCAACTGACCTGATAACCTTATCTCCGGCTTTATGCCCGTATTTATTATTTACATCTCTAAAATTATCAATATCAATCAGCGCTACCGTACAACAATTTTTGTACCTTTTGATTCGTGATATCTCCTCAAACAGCCTTTTTACAAAGTAAGAATAGTTATACATACGAGTTTTTAAGTCCATAATAGCCCGTTTATAATGTATTATATTTTGTAAAGCGATAGAAGTGTAACTTATAATGGTGTTAATAAAAGTTATATCATTTCCGTTATACTCACCGGATACAACTTTGTCACCGAGAATTATCATCCCATAAAGCTCATTCTGCCCCATCATCGGAACAATAATCTTAGGCGATACAGGAATAAAAGGATTAATAAGGGCAGGGTCTTTAGCTATATACTTGAAAGCTTCAAATGTCATAGCTGTTTGTGTTATTTTAAAAATATCATTGTATCTTGCGATTGATTTTACTTCAATAATTGCATCTGCCGGCTTAAGATTTTTATAAAAAATCGTACTTACCGTATTTGAATCAAGGTCCTCTTGTGAAACAAACCCAATAAATGAAGGGATGAACTTGTCCATAAGGATTTGTGATACCATTCTTGCAAGCGACTCAACAGAATCACAATTGATAATATCTATTGATTCTTGAACGATCTTTTTATAAAGCTTGACCTCATCATCAAGATTACTAATTCTTTTAAACAAACCGCTTTTTTCAAGCTGATCATAGTTATTAAAAATAAATTCATCTGCGAGGGCTGTTTCTTCCCCACCATCATCTATTTTCAAGTAAGCCACCAATCCCTACGAAATAATTAAGAGGCAAACCAAGAATCACATACTAAAACAGAAAAATCATTAGTCAATTATCAGACGGGTTACATTAAATTTATCAATCATCTCCTGACTGGTTACTGTAAGACTTCTAATATATGGCCTGTTTTCAACATCTACAGGTATATATAATCTTAGTTTAAAGGGCTCTAAATTCTTTAGAATAACATTCATCTGCGGTGCAATAGTATCATCCGCATTAACCCTCACAACAACACCCCTTGAGAAAAAGTGTGTAGGAAGATACAGCTCTTTTTCTGTAGAGCCAACTGAATAATGTATAATCCAGCCATACAAAGTAGTAGTAATCCTATTTATAGAATAATTTACCGAAGTAAATGTATCCTGTTGCTGTTGTCCGTATAAAGACATCCCCGTTAAAACCATAAATAATACTATTAATCTTTTCATTATATCCTCCAAGTCAAACTGCTCTCTTTATTATTACAGAGTATAATATAATTATAATCGTATAAAATCAATATAAAATACAAATTTTATCAAAATATTTTTTAAATCTTCTAAGTATATTAGATAAACTTATTGATTATATTTTAAATTATTGTAGAATACGATCAATCTTTGTTATTTATTTTAAATATGGAGTCTTTTATGTTAAAAACAATTCGTTCAAAGATAATTATGTCATTTTTACTGATTCTAACAACACTAATAATATCAAACGCTTTTTATATTTATCATATAATCAAGTTAAACCGCGAAAGCATTGATGAATTAGACCGCTCAATCAGAACAAGCTACGATAATATGATCAAAAACAATGTGGCCGTTGCAGTAAGCATGCTCAATCGAATTCACAAACAGCATATCGATGGTGAGATATCGCTTGCCGAAGCAAAACTCAGAGGGACAACTCTATTAAGAGATCTGCGATTCGGCGAAAATAACGGCTTATATTTCTGGGCCGACACTTCTGACGGAACAAATGTTGTACTTTACGGCAATGTAAATGTTGAAGGTAAAAACCGTTATAATCTTCAGGATGCAAAGGGACAATATCTCGTTCAAAACATCATCAAAAACGCAAAACTCCCCGGCGGTGGTTTTACTGACTACTGGTTCCCAAGACTCGGTCAGGACATTCCTTTACCAAAAAGAGGTTTTTCTTTGTATTTTGAACCATTTGATTGGGTTGTGGGTACAGGCGAATATATAGACTTTATTGATAATGATATTCTTGTCAAAACAAAAATCCTACAAAACAATTCGACTAAAACAATTATTACAGTAATCGGGATAAGCGTTATTTTTCTTATTTTTTCATTGATTGTTGCATTTATCACAATGAGATCCTTCAATCGAAGGGTGTCAGCAATAACACATCTGTCTTGCGATCTTGCTTCGGGAGAAGGTGATCTTACAATCACTCTTGATGACTCTGATAGAGATGAACTCGGCATCATAGCCGCATATCTGAATACTGCTTTAAAAAAAATCCGCGAAATGATTATTACTATTAAGGAAGAATCATCATCTCTCAGACAAGCATCTGAGATTTTTCAAGTAAATATAATTGAAACTTCATCATCAATGACTGAAATTTCGGCAAACATTAATAACTCCGGTAATCAAACCAAACAACAAAAAGAGATAGCAGAAAACACAATTATGATTTTCAATAACTATTCCGATAAATTATTGGATTTTAATTCTAATCTTAATAAACAGCTTGATGCAATAAAAAAAGTAACCAAATCAGTAGATATACTTACAAGAAGTATAACTAGTGAAAGAGAAACAGTACTTGGAAGCACCGATATTGTTGAATCAATGCAGAATGCATCGCAAGACGGTAAAAAGAGCATAACAAGTGTTTATGATCTTGTTATAAATATAACAAAAGATTCTGAAGCACTTATTGATGCAGTTAAAGTTATTGAAGGAATAGCGTCTCAAACTAATCTTCTTGCGATGAACGCCTCTATTGAAGCGGCTCATGCCGGCGAATACGGGAAAGGGTTTTCGGTTGTTGCAGGAGAAATAAGAAAACTGTCGGAAAACACTAATAATGAAAGCCGTACAATAACATCAACTCTTCAAAATCTGAAGGATTCAATAAAACTTGTAAATGACTCCATGTCCAAAGCAGGCAAAGGTTTTGAGCAAATCTACAAACTCTCTTGCGATGTCTCCGATGTTTTTACCAAAATCAGCGATGGTGTTGAGGATCAATATAACAGCAGTCAAGAAACAGATGTTCTAATTAAAGATATTGAAAAAATGGCAGATAACATCTCAAACAACTCCATATCTATGTCTGCCATAAATCTAGAACTATCAGGCATGTTGACAACATTAAACAACACAACCAGCATGATTAACAACGCTATGGATGAGATATCAATAGGAGCAACAGAGATTAATAATTCCTTAAATAACATTAATAATGAAACTGATAAAAACAATCAATCAATAAAATCACTATTTGAAACGGTAAAACTATTTAAAACATAGTTTTGTTTTTTGATAGCATTTTTTTATTGCCAACTTAAAATATTAATGATAAATATATTTAAAAACATACACAAAAGGATAACAAAATGAAGAAAGTCTATTTATTTATTGTTTATTTATTATTTTCCGGTATATTAATGTTTGGTCAGATTGTCGATTTTACACCGGAAGAACCGTTAAACAACTTTACACAGAGATTTCTGTTTTTTGATATAAACGGCAACTCTCAAGGTTTTTTCACTCTCCAATCAACTGACACAACAACCGGCATCAATACTAAACACAAAAGAAGATTGACGGTAACCGACAATCTTTTTGAACCATATAACAACCTAATACCTCACGATCTGGTTTTGGATTATAAAATAGCTATGTCTAAGTATAATAATCCGCCTCGTACTGCCTTTGCAATTATTGCAGGAATTACTTATCCCGCTTTTTTTCTCTATTTTTCGGGAAGTATTGTAGCAGGAGTATTTTCTAATTTTGTTTATTCGGGTTATTTTGGTTCAACACTTAGTCTCGGATCAGCAATAGCTTACTTTATACCGGCCTTAACTGCTACAATGATGTTAATCTCACTAAGTATAGCCCTTGGGATATTTGCAATAATTAATCTTGTGACGGCAATTATCTGCACATATATGTATAACACTATTCAAACGGTTTATGAGATTAAACTATTAAGAATTAAACAAGAGATTATTAATCGTGCAAATTCCCGTATTAATAGCAGTATAGGATTTCAAACCAATATTTTTGGGATAAGACTTTAGAACGAAATTATATTATAAAATTAACATATTATCAATTGATTAAATTATAATAAAGTTGTAGTATCCTCAATAATTCATAACATTTAAGGAGTATCTGATGAATCCTATAGCTCAAGAATTAAATGACAAAATTCAGTCAAATTCACCTGTATTTTACAGCTTCCTAACACCATTCGGCAAAGAAATTCACATGCCTAAAGGAATTTTGAAACAAGGTGCCGAAGCTAATGCCAAAGCAAATAAATTTAACGCAACAATCGGTATTGCTAAAGAAGGAAAAGGACCAATGTTTCTTCCTTCTATTAAGAAATATTTTTCTGATGATCTTGACCCGAATAAAATTTTTAATTACGCCCCACCTACCGGAATTCCGGGACTTAGAGAAGTTTGGCGTGATAAAATGCTGGTTGATAATCCATCAATAAAAGGTAAAACCTCGATATCTATGCCGGTTGTAACAAGCGGCTTGACACACGGTATTGCTATTGTAGGGGATCTTTTTGCAGGAAAAGATGATGATATTATAATACCCGATATGCTTTGGGACAACTACCCGTTAATCCTTGAAACAAGAAACGGATCTAAGATCAGAACATTTCAAACATTTAACGATGACTTAAAAGGATTTAATGTAAAGGGACTTGATCAAGTAATAACCGCTTCCAAAAAAGATAAGGTTATGGTACTCTTGAACTTCCCTAACAACCCGTCCGGCTACACACCGACACTCAAAGAAACAGATGAAATCGTTTCTGTATTAAAAAAACACGCTGAAACAAAAAAAATCATACTTGTTAGTGACGATTCATATTTTGGTTTGTTATTTGATGACAATGGATTACCTGAAACGATTTTCGCAAGAGTAGCAGGAATACACAAAAACATAGCGGCAATAAAACTTGACGGCTTTACTAAAGAATTCTATGCATGGGGATTCAGAGTTGGTTTTATCACTTTTGCTGATTATAATATGAATGCGGACAGCTATCTTGCCCTTGAAACCAAAGTTGCAGGTTGTATCAGAAGTGTGCTTTCCAACTGTTCACTTCCCGGACAATCAATACTTGCAGAAGCACTTAAAGGTGAGGACTACAAAGCTGAAAAAGTTCAAAAATTTAATATAATGAAAGAAAGAGCAATGAAATGCCGTGAGGTAGTTTATAACTCAAAATACTCATCCAGCTGGGATGTTTATCCGTTTAATTCGGGATATTTTATGTGTGTACGCCTTAAAAATAAAGTGAATTCCGATAAATTCAGAGTCTTTTTACTCGAGAATTACGGTGTAGGAACAATTGCACTCGGCGAATCTGACCTTAGAGTTGCCTTCAGTTGTCTTGATGTTTCACAAGTTCAAGAAATATTTGATATTATACACAATGCCTTTCAGGAATTTATTAAAAAGTAATAATCTTCCAATTATAAAGCGGGTTTTTATCAAACCCGCTTTTATTATAAAACCGCATTATTCTTCGAGGATGAAGATATCAACTCGCCGATTCCTCGC
The DNA here is from genome assembly GCA_964608985.1 of uncultured Spirochaetales bacterium. Lineage (GTDB taxonomy): Bacteria > Spirochaetota > GWE2-31-10 > GWE2-31-10 > CAYYKD01 > CAYYKD01. Next base: position 61,955 of record CAZSQU010000005.1, read on the forward strand.
GCGCCCCTCTTCAGTATTGTTGTCGGCTATCGGCTCTCTTCCCCCGACTCCGGTGTATGAGCTGCGGTCTGTATTTATTGCATTAAGACCTGAAAGATAATCAAGAACAGCTTTAGCCCTGTCAAATGAAAGTGCAGTTCTACCCAGTTCGGTTCCGAGATCCGTTGTGTGTCCGACTATCATAACACCGCGATCCATATATCTCTTTAGAATTTCCGCGATCATTTCGAGACGCTCTTTTTCGGTATCCCTCAGAAATGATGAATCTGCTTCAAACAATATATTCTCAAGTGTTATTCTGACACCTCTCTCATCAATATTAACCGTGGTATCTTCTATACCATTATTTGTAAGATCTTCCTGAATATCGGTAATCATATCTTCTTTGTTCATCAGTTCAATCTCATTCCATAATCTCGTTCCACCGTCTTTAAATTCATGTTTATTGCCATCTACGGTTATAATATAGTGTCTTTGGTAATTCTCCTGTATCCGAGTTCCTTTAGCAATATCAAAAAAACAAGCTGTATATGACACTCCTATTATTGACTGAATTCTGCGATCAATATTAAATCTACCGTCATTTACAATGTTAATCTCAAATTGGTAGTCTATCTGAGCTACTTCTATACCCTCATGTTCAAATACTCGAACCAATTTATGGGTAACTGTAATCGGATAAACCGAAGGGTTTTTTTCATTAAAAAAGTCCTGCACCTCAAACCCGTTAGCAGTCCATGAATCTCCAACATTGACCGGATTTGAAGGTAGAAATGGAATATTCCGTAGTGTAGGCAATAGCATATTGTTTCGTATGACCAAAACACCATTATTGTCTTTTTTATAATCTATTGAATAGTTATCAACTATTCTACGGACATCATTTTGATAGATTGAATTTGTACTGTAAATATAATTAGTATCTTGAATATTACAGAAATTACCGCTTAAAGCACCATAATTTCTTACCGTTCTATACTCTTGAGTATAATCGGTCTGATAAACAGAGTTAACAAATATCTGCCCCTCAATATCACATTCTATGCTTTGCCTTGAGTCAGGTGTATATTTAAATTGAAGTAGTGTTTGAGAATATAAAAGATTAGAAAAAGAAAATGCAACTAATATAATAAAAGCTCTAATATAATCCATATTAAAGCTTCGGAATAATTCAAAAATACTTTAGTGATTATTAATCAAAATCGTAACTTTTTTCTACCATCATTTTAACGCCGGCAATAGCTTCATTCTCATCCGGTCCATCAGCAGTGATCTCAACCTCAGTTCCCTTGAACAATTCAAGAATTATCAACTGAAGAACATCTCTTGCATTAGCTTTTGCTGTTCCGTTATTGATAGTAACAGACGACTTGTACTTTCCTGCCTCTTTTGCAATCTCTGCAGAAGGTCTTGCGTGAATACCTCTAACATTGTTTATAATTGCTTTCTGTGTAATACTCATGGTTCCTCATATTAAGATTAATACCTTACAATACACAATATTAATAACAAAATAACTAATTTTTATCAATATATTAAATCTAATTTTATATTTTTTAATTAATTATTATCTATCTATTGACGAAATTAAATATTAGTGTTATATTTACTATCGTAGTAGTAATAAGTAAAAACGCAATTTTTAATTAAAAATAGGGATCTGACCAATCCCTATTTTTTTTCTGCCGGCGTGACAATACAAAGATTATGTGAAATGTTACTAAGGTTAATGTTTCTATATATATCATGATCTGTTCTTATAATAATTCTATTTTCATTTATGCTAAAAAACTCAATAATTATCTCTTTAATAAAAGCAGATCGCCTGTTTACAAATGATGCTACATCAGAATGGTCCGGCGTTATATTGTTAACAATCCTCAATCTTAATTGATTGTTATCTAATTGACTGTAATCAAAATCCAAATTAAGGTGCCTGTATATATCGAGTAATCTGCTCCGCTCATCTGTCACTGCAACAGAATATCGGCCATATAACTCATTAAATACCGAGTCTTTAAGGCCGGCCATATCGATTGCCTGATCAAAATATGACTCTATTATAATCAAGGAATCCTGAGAATCAAATTCAGAAAGCACCCTCGATGAAAATATCCCGTCTGTATTTAGTAATTTATCTGAACCGGCAGGAAAAATAATCATATCATAAAAGTTTTTCTTGGTATATCCGGCATTACCCGCACTAACCCCTGTTGTATTACTCAAAGCATTCACAAAAAGATCAAAAAACGATTTCTTATAGTCAACAGACACGCCGCCGTTAGTGCCGTTAACATCGATATCCAACCTTATAAACCCCCTTGGGTCCCGAACATTTCGTAATAATTGATCAAGATTAATGTTCCCCGTAACCCTGACTGCTGATAAATCTTTTAGAGTTATCGCCGAGTTTACACTAAATCCGCCGTTTGAAATATCGGCAACACTTGAAATATCACAGCTACCGCCTGTAATCCTATTGCCTGTATATTTCTGAATATATCTGTTCAATTCAACGGCAATAAGATCCTTTATTTGAATATCGATTTTACTATTGCCGGGTCTTATATTACCTGACAAATTGACCGTTGAAACCCCCTCAAATACACCATTGAGACTGATGGTGCCGTTACTGTTAACCTCTGACGGTAAATTCCTAATGTTTCCGCTGATGCGCTCAATAGTGTAAACTGCTTGAGGTACCATAGACCGGTCTGTAATATTTATAATACCATCCGAAAAAACCACTTCGTTAACAGTTATCTTGTTGTCAATCGAGGGCAAACGGGCCTCGTTATTAAACGGCTCAAGGAAACCGCAAACAACAAATCGATTATCACTTTTGATAGAACTGTTTAATAAGGGGGTTGTAACAGTCAAATTATCAATAAAAACATCAACCGGAAACATATTAAGTCTTTTAACAGAAGCACTTATACCTTCTGACCGAAATACCATTTCATCATTAACCCGTAAAATCGGCTGATAGAGAGAAATATCAGTGATAAGGTTTAATTTGAGCCCGTTCATTAATGATATGCTCCCCTTTATATCTGCTTCTATAGAATTACATGTAAAATTAAATACATTTCCTCCAGTTACATTTTTTGAGCTTACATCAGTAATCACAAGCATCTGGTCTATAATGATCTCTTTCTTGATATCACTAAAGATAAACCCGAAACTATAACCATTCTGAGAAATAGGGAGTTCAAAACTTAAACCTTCGGCTGCATTATCGCCTGTACGGAAACTATCAATCATCATAGATCCGATATTGATACCGTTATTTTCAAGTGATCTTATATCCGCTTCGATTGTCTTTATTATTGCCGGACTACTTGAGGTTTTAAACTCCAAATCATTACATCGTAATCTACCCCCAAACAGATATTCATCATCTGTTATCGTCAGAGCACCGTCAGTCAAAGAAATGACTCCTCTGTTTATCACAGGAAAACGATCTTGTAACATAATAAATCCATCAGTATTACATCTGTCAATATTTAGACTCTTTAACTCAAGATATTTTCTGTTTTTATCATAAACCCCTTCTAACACTAACCTGTCTATATTATCAGAGCGGCAGTCAATACTGAATTTGAGCTCGCTACTATCAGGAAAGTTGAAACCTGACACGCTTGAATCCTTGATTACTATTATAGTGCTATATCCGCTAATACTATCTTTGAAGTTAAGCCATAGGTTGTTTATTGAAATGTCACTAACTCCATATCCATAGCCTGTATAAAGATTTTGCTGAGTTGCCTCTTGATATTCATAAAACAAAGTGCCGCTATTAATTATAATATTGCCGATATTGATATCCCGCTCTTTAATATTAACAGATAAATTATCAACCCTTGCATTGAGTTCTCTTGCAAGCACACTATTCTTATTCCCGTCAAATATACCGAGATTGGATAGCCGCAAATCACCGCTAATAATCCAGTTTGAATAATTCTTGCGTGTCTTATAGTTTATTGATAAATTACCTGATACTGTACCGGCTGTGATTCTATATCTGAAATTAAGATTAAAAAGTCTATATATATCGAGTAACCTGAATCTGCTTAGATCTACAAGGAAATTAATAGAAAAACCATCATCATCTGCTGTTGTTCTCCCGTCTATCTCAAATGAATTTCCAAGTAATGACCCGGATATCTTTGGAGCAACTTCAAGATTGCCGCTATAAACCCCGGGGATAGTTAGAGATAGATTATCTATAATATCGAGACCTTTATCGGAAAAAACCCTTCCGCCCGTGAGATTAATGTCTTCTACGAAAAAATTCTTTATTAAAGAATTAAAACTTCCCGATGATACTTGAGTTTTAAAAAACTCCGGCAGTACAAAACTACCCGTCTCTGTTTCAGTAACCCTCAATGAAGGATTGGTACAACTGAACGACAAAACCCTTAACTCTCTTTTTTGAATAAGCGCAAGTATGTCAAATGAGCCATCTATACTATCAGCTGTCAGAAAAACATCGTCTTCTTTCAAACCGAATCGGAGGTCTTTTACGGTGATGCGGGCTTTTATAAGATCAATTTTTAATTCACTATAATAAATATATCTGTCAAACCTGTCGGCAAGTATTGAAGGCAGATGTTTATATATATAATAAGTGCCGATTGTCAGAACTAAAGCTGTTAAAGCAATAAAAGAGATCAAAGAAATAATTATTTTTCTAATAAATGGTTTCTTCATTATTAATCCAATTAAAAATTATTCAAAAATATTGATTTTTGTAAGAGCCTCTTAAATTATTTTATTTTCCTGAACAGATTGAAATGATTCGTCAAATTTTTTATTGTATTCATAGAAAATATCAACTAGAACCGGATCAAAATGGCGCGATTTCTCATGGAGAATGATATTTATTGCCTGATAATGGTCAAATGGCTTCTTATATGGACGCCTTATCCTTAACGCATCATAAACATCAGCTATTGCAAGGATTCTTGCTGAAAGCGGAATCTCAAATTCCTTTTTACCATAAGGGTAACCATGGCCGTTCCATTTCTCGTGGTGATTACCGGCAAGCGCGGCGGCTAAAACAAGAAATGTTTTGTTCTTAGACATTCTTGTAACACTGCTTAGTTTTTGGAAACCGAGATCGGTATGAGACTGCATGTAAACATACTCATCTTTTGTCAATTTATCCGGCTTCTTTAAAACATCATCAGAGATTCCAACTTTGCCCAGATCATGAAGAGATGCACTATAAATTAAGTCCCGAACATATTCTTTATCAACAATATGATAGTCTGTCGCTTCAGACAATCCGTTTGTAAGTATAAGTTTATTTAGTTCCCCTGATTCTTTTTTGTTCAACAACGCCTCAGCAAGCACCTTAGTATATATCGTTACCCTTTCCTGATGTGCGGAGGTTTCAATATCTCTGAGTCTTGATATCTGTTGGAGGGTTATCAATATCTCTTTTTGGAATTCCTGAAACTCAAAGTCGCCAATCAAAACAACCTCACTCATTTTAAAAATTGATTTAAGGAGATTACGGACTATAAAATTAAGTGTACCGTCACTATCAAAAATGTTCTCGGTCGGATCTGTAAGTATAATAAACCCCAAACAAATACTTCTGTATTTACGACTATTGAGGTTGATCAGCTCATTATAAAGCTCTTCATTCAAACTTCTGAATTTCATCTCAATAACATCATCTGTCAAAAGCAATATATTATTAACCATATAAGCCGACAGTATATTTGCTTCATCAACATAGCCGGCAGTTCGTATTTTTTCTAAATAACTATCAAAATCAGATATATTTGCCGCCCCAAGGGTAAATATCGGGGCTCCGTAGTATTCTACCCCCGCTTGCTTAACCCTGCAAAATTCTTCATTAATCATATCCTTCTTTAAAAGGATCTTTTCGATAACAGGTTTTAAAAATTTTTTATTATGGTTGAGTTTGTTAAAATTAAATGTAGAAAGGTTGTTGTAAATTTTCTCACAGAGATCTTTACCCATAATAGCAAGGAGTTTAGTCCAAATATCGGTAATAATGTCACTTGCCGAATTACCTTCGACAATCGCCTTCCGATAGCCAATCTTTAAATCATGAACATCTGCATTATCTATTACATGGCCATATATCGCAGAGTATTTTACAAGCTCATCATAATTGTCATCTCGAAGATACTTTGAATACCTGTCAAATATATATTTTGACAATGTGTATTCATCCCCGAATATTGACTCAATAAAATCATCAACCATTGTTACAACATAAATTTTACGGAAATAATTCGTCGATATGTAGTGGGTTATTAAACTGTTAATCTTCTGGTATATCTTTGTTTTAATCTTAGTATTATTAATTATCTCACGCTCGATCTCGTTAAGGTGCTGAATCATAAACTCAGTAATCACCCTTCTTGTGTTACTCTCAACAAGTTTATCCTTTTGACTTGCGTTCTCGGTGTATAATCCAACGAGTTCTATACCGGCATCATTCAGTAATGAGTTGATTTCTTCTGGTGTTTTTCCTGAATTTTTTATTTTATTAATTGAATTCAATATATCTATAGCCACTTTGCTCTCACTATCCCCCATAACACCCCGATAATTACTTTATGATATACAATAATATATTATAATATTTAATTATTATCAAGGGTTGATCATATAAAGTTTATTATCGGAATTTCAATTTTAATTACTTAATACTGCCCTCTATAAAATTTAAACCGAGTCCGATGTTAATCGCAAAAGAGGGCTTTTGTTGAAGAGTATCTATATAAAAAACAAAATCAAAGTCTGTCCATAAATATTCAAATATTTTTAACTTTAAAACACTCAAAATCTCAAAAGCAAAATTAAATCGGGAATCCTTCTGTTGAGATAAAACAGCAAGAAAATAGAAATTAAGATATGTGTTAAAAACAACTATTCCGCGGTAATCTATTGGGAGAAATGCCTGTATTTTACCGCCAATATTACCGGGTTGATCGACATTTAAAGGAAAAATATCAAAGACTACACTCTCTCCAATAAAAAACCCAAACGGAAGATGGTGTCTGACCCCGGATTCGGGCATCAGTTTTAAAAATAATTTTGTGTCTCCATGTGTAATGTCATCTACAAAATAAAATTTTAGATTCTCTATTGCAAATCTTACATAAGGGGAACAATACCTAAAAAAATACTCGTAGGAGATACTCATCGATAATTTATCATTATTATAATCAAAAACCACTCCGCCGTCTATAGGATCAATTTTCCACAAAAGCTCATAAAAAACCTTTAACCGGATACTTAGTAAATGATAGCTGTTTTTCCATTCCGAATAAAGATTTGCTGATATTTTTAAAGAATGCTGAGGCACAAAACCGCTAAATTTTTTATTGGACGGATAAAACTCATAGTTATACCCGACACTACCGTCATATCTAAAACCAAGATCCACCATATATTTCCAGTACAACGCAGGATTAATTGCAATAATATCGGCAGAATTGATCCGGTCTTCCCTTTGAATATATTTAGTCACCTCATCTCTCAGTAAATAAACCGGAAATACAAAATCAAGACGGCGCGCTTCTATAAACTGTGTAAAACCGTCTCCTCCTTTTAAAAGAAAATCATTTACGGCAATCAGATATATCTCAGAATCAACAATATCTCTTCCGTTTATCGTCATATCCGGTCTGACACCGGAATAAAAGATTGTCTTTTCTCCAAGAGATTCACGGGCTATGCCTGCTCTAATAACCGACTTCAGCCTTGAACCGCTTATCTGAAGTGTGATAATCTCACTATCATATTTTAAAAGCTCAAATAAGTTGTCCTCAGTTATAACCTCACTTAAAATCTGATTCTCAATCGCACCTGTGTTAATAAATGCGGCTTCAACATTGTATTTCTCCCGTATAACTTTCAATACAAGATCAACAATCCTTATCTTTCCGTCAGTAGTTCCTATCTCTTCTGATTTTTCGGAATTATAGCGTAGATTTACATCTGAAATAATTCTTCTCACCTGAGTTAATCTATTAACTAAACTCACGGACTGTTGATTCATATTTAAATTTATTTCAACCGGATACCTTACAATTTCTGTTCTCACGCACGGCACCCCGTCCATATCAAGTATCCCGATCTCAACCCTAAGATTCAGGTAACTATCGGGGCGCGCAATATAAAGCCCCCTGTTATCAATTGTGTTGTAACTTGCAACCGCAGAATTACCCCCCGCAAATATGTAATTGATCTCTTTTACATTTTCTAAGAGCGCGAGAGCTTTGTCAACATCAAGTCTTGCCAGACAGATTATTATTGAACAACCGCTTTCCTTAAGAATTGACACTGTTGTTTTTGCAGATAAAATAGCCGGCTCTTCGATATGGGGTTCAGTTATACGGCCTTCAAACTCACTTACAGAAAAAACTCCGACCTTTACACCGTTATACTCAACAATCTTATAACCTTCAAATTGAATACCTTCTGCCTTAATATTTGATGAGATAAAACTAAAATAACTTTGATCAATTAAATGTCCGAGCCTTTCTATACCATAGCCGAATTCCTGATTACCCACACAAACCCCTGAATATCCGAGCGCGTTCATAAGATCAACAGGCAACTGCCCCTCCGTATAGGCAGCGAGTTTAGAACGCCCTAAAATATTCCCGGTATCAAAGTAAAATGCGTTATAACCATTTCCATCAGCAAGACTTTGTGCATATTTGTTAATAATATCTGTTTCATTCCCAAAAGAATATCCGGTAATATTGATATTGAATACCTATGAGTGAAGGCTGGTAGTAAACAACAACAAAATTAGTAGTAATCTGTTCAAATCCGGCTCCTTTTATGCTTTAAAACCGTTCGATCTTGTAACCGACACCCAACTCAAACTCATTAACCGGCTGACCGTCTTGAATACCTGATGACCAGAAATTCAAGGAATGCTTAAATGACACCTCAAATCCGTTTCGGCTGAACTTCAATGTATTTATAAACTTATGAGCTGTATGATATGAAGATTCATTTGCGTAAGTATAATATTCAAAGCCGTAACCGGTTTCAAGCTGCAAACCTTTAAAACCGTCCCAATAGATCATTAGTGCCAGCCTGTTATAAGTATATTGATTTTTTAAATCGTTTTCTAAAGGATTACCCGTAAGAATGAAACTAAATGTATTTCTGCAAATCAGTCCTACCCGGATACGATTGTCTATGAAGTTCATAAAGCCGAATTTTAATAAGAATTGATTCCTGATCCGCAAACCCGGCATCGGACCGGCAGGTGTCACACTTCTTAATATTGAAACAAGATTCATATCGATCACAAAAAGATATATCGGGAAAAGGGGCAATACAATTGTTTGGCTTGTGTAACCCCCGATCATCGCAGTAAAATCCTCATTAGCAAACCGGTTGTTGTTAAAAACAGCCGCAGGACCGAAATCTATAAACAAAAAAAACGCAGGTTTATTTATAACAGGAATATATGGAGTAAACACAAATGATATTCCGCAAAGTATAACAGCTTCAAAATTAACCAGAGTTGAGTAGTCTTTCGCATCTTCATCGTTCGAAAGATACAATAAAACCTGAGAAAATAGCGACGGCCCTAATCCAAAATTACGGTTTACAGGTATAGTATAATATGATGATATCAATAGATCATTACGCGGATACCATCTGTCTGACGGTCTGTTGTAGAGAAGTTCAAGATCGTCATTTATTGAAATCGTAATAATATTATTAATATAAAAAAAATAGTTATTCTCTGACAATCGAAGATCAAGACTGTTTTGCAGACTGTCATTTGTTGTGTCATCAGAAAACACTAAATTACTCTGTAAAATAAAAGAAAAAACAATCAGAATAAGTATTTTTCTGATAGATATAAACACACAGACATCCTTACTATTTGTTATTTTTTATTGAAAAAAGAAGTTCATTTAATTGAGTATCATGCTTTCTCTTAACGGCAGCGATTACCTTCGACGGATGAGCGGTGTCGTTCAACGGGTCCTCTATCTCATCGCCGGCCTTAATAACTACTACGCCGTCGATACACTTAATTATCGGCGCATCCTTAAATTGATCAGCACCGCGATAATAACCTATAACCTCACCATTTTTTCCTTTGAAATGACCTTTGTAATAATCAATCAATTCAACAGCAAAAACCTTTCCATTTATCGGGACTTTCAGTCTTATTGATATATCCTGACCAAAAAACGCCCTGTACTTTCTGTCAATCATATCTATATTATCTTTGTCCCAATCTAAAATTGAGAATTTCCTTGCCATCATCAATGTTGCCATAGACGAATCGTTAATTCTTTGAATTTTTTTCTTGATTCTGCCTTTTGAAATATCGCTGATTGCCTTAATAACCGCATCTATACCGACCTCATCTACGGACTTTAGAACAGAAACCGGCGTATCGGTTTTCTTGATCCTTATATTCTTTGATCTTCTCACAATATCACCGCAATCAAATTCCTCATCAACAATGTGAACAGTTCCGGATATTCTTTTACGCCCCTGAAGTATAGCGAATGTATCCGGCTCCATACCGCGCAACTCCGGCAAAGGTGCCGGATGATAGTTAATAAAACCAAAACGGGGAACATTAAAGAAAACAGGAGGAACCCACCGCCCCCATATAGTTACCCCCAGATCAAGCTCCATTGAAAAAAGGATCTCTACCCACTTCTTTATATCCTGATAAACTGCCGGTTCATTGAGTGCCTTCTTGATAGCCGATATACTTTGATTAAGAACACTCGGTAAAATCTCTATTCTATATCCGAACTCTCCAAGCTCACCAATTATAGGATCACCTTCCATCAGTACAATACAACAAATGTTGTGTTTAGTTTTAGCAAGTCGCTTGACAAGTCTCAATGCTAAATCAGGATCTGATTTTGGCCGAATTTTGCCGAGGTATAGTAATAAATTGAGTTTTTTATTGTTGAAACTAAAAATATCCCCTCCGTTAACTATTTCGTACTCATCGCTATTGTGCCGTCAAACCCTACAGGCAATCCTTTTGCAAGGTATGTTTTACAACTGATGTAATACAGATAAGCGGCTTTATCATCCGGATTATCCTTTAAAACCATACTAAATCTCTCCAATGCACCTTTTAGATCACCATTTTTATAAAATAAGATTCCATCCTCAAAATTCTTCTTTGAAATAATCTTTTTTTCTTTTGTATCACTTGTAAGACCATCGAGAATCTCAAAAATATTTATTGAACCGCTTTTACCCTTAACTTTGATATTACCAAGGTTCCTGTAAGAATATAGGTCAGGGGTTTTAAGACCTGCAAAAGTTGTCTCACTAATAATAATTGATGCACCATAATGTTTTGTAAGCCCTTCAAGTCTTGATGCGAGATTTACGGCATCAGAAATGACCGTACCCGCCATCCGCTCCTGTTCGCCGAGAATACCAAGCATAAGTTTCCCTGTATGAAGTCCCATACCAACCCTGATCGGCTCAAGACCGTTTTCTGTTCTGTGCATATTAAAATCATAGAGTCTGTTCAATATCTCAAGTGATGACTTGAGCCCATCATCCGGACAATGAGGATATAGAGCCATTATCGCATCACCGATGTATTTATCAATAAAACCATTATAATTCCTGACTGATGGGCCAACTTTACTAAGATACTCTATAAGGAAGTCAAAGTTTTCTTTAGGAGTCATTTTTTCTGACATTGTTGTGAATGATCTGATATCCGAAAACAGTATAGTCATCTCTTTTTGAACTTGATCACCGAGAATGAGATCGGTTACGCTTTTTTTATCGAGGTAGTTAATAAACTGTTCCGGAACAAACTTTTTATAGCCCTCATTTAATTCAACAATCTGATTGACATAGTTAAGTATATAACTTGACATTGTATTAAAACCATTTGAAAGATCTGCAACCTCATCATTCTGATTAGAAACCTTAACTTTTGTATCCCATTTACCGGTGGCTATACTCTTGACACCATCCCGAAGGATCCGTATTGACTTGAGTAGAAAGAGTGTAACCAGTATAAACAACAAAATAAAAACTATACTTATAACAATTATTATTCTTATCATACGGGCAAGAAGCTCTTTATTCCCTTGATTTAGACTATAAAGGTCTGTTCCAATCTCAAGAACAGCGATAATATCATTATTCGCATCCCTGATCGGGCCAACACCGTAAAGCCACGACCCCGTACTGTCTGAAATAGACTCAATAGCGATCTCACCATCATAGGCCTTTCGGTATGCACTGTCAATATCGGCAAAGTTCGAAAATGGATAATATATACCTATCTCGCCGTTAAGATACATAAAACCATACAAAACCCCGTCAATTACGCGGTAAACAACAAAATAATAACTGTTATTCCACTCATCTTTGTTATAATTCAATGATCTCTTTAGCTGCTCTCTTAATTCCATATAATTATTCGACATAAAATCTGATTGCCTTGTTACGCTTTTAATTAATTCAGCATCAATGGTTCGCGGGATCATCTGAACCATAGCGGCAATTTTATTAAGTGATTCGGCTGTATATCTTGCAGTAAAATTATTAATAATCGTAATAGAGATGATAGTTATAGAAGAAAGAAGCAGCGGTGTAAATATTAAAAGCTGTTTAATAACTATAGAAAGTCGCTTCTTCATAGCATAAACATAAAAAAACCTAAAAAATACAGGGATGAGAATGATATTGACAATAAATACTATCCACACAAAAACATTGTATAATACCTTAGCCGTCTTATAGTATGCACTGTCAATCTGTCCGGTTAGTGTTCCATTATTATTAAAAGAAACAACAAAGTCTTCGTTACAAGCTATAAGTTCTCCGCTATCGGAAATTGACAGACTGTAATATGTGTATTCAAGAGAAGATATGCCGGACTCTTCGATAATCTCCCTATTCAATATAGGTCTGACGCCGCTTTCATCAATAAAATAAACCCCTCTTTTAACCAGATCGGTGAAATATACCCCGCCGTTACTATCAGATACAACAGCCCACGGAACCGATAATTGCCTGTCTTCAGAATATAAGTCCGCATTATAAACAATGGTATCATTGAGATCATCACTTCCGAAACTGCTCTTTATAATCATCCCTCTTTTAGTAACATAGACAAGATTGCCCGCACCATCGAACCACACACATGAAACAAGAAGGTCTGCATTCTTAACACTCTTTATAAGCCGTCTTTCTATTGAATCCTTTTCGGTTAAAACTGTAACCAGATTAAACCCGATACTATCCGTTACGATAAAATCAATTTTCCCGTTTGACGCTTTTACAGAAGAGAACCGCCCCCGTTGTACTATCTCTGCATTTTTATCTTTGTCCTCATAGGTTTTAGAAAAAATAACCTTATCAAATTCGCCGTCCGGTTTATACCTAAGAATCTCTTCTCTTTCAACATAGAATCCGCGCTCGTCAAGAACCCAGTTTATAACATATAAAAAACCCTTTTCATCGACGGCAAGTTCATCGGCATAAAAGAAATTACCTGTATTACGCAATCCGCCTATTATCTCATATTCAAGCCGGCCATCCTTATTAATCTTGGTAATTCTTCTTTTGGACTGATCGATGGAATAGACCGCACCATGATCATCTTTGACTGCAAAAAGCGGATTCTCAAGGACAATCCCCTGATTAAACGGTAATACGGGCCTTAAGCCAAACCCATTTATATTAATAAGTGTAAGAATTATAATAACTATACCGATTAATGCTGTAAACAGTAAACCTTTTTTCATGCTTTATTCCCTAATCATTTTTGCAAAAAGAATAAACACAACTAACGAAGCAACTATACCGATACCTATTGCCAGTAATCCAAAGATAGAACCAAGAAGTAAAGCCAATCCGAATAATATTGGACCGAGCGTTTCAGAGAATTTACCGATCAGCTCATAATAACTTATAGCTTTATCCTCCCCGAGAAGTTTGGATGCCTTCATAGCGAGAAAATAATCATTCTGAGCAGTAACTCCGAAACCTTCACTTATACCCATTATTATCAGGGTTATAACTATGCCGGGTATGTTTCCTGTAAGCGCAAAAAGTATTATTGCGCCGCCCCAGAGAATTGAAGATGCGGCAAGCGAGACCGTAACACCAAGGTACTTTTCAAGAAAAACACTTAATACAGGTCCGAGATAGATAATAAAAAGACCGTTCAATATAAAAAGACGACCGATATTTGCATTGGATATACCGATACTTTCTGCAAATAGAGGAAAATAATACCCCAGAAATGTACTAGCCACATAAGTAGGAGTTATAATCAGGAGAAAGTAAAAAATAACCTTAGGGTTTGCAAGGAATTTAAATACAGAATACTGCTTACCGTCATTATCCCGTAAAACAGATCCCCTTTTTTCTATAATTATCTCAGATCCCATAAAGCGCCATGAATAAAAAACAGCTAATGCAAGGAATCCGAGTCCGACAAAAAAAACATTTGAATATCCGATCTTGTCTGCAAGAACACCGCCGAAAACAGCCCCGATATTAAGACCTACAACAGTACCTGAATAGAAATGGGAGAAACCCGCACTTCTAAGCTCACTTCTATTCTCTGAGTTAATAAAACTCCTTAAAGAAAGCAGAACTAAACCGCTTCCGAATCCAGTAAGAGACCTTGCCAGCACAAATAAAAACTGATCTTTAACGAGACCGGAAAACAATAGCCCCAAAGCGATCAAACCGACACCGATATTTGCAAGGCGGCGCCAACCCGTTTTGTTTACTAAATAACCCGCAAGAAGTGTCGCCAACCCGAAGAAAAACATCTCCGCAGAGATAGGAAGAGCAAAAAGAAGATTCTCATTAAAACCTGCAATCGGAACATATAATTGCTTCATTAAAAGCGGAACAAATACAACTGAAATGGAGATTGCCGTAAACAGAATAAAAGCGTAAGGTCTGACAAGAAGTATGTCTGAGTAGTTAGGTTTTTCCCCAACGGCGGCAGAAAGATAATTTTCCCTTCTCTTAACAACATCTGATAGAAATGTAAGCTCGATCATCAATAAAACTACAATTACTAGCATAGTTATAACATCAAGAACAATAGAGCTTATCAGCCGTTTGTTTTCCTGATTAAAACTGTAAAGATCTGTACCTATCTCAACAAGTGCGATCACCTCACCGTCACTGTTTTTGATTGGTCCGACACCATAGAGCCAACTGCCGAAACTGTCAGAAGAGAACTCAGTTGCTATCTCGCCGCTATAAGCGCGGCTATATGACTCATAACCGTCCTGAAGATATGAAAACGGAAAGAACATACCTATCTGACCGTTCAGATACATCAAACCGTAGAGATTACCGTCAATAATCTTATATAAAACAAAGTAAAAACTGTTATTCCATTCATCACGGTTATAGTTTAGTGCTTCAAAAAGTTTGGTTCTTGTTGATTTGTAACCTTCAGACATAAAATCCGACTGATTATCAAGATTGTCGATTATTTCAGGATCCACAACCTTAGGAATCAGCTGGCATAGAGTTGCAATCTTATTAAGCACCTCTTTTTGATACCTTTGTGAGAAGTTCTCAATTATCATAGAGGAAACCAATACTGCCGAAATAGCAATTATCATAATTATTCCGGAAACCCTTACTATAATTCCGGTAAGTTTTTTTTTCATTATATGAACATAGACCATTCTCAAAGCATATATGATAAGTCCGACAGCGCTTAAAGCACAAAACCACAAAACAAACCTGAAAACAACCGTTGACACCTTAAGACTTGCCTCGCCTATATAATAAAGTACATTACCTTCTTCATCAAGTCCGGCAATATACAGATCGTTACAAGCGGATATAACCCCATTACTACAATTAAGATTGTAATAGATCAATGATTCGCCTTCATAACCTGCAGAAATCAACCTTTCATCTGAAAGAACAACTTTTTCCTGTCCGTTGATAATGTTTACAATCTCCCTTCTTCCAAGGTCTCCAAAGTAAATACTATCCGGCGATAAAGCATCGACAGACCAAGGTATTGAGAACCCGCTTTCACTAATATTGGTGTTGCCGTCATAAAGCACAACCGGATCACCTTCAGATCCCTGAAGTAACACAGATCCGTTTTTATGGGTATAAACAACAGCTCCGGTTTCTAAGACCCTTGCATAAGCAACAATAAGATTAGCATCCGTCATATAAAGTGCAGGATTTTCCTGTACAGTAGTTCCTTCTGATAAATACTTAAAAACTTTTATACCGGTTCCGTCAATTAGAAGCCAACTGAGCCCGTTATTTGAATAACGCAGTGTTTGTATCTGCCCCCGTTGAACAATGGCGGGATTATGATCCTCTTCCCCGTAATTAATTGAATAGATAATTCCTATGAATTTGCCCTTGCTGTCATACTTTAGTATCTCTTCCCGTTCCATAAAAAACCCGTTACGGTCAAGCACGCTGTTCAAAATAAACAAATTACCGGCAGGATCAACCGCCAGTTCAACCGCATAGAAAAAGCTCCCCTGTTCTTTACTGCCGCCGTTTAGAACAAACTCTATCTGCCCTTCGTTATTTAACTTAAAAACCCTTCTCTTGGATCTGTCAATAACATATTTATTAAGACCTGTGTCCGTTGTAACAAAAGAGGGATAATCAAAATAAAATGCTTTGCTGAATGGATTTTGAAAAAACACCTTTAAATTCTGAAAACAAACAACCGCTAAAATTACCGCAAGAATGATACTTACGATTGTCTTGATAATCCTGATTTTCATATTCGCTCCGTAATCTCAATAAGTTTCGGCCTTATTTAAATTATTATGATAATGCGTTGCCGGTTAACCGTTTAATTTTTTGTTCTATATATTCGGAAAAATAACCTCTGTATCTCTTTTGAAGCTCCGGTTTCTGCCAGTCTTTCTGAGTTACTTCACCCCTGCATCCGACACAACCGCAGCTGCACAACATAGTAAAAGAATACCTCTGATCCTCAAACTCTGATAATGACATGCAATAATCAAATGCAACTTCTTCACCGGCATCAATGTTTCTCATTGCAACAAGGAATATCTGCCCGTTAAGACCGGCGTTCGGCTTACATGAATGATTTATGAAATCTGTTGCCTCAGGCTCGACCGGTTCCCTCATGTAAATAAAAAACCTCTCTTCTATCTGAAGCGGATAGATTTGAAATTCAGCCGGCATTTTAAAAACCTCTTCTGCCGTAATGATACTTCCGCCGAAAATAGCAATCCGCTCATCCTTGACTATCGGCTTTAGAGCAAATATCCCTTTACCGCTGATACCCGAACTTCGCACCTCTACGGAATCTGATAGCCAACTTACAATAGTTGCCGGTTTATTCATTATACCTATCCCTGTTAAACAAGATAATATACAAAAAAATATTATCATAAAAAAATATTTTTTAATAGTATTTTTGTTAATTATTTGCTATTAATAATCATTATTAGTACAGATAAGGGGTTAATAATGCCAATTAAAAAAACATATTTTTTATTATCAGCTTTCATGATTATACTTTTAAACTGTTCGGGGCCGGATTACGCCAATCTTGCAAGAGGTAACCGGGTTGTACTCAGTATTCCCGACATGCCCTCTTCAGTCAACTATTACATTGAAGCAACAACCCTATCCTCATATATATTTAACAAAACATATGAACCTCTATATAGATTTGACGATAACACCTATGAACCGGTGCCATGCATTGCAGAATCACTTACCATAAGCGAGGATCATTTAAGTTATACTTTTAAGATAAATCCGGATGCGAAATGGCCTGACGGTACACAGATTACAGCAAATGATGTTTTTTTTACCTATAATACAATCATGAACCCCGATAATATGACCGGTATGTTCCGCGTCTCATTTGAGGAGTCTGTCGAGAGCGTAGAATTGATAGACACGCAAACAATCAGATTTAATGCAAGACGACCGGAATGGATGATTATGATTAATCTTATGGATTTGAGAATCCTGCCTGAAAAATATTTTAAGGATCGGGATTTTAACAAAGACTTTAACTTCGATCTTCCCGGGGGGAGCGGCCCTTATATGATCGACAGGGTTGAACAGGGAAGATTCATTTCTATGAAACGGAATCCGCAGTACTGGAGAGCAGAGATAGACAAAGCAAACGGGAACAACAGATTTGATTCAATAACTTACCGTGTTATAACAAATGATGAGATAGCTTATGAAGCCCTTAAAAAAGGTGATATTGATCTTCTTTATATCAATTCTTCCGAAAGATGGAATCGTATCACGAGAACCGAAACTCCAGATAACATGAAAGCCGGCAGACTTGCAGCAATGAAAATAGCAAACCTTAAACCCAAACATTTTCAGGCATTCTACTTCAATCTTAGAAAACCGAAATTTCAGGACATACGGGTGAGAAGGGCCCTACGGCATCTCCTCGATATTGCTACACTCAACGAAAAAATAATGTTCAATGAATACTACGAATTAAAAAGCTTTGCTCCGGGCTTTTTTCAAAACCATGACTCTGTTTATTACCCGGAATTTAACCCCGCAGAAGCAAGGCGACTTCTTACGGAAGCCGGCTGGAACAGGGTTGATACCGACGGCATTCTAATCAATGCACAAGGGGAACGGTTTGAGATAGATTTTCCGCTCAACTCTGAAACCGGAATCCGTCATCTTACAGTTTACCGAGAAGAGCTTTTAAAGGCGGGGATTAAACTCAACTTAGAGGTGATGTCATACTCCGCATATATTAAACAATGCTGGGAAAACCATGATTTTGATATGGCTTGGGTTAATTGGGGAGGCGGATATATATTTCCGATGATAAATGAAATGTGGCGGTCAACTCAAGCGGATATAGCCGGTTCAAATAATATAGGCGGTTATTCTAATCCTGCAATAGACACGCTCCTTACAGATTATACAAATGAGTTTGATGTTTCAAAACGGCTGGAAATACTAAGACAGATCGACCTTATTCTTTTGAACGATATGGCGGCAATGCTTATATGGGGCGATCAGAATAGCCGGATCGTTTTCTGGAACAAATTTGATACCCCGGAATTTTTTCTTAGAAAATATGTTGATTATGAAGATGGTGTAACCGGCTCATGGGCTGTAAACCCCGAAATGGAGAGATTAGTTATAGACTCTTTAATCAACAACACTCAATTAGAGCCGCTTCCGTTTAATATTGACAACACCGGATTGCATTAAAATGAAAATTGATAAAACAAGTATTATTTTTATCATAGGATTTATCACAGTAATAATACTTGCTTTTGTTTCATACAGACTTCTCGAAGTAAAAATACCGCTGATCGACAGACTTTTTAAAGGTGACAACCCCGTTATTAAGTTTGAGATTATCTATTCTGAAGGTTCAAATATAAAGATCAGATACAAAAACAGAGATTATGAAGAGCTGAGACCGGATACTTTTATAATAAATCAAACAGAAATTGTCACGGGGCCAGACTCAACTCTGATTATTTTCTCGGAAGGGCACGGATACTATACTATCTATCCGGATTCAATGGTTTTTTTTGACAACATAGAGTCTTTTGATGAAAGCCGCGAAAAAAAAGAAACAACTATTTCACTTGAAAAAGGGGCTCTGTCGGTTGACATTAAGTTCTACTCAAGAAACTCAAGACTTATAGTAAACACATTTGAAGCAGTCGTTTTCAGTTATGGCGGTTCTTTTACCGTTTTTAAAAACACCCCGCTTACAACCGGCATCTATTCTATTGAAGGGGAGCTCAATTACAGGCCATTTTCTACAAGATTTAATGTACTTCGTGATAAAAAAAGTTTTGATATTACAAGATCCATTGAACGGCTGATTGATCAATCAAACAGCTTAAAATCGGGCGAATACTTTATTATCAATATGGATCACCGCGAGAGATTAGATCAGCTTATTAAACAAATATACGAGTCAGATACATCTATTACACTTAACTCAGAATATATTAACCGCACACTTCATAATGAACACGCCAAAGGGTTACCTGTTGAAATGCCGGCCCTTTCGGAGGCGGCATCGATCCTCGGTAACCCTGCTTCTCTTATCCGAACAGAATTTACAATACCTGATGATGATGCAAATTACTTTTTTCGTAATGCCAAACTCGATAAAGATAAAAAATACATTATCTGCCTGAGTCCCGGATATCACAACATAATGCAGGAGTACCCTGCTTTTACAATAAATAATTTTTTTAGTATTTCTGACAGCATAGCAATTAAGACAATACCGCTCAGAAGATATTCGGGCGTACAGTCAATTATAGTCAACAATAAAGAAATACCATTCACACAAGATCTATTTGCACCGGGCAATAAAATTACATATATAATTGAGAAAACAGCAATTGATCCGTCAACAATAATTAATATTTTATCTGATGTTGATATCACTTCATTAGAAATAATCGGAATGGGTAACACTCCCGTAATGGATTATCAGTGCCTTGAACCGGAAAAAAACCTGCTGTTCCGTTTTAGAACAGATAACAATGAGTCAGTAGATGACAGACTTGCTTTTAGAATAGAGTTTATTGACCAAACGATAGAAAGATAGGGGGATAACAATGGATAGACCTGATTGGGATGAATATTTTATCAACATCGCAAAAGTGGTATCGGAAAGATCGAGCTGTTTAAGAAACAAGGTCGGTGCAGTTATTGTAAAAAACCATGATATTATCAGTACCGGATACAACGGAGCACCTCAATTTCAAAAAAACTGCCTGGAGATCGGCTATTGTTACAGAAACAATAACAATATAAAAAGCGGAACACAATTGGAGAGATGCAGAGCTGTCGGCAGTCATGCAGAATCTAATGCAATCAGTCTTGCTGCAAGGAACGGCCATTCTACCGATATGGCGCAGATATATATAGTCGGGCACACAAACGTCTGTAACCAGTGTAAAGCATTAATATCAAATGCAAACATAAAAAAAGTAATTCTATTAACACCATCCGGAGAGCGGCATGAGTTTATACCGGAACGGGATTGGCAAATACATCCGATAGATCAGGAGTAGCTTCTAATTGGCGGATACTAAAAGAGAAATTGAATCTGACTTTTCTAATTCTTTTCCCAAATCTAAAGCTGTTAAACCTTTTTTATTTTTTATTTTAATATCAATGCCGGCTTTTAATAAATATTTAATACATTCAATGTTATTACTAAATACTGCATAATGTAATGCGGACCAGCCCGCTTGTTCATCAATTCCTTCAGTTACTTCATTTATATCAAAATCTGCTTCTAATAAATACTTAAGAATACTTTCGTTACCGCCTAAACCGGCAGCATGCAGTAAGCTAAAATTATGTTCAGCTTTTATATTTGGATTCGCACCATTTTTAATTAAAAACCAAAATAAATCTGAATATCCTAATTCCGTTACTTCATGTAATGCCGTAAATCCAAGTTCATCTTGTGAATTAATATCAATGCCGGCTTTTAATATTTTTTTAATTAACTCTTTATCACCTTTCTTTGATGCTTCAATTAAATTATTAATATTATAAACCAAAAAATCCTCCCCAACGAATTACTTATCCCGCGTTATGCACGATAATCGTAGCGAAGCGAAATAGATTGTTGATTAGCTTAGAGTTAGGAAGATTTGAGACTCGCAGCATAGTAACACTATGTGAGAATCGAAAATCGAGTAACTCGTGGATAATCAGCAAGATACGAGATCCAGTAGAATTTTCGTGCATAATGCGGGTTATAACTACTACTACAAAAATCATTATCCCCAAAATCTTAAAATTGTCAATCAGTAAATCAGCTTGTTAAATATTCCCATAACTCTTTATTATTCATCTCGATTACAGTTAAAATCTTCTTCTGCCATTTTCATTTTTGATGAACAGAACCTAAAATAGTTTTCAGTAATAGCTTTTATCTTTTATTAGAATAATACTCTTTGAAATAGTGACTTGTTATCCATTTAACATCCTTACAACCTCTTTCAGCTTACTTTCAAAATCCTTCCGCTTATTTACAGCCCTAATAATCCGGTTTAACTCAGGAGTTCCCGATTTGCCAATATATTTTGAGCGTACACTTTTATCATACTTATTGTATTCAAAAAGTCTTTTTAATATTCTGGAATGAGAATTTTCATTTGCATAGACTTCATCAAGAAGATTAAAATTATATGGAAGTTTTTCCCTCTCTTTTTTATACTCTTCAGTAATTTCTATTAAGTCATCAATTAGCTTGTCACTTTATGTGTCAGTACCCAATTTAATATCACTCCTTTTATACAACCACTTCAAAACCCTATTATAAAAATTATATCTTATTTGTATAACAACTCCATTGTTGGATCATAAAAATAATCATTATCGGGGTCTCGCCCCTTATCAGAAACTCTACTAGAAAAATGATAAAGATCTATTAACTTAATTATTCTGTTATTAATAGTTGTACTATATAAATTTGCTTTATTTTCAATTTTTTTTATTAGATATAAATTTGGAAAACATAATTTTAAAAATTTTTCATCAATTAATCCATCCCATAAATTACCTGTGATAATAATATCAGGTTCTAATATCTCAATCTCTTCTAAAATGAAGTTTCTTTTATCCAAATTTGAATCTTTAAGGAATCGTTGTATTAGTTCTTTGTCTGCTTTTGCTCCATCGTCACGGTCATTGGAATATTTTGACATATTCATTATACTAAATCCAAAATCACAACTCTCATACATCTTCTTAGCAATTTCATCTGCATATGGAATATTTTCATACTGTAATCTCCCTTCATTTCTTATTCCATACAAAATATATATTAATCTACGCCAAATATTGCTGTTAATATTTTTACCGGTTTTAAATGAATTGATGAGTGAAACAGCTAAATCACCTCCAGATTGATATCTTGTTTCTCGTCCTATGAATAAAACTTTTTGTTTTTGATTAAAATAATTTGGAAGAAACCCATCACTCCCAAAATAATCTACAGGGGGGTATTCTTTACCATCATCATAAAAAATTATAGGTTCTGCTTTAGAGATTTCACCTTTCCAATCTTTCATCAACGAATCGAGCAATGATAATTTTTCTAACTCATTATTTGGATACATTTTAAGAATATCTTTGTCGGTCATGCAATCAACTCCTTTTATACAATCACTTCAAAACCTTATCAAAAATAAATTATAAACTCAATAGTTTTCATAAAAATCACTAACAGTATAACATCCGCCGCTATAAGACCGAGTAGGGGTTGCCATAAGCAAACCCGTAAGCGAGGCAAGGGCGTAATCTGTTATTCTTTTTTGTCCATGCTGTGTTTCTTCAATA
>CAZSQU010000006.1:0-78148 GCA_964608985.1 uncultured Spirochaetales bacterium
TAAGCTAATCAACAATCTACTTCGCTTCGCTACGATTATCGTGCATAACGCGGGATAGATGTGTCCGCGAATAATTTCAATTAATAATATTTCAAAACTATTAAGTATTTTTGGTATATGACGAATTATGTAGAGAGGTCTAGCCTCATTATATCTTAATTACGGAGACCAAGGATGGTACCGAATAAAAAAGATTCCAAAGTGCTTTTAAACGCACTTCTTGAAGTCCTAAATAGGATGAAAACAATCGTGAAAGAAAAGCAGTTGATGATCATTAATGCGAAGTGGTCGGAACTTAATACTCTTTCTGAAGAACAGCAGACTGTTAGCAGTGCATTAAACGAGCTTTTATCCCGAATGACCTATAATAGGGCAAAAGGGATTAACCGCGATGATTGCGATAGCGACATATCGGAGATGAAACTCCGTATCAAGCAATTGATTATGAGCTATAAAGAGGTTGAAAGTGTCAATATCAAACTTCTCAATGATGTAATGTTCGCAACTAAACAAAAAGTGGAAAAGATCTACAACCTCAAACCGGATTCACCAACTTATACAAAAGAAGCAAACATAAGCAGTAAAGAGGTCTGGCGTGAAGGCCCGGTTATGCTTGATAGGTTTTGCTGAAATAAAACAGGAGCATATTTATGGTATCAACATTTCATGGGATTGAGATGGGCAAGAGATCGCTGCAAGCCCACACAACCGCTTTAATGATAACCGGACACAACCTCAACAACCTCAATACCGAAGGATATTCAAGACAGGCAGTTCATATGCAAACTTTTGAACCTATCTATCAGCCCGATCTTACAAGAGAAGAAAGAGCCGGACAGATAGGGCAGGGAGTTGTAGAGGCACGCATCGAACGGGTTAGAGATGCCCTTGTTGATAACAGGATCATCTCAGAAAACAAGAATCTCGGTTACTACGAGGTTCGTAACAAATACCTTGAACAGGTCGAGCTTGTTTATCAGGAACCCGGCGTAACCGGTGACCCTTCACGACTTAATACGCTAAGAACCGGATTGGATGAGATGCTAAGTACCTGGAGTGAATTGGCGAATAATCCTTATGAACAGTCGGTAAGGTCTGTTCTGGTACAAAAAGCAGAGTCTTTTACAAGCAATGTCAGGCATCATTTTGCACAGCTTAAAGATATCCGCAACAATATAGATATGGAGTTTCAGGATAAGGTTCGCGAAGTAAATGATATAGCACGGCAGATTGCATCATTGAATGAGCGGATTCTAAAATCTGAGGCGATGGGCGACAATCCTAACGACCTTAAAGACGAAAGAGACAGGAAACTTGACCGGCTCTCTGCATTAGTAGATGTTCAGATAAGCCGCGAAGACCCTGATGAATTAATTGTATTTATCGGGGGCAGACACCTTGTTCAAGGAGGCAAATATGAACAGGTCAATCTGGTAAGTCAAGCCGAGAATGAGGGTTACTTTGATGCATATTGGGGTGACGGCGAAAAACTTGTTTTAAGAGGGGGGGAGTTAGCCGGTCTCGTTGAAATGAGGGATACCGACCTCCGTTTTGAGATAAAAAAGGTCAACTCACTTGCCGCAAATGTTACCGATATTATTAACGAGATACATTCTGACGGGTTTGGCTCAAACGGTGTAACAGGAACAGATTTTTTTGTACAATTTCCGTTTGTTAATGATCCGGCAGGTAACTATGATACCAACGGAGATGGTGCAGATGATTCTACATATCTGTTTAGGGTTTCGGGAAGTAACCGTTTGAGTAAGAATGATAAACTCGGAATTGCAGGACAGATGACTATTAACGGTGTAAATATAGATTATTTCAGCACAGATACGGTAGAAGAGGTGGTGACTCGAATAAATCAATCGGGTGCAAGGGTAAATGCTTTTTTAAATCCGGACAATAAACTTACGCTAAAAGCCGATTATCAAACAGATGAAACAAGTCCTGATTTTGTACTTAGAAATATTTCTGATAACGGGTTGTTTCTAACCGGTTATGCAGGAGTTCTAAGAGAATCGGGTGAAGCCGGTACTTATGATTTTAATAATATAAATCAAGTCGATAAATTTACGGCTAATGCAAGCTGGTCTGTTGCGCCTTTAACTGATCCGGCTGCATATATGGAGATAAACTCTCAAATAAGAGCGGACAGTTCTTATATTGCAACTGCCGAAGGTATTGACAGTGACGGTGACGGGGTTAAAGACATCTATAACAGATCAGGCGATTCTGAAATAGCTCTAAAAATTGCCTCATTAAAAGACGCTAAGGTTATGATCGGTATGTCTATGACTTTTTCACAATATTTTCAAGACATAATATCTGATCTCGGGGCAAGGGCCAGTGTTGCTGAGAAAGGTTTTCAAAACTCAGAGCTGATTGTTCATAATCTTGATAACATACGAAAATCGATATCAGGAGTTAATATAGATGAAGAATTTGCAAATATGATGAAATTTCAGCATGGTTATAATGCAACAGCTAAGATTATGACCGAAATGGATAAAATGATAGAAACTCTCATTATGAGACTTGGATAGGAGGTAACAAATGTCAATACAAAGGATAAGCACAAATACCATTCCCGATAATGGAATGTACAGTCTTCGCGGAAGACAATTTGATATGGATAGAGTAAATAATCAAATTAATACGGGTAATAAAAATCGTCTGCCCCGCGAGAATCCAGTAGATGTGACGCAAGCGATGACTTTTCATACAGCAATTAACAGAACCGATCAGTATATTCGTAACATACAGGATGCTAATAATGAACGAGGAGTTGCTGAGGTCAAACTGATGAACACCGTAGACATAATTCAGCGGGTAAGAGAGCTTGCTGTACAAGGGGCAAACGGCGTTTATACAGATGATGAACGGCAAATGATGGCTGTTGAGGTTGACCAGCTCTTGAGGAATGTAATACTCAATGCCAATTCCCGTTATAAAGATGATTATCTCTTCTCAGGTTTTAATAAATACACACAGCCTTTTGAGGTTATGGAAGGAGCTGTCAGGGGAATTAACCAATCGATGATAACTGAGGTTAAGTACCTTGGTGATAATGGAGCTCACAGGCGTGAGATTGATTCGGGAGAGTTGGTTGCAGTTGCAAGACCCGGCTCTGAGGCGTTTTGGGCAGAACAACACCAGATATATTCGAGTGTTAATACGGCAGATTTCAGATTAACACAGGATAGTGTTATATTAATAGACAAGAATCGGATAGAATTCAATGAAGGTGATAATGTTTATGCAATTATGGATAAGATCAATAAATCAGATGTTGCCGTAAACGCTTCTATTGACCCGGTAACCGGAGGTTTGATTCTTAAAACAACAAGACCACACAGAATGGAACTATCAGATATTGAAGGTGGCAGACTGTTACAGGATCTCGGAATTCTTGAAAATGGATTTGCAATCGGCCCTGAGAATGTAAATCAAGGCGCAATGGAGTTTGGCGGTTCAGTTTTTGATGTATTAATCGGTCTTCGTGATGCAATGATACAGAATAACCAGGAAGATATCGGTAGTAGATTTCTCGGGGCTCTTGATATGGCGATGGGTAATCTTACACAACAACTTGCCGAAACAGGTGCACTTGATAACAGGATGAATTATTTAACAGAAAGGCACAATAGCGATAAAGAGAGATTTACAATAGGATTAAGTAAGGCGAATGATATAGATGTTGCCGAATCGATTACAGAACTAAAAATGCTGGAATTTGCTCATAAAGCGGCATTATCAAGTCTTGCAAGACTAAGTCAGCCGACTTTAATGGATTTTATGAGGTAAGAGGGAGATAAGATATGAGGATCAAAACAAAGGCTTTTGGTGAAATGGAGATTTCAGAAAAGCAGCGTATTCAGTTAAATGACGGATTACTCGGATTTGAAGACACAAGACGGTTCGCATTACTCGACACAGATAAAGACAGCCCGTTTTATTGGCTCCAATCAGAGGATATTCCTGAGATTGCTTTTCTTGTTATCGAACCTTATAGTTTTTTTAGCGGATACACACACAAATGTGACCGTTCAGATATGAAAAGTATAGGAATTGAAAAAGATGAGGATATGTTAGTTTTATGTATCGTTACAGTGCATGATAATTTTCAGGAAACTACGGTTAATCTTTTGGGGCCGGTGATTATTAACAAGACAAATAGAGTTGCTAAACAGGTTATCAGTACTGATGACTCGTATTCTGTTAGGCATCCGCTATTCACATCAGAATAGGAGGGTATATGCTAATACTTGACAGAAAAGAAAATCAAGCTATAATGATTGGCGATAATATAGAAGTAACTATTGTAAGTATTAAAGGCGATCATGTTAAAGTCGGGATTAATGCTCCGGGAAGTGTAAAAGTCTTCAGACAAGAATTGTTTAAAGAGATACAAAATTCAAATATTGAAGCACTAAAAGTAAATCCTGATGCAATGAAATCACTGGGTGCACTAATCAAAAAGAAAAATTAAAAAAGCTGTCTAAAAAAGACAGCTTTTTTTTGTCCATGTCTAAATATTAGTCTATATCAGGTATTGCCAAAATCTGTCCGGGGAATATAAGGTCAGGATTATAAATATCTTTCTTGTTGGCTCTCCATATAACCGGCCAAAGGAATGGATCGCTATAAATACCTGAATATTCGGCAATTCTCCACAAACAGTCTCTTCTTTGAAGTATAAGCTGAACAGTATATGTTGTTCTTACTCCCGTACTTCTGTATGCTGCGGCTAATCGTTGAGCGATTCTTGCATATTCAATAGCCATATCGTAATCATCCTCAAGATATGAATCGCGAGCTTTATGAAGATAGTTGACTGCTTGGTTAAAAATGTCTCTAAAACTCATATTTGTGTTTATATCAGTATAATTCACTGCCGGATCAGGTAAATTCAAGTCAAAATTAAACCTGTCACCCTGATATTTCTCGCCATTTTCATCAATAATAATAGTTGTTGATGCGCCTGATAGTGATTGTGCCGCCTCCATGATAGCTCGTAATGCTTCCTGCCTTCTTAATTCTCTCAAAGCGGCAAGTGTTATTCTGATCGCCTCATTTGCTGAAGTTTCTGCTGCATCAAGGTTAGCAGTTGCAGTATCATAATCAAGTGTGCTATAGTCGGCTATGCCATTCTCAAGTCTCTGTTGCGCCTGGATTATATATTCCTCGGCGTGTTCTCTTCCGTTCATCTCTATTGCCTTATCGATCAACTGACGAACAAAATCTATTCTTACAAGCATCTCTTCTCTGTTTTTATTGATTTCATTTACAACAAGTTCGATTTTTTCGGCACAACTGCTGAATGAGTTAAATGATCCCACAAAATTCTCTTCACCGAATCTTTGATCGCCCTCAGTATAAAGAGCTGTTGCTTCATTATAGGTGTTTGTTTCACTAAAATTCTTCACTATTGCTCTATAACTGTCGAGAAGTGTATCACATTTTTGTTTCATCTCAACAGCTCGAAGTCTATAAGTGTTCCGGTATGCAAGCTCTGCGCTTTCTTTTGCTTCCCTTAATAGGGTTCTTGCCGCATTGCCGTCTGTCGAATTAATGTTTTGTGATTGGTTAAGAAGTTCATTGGCACGGTTAAAGTTAGTTGCATCGTATTTGTCGGCACCTGCAAGCAATGCTCTTTGAATAACCTCTCTAACCTCACTGTACTCAGTATCGGTTACTTGATAATTAAACTGATTTTGATCGGTTGTAGTGTCAATGACAACAGTCTGGTCGGTTGTTTCATCAGGGTTAACATTCTCATCTGTCTGATTTTGATTAGTATCAGGTTCGTCTATATCAATCTCCGGCACTGTTGTTTTACATGCAAATAAATATATAAAAAATAATAACAATGAAAAAACAATCTTTAGATTTAAACGGTTTTTCATAATCCCCCCCCAAATAAATGAACTGATACAATAGTTACAGTATAATAATCAAAAATAAATACACTGTCAACAATTATGATTAAAAATTTATAAATATAAGTTAAATTAAAAAAAGATGCTTAAAAACTGTCTATTGCTTCTTGAACGGTATCGAAAATTGCGAAAATACTGGTTAATTTGGTTAATTCAAAGACTTTTTTTACAGAATCTTTAATACACGCAATTCTTAATTGGCAATTGTTTTGTATAACATTCGTTCTTGCAAAGATCAAAGAACCTATGCCCGAAGAGTCTATATACAATACATCCGAAAAATCAATAACTATCCGTTTTGTACCCTTTGAAACTGCACTTAATACACCTTCTTTGATAATGGAAGCATTATAAAGATTGATCTCTTGAGGTAATCGAATTACAGTATGTTCTTCTTTGTCATTTACATTCATTTTATTCTCTTGTATTAAGGACCTGTGAAAATCGTATTAAAATTTAAAAAAAAAATCAAGCAAAAAAATCAAAATTATTCTTTCCTTTTAGAAAGGACAAGCCGGTAGAAATCGTTAATATTAGTGACAATTATCGAGTCGCTTTTTATTACTATACGATTTTGCTTTGCAAATTGTGCCAATATCTGTTTACACATATTTCTTTCTACACCGCTCCAGCTTGAAACATCATCGGGATGAATATTAAAAGATATGTCTTTAACTTCTGAAATATTAATATTCCTGTGTTCGGCAAGCATAAGAAACACATCAGCGATTTTTGCTTCATTACTCGGAAGCGTGAGAATCATCAGTCGTCTCTTTTGGTCATATATTCTTTTTGCAAAAACTTTTAAAAGCTTGATTGCCAGTTCCGGCTTACTCGACAATAGTGCCTGAAAGTTTTCTTTATTAAACTCCAAAGCTTTAACCTTTGTTTCTGCAATCATTGTTGCGCTTCTCGGGGCCTCTTCGAGGATCGCCATTTCACCGAATAATTCTCCGGCTTCAAGTACATCGAGCGTTTTCTCTTTGTCGCCGGATATCTTAACCACCTTAATCCGCCCTTCAATCAGGAAGAAAAAAGTATTTCCCGGTTCAAACTCACAAAAAATAACATCACCTTTGTCAAAGGTTACACCGAATCTATCATAGAATTGTGGACCAAAATCTAATGTAAGTGCCATTACGAGAGCTCCTTTAACACTTTTGATGCTTTTCGATTAACCGTGTCTGTCATATCAGATCCTGCTATCACCTCGTTCAAAAGCTTCTTAGCATTGGGGATATCGCCGGATTTTGCATAAGAAACACCAAGCATAAAATTAATCTCATTCATCTCATCATAACCGCTGTTATTATCAATAAATGCCTTAAAATGCTTAATGGTCTCTTCGTATTTACCGATTGCAAACAGGCATTTGCCCATTTCAAATTGACCGTTTACAGAAAATTGAGGGGTATTCATTGCCACAACCTGTTTGAAAACCGCATATGCTTCTGCATGCTTTTGCTGACCGATTAAGGATATACCCTTGCCATATAATTTCTCTGCTTCAGAAGTATCTCCACTAGGGACATTTGCTGATTTAACTTCAGGTTGTTTTGGCTGGTTTAATACCGGGCCTGAAATACCGGAAACATCATCAAGCATTGGCACCGGCCCGCCGCCGTCACCGTAGGTATCGAAGGCGCTTTTTACACTTTTTAATCTCGTTTGCGCTTTTGTTGCTAGCTCTTGTGAAGGATAATGCTTCAAAAACCTGTTATAAACCGTCATCGCCTGAGTATATTTACGGTTTCTAAAAAAATAGTCCCCTATAAGAAACATATTTTCTGCAGGGTTAAGGGAGCTGTCTTCTGTAGAAACAAGGCTCTGTACCTGTCTGTGGATTTTTCTCAGCTGGTTTGAGAATACTTTTAACATTTTTATTATTATTTGGGTGTTTTTAGAAATCAATGCTTCAAAATCAACAATGGGGAATTCCAACACCATCGAATTGGTTATTACCTTTGCGGTTTCTTCCCGCGGAAAAGAAATCATACCTGATTTGACGCCAAAGAATTCACCCGGATTAAGCGTTACCACCTCAGCATCGCCTGATTGAAGATTTGAAAGAGCAAGGTTAATTTTGCCGTCTTTCAAAAGATAAACAGAATTTGCCTTGTCTCCCTCAAAATATATTATCGATCCGGCTTTAAAATTGACTGCTCGCGGCGGCATATATATCTCCTAATCACTAAACAAAATATTATGTTTAGTTAAAAAAACAACAGATGTAAACCATTATAACATACAACTTCATAATAGTATAATTAGATTATCGTTTAATTCTCTTTAAAATTTAAATAAAACTTTTTACTGCGTCATAAATTTCGATAATCTGAGAGCTTTTATTCATTGAATATAAGTGAACGCCCTCAACACCCCTTCTGATAAGGTCTTCAGTTTGCTTTATTGCGTGTTCTATACCATATTTCTCAACCTGTGCATTATCGTCTTGAACTTTTTCCATTTTTGCATTTAACTTTTCCGGTAAGACGGCACCGCAAAGTGAAGAGATTTTTTTAATAGTTTTATAGCTTAATATTGGAAAAACACCCGGTATAACAGGAATTTTAACACCTTTTTTTCTAAGATCATCTCTGAAGCGAAAAAAATCATCATTTTCAAAAAAAAGCTGAGAAACAATAAAATCAGCGCCTTTTTCAACTTTTTTAACGAGATAATCAAGGTCTATTTTATAATCAACTGCTTCAGGGTGTTTTTCAGGGTAACCGGCTACACCTATACCCATATCTACTGTTTTTCGTATAAATTCAACAAGTTCAGATGCATAACCAAACCCGCCAATCTGTTTAGTAAAATTTGTTTGTCCTTGAGGCGGATCCCCTCTCAATGCGAGAACATTATCAATATTCTTTTCTTTTAATCCGGCAAGCACATTTGCTATGTCTTCTTTAGTTGAGTTGACGCAAGTAAGGTGAGCCATTACTTCAACTCCAATGTTGTTTTTAATAAACGAGGCGATCTCAACGGTTTTTTCGCGTGTTGATCCGCCGGCTCCATAGGTAACCGAAACATAATCCGGATTAATTACCCTAAGATCCTCGATCGTTTTATAGAGTTTATCAACATCATCTGATGTTTTTGGAGGAAAAACCTCGCAAGACAAAACAAATTTCTTTTTTTTATAAAAATCTCTGATATACATTACAAAACTCCCGAATATTGATTATTTTTAATTCTCCGGCTCTTTTAACAAAAACTTTTTAAAAGAAGCCGGAGGTTTTTTACCATTCAATAAGGGCACCACCCCAACTCAAACCTCCGCCGAAACCGAGCATCAAAACTTTATCACCTCTTTTAATTTTGCCTTCTCTTACAGCTTCATCAGCCGCAATTGGTATTGAGGCACTTGAGGTGTTGCCGACTTTTTGTATGTTCATAATGAATTTGTCCATTGGGACTTCCAGCAAATCAGATATTGACTCAATAATTCTTTGGTTTGCTTGATGAAGAACATACCAGTCAACCTGATTTGCTTCCAGCTTGGATTTAGACAGAAGGTCGGTAATTACCTGTGGAAGGACCTTAATGGTGAACTCATAAACCTTCCTTCCCTCCATTTTAAAGTAGAAATCATCCGGTTCATATTGGTCTTTACGGCTCCAGGGTTGTCTAGATCCACCTACAGCGAGTTTTATAAGATCTGCCCCTGAACCGTCAACTCCATAAACACCGGCCAACAGCCCTTTTGCAGATTTATCTTTTTTAAGAACCATTGCCCCTGCGCCGTCACCAAAAATTATACATGCACCGCGGTCTTTCCAGTTCATAATTCTTGAATAGATATCCGCACCTATTACAAGGCAATATTCGTAATCCATTGTTGTAAAAATCCCGTTTGCAGTTAACATGGCATAAGCAAAGCTTGAACACACCGAATTAACATCAAAGGAGGGAATCCATTTTCTGCACCCGAGCTTGTGCTGTACTACAGGAGCGGTTGAAGGGATCTGATAATCGGGTGTTGATGTTCCGACAATTATCATATCGATATCTTCTGCGGTTATCCCCGCCGCTTCAATGGCTTTTTGCGAGGCTCTTATTGCCAGATCACTTGTGGCATCTTCATCAGCCGCGATCCGTCTTTCCTTAATCCCGGTTCTTTTTGTAATCCACTCGTCGGTGGTTTCTATCATTCTTTCAAGGTCATTATTTGTAAGTACTTTTTCGGGCAGAAAACTCCCCGTGCCGACTATTCTAAACATCAATCACTCCGGTTAATATTAATAAACAAGTGTCAATAATAACAATTTGAGTTTAAATATATATGATTTTATAATAAAAAACAAGGATATTTTTGAATTATAATATATGGGGGGTGCGATTTTATTTTTTGCTCTCATCAGAGGGATTTTATAAAATACTAATTTTTCTTTTGTCGTTATCGAGAGCATTAACAAAATAAATTACAGCTTCAAGCTCCATCTCGAGATTGATGCTTTCTATTACAAAATCAGATGGAACTCTGAGATTTACCGGCGCAAAATTCAACGCGCCTTTGATTCCTGCATCGATCATAAGCTCAACAGTTTGTTGTGCATAAAGATCAGGAACACATATTATACCTATTGTAATATTATTATTTTTAACGAATGATTTAAGCTCCTCAGCGGGAAGAATCGGAACAGCGTTATCTCGTGCAACTTTTCTTTCGTCTGTATCAAAAGCAGCTAATATCTTGATCCCCTCTTTATCGAACCCCTGATATTTAATGAGCGCGCTTCCTATACTTCCTGCTCCGATTATAATTACATTTTGATATTCATCACGACCAAGTACACAATTAAGCCTCTCTATAAGGTCGTCGATCGTGTATCCGGCTTTCTTGTTGCCGGTTATATCAAACATGGAAAAGTCTTTTCTGACTTGCGCGGATGAGACCCCTATCGCATCTGCAAGATTGTCCGAGAAAACTTTTTTAAAACCAAGGACCTTAAGTCTTTTTAGAGTTTTTTTATACTTTGAAAGTCTTAATATACAGCTTTTATTATTCAACATACTTTCTCCATGATCTCAATTATTAAAAACAGTTGATTTAATTAACTATAAAAGCTAATAATAATGAACAATACGATATTATATGTACTATTGTCAAGTCTTTTTGTTATTTAATTCACATATATTTATGGTTTTTTATAATATTTGAACCAACCCGTTTTCTATTTTAATCAGAAGATCTGCTTCTTTTTCCATAAAATCCTGCTTATGAGTCGTAAGAAGTACGCTATAACCTGCGGACTTAATATCAAGTATAATCTCGTTTAATATTGCAATATAATTAACATCTAACATTGAATCCGGTTCATCGAGAATATAAACAGATCGATCAACAATAAATGTTCTCGCAAGTGAAAGCCGTTGTAATTCCCCTCCGGATAATTGGTAGGCGTTTTTTTTAATCAATTCAGTTAGCCCCATTTTTTCAAGCCACATATTAGCTTTTGATTTAATTATACTTTTATCAATACGATCTGATTTTAATCCGAAAACCAAATTATTATAAACCGTATCTCTAAATATATAGGGGTGTTGCCCAAGCATTATTGTGTTTTTTCTTAATAAATTTTTATCATTAAATTTATCTCTAAATAAAATTTCACCTTTTATCGGCGGAATCAACAGATTAATTGTTCTTAAAAGGGTTGATTTGCCGCTGCCGTTTAGCCCCTTTATTAGAGTGATTGTTCCTTCGGGTATTTTTATGGATGGTGCTTCAAGTATTTTGTTGTTGTTATAACCTGCAATCAAACCGTTAATCGTCAATATCATTTGTTGTATCTTCCTAAGTAATGGCATAAGAAATTAATTATTAGGGATATCGTAACCAGAATAATCCCAAGTGCTAAAGCAGTGACCAATTCGCCTTTGCTTGACTCAAGGGCAATAGCAGTTGTAATGGTTCGGGTATGGTGCCTGATATTTCCGCCAAGTATCATTGATACCCCCACTTCGCCGATTGTTCTGCCGAATCCGCTAAGAAAAACCGAAAGTAAAATGGGCTTGATTTCTGATAGCGTAATAATTGTTGAATTAATGCCGTTTACACCAAATGTTTTTAAAGTATCGAAAAAGTCCGGTTTTATTCTTGATATACCGGCAACAATCCCTGTTGTAATTATAGGAAAAGCAAGCAATATCTGACCAATAATGATTGCATAAGGGGTAAAAAGCAAACCGGTTTGTCCGAATGGTCCGTTTCTCGTTATCAACGAATATACAAAAAGTCCGATTATAACCGTGGGTAGAGCCGTTAAGGTCGATAAAACAGCGGTAATTACGGTTTTATACCTGTCTGATAGTTTAGAAATAAATATTCCGCTTATTATTGCCATAATTGATGCAATTACAGTTGAACTCAGAGAAATAAAAACAGAGAGGAATGCAATCGAGTAAACCTCTCTGTTAATACTAAAAATCATATTAAGTGCTTTTAATAATGGCCCCATTACTCATCTTCATAATTTGCAAAAAACAATTGTTCACCGTTAACTGTATATTCATTAATAAGTCTTTGACCTTTTTCAGAAATTATCCATCTTATCAATTTGTTTGCTTTAGAAAGTGCGCGCCGTGCGTCTTCAGTTTTATTATTCACCGGATTGACAGCAATAATACCGTATTGATTAAATAATGACGGATCACCTTGATATATTATAGATAAATCAAGTTTGTCGGCAACAGAAATGAATGTGCCTCTATCTGTAAGCGTATATGCGGACTGCTCATTGGCCATAAACAGCACCTCCTCCATCCCTCTGCCCGTTTCCAAATAGATAGCAGATGAAGGAGTCAAATTTGCCTCTGCCCAAACAGCTTTTTCTTTAATGTGTGTGCCGGACTCATCGCCTCTCGATATAAAAAATGTTGTACCTTGATTGATCCTTGCGAAGGCCTCAACAACATTTGCCGAACCGCCTGCACCCGAAGGGTCGGTATTTGGCCCTACAATAATAAAATCGTTATAACAAACATCAAACCTTTCTACTCCGTAACCTTCCGCTACAAATTGCTCTTCCTGCGCTTTAGCATGGACAAGCATAACATCAACATCACCATTCCTGCCGAGTTGAAGCGCTCTTCCCGTTCCAACCGCTATAACCGACACCTCTATGCCGGTATCTTTTGTAAATTCGGGCAAAAGACGGTCAAGAAGACCCGAATTTTCTGTACTTGTAGTTGTTGCAAGTTTAAGCGGTATTTTATCATTGCAGCTTACAAGTAAAAATACAGTGAGAATTAAGACAAAGATTTTTTTTAACATTTTAAGACATCTCCTATAATTAATTATTTTTTAACTCTTCTCTGCGCTTACGGTATTTTATGATAGGCAAATCTGCCTGAAAAAGATTCTCATCCATTTTAAGCGCGGTAATTCTTGGTTCCTGTGTCAGGACTATTCGTCTGTCCTGATGCAGTACGATTTTATTAAAAAAAGCAAAAAAAGTATTAATCAAAAATGAAAAAGGCGGTAAGGTAAAAAGTTTCTGATAAGTCCTTAGGTACAAAAGCGTGTTGTCTTGATCGATTGGGACAAAACCGACAACAATCCGTAGTTTATCAAAGATAAAATTCTGCCAAATATTTGGGAATATAAACTCTATTCTATATTTATTAACCTGATCCTGCGGAAGCTGATCGGGTTTTTTGGGAGGATTATGGTCCTCTTTCCTGTTATATACAAACAGATGAAAATGATTCTCATCAATCCACTTAATTACGGGCCCGTCAACAACCTTTCGATCTCCGGCCCCGATAGTAGTCTTGTGAATAAACGGCAGGTGTGAGACATCAAGTTGATTCTCTATACATCTTGAGTAATGTGTTCCCCAAGGATCTGTAAAGGTTTTACGGCTATACTTTTTATCAAGTCCTTCAAAGAATTTCGGCGGCGGAATATTTTCGGTTTGATCTCCCCAATAGATGAAAACAAAACCGTCAATCTCATGTGTAAGATATTTTGTAACTCTAAAATTCTGATTAACTAAAGCATCAACCCCGTTTGCAGGTATATAAACAACCTTTCCGTCAGAATTGTATTCGAGACCATGGAAAGGGCATTGCAAATGTCCGTTTACAATCTTACCATCATGAAGTTCTGCTCCTCTATGCGCACAGACATCAATAAAACAGGAAAGATTACCGGTCTTATCTCTCCAGAATAATAGTTTCTCACCGAGTCTTTTTACCCCCACAATCTTATTTTTTTTTACTTCTCGTGATTCAAGTACAAGATACCATTTGTTTCTGATCATTAAAATTTATCCTATGTTTATAAGTTTAGATTATTGACTACATCAAACAATAAGTGACAGACACCCCTAAATAAGATGTTTCTTTATTAGCTGCATTATATATTCCGAGCCTAATCGAACCGACGGTAATCAGAACCGAACCGGTTAACATAAGCCCGCCGCCTACACCGGTTATACTAAGGAAAGCATAATCGTTTGTTGTACTCTGTGCAGTCGGTTTTAAGAAGTACAATAAAAGCCCCGACAAAAGCATTGCTGATCCGATTGTAACTGACACCGCACCGGTTGATATAAGAATTTTTTCTGCTCTCATATCTTCTTTGAACCAGCTTAGGTCCGGTTTATCAAAGATACGGGGGGCATCTGCAGTCAAGTCAGTTTGATTGTTTGTAGAAGAAAGAGACGGCTCAACACTATGCAGAATATTTAAAGAACAAAAAGACATTACAGCCAATATAATTAATAACTTGTTCATAAAGATAATTTAACTTTTTTTAAAAAAAAATCAATCATTTTATAAACTTATTTAAAGAAATAATATTTGTTTGCCGAATAATATAGTGTTGTTCGTTAAGTAATTCCCCTCCCAACTACTGCGCGACAACGACCGTTAATACGGAATGCCTCGCCGGATAATGGCGAGGTTTTTTATTACCATCTATTATACTATAATGTTACTATTATCAATAATTGAAGTTAACTGATCGGGTTTTACCCTTAACAATGTACTCGATACAAAAGCATTATCGTGACCGGGCACTATTACACCCTTAAAATCTTTAATAATTGCAAGAGACTTGAAGTAAGCATCAAAATCGACATGCGGCTCGCCAAGTCTTGTGTGATCGTGACCTTTAAAGATATAACGGGAAGTACAGGCATCCCCGGTTACAAACAATTCGGTCTTTCTACTGATAATGTACCCGTAATGAAAATGAGTATGCCCGAACAATTGGATCGGTTTAATAAAAGGGGGTATCTCTGTGTCGTCCTCGAGATATCCAAAACTACCCTTTTGTGCAAGTTTTTCGGGGCTGTAATGAATTTTTAGTGTCAACTTTATCTTATCCGCATCAAATTGATTTATTATCGATCGATACCCGGGACAAACCTTATGAAGATGCTCAAGGAAATCAATATCACTGTGAGCTGCATCTTTCAATAGGTTGTAGAATTCCATGTCTTTTCTTGAAAAAACCTTTTTTGCTTTTGAAAACAATAGATTGCTTCCGACATGATCGGGGTGTATATGTGTGTTAAATACCCATTTGATTTGATCGGGATTGAGACCGGTTGCCTTGTAAATTCCATCTGAGAGCTGTTTTGTGCCGTATGGCGATCCGGTATCAAAAACTATTCCGCCGTATTCACGATCTACTATTATGAAGCTTGAACACCGAAGTTGTCTGAGTACACCATCTTCTGAAGGCACCGGATAATCTGTAAAAACAACCGTACTATTCATCTTTGTTAACCTCAATATGAAGAATAATCAATTGCGGTATATAATTCCCGTTGTAATGGTTTATTCCGAGGTTATAAACAATATTATAGCTTAATTCCGGTTTATACAACTCAAAAAAATATTCTGCTTCCCCCCAAAACAGGCAAGGAATCCTGCCGGTATGGTGATCTATGTAGAATTTAATATGATTTTTATCTTTACCTATTGCTGACGGAGTTACCGGCTTTATCCCCTGTGTTAAGAAAAGCGGAGGACCATTTTTTTCTCCGATCGGTTCGAGATGTTCAATTATTGAAAAAAGTTTTTCATTGAGGTATTTAAGCGGGATCTCCGCATCAATGTCAAGCGTCAGGTGAGATTGGTCATTATTGAAATTTATTGACTTTTCCTGCAGGAATTTTATGAAGGATTGTAGATTATCCTCGTGAATGGTAAATCCTGCCGCCGACTTATGCCCGCCGTATTGAACAAGCAGATGATCGGCCATATCAAGCAATTCAACAAAACTCAGTGATGTTTTGCCTCTGATTGAACCTGTATAGAAACTCCCCTGCTTTGCGGCAACTATTGCAGGAATATTATACTCGTTGGATATTTTTGAAGCGGCAATTCCCGTTATACCCTTGTTTACCTGTTCATCATAAAGAAAGACAAGTTTATTGTTGTAC
The DNA here is from genome assembly GCA_964608985.1 of uncultured Spirochaetales bacterium. Classification (GTDB taxonomy): domain Bacteria; phylum Spirochaetota; class GWE2-31-10; order GWE2-31-10; family CAYYKD01; genus CAYYKD01. The sequence continues at coordinate 16,352 of CAZSQU010000006.1, forward strand.
TTTTTTATGTTATCATTGATTTCAAGGGTAAATGTATCGATTGCTTCTTTGCCTTTTAATTTGCGGTCCTCGTTATAAGCTATTATTCTATCAAAATCTTCCTTATTGCCTGTAGGATCAGAGAGAAATTTCACTGTAACACGCGCGTCTCCCATCCTACCCGGTGCATTAAGAATCGGGCATATAAGCCAAGAGCAGTCTTTTGCGGTAAAACCGATTGCATCATTTTTTACTGAATCAAGAAGCTGCTTTATGGGAAGCGACGGATCATTATTTATTATTCGCAAGCCTTCTTTAACAAGCGACCTGTTACCGTCTGTAAGAGAAATAATATCGGCTATTGTACCGAGGGTAACAAGTTGTATGCTAAAACTATGGAAAGAATTAAAGTCGGGAAGCGTTCCAAAAACAGCGCGTCTTATAGAAGACTTGGCTGATACCGGCATGAGCATTTGTCTGATTTCAAGAGATAATGAATTATAATCGGCAAATTCCGGAACTATTCTTAGATTATTGTTTTTAATAATAATCGTATCAATTCCATTCTCGCATAAAACCAAATCAAATACGGATGTATCAATTGAATTAAGATTATTGGCAACACTTACCTTGATATCGGTAAGATTGACTGTCTCAGAAACTACAAAATAATTTGATAACCTTGATATATAAAGCAGTCTTTTATTAAACAATTGGGATTTGTATAAAAGATAAGCAAGCATTGTAAGATACGCAAGATTACATGCCGCAACCTCAGTTGAGTCAATACTTAGATCACATTTTGGGTTAATTATCGAATATGCTTCAGGCACCTGAACAGGTGGCTCATGGTGATCAATTATTATTGTATCAATACCGGATTTTTTTAATGTGTTAATCTCATTAGTATTGGTTATACCGCAGTCAACAGAAATACAAAGTTTAATATCATCTTTTATCCATTGATCAATCCGGTCAGAATTGATACCGTAAGAGTCATCTCCAAAAGGGAGATCCCATGCAAAATCAACATCATATTTGTTTAGAATATACCTCAATATCGATACGCTTGTTGTTCCGTCAACATCTTTATCGCCAAAGATTATGATCTTTTCTCTGTTTGTTATTGCCCGATCTATCCTTTCGCATGTTTTAACCATATCCTTGTATTTAAAAGGATCTGTATGGTATTCGAATGTAGAATAAAGAAATTCCAATAGTCGTAAGTCTTCATTTACACCGCGTCGATTAAGAATAGACACAAGGATCGGATTAATACCGAGCCCGATCCATTTCTTAACAAATTCAGAATTTATTTCTTTTTTTACTATTGTCTGTTTTTTCATGTTTTTAGTTAAACTTCTCTAATAATTCTTTTTTTTATATCGGGTTTATGATCAGAAAATGTGTATGCATTTAATATGGATGAACGAATCAAATTCTCATTACAGTTATTCTTATAATAAGCCACCGAGAGCGTTTCTCCGGCCTCAACTTTATCACCTGCTTGTTTAATTAGTCTTATTCCGGACATCGGATCAACTGAGTCGGTAACAAGCGTTCTGCCCGCACCGGTTATAACAGATGCCTTGCCTATATCTAATGCGTTAATATTTGCTATATAACCGGTTCGTTCAGATTTTATTTCAATCCTGTTTAAACAGGAAGTTTCAATCTTGTTATTAATTACAAAATCTGGATTACCACCTTGAAGTTCTATGTTTTTTAGAAAGAGCTCAAGCGGCTTACCTGAATTAATAGCTTCAACACTCCGCTTTATTCCGTTTTGCAGGTCATTAAAAACACCGCCGATCATACCCATTGAGGCCGTTATCATTGTAACGATCTCAAGTTTATCAGAATCCTGTTTGCCGTTAAGAAAATCATAAGCATCTTTTACCTCAATGAAATTGCCTATTGCATCACCCAAGGGCTGATCCATGCCTGTAATAATAGTTTTAACTGTTTTATTAAGTTTTTTTCCGATGTTTTTAAGGGATAGTGCGAGATTTATTGCATCTGATTCATTTTTCATAAATGCGCCATTACCGCATTTTACATCCATTAACAGCCCGTCTGATCCTTCGGCAAATTTCTTAGAAAGTATGCTTGCCGTTATTAAAGGTATTGATTCTACCGTACCTGTAACATCCCTTAGGGCGTAAAGTTTCCTGTCAGCAGGGACTATTTCATCTGTCTGCCCCATCATTACAAAACCGCATTGCTTAATGATGCCGACAATCTCTTTTTCGTTTAATCGTGTTTTATATCCTGGTATCGACTCGAGCTTGTCAAGTGTACCTCCGGTGTGTCCGAGCCCCCGTCCGCTCATCATAGGTACAAACATTCCGAGAGAACTGCAGATGGGCGCGATCATCAAACTAAGATTGTCGCCGACCCCTCCGGTAGAATGTTTATCAATTTTGGGTTTATCCAGTTCTGACAGGTTAATTGTCTTGCCGGATTTTATCATTGCGTCTGTTAAAAAAGCAGTTTCTTCTATATTCATACCTTTAAAAAAGATTGCCATTAATAAAGCAGACACTTGATAATCAGGGATTTGGCCTGATGTAAAATTATTTATAAAATATTGAATCTCTTCATTGGTTAGTGAGTTGCCATCTCGTTTGGCTGTAATTATGTCAACAATCGTCATTATAAGCTACCTTTCAATAAGAATAATCAGCTTATCATCAGGTTCAATTAGATGTGGATTGGAGATATAACTGTTATTTTCGTGTATTCTCGGCCATAAAAACGGGTTTTTGAGAAAATTCCCGGAAAGATGCCACAGTGTATCCCTGTTTTTTATAACATAGGTAACTCTGTAATAGTTTATGCCATTAATAACTATCGCCTCTTTACTGAACTGACCGGCTTCGAGATCATTGTTCATATTATCCGTAATCGTCTCATTACTATAGTTTGTTCCGACTACAGCCTGAGCAACGGAAGACGACTGACTCGAAATGTTATTGTTACCGGCAGAGGACGCGCCTTGCTCAATACCGCTTATAGAAGTCCCGACACCGTTTTGTTCATTTCTGATTAGTGTTACCTGTTCAACCTTTTCGACATCCGGCACAAGATCATCAAGAGTGACGCCATCCTGTTCGTTATAAACGGTTACATCATTAACGGTTACAAGCGTTGTTGTATGTGCTTTAAGCTCAAGGTGTTTTATAACCTTAGTAACCCCAAAAAAAGCAATTAAACCGACAACACAAACTATTGCCGCAATAACACCGATTTTCTTAAAATTTATTTTAGCTTTTTGTGATTTAGCATTATAGGTCTTTATCGCTGATTTCTCAAAGCCGGAATCAGGGTCAAACTTAACAGATTTCTTTTTGAAGTCACCTATCTTTTGTGTGTATTTTTCAAATGAGCCGAGCTTAGAAACTGATAAACGGCCACTTTTCCCTATGGTTTCAGATAACACCTCACAAATATCTGCATATAGATCCCTTTTTAGATTTATATCAGTTTTTTTTAGAGTAGTGCTGTTTTTAAGAACATATCTAATAAACTTTTCGCTTGTGTCCGGCTTTGACATAGCCACCCCCGTCAAGATTAAATTTTAATTTCAAATTAGCGCTTAACAAAAAATCAATAACATTACTCGCACATTCTTTCCAGTCTCGACGAAGGGGTGTACTTCAAATTTGAAGAAATCTTCCCGTCAACTTCTTGATTTTCGATTACCATAGTTCCAAGAGTTGCCATATCAACCGCACCCGAAGAGGAGATTTCTGATTTAATAAAACCCGAAAAGCCGTTTACAATCTCTTTTGATGCCTTTATTGACATTCCGGTTACCTCAGAAAATTTTTCTATAATATCATTCATATGGTCTCCTGTGAAAATTATTCTTCGTCTAGAAAATCTTTCATCTCTTTGAACATTTCTTCAGAAAGTTGGCGCTTGCCTGACAAGATAAAAATAAGCCCGATAAACAGATTTAAGCCGGCTATTATCAAACTTCCGTAGAAATAATCCATATTGAAAAATTTGTTTAACCCGATTGTTATAGTAATGTTCAAAATAAGCCAAACGAAAATTAAAAAAATCACACCTACAAAGATGCTTAAGAGCCCGCTCATTAATCTTGTAATCTCTCTTTTAATCTGCCGAGCAAAGACCTTAATTGACATCTTGAAAAATGACGCGATTGAACCGAAAACAGCAGAAAAAATGGTTTTTTTAAGCGGGTTTATAATATTCATTTTTCCTTTGAACCTTTTTTGTTTTTTTTCAGATCGTCTTGTTTCGTTTTCTGACACTTATTATCCCAATGACTACTGATAGAATTATGGCTGTCAAAAGACCGCCGATAACTATTATTATTAAGTTTCTGCTAAAACCCTTCTTTTTATAATTTTTCAAAACTATGTTTTTGAAATCATTTGTTAAATTTTTTAATTTTTTGCCGTAATCACTTAATATCTCACCGTAAAAGTTTACTGCATTTTTATTTTCATCCATAATACCCCTCCATAACAAAAAACCGTTAATTGATATTATCAAAATAATTTTTAATTATGTCAACAGTTTTTTTGTTTTACCGTAATTTTGAGTGTGAATTTATTTTTTTGGTTATTTTAAACTTTTTGTTTATGGTTTATTAAAAAATAGTATAACAAAATTACCCGAATTTTAAATTGACGCTTTTTAATTATTCAAATATAAATATTAAAAATATACTCGTTTACTTAAGGAAAGCTTAAAATATGAAAATTCAACCATTTAAACTTGAAAGATACTTTGCCAAATATGAATTCTGCACCCCGCATCTTTTATGCAGTTCTGATTGCCAGCCGTTAACTCTAAACGAAGTTTTAGCATTAGCTGATGAAAATTCATTTCAATTATGGGATAATCTGAGTTTAGGCTATACAGAACCGCAGGGCAATTCGATACTTATAGACGAAATTGCTAAACTTTATTCTACAATACAACCTGAAAGTGTTCTTGTTGCCGCACCTGAAGAAGGCATATATATATCGATGAATTCTATCCTTGCAAAAAACGACCATGTAATAGCCACATTTCCCGGTTATCAGTCCCTTTACGAAATTGCTGAATCAATAGGTTGTAATGTTGAGAAATGGACACCTGAAATATCTGATAGTCAATGGAAATTTGATGTTAATAAACTAAAAACATTGATTACGGACAAAACAAAGCTTATTGCAATAAATTTTCCCCATAATCCTACCGGAGCATCTTTGAATAACAATGAAATTGCTGAAATAGTGAATTTAGCCCGCAAAAATAACATTTTTATTTTTTCTGATGAAATGTACCGCTATTCTGAATTTGACGAAAAAGACAGGGTTAATTCAATAGCAGATATTTATGAAAACGGGGTTTCTCTTTGCGGTATGTCCAAAAGTTTTGCTATGCCCGGCGTTAGGATCGGTTGGATTACATCCAAAAACAAACAGCTTTTCGAGAATCTGCAGAGTTACAAGGATTATACCACTATCTGTAACAATGCTCCGGGAGAAATACTGTCAATAATTGCACTAAGAAATAAAGAAAAGATTATCGAGCGCAACCAAAAAATAATTTTTAATAATTTGGCTCTGTTAGAATCTTTCTTTAATAAATGGAAAAACATTTTAGAATGGTACAATATTAAAGCCGGCACAATGTGTTTTCCAAAGTTAAAGTTAAAAGAAAACATTCTTGACTTCTGTACAGACCTGATCAATAAAAAAGGTGTAATGTTACTGCCTGCGACTGTTTATGATTTTGAGGGGAACTATTTCAGACTGGGTTTCGGCAGAGAGAACCTTCCTGCAGCAATCGAGCACTTTGATCAATATCTATCAGACAGACAATTTTAACTGCCCTTAACCCGCGTTATGCACGATAATCGTAGCGAAGCGAAGTAGATTGTTGATTAGCTTAGAGTTAGGAAGATTTGAGACTCGCAGCATAGTAACACTATGTGAGAATCGAAAATCGAGTAACTCGTGGATAATCAGCAAGATACGAGATCCAGTAGAATTTTCGTGCATAATGCGGGTTAAGATTTAATTTACTACAAATTCATTTTGTTCTTGACATTGATTGAACAATTTAGGATAATATTTTTGTATTTGTAAATATTGAATTTTAAGGAGTGTCTTTATGGAAAAAAAGAAAATGGCAGTTGGAGTAAAACTGGTATTAGGATTTATGGCTGTTGCATTGGTTACGGCAATAGTGGGTGTTATTGCTCTCTATTCGGGTAATCAACTGATAAATGATATAGATACATTAGCCGAGGAAAGTATCCCGACAATACTTAATCTTGAAAAAGCAAACATAGAATACAGAAAACTTCAGGTTGCACTAAGAACCCTAAAAGACCCTTTTCTAGATATCGAAAGAACTCAGGATCAATTTGACAACTTTGATGCGGCAAGAATAGCATATAGAGCGGCATTATCTGAATATGAGAAACTCCCGAGAACCACGGAAGAGGATGAATTATGGAAGGCGCTTTCTCAAAACATAGCAGATACTGTGGAAAAAAACAATTTGTTTATTAATGAAGCCAAGAAACTTCTTCAGCCCGGGGTTGATAGAATGGTGATTATTGCAAACTTGGAGCGTATCAATGTTGACACTAAACAGAGAGAAACACTAAATGAGGCATTCGAGCATTTCGGAGCACTTGTTAATTATTGTACTAACTATTACGGTAAAGAAGTGCCGATGGAGACAATAAGAGAAGCTAAGGTCATCAACAATATTATACTTATTGTCGTAATCGCGGCGGTTTTGATAGCCGTTACACTCGGCATTGTTATATCTCAGATGATAAATAAACCTATCACGAAAATCTCTGTCGATCTTGACTCATCCTCATCTAATCTTGAATCAGCGGCATTGCAGGTTTCAAGCTCCGGTCAAGAACTTTCAAGCGGCTCAAGTGAATTGGCTTCAAGTGTAGAGGAGATAACATCATCACTCGAAGAGCTCCAATCAGTTGTTGAATCCAATACTAAAAATGTTAATCAGTCAGAAATTATGATGAAAGAAACCAATCAAGAGTCTCAAAATGTAACAAACAAGATGAATGAACTTCAGAAGGCGTTGAATGAGATTAACGACAACAGTAAGAAAATCGGCAAGATAATCAAGGTAATTGATGATATTGCATTTCAGACAAACATTCTTGCATTGAATGCTGCAGTTGAAGCGGCAAGAGCAGGGGATGCAGGTAAAGGATTTGCTGTTGTTGCTGAACAGGTTAAAGGACTTGCAAGCAAATCTGCCGAGGCGGCAAAAGAAACGGCAGACCTCATTGAAATGGCTATTGTAAGTGTTTCAAAAGGTGAAACACTCGGTAATCAGGTCGTAGATCTTCAAAAGAAATCATCAGAGCTTACATCAAAAGTTTCTACACTGCTTGAGGAGATCAATGTCGCATCAAAAGAACAACTAAGGGGCATCAATCAGATAACACAGGCGGTAAGTCAGACAAACAGCGTTGTTCAACAGACTGCATCAAGTGCTGAGGAATCTGCAGCTGCAGGCGAAGAACTTTTATCTCAAGCAGAATCACTCAACAATGTAGTTGATGAATTAAATCTTTTAATAAAAGGTAAGTCAGAAAGAAGCAATAGAACAGTTACGGCTAAAAAAACCACAAATAGAACGGCATTAAATCAAAACAATTCAGCCGGCAAAAAAGTAACTGCGGCTATTCCGCATCATATTGAGGTTGTTAAACCGGAAGATAAGATACCGATGGATGATTTTTCACAATTTTAACGGTTTATAGTTAAGGGAGTACTATATGAATGATCTAAAATCAAAGTATCTTGTGTTTAGTATAGGGATAGAAAACTACGGAGTCCCGATACTCGGTGTTAAAGAGATAATCAGATATGAAAAAATCACACCAATCAGAGACAGCGAAAAGTATCTGCGAGGGGTTATTAATCTTCGCGGTAAAGTAATACCGATAGTTGATATGCGCTTTAAATTCGGTATGGAAGACAGGGATTACGATGACAGAACGGTTTTTGTTATTGTAGAATTAAATGCAGTAGATCATATTTATTTTATTGGAATGGCCGTTGACGCAGTTCAAGAGGTTTATGATATCGCCGATGTTGATATTGAACCGCCGCCGGAAGTGGGTCTTAAAATGAAGAAACATTTCTTGGAAGGTATAGCTAAGGTTAAAGAAAAAATGATCATGCTTTTAAATGTTGAAAAGATATTGACAACCGATGAGATTGTTACGATAGCCGATAAAGCGTCATAAAGAAAATTCAGAAAAGAATCACGGGGCCGTCACTTTGCGACTGTCCCGTTTTTTATTAAATGTTAAAATTTGTTTAATGATAAGAAAAAAAATTGATTTTTTTTTGATTTAATGCTAAATGTATATAACATTAATAACGGTATGCGGTTTTAACTATTAAAACATGCTGCAGTTGGAGGTTATTATTTTGCAACGAAGAAATGAAAATAAAAGAAAAAACTCAAGATTCAATACAGATATAACAGCTTATTATTATTTTGGAAATAAATGGGAAAAATGCAAGATTTACGACCTGAATATCGATGGAGCAGGGATAAGACTCAGTCAGTTTATGGTTAAAGGTGATCCGCTTAAGATCAGAATCGACACAGAGACAGATCAAAGTATATTTGATGCAAGTGTTGTTAATGTCAACGGTCCGAGAATCGGTGTTTTATTTCAAAGCATTGATGAGGTTGGTAAGGACTTCCTGACAAGAATCATCAACGGTTACAGCAAAAGATACAAAATAACTTAATGGCACCTTAGAATCTGCCGTAATTTATCGTACCGCAAATACCGCAAGACATATTTTTCTGTAAATTAATTATATTGATAGAGTAACCGTTTCGTTGAACAAGAACAGATTTGCATTTTTTACATAGAGTCGGCTGTTCACCGGCTATATTACCGCCATAAACATAATTTAGAGATTGTTCGGCATATTTAACCCAATCTCTGATTGTCTGAACAGGGGTCGGAGGCGCCTTAAAAAGATGGGCCGGATGATAAGCAGATATGTGAAATGGAATATCAGCCGACAATCCGCCGATATAATCAACAACAGACTTCATGTTAGCAAGATCATCATTATACCCCGGGATTACAAGAGTAGTTACTTCTGTTATTACCTTGTTGTTAAAACAAATTTTAATAAAGTCTTTAACCGGCTCTATCTTACCACCGCAAACAGATCTATAAAATTGATTTGTGCCGGCTTTAAGGTCAACATTTACCGCATCGATCATCCCGATGAGTTGTTCTGCCGGAGCTTGATTAATATACCCGTTGGTTACTAAAACAAGCGATATATTATGTGCATGCAGAATTCTAACCGTATCGAGAAGCCATTCATACTGTATGAGCGGCTCATTATAGGTAAATGAAACACTGTCAATATTGTTTGAAATAATATATTCTGCAAACACCTCCGGTTTTACTGAATTTACAGTTTTATCCGGAACTGCACTGCTGATATGATGATTCTGACAAAATCCGCATTTTAGATTACACCCGTAAAATCCCACCGAGAATATCATTGATCCAGGTTTATAATGATAAAGAGGCTTCTTTTCGATCGGATCTAAACCGGATGATGATATTACACCGGCATATAAGTTAACAACTTCTCGACCGTCAAAATGCCGCACATTGCATTTACCGGAACATCCTGTTTTAATTACACAATTATTCGGGCATAAGGTACATTGTGCGGTTTGGTTTTCAAGTAAATTAAAGAAATTCATTAAACATCATTATTAATTATACGGTTTTCCATATCAGACACAACAATATCAGTAAGCTTGTCAAATTCATTAGTATCAAGCCCTTTTTCGAAATGTGAAATTATCTGTTTAATAAAATCACACGCCTGTAATATGACGGACAATTCCGATTCTGTCGGTTTGCGGTTTTGTGCTTTAATAGTTACAATCAGTTTTTCGGTTTCTGTAACGGTTCTTTGAATGTTTTCTCTATTCAGAAACCCTTGTGTACCCTTAACAGACTGCAATATGGTAAAAACATGATTAATTATGCTTAAGCCGGGAGTGTAAACTTCTGTATTTTGACTGGTATTTTCCATATCTTACTGTTCCTTGATGATTTTAACATATTCCATAAGTTGATCATAAGCATTTTTCAGATTATTGTATTCACTCTTTAATTGCTCTATATTAAGGTTGTCTTTTTGTGATAATTCAGACTCGATCTGCCTTAAAGTCCCGATCAGTTCTTTAAAATCAACCGGTTTACCAAAGAACGAATATGCTTTATTATTAATAGCTGAAACGGCAGTCTCAAGATCACCGTAAGCGGTCATAATTATAACTCGTGCATCCTTATCGTATTGTTTAATCTGTTTCAAAAGATCAATCCCGTTCATTTCAGGCATTCTGATATCACTTATTACAACATCAAAATGGGATTCTTTATACATCTCAATAGCTGAAACAGGATTAACTGTTTTTTCGATATGGTAATTTGTTGGTCTAAGTGCAGATTCAACATCATCTAGGCAATCTGCTTCATCATCAACTAAAAGTATCCTCATTTACGCCTCCGAGATTTGACAACAAATTCATAATAAAAAATATCCTGATATAAATCAAGTTATTTATAAAAAAAATAATTATTGGTTTCTTCTAAACCAGCAATCAGGCAATACCAACGGGCGGTTACCGGTATTGTCAGAATCTAAAGGATGAGGAAACTCTTGCTGAAATCCGGATTTTTTAACATGATCATTTCTTAAAAAAGTAAATTCCATTACTCGCGGAAGATCAATCCCTTCTTGTTTTAATGAACCGCAACAATTATTCGGATGAATATGAACACAGGTGTGAGTCTGTAAAATTTTATCAAATGTACTGCTTGCAATACTGAAAAATGGTTCATTCCATAATTGATCAAGTCTATGAAACTCTGCAATAATTATTCGAAATCTCTGCATCAATGATTTTGCAACTGATAGAAAAACTTCATATTCGTATCCTTCAATATCGATTTGAAGAATCAGCTCTGATTTACTGTTTGTTACCGAAGATTCGACCCAATCATCAAGCGTAATGAAGTCATCATCGGTCCTTGCTCCAATAAATTTTTTTAAAAACTGAAACCGCTCATGTTCTTCTGCGGGGCAATCAACAGATTTATCTGCAAGAAAAACATCCATGCCTCTATCAGCACAGTCTTTTTCAAAACCTGAAACAGCGCTTACTCCCGGGGAGAAACACGCAGAAACCCCTAGAATATCATCGGGGATTAAATACCCTCCATCTCCTTTAGGACCAAAACGGACTAATGGCTTATCAGTTAATACAGGATGCAGTTTTTTTAATAAAGATACTATTGTTGAGCGTTTTGTCATTTTTGTAGGAAAAACCCCTGAAAATGAAAGTGTTTTAGTAAGGCAGTTTTTTAGAAATTTCTTCATTCGTGTTGTCCGTTAATAATTATGTTTAAAAAAGATAAAGCATAATAATATAAATAAAAATAAAAAACTATATTTTTTTATCTCAATTTTTTGGTTTCTTCTTTTGGTGAAGATTTATTTTTAAATATTAATAATTCCGCTTGACATAATATTTATAAAAATGATTATATTATTTTGACACTTTTATTTTAGCCAAAAATTAAATGGAGAGATTCTAATGTATGATCAACTGAAAACACTAGTCGAAATAATGTATGCATCCCGCGACAAACTTGGCGATAAAACTTTTTTACAATACAGGGGCAGCGATAATAAGTTTATCTCAATATCTTATAACAGCTTTGTAGAAATGGTTGAATATCTTTCCGGTACATTGTATGAATATGGACTAAGGAAAGGGGATAGGGTAGGAATAATTTCTGATAATATGTATAAATGGCTGATAGCAGACATGGCAATCCTTTCATTGGGGGCCGCGGATGTACCGAGAGGATCAGATTCTACACCATCAGAGGTTTCATATATATTAAGTCATTCAGAATCAAAATTCTGCTTTACCGAGTCGCCAAAAACAGCAGACATGGTTCTTTCAACAATTCAATTAACACCCTCAATAAAAAGAATTTTTTTATTTACCGGTAACAAAGACGAGATTACCGAAAAAATCCCGCAGGATATTATAGTAGAAACATTTGACGAGTTATTAGAAAAAGGCAAATCACTATTCAATAAAAATAAAACAGATATCGAAAAAACAAGAAATGTAATATCGTCAGATGATCTTGTTACGCTTATCTATACATCAGGAACAACAGGAACACCTAAGGGGGTTATGCTTTTAAATAAAAATATAATGCACAACCTGCATGTATTACCCGATATTCTTCCGGTTAACTACAAAGACAGATGGGTCTCTATCTTACCGGTATGGCATGTTTTTGAAAGAACGGTCGAATACTGTGTAATGATAACCGGCGGATCAATGGCATATTCTAAACCAACAGCAAAGCATCTATTACCCGACCTGGCAGAAATCAGGCCGACATTTATGGTGTCTGTCCCCCGAGTCTGGCAATCTGTGTATAACGGCGTTATATCAAAAATTGACAAAGGCTCTGCTGTAAGCCGAACGCTCTTCTACGGATTTATTAAGATCGGCGGTGCTTTTGTTCATTTAAAGAAAATATTCTTAAATCAAATGCCTCGTTACAAAAAAGACAACCCCATTATCGCTTTTTTAAAAATGTTATTGAGCTTGACGGGATTAATCTATCTGTTACCGTTATTTCTTCTTGGAGATCTGCTTGTTTTTAGAAAAGTCAGAGCTAAAACAGGCGGTAAATTAAAGGGTCCGATATCAGGCGGCGGAGCATTGCCTCCACATGTTGATAACTTTTTTGCAGTTATTGGAGTAGAGATACTCGAAGGTTACGGTCTTACGGAAACCTCACCGGTTGTAGGGGTTAGAACCTTTCCTCGTAAAGTACCTACAACTATCGGGCGCCCTATCCCCGGTTGCCAATTAATGATCGGTGATGATAAATTTCAACCCATTAATTCACAACAGGAAAAAGGTATTGTTTATATTAAAGGTGATCTTGTTATGGGCGGTTATTATAAATCTCCCGATAAAACTGCCGAAGTTATCAACAGCGAAGGATGGTTTAATTCCGGCGATCTCGGTATGATAACTGTTACCGGAGAGCTGCATCTTTGCGGTCGAGCTAAGGACACAATCGTACTGATCGGCGGTGAGAATATAGAACCGGAACCGATTGAAGCAAAACTGCTCGAAGATCAAATGATTAATCAAGTAATTGTTGCCGGACAGGATCAAAAGGTTTTGTCTGCGCTAATTTGCCCTAACGAAGAAAGATTGTTTGATTATGCGAAACAAAACGGTATAGAATATATCTCAAAAAATGATCTTATTAAAAACCCGAAGATAGTAGCAGAATACGATAGGATTTGTAAGACCCAAACGAGTACCAAAAACGGATTTAAATCATACGAAAAAATCCAATTCATAACACTTCTTGAGGATAATTTTGAGGTAGGAAAAGAGATAACAAATAGTCTTAAACTAAAAAGAAATGTTATATTTGAGAAATACAAAAAAGAGATAGAAAGAATGTATAGGGTATAGAATTAACAAACCGGCAAAAAAGCCGGTTTTTTTTTAAATTTACCGTAATATCATATATACAAATTATGATTTTTTTGGTTTATTAATCCTGATGTTTTAAATTATTATTCAGGACTATTTTTGAAAAAAGCAAAAGAGTTATTAAAATCATATTTTGGTTACGACAGCTTCAGGCCCGGGCAGGAACAGATCATCAATTCTATCCTTGCCGGTAAAGACACACTCGGAATTATGCCGACCGGCGGCGGCAAAAGCGTTTGCTATCAGATACCCGCTTTATGTCTTGATGGTCTGACAGTTGTAATATCACCGCTTATCTCGCTTATGAAGGACCAGACAGACCAGCTCAAGAATTTATCCTATCCTTGCGGGCTTTTGAATTCTACCCAAAGTTACGATCAGCAGACGATGACAATGAATCTTGCCTCTTCCGGTGACATTAAACTGTTATATCTTACTCCTGAAAGATTTAGAAGTGCTCAATTTATGGAATGGCTTCTCGGTATTGAAATATCTCTGTTTGTTGTCGATGAAGCGCATTGTATATCAGAGTGGGGGCATGATTTCAGACCGGAATACCGCAAACTTTCAGAGGTAATAAAACAGCTTGGCAATCCTCCGATACTTGCGGTAACAGCAACAGCAACAAGTGTGGTTCGTGATGATATAGTGGCATCTCTCGGTATGAAAAAACCTTTTATTATGGTAACGGGCTTTAACAGAACAAATATTGTTTACGGGGTACAGAGTTACAACTCAAAAGTTGAGAAAAACCGGGCATTAATTGAGTTTGTGAATAAAGTAAAATCCCCGGGAATTATTTATGCGAGTACGATTAAAGATGCACAAGCTGTTTACAATATACTTTCTACTAATACAACCAAAAAAATCGGCTTGTACCACGGAAGTCTTATGCCGCACGAACGAAAACAAACACAGGAGGGTTTTCTTGAGGACCGGCTTGAGATCCTTGTTGCGACAAACGCTTTTGGAATGGGTGTAAATAAACCCGATGTGCGATTCGTTGTTCATTATTCAATCCCCGGCACTCTTGAGAGTTTCTATCAAGAAACGGGGCGGGCCGGTAGAGACGGCAAACTGAGTTTTGTTTTGCTTTTATATATGCGTGGAGATGAAAAGATCCAGCAGTATTTTATTAAACACAAAAACATTTCTGTTGAGGATCTTGAAAAAATTCACAAGGAGATAATCGCTTATTCCGTAAAAAAAACTGTCTATTCTGAAGATGCGGATAAGATTATGCCTGATTCCAAAGAGATGCGCCCTAAGATCAGCGGAGCAATCAAACAATTGATACATTTCGGCATAATTGATACAGAATATATCGCCGAAGACAGATTTGTTGTTACAATCAAGAAACACAAGCCTTCTCCGGATGATTTGTATCTATTCCGCAAGCTCTTTGTTGAAAGAGATCTTAAAATAAATAATACTATCAATCTGTCATTATATAATGCAGTAAAAAGAAGCGGCTTTACTCCAGAAGAGATCGAAAATCTATTAACAAAACTCCAAAAAAACCGCGTGATAACATTTGAAAAGATCAGAAAGGGACAAAAACTGATTATCAAAAACAAAAAAATTGATAACGACTTTAAAAAAAAATATACAGAGAATCAAGTAAAAAAAAATGAGATTGACCGAAAAAAACTTGAGGCAATGGTTGAGTACTGTTTTCTAGATGAATGCCGCAGGAAATACCTTCTTGATTACTTCGGTGAGGTTTTTAAGGAAAACAATTGTTCAAAATGTGATATCTGCCGCGGGACTGCACAACAGAGATCCGATATAACACCCAATGATATCAATAAAACAATATTAATGTTTTTTGAATGCGCTTCGTATAATATCGGGCTTCATAAAAGCGCAGCTATTCTGAAAGGCGCTTACGAGGTTGAGGATAAATACCGTGAATGGACATGTTACGGCGGATTGAAAGAATATTCCGAAGAAATAATCAGAAATGAGATAACTTCATTGATCGACTATGGGCTATTAGCATATAAAAAAGGTGAATACAGAGTGATAAAACTTACCAAAAAAGGAACTGAATATATAAAAAAATCCTTTTTAACCGCAAATTAATTCTTTTATTAATAATAATTAACATATTAATTGTAAATTCACCCCAAAAGTTTCATATTAAGGGGAATAAATATGTTAAAAGCAGATCTTCATGTGCACTCTATCTATTCGGAACATCCGACAGATTGGTTTCTACAACGATTGGGTTCCAAAGAGTCATATACTGAACCTGATAAAATCTTTGAAGAATGTATTGCGAAAAACATGGATCTTGTTACTATTACAGATCACAACAGGATAGACGGCGCTCTCCTTCTCAAAGCTAAATATCCGGACAAGGTGTTCGTCAGTGTTGAATCAACAGCATATTTCCCTGAAGATCATTGCAAAGTGCATATTCTAATATACGATATATCAACAGAACAGTTCGCAGTTATACAACAACTCAGAGAAAATATATATGAATTAAGAGACTTTCTGATTGATCAGGATATATCTCATTCGGTAGCACATGCAACTTATTCGGTTAACGGCAAACTCACCCCTTTACATCTCGAAAAACTTATTTTAATGTTTAATGTGTTTGAGGGGATCAACGGAGCAAGAGACATCCACGGAAATACAGGATGGCAAAACCTTCTTAAAGGGTTGACTCCGCAAATATTAGCTGAACTTCAAAATAAACACGGAATAATTCCATCCGGAGAAACCCCATGGATAAAAGGGTTTACAGGCGGTTCAGATGATCATTCCGGTTTTTTTATAGGCAACACATTTACCGTTTCCGGCGCAACCGATATAAAAGGGTTTGTTAATTCTATCAGTAATTGTGAAACTTTTGCCGAAGGCAGACATAACGATTTTACAGGACTTACATTTTCAATCTATAAGATAGCCATAGATTATTTAAAAACCGGCAAAGACCTTATTACCGGTTCAATGTTCGGCACAATGAACTCAATGATATTTGATAACCTAACCCCTACATTTATGGATAAATTTAAGCTGTCACGGGTCAAAAAGGCATTCAAAAAGAAAAAAGATATTGTAAAACTGATGGCTATCGAAGCGATTGAGGAATTTAACAAGAAAAAAGACCTTCTAAACTCAGAAGATAGAATTCATCTCCTATACGAACGGATTGCGGATATTTCTGATGAATTAACAGCATCATTTTTTCAGTCTATCAGCAAAGAAACACGAAAAGGCAAGCTCTCAAAGATATTTAAAAGACTGTCTGGCACATTAATTGCCGCATTCTTATCGGTTCCATTTATTACTACCATTAAACACCTGAATCAGAATAGAAACATGGCTAACGATCTTGGCGTTTCTCTCGGGATCAAACCACAAAATAAAACAAATAAAGTTTTATGGTTTACAGATACGATTGATGATCTTAACGGTGTTTCTGTTACTTTAAGAAATATAGGCTGGCACACTCATCGTAATGGAATTGACTTGAGTATTGTAACGAGCCATAGTAATAAAGAAGGCATTAAAATGCCGCCAAACACGATTAATCTAAAGTCTATCTATGAGTTTGATATGCCTTACTATGAACACATTAAACTCAAAATCCCGTCTTTACTGAACACTATAAAACTTATTACTACAATTAATCCTGATGAAATAGTAATTTCAACCCCGGGACCGATCGGACTCACCGGACTTTTACTTGCAAAACTCCTCAATATCCCGTCTAAGGGCATATATCACACGGATTTTGCAGGACAATCAGAAAGTATAGTTAAAGACGGCACACTATTTACTATGATTGATACCTATCTTAAGTGGTTTTACAACCTTTTTGATGCTATAAAAGTACCAAGCCGTAATTATATCGACATTCTTCATGATAGAGGCTACAATACTAAATCGATGAGCGTATTTAATCGCGGCATTAATTTTGAACAGTTTAACCCGGGCAACATATCATCATCAATTATCAGAAAACACTATAAGGCATTTGCGGCAGACAAAATTAAACTTCTATACACGGGTAGAGTTTCAAAAGATAAAAACATGGATTTCTTATTGGAAATATTTATAAAACTGAACAAAAGCTTTAAAAACCTTCATTTGATAATAGCGGGTGACGGGCCTTATCTGGATGAATTAAAATCCGGATTTACCGATGATAATATCTTTTTTATAGGAAAAATTACTCAGGAAGATCTGCCTTCTGTTTATTCCAACTCAGACCTGTTTGTTTTCCCGAGCAACATAGATACATTTGGTATGTCGGTGCTTGAAGCACAATCCTGCTCTCTTCCTTGTGTTGTCTCGGATATCGGCGGACCTAAAGAGATCATTATCGATGGTGAAACAGGTTTTGTTTGCAAAGCCAACGATCTTGAAAACTGGAGTGACAGACTGTCAAGTCTTATTACAATGATCGAAAGAAGATCGCATGACTATAACAGCTATAAATTAATGGCAAGAAACAATGTGGTAAATAATTATAATTGGAACAGTCTCCTTAATTAAACTCTTAGATTATGCAGTTGCAAATAATTTCAATTAAATCTGCACCCATATAAATTTTGGGTGCAATTTAATTAAACTATCGGTTTAGCCTCAATTATGCACATACATAGTTTGATCACGACTTCATAAAATTTCATTCTTTCATAATTAGATGTATTTCAATTTAATCATTAAATATTATACATTATCATCGTTTTATTAAAAATATTATCCTTTTTATAGACCTGCATAACCTCGAAAGAACACCTGTCTCCTGATTTTTTTTATCCGGGGTTTTAAAAAATTAAAGCAATTTTTTTGAAACTTTATTTTAACAATTCTAACCCGCGTTATGCACGATAATCGTAGCGAAGCGAAGTAGATTGTTGATTAGCTTAGAGTTATGAAGATTTGAGACTCGCAGCATAGTAACACTATGTGAGAATCGAAAATCGAGTAACTCGTGGATAATCAGCAAGATACGAGATCCAGTAGAATTCTCGTGCATAATGCGGGTTAAGTGTGAATCTATCTTATTAACAACAAACCGGCATCACTTGAAATATTTCCGCCTTTAAAATCGGTTGAATTTTTTAATTTCTCCTGCAAATCTTATTTTATTTTTGCATACCGTCATAGTTGAGTGTTCTTTTTTATTATATTATAGAAATTAGTACAGTCATATCGTATGGCGAAGAACCATAAAAGACAAAATAATCAGCGCTATTACAAAAAAGAGATAAAAAGCACTCTATAATAAACTCGAATACAGGTAAATTATATTCCGTTTTTTTTAAAATAATTATTCATAACAATTTATCTGTTGATTGTTATTATCAAATATGATAGTTTTATTATCATAAATGATAGTTTTTCTTTTATTATTACTATCTAATAAGCGTTTTATACACTCTACATATTGGCACGATTACTGCTATTATTTAAATAAGAATAATTAAAAGGAGACTAAAAATGAAAAAATTTTTAAGTTGTTTTGTTTTTTTAACGGTGTTGTTTGTTGTGTCAGCAGAGGATTCGATTAATTTGACGGATATTGCTAATCGGATAGCAGAGCTTGAGAGGCGAAATGAGGAGCTTCAAATACAGCTTGAGGAAGTAAAAATTGAAAACTCGGTAGAAGTATTTGACGAAAACCACATCTCTATACAGAAGAATCAATGGGGTGAAGGGTTTGCTTTTGAATTTGCAGGAGGGACTCAGGGACTTTACGGCTCAGGCATGATTGGCGTTATCTCTCCCAGAATAAAAAACACTATATCATTCGGCTTGAGAGTAAATTTCCACGGTTATATGGGGATGTCAGAAATTGAATTGGAAAACAGTAAAACCAATTTTACTCCGATTGCACTTACAGGCAGTTTTTTTATGATTCACTCAAGTCCAATGCTCTTTAATTTCATAAGGGTTTATGGATTATACGAATTACAATTCGGTTATACCTATACACCCGGCTATACTAACGGATCCTATTCCATTTACGGTTATAACTTTACTTTTTGCGGACTTGCCTATGGTGGGGTAGAATTCTACACTTCTAAATGGTATTCATTATTTATTGAATGCGGCGGCGGTGTAACAAAAGTTTTTAGTGACATTGCTTTAAAAAATGGTTCGGATTCAAGTTTTGACGGTTCCGGGTTCGCAATGAGATTTGGAGCAAAGGTTTATATAGCAGAATAATATGAATATTTTATACTGGTTAAAATTGGGAATGGCTATCTATTTAACTTTTTCTGATCCTGTAATAATTATCTATGACAATTCAATTGTCATAGATAATATTTATTTATCCAATTTAACAACTGCTGAAATGGATGAACTTATTAAAAACGGGGTTAGAATAGGCTTTGCTTTTAGTTGTTCATTAATAATTAACGAAAATAACGGACAAAGAAGAATATTAAGGTTTAATGAAATAAGATCAATATACTATAACCATTTGTCGGGACTATATTGTTTGGAGATCAACGGGGCAAATGTATTTTACTCAAGTACATTGAGGGAAGTAATAAACAAAGCAAAAATTTTCGAGGATATTAACTTTGATGTTGAAGAATATGATCCGGCAAACTGTATTTTAAATTTTGAATTAAAACTTGTTCGCGACTCTGTTTTTGAAAGAAGTACCGGAATGGTAACCGGACAATTGTGGGACAACTATATACCCCGTAAGAGTGTCACACTAAGCATTAATTAATAGGATATTTAAAAAAAACTGTTTTATTTAGAGGAATTGATGGGTAAAAAATTAACTGTTGTAATAATCGGACTTATATTATTTTATCAAATAATTATTATAATATTTGTCTCTTTCACACTTAATAAGGTGTATGCCTCGATCAATCCCCATAAAGTCAACGAAATAATTGATGAACTTATCGTTGTTTATAAGGAGAAATATGAATTAGTTAAAAAAAATTCGCCGTCTGAATGCAGTGCAGTAGAGGAGAGATACACAGAAATTTTATCCGACAAGCAGCACTATTTCTTATTAAACCACTATTTAAATCGGATCAAAAACAACACATTGATTTTTTTTGGATTAATTACCATTGCCGTTTTGTTTTTAATTTGCGCATCTCTTGTCCTTTATATCAATCTTAATACAGGTATGATCGACGCCGTCTTCCACTCTTTAAATATTTATAAAAAAACAGGTGCATTGAATCCTATTAATACGGATAGAGTTGTGCTCTATAAAGAACAGGGATTACGATATAACACGATTATTAGAGATGCAAATAGGCTAAAACAACAAAAAGATGCTGAATCAGCGTTTTCAAATAAAACAGGATCAGGTCTTTTCTTTATGCACGAAATCAAGAATATGCTTTCGCCGTTAATGCTTAGAATCGAAAGTATAAAGCACTATGGAACAATGCCGGATAATATTAGCGAAGATATATGTGCTATTGAAAGAGCTCTCCTAAAAGGAACTCAGAAAATGAAAAGCTACCGTTCTCTATTTAACCTAAATAAGCCCGAATATGTTGATGTTGACATAAAAAATATGATAGAATCAATCATCGAGTTTATTGATTTAAATAGAATAGTTATTGTCGAAGGAGACAATTCTATCGTTTATTCCGATAAATTTTATCTTGAAACAATTTTTAAGAACATTATTAAAAACTCTATCGAAGCGGTAAATTCTTTTTCATTTGCCAAGCCTCTGTTTGTCAGGGTTATAATAAACGAAAACATTGTAATAGTTGAAAACAATGGGCCGGAAATATCAAAAGATATTATTGATAAGGTTTTTGAGGCCGGTTTTTCTACAAAAGAATCCGGTGATGGAATTGGTTTGTATCTTGTTAAAGAACTTTGTGAGATATCGGGTTATGAAATTACTCTTGAGAGCAATAATAGTCTGACTAAATATACCGTCAAATTAATTAAGGAAAATTCATGAATAAAATGATATTTGGAATACTCGATGATGAACCTGAAGCGGGTTTATCATTACAAAACATTTTTAATAAAGAAAATATTGAAACGGTAATATTTCACAACTCGCAAGAACTTTTCAACTATCGGAATCCCAATGAAATATTTGCTCTGTTTCTTGATATTAACCTTGGAAATAATGATATCAACGGATTGGAAGTATTAAATAAGTTCAAATTAATTTCACCGGAAACATCGGTAATAATAGTTTCCGGAAACAGCAACATAAAAACCGCTGTTGATGCATTAAAATCAGGGGCTTACGATTATGTCGAGAAACCTGTATTTCTTAGCATTATTCTTAAAATAATAAATAATATCAAAGAAAAATATTCTATGTTGTCACAAAAAAACCTGCTGCTTACAGGAGTTCTATCCGCATATCCGTTAATCGGCAACTCCCCCTCAATAAACGAAATAAAAGCTTTAATTACCCGATATGCGCCCTTGAATGAACCGGTATTAATTACAGGTGAATCAGGTACCGGTAAAGAAGCAATAGCTGCAAGACTTCACTACTATTCAAAAAGCGGCCCATATAACAAGATAAATATAGCAAGTCTTCAATCAAATCTAATTGAAAGCGAGCTTTTCGGATATAAAAAAGGTGCATTTTCGGGGGCTGTTACCGACAAAACGGGTATTATAGAATCTACGGAAGGCGGGTCTCTATTTCTCGATGAAATTGGAGAGATGGACAAAGCCTTGCAATCCAAAATCCTAAGAACAGTACAGGAAAATGAGATACTGCCGGTTGGGTCAGTTCAAACAAAAAAAGTATCGGTAAGATACATTTTTGCAACAAATATTGATTTAAATAAAGGCACCTCAACTGGAATCTTTAGAGAGGACCTTTACTATAGAATATCTGCATTAAAAATACATCTTCCGCCTTTACACGAAAGAAAAGAGGATATACCATTAATAGCCGAATATTTCATAAAAAATTTTTGTATTGATAATAACATCGCAATTAAACAGCTTTCAAAAGGTGCTTTAGAACTATTACACGATCTTCACTTTAAGGGCAATGTAAGAGAACTTAAGAATTTAATTATCCGATCATTGGCAGGTGCCGGTTCAGGTGATTTTTTAACCGAGCGAGACCTTAAACATGAACAAACAGAGATTAATAACAACAATTTATCCACAAATATTTTTATTGAAACAAAACCGATTAATACCATGAAAAAGCAACTCGAAAAAAAATATATTGAAACGCAAATATTGAAATTTGGCGGAGATATGCAGGTGGTTTCAGATAATTTAGGAATTCTGCTACCAAACCTTTATCGAAAAATCAGGGAGTTAAATATCAATACCTAAAGGATAAGCAATGAACTATATTATTATATCTGATATTCACGGGGACGCTGATTCATTGTACCTGCTTCAGTCGGCGATCAAATCGATTATTCCTCACAATGTAATATGTCTCGGGGACTTTGCCGGACCTTATAACGGCAGAATAATCTACGACATACTTACCATTAATTTAGATGCCTCAGTCATCGCGGCGTGCAATAACGACATTAACGGCATTGGACACATAAAAACAGGGGTTCAGTTTGAGAACGATATATTTGCTTACTGTCATGCCAATCCGATAAATAACTCTGATTATCTTTTAACAACGCTCGACACATTCAAAAGTTTTAAATGGATGATTAGAAATAATATCAAACTTACATTTTTCGGGCATACCCATAGCCCGACTATTTTTGAACTCGCAGCCGATACAGGTAAAGTAGAAAGTATTAATATTGTATTAGGGAAAAAATTCCCTCTAAATAAAGAAAGATTATACCTTATTAATCCCGGAACTCTTGCCGCAATGCGCAAACACACTCCTTACCTGTCTTACACTATCTACAATTCAGAAGAACATTCTATTACATTTCATACACCTTAAAACCTATATTTACACCGGGGGGGGTGATTTAATACTTCATATAAACCTAAATAATAAATTTATTTTTAATTGACTTCTCAATTTAACCCGCGTTATGCACGATAATCGTAGCGAAGCGAAGTAGATTGTTGATTAGCTTAGAGTTATGAAGATTTGAGACTCGCAGCATAGTAACACTATGTGAGAATCGAAAATCGAGTAACTCGTGGATAATCAGCAAGATACGAGATCCAGTAGAATTTTCATGCATAATGCGGGTTAATATTATTACAATTTTATTGTTAGTATGTTTATCTAATTATTTGCAAAGAGGTAACAACATGGCAAATATCGATGATATAATTCCCAACGAGTTGTTTGAAATTACTAAAGAAAATAATCTGCTTGAAAACATGAAACTGATTGTTATGACATTGGGTTCAACAGTTTCTGCTTCAACTAAGAAATACTACAGAAGAATAATTGATAGAGTTTCCCATTTAACCACACCGGAAGATATTGAATATGAATTATACATAACAGTTAGTATATTAAACTTTTTTATTAATCTGCGGGAAATCCAACCGGCGTTTTTTATGGATATTGATATAATTAATCTTAATTCAATTTTTTTTAAATATATAGAAAAAATATTAAAAATTAACTCTCACGATAACGATACTTACAAGAAAAGGAAAGAAGAGCTTTTAGTACTTATTTTCAGGAAATTTAAAGACGAGTTTTATTACCGAAAAAATGAAAGACTACATCCAAAAGCACCCGATCTTCCTTTTTATTAGAATACATTCGGGGTTAAAAATGAACAAGGTTATTCACGCACAAGAGAAGGACACCGATAAGATTTTCGAATTTTACCAAAGTCGCTATAACTTATTGAAAATGGCGCAGGAATGCGGATTTACGGTAAAATATTTTGAATCCTTATCATCAAGGGAAAAAATTCTGCTGTTATCACACAGATTACGAGAAATCAACAAAACTAACCTTGCATCTTTTTTTTACGGCAAACTATTTGAAGTCTCTATGGATATTGACTCTCTTTTGTGTAAAATAGACTGCCTTATCGAACTTTCCGAATTTGATGAAGCAATCAGGCATAACCAGACCGGATGGGAGATATTTCTTGAGGATTATAACTATGATAAGACGCTTGCCGAAAACCGCCTGTGTCATCAAAAAGCATCAATTCTTTTTTATACTCAGAAATATAACCATTCAAAATATATATGTGAAGAGTCAATAATTAAATTTCACACTCAGGAATTCTACTCTCTTTTATGTGCAAACTTAGTTGCAATGGATATGTATTATGATGCCGAAAAACTTTTTAGTAAGTACAGTGCCAAATTCAATAATTCTGATGATTTTCTTATAGATACTATAGTTTATTTACTAAACGATTCATTGAATAAGAAAACTATGACTTTTATTAATCATATTTATTCTATGAACAATTATCAAAAAATAAAAATAACTGACTTTATTGATAAATATTACTCTTTCAGCCATAATAAATCAGCTTTAAAGGAATATTTTAAGAAAGAAATCATAAAGCAGAACTCCGGTAGTTAAGATATTTATTAGTTTGTCCGAAAATTTTCAATATGAAACTAATTATCTCAATCACCGCTTTATTAATAATAAATTTGTATGTTTACTCTTTAGACCCGGTAAGTTTTTCATATAGGGGTAATTATTATACCTTAACACCGATTATAGGTTCTGATCTCTCATTATTAAACCCATATAACCCGCTGAGAGAAGTTGATAGATCTCAGACACATAGAATACTTTTATCAACTCTCGAAAAGTCCAGATTAACTTCACTAAATTTTGTCGGCGAGGTTTATGAATTTAACAACATAAGTATAAGACGGTTAATAAATGGGGTTTTTGAGATAAAAGATATAAATTCCGGTTATAAAGCGCAGTTTTCTATTGGTAATTACGATTCAATACAGATACACACCGTAACAAGACATATCAACAATACAGAGGATACAATAGATAAACTGGCAACATTGTTTATGGTTAAAAAACTCCTTGTAATAATGACCGCAGGGGTTGAAGCAGAGGTTCTACCGGTTCAAGAACAAACCGATGATTTTCTGTTGAAACAAGAACATTACAGACGATTTTTAGAACCCCTTAAAAACAGGCCGAGATCATCTATCCCGCAATTTTTATTTACATTTATCAGCATTAATATAACAGTTACACTTTCAAGTTCAATAAATTCCGACTGGACCAATCCTATTGATCTCTACTATGAAAAAAAAGGTGATTATAAATCGGTGGCTTTCTTTTATTATTACACACTAAAACAGCTCGGGTTTGATACAGTTGCATATCTGGTTACACCATTAACCCTAAGAAATGATGAACAACTTCTTGATCTTTACAGAAAAAGCAGAACAGCTCCAAATGAGATTGAGGGGTTATACGCAAGGATTAATCCTGATAATAATGTTACAAGGATTATTTCAAATAACAGACGCGGCAATGTTGTTTTTCCTCAGATTTATTACTACAACCCGCCTGTTTTTAATAATTCAACACTTATTGTTACAGTAAAAACAGATGATCGATGGATATATTCAACCGGGGGGCGATGGATCGACAACGGTATTTTAAGCCAGGAGCGAGTGTGCGCAGATTATTCACCCGACGGGTGTTATTATTCGAGAGTCCGTAATGACAACGACATATTTAACAATGTAACACTAAGAGAAAGAGATTATTCCTGGGATATTTTTTATCCCTAATTTAAGTTTGCAGGAGCAATAAATTGAATCATAGTATATTTTATTCAGAGGACAGATCAATACTTTTTCATACTGTCGGCGACGGGAACAATCTTTACCTGTGTACTCCTTTCTACCCATTCAACACAAAATACTTTATAAATTTATTTCAAAATATTAAATCTGAATCAATCACATTCATTATTCCAGAGTTACCATCAAACTCATCAAAATTCAAAAAATCTGTATTATTCAATACTTTGTCAGAAACAATTATGAATTCAATTAGTTTTGATAAATATTCTACCGTGAATACTATTGGTTTTGGTATATTTGCAAATCTCTCTCTACATATCACTTCAATACTTATAGAAAAAATATCATCTGTTTTAATGATAGAGCCCGATTTTACAAATATCGTTCTTGATTCAATTTTCATAAAAGGAAAGAAAAGATTCTTCGTATCACCTGAAAACATCTTAAAATACTACATAGGCAAAAGTAATCACGAAAAATTTACGACTTTGGTAGTTAAGCCCAACCCATCAGCTCTTTATAACTATAATAAAAGTTCAAAGGATCACGGCATTAAAGAATTGATTCTTAAAAGAACATTAGAAACAGATATTAATTTTACTGTGTTATGGTCTGCAATGTCGGCAGAATCATGGCCGCTTGCACAAGTATTTGAAGAAAACAGCGTTTCGTTAATTAATCCCGGTGAGCCGGTAGTCAAAATGATTATACATAATGACAATAAAATATTAAGAATAATCAGTAATGCCATAACGAAATAACTACCTGCTTTTAGTAACTCCAATTTTGGGACAGACCGGATTTAACCCGCAGACCGAACAATGTGGCGAAACAGGTCTGCAAATTGTTTGGCCATAACTCACAAGATAATCATTGATAATTCTCCAATAAACCAAAGGTAGTCTTTCACGCAATTTAAACTCTGTTTCATCCGGGGTTTTGGTTTGGACCCACCCGAATCTATTGGTAATTCTATGCACATGTGTATCTACACACAAACCTTCTTTATTGTATCCGAGTATTAGAACAAGGTTGGCAGTTTTCCTCCCTACCCCGGGTAATTCTAAAAGATCTTCCATACTATCAGGAATCTTTCCATTATATTTGTCTCTGACTATCTCTGCTATTCTAATCAGATTTGAGGCTTTGGTATTATAGAATCCGGCAGGGTATAAAATTTCTGATAAACGGGTCACGCTGATTTTTAGTATATCTTCCATCGATCCCACATAATTATAAAGGCGGCGCGATACTTCAATTGTAACCTCATCTTTTGTTCGTAAACTGATTATTGTTGAAACCAACACAAAAAACGGATCTTTCTTGGTTTCTGCAATGAGGGTTACCGAGGGCGCATCAGATTTTTTATAACTATTTTCTAAAACACTCAGTACGAAACGGTAATCGTTTATTTCAGACTTCATTGCTTTTTTCTATTTTCTTAAGCAATAAGAGGATTTCTTCTGGGATCGGTACGGGGCGTTTTGATATAAGGTCAATAACCGCCATCTCAATCTCTGCGGAAGCTCTTTTATTTCCGTCAACCATAAGCTCGTATGCAAATTTAAACTTATATTTAGAAATATCTTTAGTATGAACAATCACATCTATCTGTTCAAGCATCAAGAGAGCTTTTTTAAAACTTATGCTAATATTTCTCAAAACAAGCCCATATTGGATTGAATGAAGATCAACTCCATTATCTGCGAAGTAATTAACCCGCGCCCTTTCCAGATAGCAAATAATCTTCGTGTGGTGTGCAATATTATAAGCGTCAATATCTTCGAACTGAACCTTAACCGGATAAATATACATTGTGCTCTCCATATAAAACAAACTAACAAATTTTATTAAAAAATTAAATATTAATTATTATTTTGTTGAGTTTTATTATAAAGAATTGTATAATTCTTTTCAAATATTTACTATTTTTTTTACCAAAAGGAGGTCTCCGTGTTTAATTTTAACACTAAAAAATTGTTCTTTTTATTAATGATTGCCTTAGTTGTGACAACAACAATCTATGCCGATGAAGATGTGGTTGCAGAAGAACCAACAATATCACTTGCCCCCTATTTCTCTCTTTCTACTGAAAATGAAGCCGCTACTTCTGTTGTCGGTAATTCACTTGAGTTCAACAGGTTTGTAGAATATATCAATCTTGATATGGGTCTATATATAACTTTAAATGATATGATTTCAATATATCCTTATATGGGTGTTGCGGATTTCAGTTTTACGGTTGTACCGGGTGGCCAATTTCAAGCCCTATTTGGAATGGTTTACGCCGGCGTGGGCACTACTCTATCGCTATCAGATTATGTAACAATCAACATTGGTCTTGTTAATACCGAATATTTTCTTGATAAAACAGTTTATGCCGGTGTCTCTCTATTTACGGGCTTTACTTTTTCTATCGCACCTGCTTTTCTTGATATTAATATCGAAAACTACTTTAATCCGCTTTTTAACAATACAACAGTTTCAATTCAAGACACAATTGTTTATAGTCTGACATTTAACTTTCTTAACTTTATTGACGAACGAATTAATACAGGTCTTTATATAGAAGGTCAATTTTGGATAGGACCTAACTTTACAGACGCTTCTTATACCGGACTTGATTATACCAACGAGATTTTTGCCGGTATATCATCTACACCGGTTGAAGCCGTAACAATATACGCTTTGTTTGCAATGTATAATATCGGCGGATCAGATTCTACATACGCAACCACCTATCAAACTGATTCATTTGGTCTTAAAACAGGGATCAGATTCACTTGTGAATGGTTTACAGCGGAGTTCAATTATATCCCGATTTTTGGAATTTATGACACTAATACCTATACAGGACAGGAACACAGATTTCAAATTAACATGAGTATAGCTCTTTAATACATCTTACAATTGAACAAAAATATTTTATTACTTATATGCCGTTCTTTTATTAAAGGAACGGCATTAATTCTTTTAGAGATTGTCGTTAATTCGATTTTTTTAACAACAATCGATCTTCACAAACTGCCGCTTGTATATATCGGAATATCAATAGTTACCATAATATCAGGTGTGGTCTTTACATATCTTGATCAGAAGACGGCTATTCATAAACTGCTTTTATACAGCTTAATAATATTGACATTTCTTGTCGGTATTTCATCGATAATACTTATAATTCATCAGAATCAAACAATTGTTATTTTATTAATGATAATTAAAAGTTTTTTCTGGATTTTAATAAATATTGAATTCTGGACTGTCGCCGGAACTGTTATTGATATAAGAGCCGGTAAGAAGTATTTCGGAATTATCGCATCCGGAGAGATCGGAGCATTTATTATCTGGGGTACGATATTAGGACTTATGAAAGGCGGCAACACAAACACACTTTTGATTCTCGTGATTATATCAGTTTTTTTATACCTCGTAACCTATATCTATATAATCAAAATAAATAAAGATAAATTCAACACAAATATACAGGTGATCAAAAATAATATCAACCCTTTTAAAGGAGTCATTAAATTATTTAAAAATAATTTTATTCTTATTTATTACATAACTGCAGCAATCAGCTCCTTTGCTTTTTATCTGATTGATTATCTTTTTATGTTTAATGCAGATAGACTTTTTTCTAACGCTGAGACTTTACGGTCTTTTTTCAGCATTTTTTTTGTAATACTGGGACTTGCCAATCTTGCCGGAACCCTCCTGTTGTCCGGCAGAATGATGGTTAGATTTGGTATTAAAATTGTCGTCCTTATACTCCCTGTTTCAACTCTTTTTTTTGCAACCGGATCGATGTTGTCGGCTATACTCTCCATAGGTATAGTTTGTTTTATTTTTGCGGCGCTCACAAAAGCCGGCGATGATTTTAACAGGCAGGTTTTTGAATACCCGTCTCAAAAAGTAATTGCTCAAACAGTAAGTAAAGAGGACCGTCTTAAAATTCTCACAATACAAGAAACTTTTGTTGAACCATTGATTATCGGATTAACAGGAATCATCCTTCTTTTACTTTCAGAATTAACAATTATTATACCGGTTATTCTTTGCTTAACAGCAATCGGATGGGTTGTTTCCGCTTTATTAATGAGAAACAGATACAAGTCGTTCTTACTTTCAGCTTACAAGAACAACAAAATCGATCCTTTTTCAATTACAGAAATTGAACCTTCAATAATATCAGCAATCGAAAAGGGGTTGACGAGTGAGCTCGCAGACAGAGCTGTTTATTCTTTAAGAATTGCCGCGTCAATATTCACAAACAATAATATATCGCTTATAACGGGAAGCGGATATGATTCTACAACTAAAGAGATATGGTTTAAAAACATTTTGCTTAATTCACTGAATCATGGAGCGGAAGACACTATTACAACGGCAATTAACACTATTTCACAACATAAATTAGAGGGCTTCATTGATGATATAAGAAAAATAATAAGTAAATATATCAACAAAGAAACAACAGTTCTTTCGTCGGCATTTTTTTTATTGTCAGAACACTGCGAACTCCATGAAGAGCTTTTTGATTTTGCCGTTAAATGTGAAAACACTTCTGCTCTTACAGGAATACTTGCCGGCTTATTCTGTAATTCTGAAACCGATAGCATTGATAGAGTAATATCACTTTTATCTGCCACTTACAACAAATCAGCCGGAGCAACACTAAAAACAATTGAAATGATAGTTGGCAAATCACATTATAACAGTTCACTCGACGACTTGTTAATTAGTCTCATACAAAGTGACAATGATTACATTGCTAAGGAAGCACTTAGAATCGGATGTATTGCCGGCCTGCAATTTATCATTGATAATTTCTTAGATATACTAAACATAAAGGGGCGAAGAAAAACTCTTATAATTAATTCCTCGCGATTTGATCAAAGACTTTACCCCATTTGCGTATCTCTTTTTGAAAAAAACTTCATAAAAACCGGAATTCTTGAAAACGAAATAAGTGCCGCTAAGCTAATCAAATATCTCCCGCAGGATCTATCCTTTAAAACAACTCAAACGGTTCTCAATGAAATTCAATTTCTAACAAGAAATATTTTACTGAAGTCGCTTGCGGATTCAGATATAACACCTGATTTTATGATGACTGATTATTTTAAACAAGTCATTGCCATCGAGATAAAAGAAGCGAGTTTTAAATTCCGATTTTCTCAAAAACTTATAGATATGCCGAATGCAGCAAACGCTATTACCGGACTTACCGGGGAGATGCGGGTTCACAAAATTAATATTTTTAAGCTACTTTCAATAATCTTTGATAAAAATATAATAAAAAAGATCGAAAACAATTATTTTTTCAGATTTAGCGATAAGAAAGCTCTTGCGGTTGAGTCTCTCGACAATCTGATAAAAGCCCCATATAAGAAAACTTTGATTGATCTTCTTGAAGATAAACCCGAACTTGATCCGACTTTATCTGAGCTTACTATTAATGATCTATTTGATATTTTGACAAAAGATTTTAAAATATCCGATTGGACAAACAAAACTTTAAACGCTTTATTGCGGGGGTGATTTATGCATGAAATTGAGAAAGTAATAATTTTAAAAACCATACCGATTTTTTCAGAAACACCGGAGATATATATTAATGAAATTGCATCCATTGTTGAAGAGATAGAGTTTTCAGACGGTGAACAGATTATTAAAAAAGGTGAGATCGGGACATCAATGTATTTAATTGTTTCCGGCAGCGTAATGATTTATGACGAAATTAAGGACCTTGCCGTTTTAACAGAGCGGAAGATTTTTGGTGAACTTTCCGCCCTTTCTCCCGAACCAAGAATTGCATCCGCACGGGCAATAGGAGATGTTTTACTTTTTAAAATTGATGGGGATGAATTATTTGAGGTAATTACAGACAATACCGAAATGGTCAGAGGTCTCGTAAAATTCCTAATTAATGAGCTAAGAAGAGTTTATAATATAATCAACGCCGCATCTCATTCCGGTTAATTTTTTATTTACAAGAGTCTCTTGTAAATTATCAAAATATTTTGTATATTATAGCCGATCCAAAATTAAGTTTTTGCTATTATATAACGGAGATATCATTTGAAAGAATTAATAAGAAATTTTTCAATTATTGCTCACATAGATCACGGCAAGTCAACTTTGGCAGACAGATTGTTACAACACTGTAAAGCGGTTGATATAAGAAATTTCCAGGATCAGATGCTCGACACACTTGATATTGAACGAGAAAGGGGTATTACTATCAAGAGTAATGCCGTTTTGCTTAATTATACCGCTAAGGATGGTAAAACTTATTTTCTGAATTTGATCGATACTCCCGGGCATGTTGACTTCACCGATGAGGTTTCAAGATCGTTAAATTCTTGTGAAGGCGTTCTTTTACTTGTTGATGCAACTCAAGGAGTTGAAGCTCAAACCCTCGCAAATCTTTATCTTGCTTTAGAACATGACCTGCATATAATTGTTGTTATTAATAAGATCGATCTGCCCTCGGCAGATATTGAGGCAACAAAATACCAGATAGAACATGAATTAGGGCTCTCTTCTGACGGAGCTATCCTTGCCTCCGGCAAAGAAGGATTAGGTATTGATGATATTTTTGAAGCCATTGTTAGAGATATACCGCCTCCGCCGGGCGATCCCGAATCTCCTTTGCAAGCATTGATCTTTGACAGCCACTATGACGAATACCGCGGCGTAATACTTCATGTACGCGTTTTTGAGGGCAGTATTTCTGCCGGTGAGGAATTACTTCTGATGCATAGCGAGGCGGTTTATCTGGTCGAAGAGGTTGGTAATTTTAGAATATCCCTTGTCCCATGCAAAAGTCTATCTGCAGGTGAGGTTGGTTATATCATAGCCGGTGTCAAAACCATCACAGATATAGATGTCGGCGATACCGTAACATTAAACAAACGGCCGGCAGACAAACCTTTACCCGGATTTAAGAAAGTAAAACCGGTTGTTTTTTCTTCTTTGTACCCGATAGCTTCAGATGACTATCAAGAGCTTGCCGATGCACTTGCAAAACTAAAGTTAAATGATGCGGCACTTCAATACCAGAAGGATTTCTCTACCGCACTTGGTTTCGGTTTCAGATGCGGATTTCTTGGTCTATTACACCTTGAGGTAATACAGGAAAGACTTGAAAGAGAATTTGATGTTTCACTGATACTTACAAGTCCTTCAGTTCAATACACTGTTCATTACAAAACCGGAGAAGTTGAGGTTATAGACAACCCATCTAAATATCCCGATCCGACTTTGATTGATTTTGTTGAAGAACCTTATGTCAAATCATCGATTATACTACCTCAGGATTTTCTCGGCCCGATTATGAATCTTTGTACAGAAAACGGGGAATTCAAACTAACCTCCATTATCTCGATGAAAAACGGGTTGAACTTAATTATGAATTGCCTTTAGCAGAGATAGTTTACGATTTTTACGACAGACTAAAGTCATTAAGCCGCGGTTATGCTTCATTTGACTACGATTTTACCGACAACCGAGAGACAGAGATAGTAAAGGTTGATATACTTGTTTCATCAAAACCCGTAGATGCTCTATCAATGCTTGTTCATAAGAGCAGTGCAAGACAACGGGCGCTTAAAGCATGTGAACGACTCAAAGACCACATACCGAGACAACAATTTAAGGTCCCAATTCAAGGCGCAATAGGCGGAAGTATTATCGCACGGGAAACAATCAATGCTTATCGAAAAGATGTTACGGCAAAATGTTACGGCGGAGATATCTCAAGAAAAAAGAAACTGCTTGAAAGACAAAAAGAGGGTAAAAAGAGAATGAAAATGATCGGGAATGTCGAGATACCCCAATCAGCATTCTTAGCAATCCTTAAGACTGATGACGATTAGTTATTTTTTGAACAATTCTTATTATATAGTAGATTGATTGAAGCAGTTTAAATGAATAATGTTTATACCACAAAAAACCCGATTCCCGTGTAACACTTTTTTTGCTCAAAAGTAATAGAGTCATTATAGTAAATCTTTTAAAAAACGGATATTTTGTTTCTATTTCATCAATTTTATTATGTATATCTTCTATTATTTCGGAATTTATATTCTTTTCATCATTATACATGTCTATATAAACTGATAGCACCTTGCTGTAATCATATAATTCAACGAGTGTGTTCTGAAGCATAATGATATTACTTTCGCTTTTTCTATAATCGATAATCATTGAACTGCCTTTATCATTTACTACTATATCCTCAATCAAAGCCCTTTTTATACCCCTGATGGGGATTACAGAAATATTTGAAGGTATAAAAAACTCAATATCTTTTTTTATTTCTATCAGCTTTGTAATCCATTGCCGGTAATTATTTAAAATAAAATCAGTGAATATTTCAGCTTCTCCATCTGATTTTAAATAATACGGATCTCTTCGGCTCAAAATTCCTGCATATATCGTATCAACTGTACTGAAATAATCTGCAGAACTGACCGCTCTTGTATGAAAAGGCGACCCGTTAGCATGTGTTTTTAATTCGGGAAAACCAAGGTCTAAACCGCATAAAATAAGTTGCTTATACCCCAATGCAATCGCTATACTTATTGCATAGTCTGAAACTGTTCCGCCGGAAACAATATTTAATGGTTTTATTTTATTTGAAAGCAGTTTGTCATAAGGTATAAATTTGTTAATATTTTCGGTTGCGGTATAGAAGGTTTGTTCCGGTATGAATCTTCCTACTGCCGGATAACTGACTATATCAGCAACCATTACAGATGATTCGGGGATTTTATCATAAAAATCGTCAAGCGAGTAATACTGCGCATCAAGTGTTACTATTATATCCGGTTCAATACCATATTCCAGCAGCACTTTTAAAGCAGTATCAACACATATTATTGACATATATTTTCTAAATTTGATAATATCATTTATAATCTTATTGAGACCCGGTCCCGCAGAAATAACGCAAGCAACCCGCTGATCCGAGACCTTGGATTCTTTTGTTAAAAATTTGATCTCTTCTGAATTACTGATATTGCAAAAAATGTTTTTTATCCATAACGGGAAAAATTCTGATTCAGTTAAAACATTTTGCGTAATATTATTAATTGCAGCTTGAACAATTTGGGCAATTTCATTAAATTCAGAAATGAAATGATCTCTATAACCTGAAGGTTCCACGATCTTCAATCTATACTCAAGAAAACAATTCTTTTCTTCAATAAAATCACTTATGCGTTCAGAACATATGTTATTTAGATAAAGTACTCTATTGATAACATCACTTTTGATATTGATATTATAACTGTAAACCTCGATAATTGGTTCATAAACTATAATTAATGCATTAGGATTATTTTTAAGTATATTATTAACACCGTATAACAATCCGCCGCCTAAAACAAGAACGATGATATTTCCTTCATAAAATAAAGCGGAGTGTTCGTTCCGCGGATCATAACCCGAATGCACAAACACTCCGTTTATCTTTAAAGTATCAAAACCTGACTTTGATTTAACAAACTCGGTTACTATAGAATTTACCATCTATCTTCCGGTTTGAAAAAAGTCCGGTGTGATAACATAGATAAAATTATCAATTATTTCATGTCTTTTTCTTTCTTCAAAGAAATAATCATCCTCAAGAGCATATCTCTGATCTGTGATTGCTGTTTTTAACAGATCCGGATAAGCATATTCAATCTCTTCTTCTTCCGGCGGATTAATAGAAGCTACTTTTATTACCACAACTCCGTTATCGTGAACAAAGGGCTCAAGTATATCACCATTAGACGATTTAAATATCTTTGCTACAAAAGCTGCATCATCAACATCTGTATTTGTAATAAAGAAAGGACTTTCTTGCAAAAAGGTCATTTCAAAGGATTCTAACGACAAACCGGATGATGCCGATGCGGCTTCAAAACCTGAACTCACTGCATTGGTATAGAAATTTTGAGCTGTTTCATTGCATTTTTGAACTATTAACTCAATATTTGATTCAAGATACTTCGCCTGCGCTCGCTCTTTAACATCTGCATCACTAATAGTCCCCTCTCTAACCTCATCAATTCTTACAAGATGAAACCCAAGCCTTGTTTCTACCGGCTCTGCTAAAACCTTACCGATTTCTGTAATCCCGCTCAATGCCGCATTCATCTCTTCCTGTTCAAAAGTGCCTGCAAGTGTAAACGGCTGATAAAGAATGTCAATCACGCTGCCGGCAAGTTTATAATTCTCAACAATGACATTGTAGTCTCCGCCATTATTTATCTCATTAAGAGCATTCTGTGCCTGTTCTTTATCGGTAAAAATAGCATCAGATAATTTATAAAATATATATTCATTTTTATTAACAGAAACAAACAACTCAAGCTCACTATCACTGACCGTATCATTCGGAATATTAACAAATTTAATATTTGCTATTGTTTTCTCAAGTCTGTATTTTCTCGTTACAGAAGACTCTAAAACAGGCATACCCTCAAAGTATTCTCTCATAAATGTTTCATAGATAATCTCTTTAGTAACAGGCCTGACAAACTTTGCTACATCATGTAAGTTGTTTTTCATCTCATAGGTATCTACTTCGCCGTTGCTGTCAGCAAACTCTCTCTTGCCAATCTCCTCAACCAGTCTTTCTCTTGAAATTCTTATGTTCATGTGCTTTGCATTGTTGATTGCAATGATCTTGTTTATTGCTCTGTCAAACTCACTTCTCGCATACATATACTTCTGATAAACATTGTATTGGCTCTCTTGTCTCAGGTAATTCAGCGCTCTTGTAAAATCATTGGACTCGCCGAATCTGATCATCTCATTCATAACACGGCCTATATAGGTGTTGTTTGAATTATTCTCTGCTGTCTGCGCCTCAGTAGGTATAGAATATGTGCCGTCTTCATTTTTAATTTTCTCTTTTCTGAGGTCCGCCCAGAAATCCTTGAACCCCAACGCTATCGAGCCCGCCGAACCTATAAATGTAACAATAATAACAGCTATAACAATCTGCGTTACAATACTGTTTACTCCGCCTTTTACTTTCTCTTGTACTACCCTTTTAGCTTTTTTGCCATCAATCTTTTTATCGCTCATATTTCCTACCCTGAAATAAAATTTTATCCCGCATTAATGAAGATATTCATTCAAAAATTATTAATAGCATTAAAAAAATAAAATGTCAAACTTAAAAAATTATAAATAGAAATTTTGACCGTAACCCGAAATTACGGAATTTTGATTACCAAACCCATCTGCAAGTGCTGACTTGTACATTCATACCATTTGCAGGGAGACCGCTTGAAATTATAATTAGACCATCTTTAAACCCAGAACTGCCGGCCGATGCCCAAACTATTTCACCAATCCATTCCTTATACAGGTCCTTGCTTGTCCATTGATTTTTAATATATGCATGTAGCCGGCCTCTTGTATTCTCTCCATTTACCGCATAATCGATTGGCAGTTCTGCGATCATTATGGATCCTCCTGAAGTTACACTGCCAAACAACGCGGGTTCACTTGAGTATTCTCCAAACTTTAACTCACCTGCAACTGATTGTATAAAAGTACCGTCGGGTGCAATATGCGATATTAATATCTTTCCGTATCCGGAATCAACTGCTCTGTTTGAAGAAAAGAAATAAGCATTGTGATTATAGTTACATGAGGAACCAAGTAAAGACTCATAAGATTTGCCGCTTAAAGTTTCCACTTTTGTGTGAATAGTCCATTTGTCACCTGCTGCGATCAATCTTTGCCCAACAACTGCGCACCCGTAATCACGACGGTCATTCTGGCCGGCAGGCCCCACCGCTGTAAATAGATTGCCGCTTGAACCATAAGGTTGAGTTGATCCGTTAAAAACATATGGTGCCCAAGGCCCTTCTGTTTCAGGGGATTGTGTTTGTGTTTGCAGTACACTCCATTCACCTTGCGTTCCATTAAGAGAGAGAAAGGAATCCTCATTTTCCGGAGAAAGCGTTGTTTGACAAATGATCCCCCTATATTGTTCGCTTAGATTTCCGTCAACGGCAGTAATAATAATTCTTTCTTTATTATTGCCGTTTCTAACAATAATTATTGAAGCTGCATTTCTTGACCCTAATGTTGGTTTAGATGGTAAAGCAATCGATTCTGACCAAGACCATCCTACAACATGTTTATTTGAATATATCAACTCAACTTTAGCATAACAAGCCTCACCTGCATAATAATGTAGAAAGTGCCAAAAACTTAAATTATCCTGAATAGAGGAGATAAGCTGATAACCTTGTTGTGTTTTAGTTCCTGTTATTTGCCCCCAAGTAACGCCGTTATCTTTTGATGAGTATAGGTAATAGGATGTGGGTTCCTCCTGATCAAGCATTGGACAGAGCAGGTCTCCGGTTATTATATCTTTAATACAAATATCAGCAACTCTGCCATATTCATATCTCATGCCTTCAATTATTGGTTGGGTTTTCTCTGCAATAACAACATCACATGGCGATTTAGCCTTTGGTTTTAGCGACAAATTATTACATGAAAAAACAACAAACCAGAATAAAAAACCAAGAATTCTAATAAATACATTAACAAGGTTATTGTTTTTGGATATTATCAAGCTTAAAATGTTTTTAATAATCATTGATAAATTGTAAGAAAAAAATTTTCTATTGTCAATTTTAAATATTTAATTTTTTATCTTGACACACCTTAATCTAAACCTTATTATTAATCGGAGGTGCAAAATTACTAAAGAACAAATTGCCCCGGTTTTAAAAATTAAACACATATTTTTCGTACTCATTTCTTTTATAGGGGCCGCCGCTTGGCTTGTTTTTTCAATATTTCAGAAACATCAGATCGGGTTATACGATCCGATTATTTTTAGGATTTTATTGTCCGTTGAATACGCTTTATGCGGTTTAATTGTCGTTTTTTTTAGGCCTGTCAGGAAATACACAGACCATTTAATCTGGTTTTCGATAACGCTTTCAACAATTTGGGGGATTTTTCTCACTTACCGCAACGGTTTGAGGTTTAATTCATCATTAGGCCTTTTAATTTCTATAGTAATTTTTACACTTCTATTAAATTCATATAAACAACAGATTGTCTATGGATTGATTACGGGTTTAATGGTAATAATTGTTTGTATCTCCTCTGTTAATCCGGAGATCAATAAGGTGCTGTATAGCGGAATTATTGTAACATACTTCACAACCGCCGCACTTATGACTTATAGAAGAAATAGGATTGAACAACAGCTTGTTTCATTAAATATTGAACTTAGAGAAAGAATTAAAGAAAAAGAAACGGCTGAATCTAAACTCGCATCGGTAAATCAAGAACTTAAAAAGGAAATCGATGCCAAGGACAGGTTTATGTCAATCCTTGCTCACGATCTTAAATCCCCTTTTCAAGGGTTAATCGGGTATCTTGATTACATTATCAAAGAATATGACAATCTTGATGAAACAACAATTAAAAACGGCATAGAAAGCATTTTCAGTTCTTCTCAAAAGACTTACGGTATGCTCGAAAACCTTTTAGAGTGGTCAAGAAGTGAATCCGGTAGAATACCGTTCAAACCGGAAGTAACAGAAATCAAACATATTTTGGAAAATGTTATTTGTGATATTCAAAGGATTGCGGCGAATAAAAACATTACAATAAAACACGACAATCTTATCGAAATCCCTATAATATGCGATGAAAACATGATTAAATCTGTTTTTAGAAATTTATTAACCAATGCCATTAAATTCAGTAAAAAAGACTCTTTTATAGATATATTTATCGATTTTTGTGATAATATGACATCAATAACAATCAGGGATTACGGTATCGGTATTGTTTCGGAAAACATCAGCAAGATCGGCGTATTGGCATCAGGATATACAACCAATGGAACCGCTGGAGAAAAAGGCTCGGGACTTGGCATGGTTCTCGTTAAGGATTTTATTGAGAAGCATGGTGGTCAACTTGAAATCAAGTCTGAAGTTAATATCGGCACAGAAATTACAGTAAAACTCCCCAAATATAACTGCTAAAAATACTTTTTTTTGCAACTTTTTCTTACATAAATCGTCTAATATTACATAATAGTTTTTAGGAGATAAAAATGAAAAAAACAATTTTGATGATGTTTTCAGCTATGATGTTGGTTCTGGTTATTATTTCATGCGCGCCTCCGGGACATGGCAGACCGCCCCATCATAACGGTGATTGCTTTCATGACAATGCAGTAAAAGGCGCTATTGCAGAAAGGATTAGAGACGGAGAATCTATAAGAGAAATACTGCCGCCTCCCGGAGTAATGATTGCCGGAGTTATGGTTCCGATAAGCGGTATAATCGGGTTTTTTGCAGCATTAATACTTTTTCTTAATATGCATCATAAAAAGGTTACTTTAATGATCGAAAAAGGGATATATCAACCCAAGCCTTTAAATATTAAATGGGATATGATATTTATGCTGATAGGAGTTTTAACATCATTTACCGGCATCGGGGTATCTCTTTTTATGATAGGCTATTATGGTGTTCATCCGTGGACATTTGCAACGGGATCAATACCATTTTTCGTGGGTATAGGATTTATTGTTCTTGCGGCGTTATTCAAAAAAATGAAAGACTAATAAAATTATTATCTCCCGATTTTTTTTAACTTCGGGAGATATTATTAAGGTTAATGATGAATAATAAAGATGTTAGCTCAGAACACAAGATAATAAAACAGATTGTTGATGGGGATTACAAATTATTTGATACACTTGTTCAAAAATATCAAAAAAGAGTTCTTAACTTTGTTTACGGCATTATCAAAAACCGTGAAGATGCTTTTGATATTACACAGGAAACCTTTATCAGGTCGTATAAATCGTTAAATAAGTTTAAATATAACTCTTCTTATTATTCATGGATATATAGAATTGCATACAATCTTTCTATCGATCACATTAAGAAACACCAATCCACAACATCTTTGCCCCTTGATCAAGATGTTGTCTATAAAGACCTAAAAAATACTAATGATCAGGATATAATTTCTATTATTTATAATGAAATCAGTTGTTTAGAAAAAAAACAATCTACGGCTTTATATCTATTATATAACGACGAACTCAGTTATGATGAGATTGCGGTTGTAATGAATCTGCCGGTTAATACCGTGAAGTCCCATATATTAAGAGGACGCGAATCCCTTAGAACAATACTGCTCTCCCGATACGGGATAGATAAGGAGTACATCAATGGATAAACTTGAAAATCTTATTAAATCAACTTATCAGTCTCAATCAATTACAGATTGTGAGATATCCGGCCTGATTATGAATGATATTTATCGTATTGCATTATCTAAAGCGAAAAACAGACTAATATATTTCTCTGTATTATGCCTAACCTCTGTTTTATTAACAGCCGTCGGCTTTGGTATTCTTTCTTTTTATATAAGTTTATACTTGTCAAATTTTTTAATTCTATGGAGTATTAACACAAATTTATTTTCAGGAATAATTTGTGTTTCTGCGATTACAATTATTACGGTGTTAATATTGTTTGAATTTTTTGAGGTAAAAAACTACACTGAAATTTATCATAATACAAAAAAATGCTAAATAATTATTTATTTTTTATTTGTTTTATTTTATAATCAGATTAAGCTGGGTTTATACTTATGCTTATGGAACGATTTATGATAAGCGGTAAAAAATTCAAAATGGAATTGATCGTATTTTTTTTGATATCAGAATTTGTTGCCCTAATTTTTATGGATTGTATTTTGTATCCTGCCTTAGGTTTGGATTACAATCAGATTTTTACCGGATCAAGAACAACTTTTATAATACAATTTATAGTGCTATTTACATTTACTTTCATTCTTGCCGCTATTCTTAAACCTTTTGATAAACTTAAAGAGGAAGAGCTTAACCCCGAAGAAAAACAAAAAATCTTATCGGCAGAAAGATCTATACTTTTTTTAATTGTTATACTTAATCTTGCCGGCTATATAGTCGGACCTATAATCGGAGCAGTTCTCAGGATGATTCTTACAGAAGGTTACATGAGAAACGCAACAGTCAGACTAATTATATCATCTGTTTTTCTCGGCCCTTCAGTCGGTATTATACAGATTATCTATACATCATCAATATTTCAACGCATCAAAACAACCCAAAAAATCATTGAATTTGAAACTAACGGTTATACTTTAAATATACGGAAAAAACTTTTCCTGATTTCATTGACATTTATTCTATTTATTTCTGTATCAATATTACTTGTCGGATATGCGGCAGCAGAAAGAATCTCAGGCGCAGATGAAACTGCAATTACTCTAAGAAGCGATCTTATTATTGAAAACAATTCATCGGTTAATAAACTGATAGAATATGCACAAAAATCAAGCGATTCACAATTAAAACAATTAGCTGATACTGCTGTTCAACAGAGATCGGAGTTATTACGAAAAAAAGTGAGTTTTTTAATTCTATTCACGGTTGTAGTTGCGGCTTTTGCCTCTGCCGGCATGTTTATCTACGCCTCCAATTTTTCATATTTATTAAAAGGAGTAATCAACAGTTTGAAAGATGTAATAAATACCGAATCTTCTGATACAAAATACATTATCAAGTGTGACAACTCAGAAATTGGTGAAATACAGACTTTAATTAATCAACTTATCCGTTCACTTAACCTAAGGTTTTCTCAAGTATATAAATCAGTTAGAACACTGATTGAACTTACTGAAAATGAAAACGATGATATTAAATTAATGATTAATTCAACAGGAGAAATAAAAAACAAATCAGACACTCTATCAGAAGCCCTTCAAAAACAGATGGAAGATTCTACTGAAACAGCTAAAGTTGTTTCCGGCACAATTAATTCTCTATCCAAGAATGGAATGATGATCACAGAACAATCAGCGATGATAGAAGAAATGAGTGCGTCTATAACAGAAATGATTGCTTCATTAAATTCTGTAACCAGATCAATCGCAAACGCATCTGACAAAACAGATCAGCTTAAAAAAGAAACTGCCGATTGTGTTAGTTTGATTGATGAAATGAATGAGGCTATAACTAATATAACCAAAGTCGGCGATGCGATAAGCGGAATTACCGGAACAAT
The DNA here is from genome assembly GCA_964608985.1 of uncultured Spirochaetales bacterium. Lineage (GTDB taxonomy): Bacteria > Spirochaetota > GWE2-31-10 > GWE2-31-10 > CAYYKD01 > CAYYKD01. The sequence continues at coordinate 59,725 of CAZSQU010000006.1, forward strand.
CGAACAGATTAATGACAAAACGGGTATACTTGCAATGAACGCAGCAATAGAGGCGGCACACGCAGGTGAGGCAGGTAAAGGTTTTGCAGTAGTAGCCGATGAGATCCGAAAACTTGCCGACAGCACAAGCGAAAGAACAACAGAGATAGCTTTAAATTTGCGGAATCTTGTTTCTGCTATCGATATCACCAAAAACAATGCTTCTTCTGTTAGTTCCGCAATAGAAAGCATAAGAGGCGGAGTTGATGCTACCAACTCACTTATATCTGAACTCGAACAATCATCAGAAGAGCAGATGATTAACTCCAATGAAAACATGAAAGCACTCTCAAAGCTTGTAGAAAACACAGCCGAATTAATGCGGTACATGGAAGAACAAAAACAAAATAACAATAGTCTCGAAAACATTATCAAATCAAATGAAACAAATGTAAAAAGAATGTCGGAAATCAAGGATGGTCAAATTGGGTACTACAATCAGCTGTCTTCTTATTTTGATAAATTTTTCAGATATTTTAATGCTGTTACAACAAATCTAAGTCACCTCGAGGAGTCATTCAAAAGGTTTGTCGATTAGTAAGTAAAGAATATTCTCTATTGTCCGATATTATAATATAACCGTTCAATTAAGAGGTGTATTATGAATAAAAAGATGTTGATAATAGATGATGATGATTCTTTTGTTTTTAACTGCGTAAAAACCTTGGGAAGTAATCACATTTCGCTATCTACTGCGGATTCACCTGATAACGCAAGAATGATGCTATCCTTCAACCATTTCGACTATATATTACTTAACACGAGGATCCCGGGCGGTAAAACTCACACTTTAAAGAGAGAACTGATGCAGATATCACCGCAATCAAAATTCCTCTTCATGACGAACATCGATTCAGACTATAATGAGACGACCGATATGGGCGAAAAATGTTTAAGAAAACAAAACCTTTTTCAAACAGTAGCGGCAAACGGGATTTTTTAAAACAATTTGTAGGATTACAATGAAAAAACTATTAACTGCACTTATTTTCTTCCTTATACTTAACACCTCGCAGATTAGTTACTCTGTTACAACTCTTCCACAATCAGACGAAACAAGTGACGGTCAGAATATGGTTTTGTCAAACGGTTACAAAGAGATACGGCTTGGTATGACATTAGAAGAGGTAAGACAGATTATTAATAGTATGCCGGAGTTCAACCCAATTAGAGAAGAAATATTACAAATACGAATTGAACCGGACAAACAGATACTTACAACAGAGGGTTATAGTTTTGTTTCCAAAGCATACTTTCATTTTGATAATGATAGATTGTATCAAATACTTCTAAAATTTAATCAGAATAAAATCGGATATTTTAATTTACTTTCTACATTCAGATCAAGATTCGGAGAGCCGGCATTTATCAACCCGTCCAAAAGTTACTGGCAGAATGAAAGGGTTAGAATTACTATTGAAAAACCTGCAACTATTAAATATCTCGACCGACAAATTTGGAATTCAATTATTGGATCGGGCAATCAGGAAGATTCGGATTTCATTATTCTAAGAAACGACCTTCTTAATAATCTATAGATTATTAACCTACTCTAAAAATATAAAATCCTTAATATAATCGCAACCGGCCCCTTAATTATTCTTATTTTTGCTCAATTTTTCGATTATCGTTAAAATCTGCCTAATAATCAATTTTTTATATTTTTTATAGATTTTCTTTGACAAAAACTGATTTTATTAGTATATCAATGAATATGCAATTGGTTTTTTTACGGGATTATTAATAGTATGATAAGCATGACCGGATATTCGATCATTGAAAAAAACATTGAAGATTTAACTTTAGCTGTCGAGATCAAGTCGGTTAATTCGAGATTTCTTGAGATTTATATTACTATGCCATCATATATGAAATCCTTAGAGAATGAGATTAAGCAAATTACAGGAGAATATCTCTCAAGGGGTAAAGTTGAAATATATATTTCAATTAAATCATCGAGCGGTTTACCTAAATTTGTAATTGATAACGAGAAAGCTGACTTATATACAGAATCTCTTAAATTATTGGCCAAAAGATGCAAGTTAAAAGGGGGCGTTTCATTAAAAGATGTTTTATCTTTTGAAGATGTTATGTGTCCCAATAAACAAGTTCTAACTGAGCAATCAACGGGCATTATCATGACCGCATTAAAGGACGGACTTCAAGAGATATGTTTGATGCGAAGACAGGAAGGTCAGAGTACTTTTAAGAATATTATAGCGATTTTGTCTTTAATCGACGAAAATGTAACTGAAATAAAAAAATCCATTACGGATATTGACAAAATATACTTTAATATGTTAAAAGAAAGAATTAACGAATTGATCGGCAATAATTATGATGAAACAAGGGTAATCACAGAAGCTGCTTTGTTAGCATCAAAGTCTTGCATAAATGAAGAATTGCAAAGACTCACTAATCATATTAGTGTTTTCAAAGATATATCAGAAAATTCCGAATCATCAGCTAAAAAGCTTGATTTTTTGAGTCAGGAAATGCAAAGAGAAATAAATACTATAGCAAGTAAAGTTATGGCTGTTGATCTAACAAAACCTGTAATTAATATCAAGCATTATATAGAACAGATCAGAGAACAGTTAAGAAATGTAGAATAGGACATTAGGAGGTTTTTAAATGTCAAGAATAAGATTAATGAATATCGGATATGGTAATGTTGTTCAAGCTAACAGGGTTATCAGTATCATCAACCCGGACAGTGCATCTTCAAAAAGACTTAGAAATGAAGCAAAACAAAATCAAATGCTTATAGACGCAACACAGGGCAGAAAAACAAGAGGCATAATTATAACTGATTCTAATCATGTTGTACTTACCGCTATGCAGCCGGAAACCTTGAGTCAGAGACTTGTTGCAAACGACACAAAAGAAACAGCAGAACCCAAAACTAAATAATACGACTAATGAAAAAAGGTCATCTATTTGTTATCTCCGGACCATCCGGTGTTGGTAAAAGCACACTTTTGAAAAAACTTTTCAGAGAATACGGCGACAAGTTAGAGTTTTCTGTTTCTTGTACATCAAGATTGCCGAGAACCGGAGAAGAGAATGGTGTAGATTACAATTTTGTTTCGAAAGAACAGTTTCAAGTCGGTATCCAAAACGGGAAGTTTCTTGAGTGGGCACTTGTACATAATAATTATTATGGGACATATAAAGAACTCGTTGATTCAATACTTAAATCGGGAAAAGACTGTGTTCTTGATATAGATGTTCAAGGTGGAACTAACCTAATGGACAAAGGAATAGAGGCTCATTATATTTTTATAGTACCGCCATCGGTAGAAGAACTAAAAAAGAGACTCGAAAAAAGGGCAACAGAAACAAAATCAGATATTGAAACAAGAACAAATAATGCGTTGAAAGAACTTCAATATCAAGACAGATATCAGTATGTTGTTGTTAACGACAACCTTGAAATTGCTTATAACAAACTGATTGATATAATGGGTTATTAACCTTTTTTATTTTAAATAAAAAACGATTTTGATACGGAGGATTTTATGATTATGCCGTTGGATGAATTGATTGACTTTAAAGGCAACAGATATGAACTTGCCTGCGCCGCAATTAAGAGGGCTACCCAGATAATACAACAAAAATCAAAAGAAAAAGAGGATGACCTTAGCAGTGCTAACGGTAAACTTGTATCTCTTGCGATAAGACAAGTGTTGACAGGAAAGGTTAAGTATAAATTAGAAGACCGTTAATAGATGAATTTTGATGCAGTTGCACTTTTCGGACCAACCGGAGTAGGTAAAACAGCATTATCCATCGAACTTGCAAAAAATATCGGCGAGATCGTTTCAGTTGATTCAATGCAGGTTTACAAACAAATGGATATCGGAACAGCAAAACCATCTATTGAAGAACGAAAAGGGATAAAACACCACCTGATTGATATCAGATATCCAAATGAAGGATTCAGCACCGGAGATTTTGTAAGAGAAGCTACAAAATCGATTGATGATATCATCAAAAGAGGCAATATCCCTTTTCTTGTCGGCGGAACCGGATTGTATTTCAACTCCTTACTCAACGGGATATCTGAAGTGCCACAGTCTGATCCGGTTATCAGAGAAGAACTAAACAACAGACACCTTAATGGCGGCTTGTACCAATTACGAAAAGAGCTGGAGCAAATCGACAATATATATGCCGCAAAGATCCACCCTAATGATAAACAGCGGACTCTAAGGGCTTTAGAGGTGTATTACACGACAGGCAATAACATTTCTTTTTACCATAATACCGGCATAAAACCATCCCCCTATAAATTCCTTGTTATCGGATTGAGCTGTGAAAGAGAGATTCTATATCAAAGGATCAATAAAAGGGTTGAGCTTATGATAGAACAGGGATTCATCAATGAAGTAAAAACACTTTTAGCAAATGGTTATACGCCCGATTCTCCCGGTCTTTCTGCAATCGGATACCATGAGCTGACAGAATATATTAATGGTTTATTAACTTTAGATAATGCAATTGATCAAATTAAGAAAAACACAAGACGGTATGCAAAAAGACAATTTACATGGTTTAACAAAAACAGCGGAGTAAACTGGTTCTCAGCAAATAATATTGATTTAATTAAAATTTTTGTCGAAACAAACTTGAATTCAAAACAATGAGGCATAATTGATAGCTGTACTAATTGTAATGGAACATGTAGCACTATACACGCCTCTTCTCAAAAGCGGACAATCGGTTTCATTCTTACCGATATCATCAGGCACTGTTCTTTTAAATGCCGTACATTCATGGCTAAACGGCTACTTTTCGCGTGACAAGATATATATTTTATGTAAACCGTCAGATGTTGATGATATAACAAAAGCATTGCCCTCTTTTAAAGAAGACAAAATACTTGTTGAACCTGATTTTATATCATATTCAACATCAATTTGTTACGCATCGATGCTTTTATCAAAAATTGAGCCGAAAGAATCAATTACTTTTATGCCGGTAAATATGCTTTTTAGCCCCTCTTTCAAGTCAGAAAACTGGATTTATGCGGCAAATGAGATGTCAGAATCCGGTTATATTGTTATACCTGCTGTTTTTAATCGTGCAAATGAAAAACGATACCCGAATATTGATGCCGGCAAATTTTATTCAAATTCTAAAGGGGTTGAGTTTTTTCAAGTAAACAAAGTTGATTCTGATCAAAAAAATCATAAAAAAAAGAGAATATTCGGCAAAGAGGGACATTTTACCGGAATTATTATAGCCCGGTCCAAAACCATAATCGAAGCGGCACTCACTCCGGCAAATAGTTCAGAAGAAATAAAAAATATCGCAAAGGTCATACTCGGGGGTAATTTTAATTGGGATCAAATATCAAGTGTTTATGGCAATTCAAAAAAAAACAGCGGCTATTTCTTCGGTAATTACGAAAACAAAAAATATTTAACGATTTTCCTTGACACAAATCCTTTTTATTTAGATAATTGGGACGCATTTTTTGAGAGATTTGCCATTGATCAAAGGGACAAAAACTTGAAAGAAGGTTATGTCCTTATGAGCAATTGCAGAAAGACTGCTTGTTTTAATTATGATAACGAACAGATAGATATTTCAGACGCTGATAATCTGTTGGTCATTAAAAAAAACGGTGTCGTTAATATCAAAAGTTTAAATTTATTAAAGAGGTGATTAGATGCCTTCAGTAAAGAAGAAAAAAAGGGCGAAGATTGCTAAGCATAAAAGAAAGAAAAAGCTTAGAAAAAACAGACATAAGAAAAAATAATTTTTGCCAAAAGAGAAGAGGCAGCCTGTCAAATTGGCAGGTTGCCTCATTTTTTTAATTTTGAGGTGTATATGTATATCTATGAAAACAAAACAATAGTAATAATAGGCGCCGGTTTACTCCAAATACCTGCAATAAAAATCGCCAAAGAACTCGGGCTCAAAACAATTGTAACAGATTATAATGAAGCCGCTCCGGGAATGAAACTTGCAGATATTCCGATTGTAATCTCAACAAGAGATATTGACGGAACAGTTAGAGAAATGAGGCGGATCAATGAAGACATAAGTATTGATGGCGTAATAACCGTCGGCACAGATGCATCTCGAACTGTAGCCGCAGTTGCAAATGCTTTAAATCTTCCCGGCATCAAATTTGAGGATGCAATTGCTGCAACAAATAAAGTGAAGATGAGAGAGCGATTTGATGAGTTTAATGTACCTATTCCGGCTTTTAGAAAATGCTGGAGTCTTGAAGACCTCAAAAATATAGTTGCAGAACTCGGTTTACCCCTTGTAATTAAACCCACAGAAAACATGGGCGCTCGAGGTGTTATGAAAATCTCAGACTTATCGATGCTCGATGTGTGTTTTAGAAATGCTAAGGAAGGCAGTCCGACCGGTGAGTTGATCGTAGAGGAGTATATGGACGGCCCCGAGTTGTCTATTGATGCCCTTGTTTATAAAGGTGATATAAAAATAACCGGCGTTGCTGACAGAATTATTGAGAGAGAACCGTATTTCATTGAATTAGGACATGTAATGCCTTCTGCTCTTCCACAAGAACAATTAGATGATGCTGTAAATGTTTTTATCAAGGGTATCAAAGCGCTCGGGATTACAAACGGAGCGGCAAAAGGGGATATCAAGGTTACAAAAAAAGGTGCAAAGGTAGGTGAGATAGCGGCAAGATTGTCAGGCGGATTTATGTCCGGTTACACCTATCCTTACCACTCAGGCGTTAATCTTATAAAGAATGCGATAGACATTTCTTTGGGTTATCCGCCGGCAACCCTTGTTCCTACAAGAAACTTTGTCGCAATCGAAAAGGCAATTATACCTCCTGCAGGTGTTATTAAGGAGTTTGCAGGCATCAAAGAAGCTATGCAGGTGTCCGGTCTGATGAATATATTCATTCATAAAGAGATAGGCGATATAGTTTATGAACCTAAGAGTAATGTAGAAAAAACCGGAAATTTTATAGTAGTTAAAGAAACCCGTGAAGAAGCATGGGAAACAGTAAAACAAGTTGAATCAATGATAAAAGTAATCGTTGATCCTCTTAATCCTCTATCATGGGCAGATATTTCAAATAAAGCAAAAAACAGTTTTGACGGTAAATGTTTTGTTTGCACTGTGTGTAACGGAATTAAATGCAGAGGTCTTATTCCGGGATTCGGCGGGATTGGTAACGGTAACAGTTTTGTCAGAAATTGCGCTGACCTATCCAATATTAAAATTATTACGAGCACGATCCACAAAGTTAAAACACCGGACACCTCTTGTAGAATCGGGGGTATTGATCTTGCACTACCGGTGATTGCCGCACCTATGACCGGTTGCGATATTAATATGGGAAACAACATTTCTGAATTAGAATATGCATCAATTATAATTGAAGGTTGCAGGCAATCGGGGATTATCGGATTAGCAGGGGATGGAGCTCAACCCAATCTCTTTCTTGCCGGAATACAGGCAATCAGAAACAACAACGGCCATGGCGGGGCGATATTTAAACCAAGAGAGTCACAAAAAGATATAATTACAAGGATAAAAGCGGCAAATGATGCCGGTGCCAAAATTACCGGAATTGATATCGATGGTGCGGCATTTATCACAATGGCACTCATGGGGCAACCTGTAAACACAAAATCAATAGAAGAGTTGATCGAAATAAAAAACGCAACAAACTCATTTTTCATAATAAAAGGGATAATGTCAGTTAGAGATGCGTTTGCTGCTATTGATACCGGTGCAGATGCTATAGTTGTTTCTAACCACGGCGGTAGGATATCAGAAAGCCACCCGTCTTCAATATCTGTTCTGCCTGAGATAGTTAAAGCAGTAAACGGAAGAACAAGAATACTCTTTGACGGCGGCATAAGAACCGGAGAAGATATTTACAAAGCAATAGCCCTTGGTGCAGATGCAGTTCTTATTGGTCGCCCTTTCGCAACCGCAGCTTTAGGAGGCGGCGTTGACGGAGTAAAAATATTAGTAGAAAGATATAAAAAAGAATTCTCAACTATAATGAAATTGACCGGTTGTTCTAAAATAAGCGATATTAGAACAGATTATTTAATCTCTTAGATAATTGTTAATAATTTTCATCTCCAAAGTAAATATTCTGTATAACAAGTTAAAATTTTATTATATTAATTAAAAATTACTCTTTGTTTATGATAATATCGAATGATAAAAAAATGGAGATACATAAATGAAGAAATTTCTTTTAAAACCGCTTTTTGTACTGTTTTTTACATTATTAACAACTCTTGCCGGAGCTGTTGACGCTCGTTATTTTCATCCCGGCGAATTCGGAAGAGTAGAAGCAGTGATGTTTGCTCATCCGATCAATGTTCCTTTTGAATTAATTGTTGAGATTTCTAAAGATGTTAAAGCAATAATTATTGTTGAAAATGAACGAAGACTTAATATGATCAGAGCACGCCTTACAAATGATGGCGCCAATATGAATAATGTTGAATTCCTCCAATTCCCGACAGATAGATACTGGACAAGAGACTATGGCCCATGGGTAGTTTTTAATAAAACTGATATGACAAGAAGAATTGTCGGGTACACTTATAACAGAAACAGACCGCTTGATAATATGGTTGGGGAAAGATATGCAAATTCAATAGGTATTCCGTTTGTAAGAATGCCTGTTTACCATACCGGGGGCAATTATATGACAGACGGTTATGGAACAGCTATGTCAACCACTCTATTACTGAAAGAAAACACCCGTTACACAGAAGAAACAATATTGCAACCCTTTGCTGAAAATATGGGAATGAACAGATACCTGCTTTATGAAGATATAAATGGCGAATACATTGAACATATCGATTGCTGGGCAAAATTAGTTTCACCTGACACAGTAATTATGCGCCAACTTCCAAGGGATAGCAGACTATACGATCTTGCCGAATCAACAGCTCAAAGTATTGCATCAACCCCATCTGCTTACGGAACTAATTATCGGGTAATCAGAATTAACACATCAAGAAATGAACCATACTCAAACTCGCTGATTGTAAATAACAAGGTGTTTGTCCCTATAAAAGGAACACCTAATGATGAAGCCGCTTTAGCGACTTACAGAAATGCAATGCCCGGCTACGAGGTTTTCGGATTTGACGGCCAGTGGCTTTCTACAGATGCATTGCATTGCAGAACCAAAGAGATCCCCGACAGCGGCTTGCTACACATAGAATATACACCGGCAAACGGTATTGTAAGAACTGCTGACTCAATTAATATTAAATTTACGGTTTACCCTTTCAGCAGAACAGATGTTATAAACGATAAAACAGGAGTATATTGGAAGGCAGCAAATTCTACTCAATGGTCGTTTGTAAAAGCAACCCCCGAAGCAGATAGAGTCTATTCTGTAGCTATTCCTTTGAATGGAAATAATCCTATTCAATACTATATTCATGCTGAGGACAGATCGGGCCGTGCCGAAAACATCCCGTTCATAGGTGCACCGATGGCTTTTACTTATAGACCGTGACAGATGATTCGAAAATACTACATTCAGAATAAAAAAGGCGGATCTGATCGACTTGATAAACTTATATCAAAGAATCTCAAACTCGATCAGATTAACACCTTTAAATTAATTAATCAAGGGTCCGTCTGGGACAACAAAAAAATGCTCAGATTTAAGGACCCTTCAACAATTATTACAGATCAATTAATTCTGATAAACAGCCCGGAATTCCCCGTTGTTGAATACATTTTAGACAAAAACGATATTATTTATGAAGATCAATATATTTTAGCAGTATATAAAAAATGCGGGTATCCTACTTGCCCCACACCTTATGCTGATATTCATTCGCTTGAGTATGCAGTTAACACATATTATCAAAAATCTGAGCAGCTATTTCCTGTTAACCGAATCGATATGCCGACAGATGGCATAGTGCTTTTTTCAAAAAACAGAACTGATTCCGCTGTTTTCTATAATTTGTTTTCTGATAGAAATATAACCAAAGCTTATCTTGCCGTAACTCCAAGAATTGCCGCTTTCATAGGCCGTACAATAAGAATCGACAAGCCCGTAACATTTAAAGGTGTTACTAAAAACGCAAAAACAATAATAAGATCTATCGCAAATAATGATAATTTTCAATTTTTTATTGCTTATCCGCTGACTGGAAGAACACATCAGATTAGAATACACTTTGCAGAAAACATAACCCCTCTGATCGGTGATGCAACTTACGGAAAATACAACAGAATTGACAGGCTGGGATTGACCTGTGTATATTACCGTTTTGTTCATCCTTTCACAAAAAAAACAATCAGAATCAAATTGCCGATTTTTAAAATAATCGATAGTTTCATTTAATGTGAAATAGTTGTATATGTTTTGTTCCTGTTAATAACACGATAATGTTCAATAAAAATTATTAATTTTTTCTTGATAAATATTATTTATTACAATATAATTTTTCTGCAATAATTTTTATTGTGAAGACTATGCGTTATTTAAAATATAATCTAAGTCTTTGTATTGTCTAATCATAAAGGGGTGTATATGAGCAAAGTTGTTGATGATGTACTTAATAAATTAGAAAAGAAGTACTACTGGGAAAAAGAGTTTTTACAGGCAGCTAAAGAAGTTTTGGATTCTCTCGGACCAATTATCGATAGGGAACCAAAATATGCTAAAAACAAAATATTAGATAGAATCGTTGAACCGGAAAGAGTAATTACTTTTAGAATTCCGTGGCTTGATGATAAAGGCGAAATTCAAGTAAATACCGGATTTAGAGTTCAATTTAACAGTGCAATAGGACCTTACAAAGGCGGGATAAGATTTCACCCGTCTGTAAATTTAGGGATACTTAAATTCTTAGGTTTTGAACAAATTTTTAAAAACAGCTTAACCGGTCTTCCAATGGGCGGCGGTAAAGGCGGAAGTGATTTTGACCCGAAAGGTAAATCAGATAATGAGGTTATGAAATTCTGTCAGAGTTTTATGACAGAATTGTTCAGACACATTGGTGCAAACACAGATGTACCGGCCGGAGATATCGGAGTCGGTGGTAGAGAAATAGGATATATGTTTGGTCAATACAAAAGACTAACCAACCTATTTGAAGGGGTTTTAACCGGTAAAGGGCTTAACTGGGGCGGAAGTCTTATCAGACCTGAAGCAACCGGCTACGGATGTGTATATTTTGCCGAAGAGATGCTTAAAACAAGAAGTGATAGTTTCAAAGGCAAAAAAGTTCTTATTTCAGGTTCAGGTAATGTTGCTCAATATGCTTGTGAAAAAGCAACCCAATTCGGCGGTAAAGTTATATCAATGTCAGATTCTAACGGCACTATCATTGATGAAGCCGGAATTGATGCAGAAAAACTTGCATTTATCATGGATTTAAAAAATGTTAAGAGAGGCAGAATCAAGGAATATGCAGATAAATTTACCGGCGCTAAATATTTTGATGCAAAAAGACCTTGGGGGCTTGCAAAAGCAGAGATCGCTCTTCCATGTGCTACTCAAAATGAAGTCGATGATAAAGATGCGAAAGCACTTATCGACAACGGTTGTTTTCTTGTTTCAGAAGGCGCAAATATGCCATCTACACCTGAAGCAGTTGCAATCTATCTTTCTAAAAAAATTCTTTTCGGGCCCGGTAAAGCGGCAAATGCCGGCGGTGTTGCAACATCAGGTCTTGAGATGTCTCAAAACAGCATGAGACTTGCGTGGACAAGAGAAGAAGTTGATCAAAAACTTCACGGTATTATGATAAACATCCATAAAAACGCAAGAGCGGCGGCAGAAGAATACAGTACTCCGGAAAACTATGTTGACGGAGCTAATATTGCCGGATTCAGAAAAGTTGCAAACGCAATGATTGATCATGGCGTTATCTAATTAACTAAAAATTATTATGGGCTGTCTAAAAGGCAGCCCTTTTTATTAAGGCAGATTAAATGAAGAAAAAACTTATTATAAAACTATTAATCTTATTATTAATTATTATTGTACCTCAGATTTATTCTTTAATAGAGGCGCGAATGTTAAAAGTTACGCGAATTACAATAACCGATAATGATATACCCGCTAATTTTGATGGTAAAACTATTATATTCTGTGCTGATATTCATCATGGTCCATACTTCAGCAGAAAAAGAGTGTCGCAACTTGCCGAATTGATTAATAGCTATAAACCGGATTTTGTATTATACGGCGGTGACTTCGTTCATAGAAGTTTGGATTATATAAATCCTGTTTTTCAAGAACTCTCAAAAGCAAAAGGAACCTATTTTACGGGAGGGGTACTTGGTAACCATGACAACTGGGAATCACAGGAAATTTCCATAAAAGCGATGGAAGTTAATGCTATAACATTTCTTGACAACAGATCACAGGAGGTTTTTATCGGGGATCAAAGCATAATTGTTGGCGGTGTAGGTGATTATTTCAGCGATATTCAAATTGAAGAAAACACAACCGAATCAAGAGAAAATTCTGATTTTATAATACTCTTATCACATAATCCTGATTATTTTGATCATATAAACACGGATCTAATTGATTTGACATTAAGCGGGCATACTCACGGAGGTCAGATTACATTTTTCGGGTTATGGGCGCCGCTTTTACCTGTAATAAACAGATCACACTGGCGGGGTCTTTATGAAAAAGACGGATCAAAACTATTTATTACAACAGGTGTTGGCACTATAACACCTCCGATGAGATTCTTTGCACAACCGGAAATAGTGCTGATAACCCTAAGATCAGAGTGATTTTTTCCAATAGTTAACAGATTACTCATCCCTTTTTTAACCAAATAGTCCATTCACCCTTTTTTTCAAGAACTTTTTCCCAATCGAGTCCCGTTTCCTCATAATTAGAGTCAATTGACAAAGCCAGAGTTTCTACATCTTTTGAGTTCTTAATCCGGCCGGCAAAACCCGTATATTGTCCCGTTAAGTCTGTCCAACCGGAATCTGCTTTAATACCTGCTTTTTTACGAATATGAATTAAATCTTTAATCTCGTTCTCAAGCCCCCAGTCGTAACAATCCGGCCAATAAACACAAGGGGTTCCCGGGGTACTGAGTATAAAAGCATAAGCTTTTGACTTAAATTCAGGTGAACATGGCCAGCATTGTTGTCCCCAACCGTTTGCCGGTGAAAAAGGTGACGCTCCCATATCGTGGTTATCAACAAATGTTGACACAAGCTGTCTTACAACAGGATCGTTTTTCATATTAATTCCATATTTTAGATTAGCTGCATTTCCGGTCTGAATCTGCCTTTTTAATATGATATCAAATGCGCAATTCCCGCTATCCTTTGCCCACCCGATAATGCGGTCTTCTTCATTAATACCATACATCTTAATCATGGGGTCATTGGTCATATTAGGAGAACTCTGCCAATATTCACCTACACAAAAATACTCTTTTTTTTTGGTGTCTTTAATCCACGATTTTACATCTTCCACCTGATAGCCCCATACATAGTCCCATCGCCAGCCGTCAACACCGCATTCTTCGGTTAATTCATCAAGTGCTTTTTTAAATCCACTATAAACAACAGGATTAGACAAATCCAGATCAAATTTACCATCCATAAATTGTCCGCCGGTGTCTCTTCCTGTACATTTTGCCCAGCAATCACCGGGATATTCCCAAATATCTTTCTTCATACGATTACCGTCTCTATGGTTGGACACTATGTCAACAATAACCTTGATCTTGCGTTCATGTAATACTGAAATAAGTTTGATCAGTTCTGTTTTAGTGCCATAACGGGAATTAAGATCAAAATCTCGCCAAAAATACCCTTCTCCGCCGCCATGCTTACCGTTTGAATACCATTCCGAATCATCCACCCATGGCGGAGGAAGATATACAATCGTAAAACCATCTTTCTTGATTCTATCTGCCATATCTGTTAATATCTTGTACCATGATTTATTGCCTTTATCAATAGTACCCGTTTGTTGTGTTTTAACAAGATTCCAATGAAATGCTTGTAGAACTACATCTTTTCCGTTTCCGCGAGTACTCATAAATAACTCCTTCTACTTTAATTTTTTTAAAACTTAATTTCTAATTAAAAAAGGTTTTCATCGTCAGATATTAAGACAAATAATCATTCCGGTCAATATATTTAATTAATTAAAAATTTTAGAATTGATTCTTTTTAATATATTGTATAAAGTAATAATTTTAATCATTGGAGATACGATGTCAAATGATCCATTGCATGGCGTAACCCTTGAGGTGATGTTAACCAAACTTGTAGATTACTATGGTTGGGATTGTCTATATGGCCGAATAAAAATTAATTGTTTTAAGAAAGACCCTTCGATCAAATCAAGTCTTAATTTTTTAAGAAGAACCCCATGGGCTAGAGAAAAAATTGAGTGGTTATACCTTAAATACTATTTGAAATCGCATCCGACTGTGTAAGTTGTGTGTTTTTTATTGACAAATCAGAAGCATATTGTTATTAATTTTTTAGACGATTAATATATTTTACAGGTGAACAATGGACTATAACATACCCGAAGTAACACAAGAAGCTCTTGTTCTATTTAGAAAATCATCTTCAGATATCATTAAGAGAGTTGTATAGTTGTCAATGGAAAAATCAGAAGACATCTCACAACATGGCGATAAGGCTTATGACATTCTTTGTTACGGTATAAATATGACAACTAAGATTCTCGATACAGCAATGAGTGTTCATGAACCGTCAATTCTTGATGATCAACTTAAATGGGCTAACGACCGATTGCCGATAGATGGAGTAAAACCGGAACACATATATGACCGAATAAGGATATACATCAGCGTGATCAACGAACTGCTTCCGACTGTTTATGCCGTTCAAATTACTAATTTTCTTGAGTGGATGTTAATCAGGCAAAAAGAATTAATGGAAAACAGGAGCTGTTTATGAGAGAAGAAGAACACCTTAACAACCTTTATAACAGCTATATATCTTATTTACTTAACAAAGACAGAAAGAATGCCGAATCAATTATTCTTAATGCTGTAAAAGACGGCATTAACATAAAGGATATTTATTTAAAAGTTTTTCAAAGATCACAATATTATATCGGTGAATTATGGCAAAACGGAACAATCAGTGTTGCACAGGAGCACTATTGCACTGCAATTACTCAAACGGTTATGTCGTATCTCTATCAATATATTTTTCAAACGGCAAAAATCGGCAAGAACTTCCTTTCATTTTGTATTACCGAAGAATTACATGACTTAGGTTTAAAAATGATAACCGACCTGATTGAAATGACAGGTTTTGATACTTTCTATCTGGGGGCTAATGTTCCCATAAAACAGATCGAAGAAGCAATTAATGAATATAAAGCAGATGTAGTCGGAATTTCTATAACAATGGCAACTCAGATTAATGCACTTGTAAATTTAATCCAAACCATTAGAAGTATTAAAACAGCCACAAAAATAAAAATTATTGTAGGTGGTTACTGCTTAAACCGCTCAGAAACTTTGTGGAAAAAAACCGGAGCAGATGAATTTGCACGGGATGGCGATGAGGCCGCCAAAAAAACACTCGAATTAGTATCTAAGGATTAGTCAGCATTATGAACTTAAGCAAAAATGAAATTAGTGATTTCTTATGCCAAAACATAATGAACACAGCAAACACTTTTTTTGCCATCTTTGATATCAACGGTAAAATTATAAATATGAACTTGGGTTTTGCTGAATTACTAAAAAGATTCAATCTCGAAAATGAGCCAAGCAAAATATTTCAAGCACCAACTTTTGATTTTTTTTTATCAGGAATTCAAAATAAAGAGAATAACATTAAAATTAATGTTACAATCGGGAATGAGAAAGATACTTATTTAAGTTTAATATCAAATGTTATGTATTTTCCCGACAGCTTCTATTTCTATGGTGAATATAATGCATTTGAGGCTTACGAATTAAACAAAGAATTTATCCTATTAAACAACGAGATTCATGACCTCAATAGACTGATTCATAAAAAAGAATCGATCCTTCAAAAAACCTTAAAGGACCTAAGCAAATCAAATGCAGAGCTAGAAAGAATCGACAAAGAAAAAAACAAATATATAAGCGTTATATTACATGACTTGAGAAGCCCTATCTCAGGAGTGCTTTGCGTACTGGAGTTATTAAAAAAATCAGTTTATAATAGTATGAGTCAAGAAGAAAAAGAACTATTCGACCTCACAATTACTACATGCCATGATATTATTAAAATGACAGGTAAATTATTTGATATAAATACAATTAGAAACGGAATAGTAAAACTTAACAAAGAACCTGCTGACTATAACATTTTAATAAGTGATATTGTTAAATTTAATCAGATAATCACCAATCAAAATGAAATATCATTAAAATATGAGATTGAACAAAGTCTGCCCAAGCTAAATATTGATAAAGATAAAATCAAAGAGGTTTTAAATAATCTTATTTCAAATGCAATAAAATATTCTAACAAAGGCTCAGAAATAAAAGTAAAAGTAACTCTAATTAATGATGGAGTCTTAACTTCTGTTTATGATAACGGCCCCGGCATCCAAAAAAACGAGATTGAACAGTTATTCAAGGAATTTTCTACAACAAGCAATAAAGCAGTCACACAAGAAAAAAGCACCGGTTTAGGACTGGCTATCTGTAAAAGAATAATTGAGTCACATAACGGCTCTATCAATGTTGAAAGCGAATTCGGTAAAGGTTCAAACTTTTATTTTATTCTTCCGATTCAATAATCTATATTACTCAAAATTCTTATTAATAAACAACTATAAGTAATTCTAATATATCAATTTCTAATCTTTTTTTTATTTAAAAATGACTCTATAAATCAATTAGCAAAAAACTACATCTTTTTGCTAATCCTATAAGGGATAAGATAATTTACATTACACTTCGAATTCATTATATTAATCCAGTATTTTAAATATTTTGGAGGAAAAAATGAAAATTAGAAATTTGTTTATGGTAACAGTAGTTATTATTGTCGGAATAATGATTACTGCATGTCAGACTGAAGTTAAACCTAAAAAAAAGAGTAAAGACAACAAGTTAACGGCAGTTCAAATTGCCGAGTTAATTGAGTTCGCCGGCTTTGAAGGGACAGACTTTGTGACAAGTGGTTTTATTCTCCCTGCAAGTATATCAGGGGCTGATCTTTCATGGGACTCAACAAATACTGACATTATAACAGTTGCCGGGGGATTTGCGATACCCAATACCGCCACATTGGAGACGGAAACAATAGTTATTCTAAAAGCAACAGTTACACCGGATGATGGAGGCACCTCTTACACAGTCGATGTACCGTTTACGGTTCAACCACCGGTCGATACATATAACGAAGCGATAACAAAAGCGGCGGATAGGATTAATGAACTTCTCGCACAGGATAAAGGGATAGAGTTTGCTGAAGGTGAAGACAAAAATAATGTTAAAAATAATTTTGAATTGCCGTCAAGCGGCCCCTTCAACACTTCTATAAGTTGGGTTGCTGATCCCGCTACAGGTGAAATTCTTATCGGAGCAAATGATAACGGTAAATATCCTGTTACCGTTACTCCGGGTGATGTTGAAAAAGCAATTACTTTAAGAGGTACGATATCAAAAGAAGACGGAACAACTCAAGAAGTAACTAAGGTTATAAAGGTTCAGCCTTTGACCGAAACAGAACAGGTTGAAAAAGTAGTTACCGACTTCGATATTAACGAACATTTCATAGGACCGGGTAACGAAGATACTCAAGAAAGTGTAACAAGAGACTTTGCTTTACCGGCTACGGGCGACTACGATGTAGATATCACTTATGTGTCTGATACACCCTCTATTCTAACTATTGAACCCGATATCGTAGGCGGAGCATATCCTGTTACTGTAACAAGGCCGACAACATCTGATGAAGTTGTAACAATTACCGCTACTTTTACTAATGGTTCTATCTCAAGAACGCTTGAAATACCGGTAACAGTTAAACAAAAGACTTATACACCAAAAGAGACCGGCCCAGCCGGCGGTAAGATATTCTATGTAAACCCTAATGCGTCAACCGACGGCTGGACTTATCTTGAGATAGCACCGGCTGATGCAGTTGCAGGTCATGTAACATGGGATTCGGGGTATTTTACTCGAAATCTAAATATGGAAACAGGAACCGCTATAGGCACCGGGCGTACAAATACTCTGTATATCGTTGATAAACTGACATCAACTTCTCCTAATGTAACCGGCCAAGCAGCACAAAAGTGTGATGAATACTCAGTTAACGATTATACTGATTGGTTTATGCCATCTAAGGATGAAATACAATTATGGACAAATATATTCACTCCTGCAGAACAGTCAGCATTGGGTATTTATGC
>CAZSQU010000007.1:0-66965 GCA_964608985.1 uncultured Spirochaetales bacterium
AAAATAGAATTTTTAAACAAAACAAAAAAAATGCGGTACGCATTTTAACCTCTTTAAAGCACTCTCAGTGCAGAATATAGTTTTTGACCTTGAAGCGAGTTACACAAAAGGAAAACGCCTGTGATTCTCAGAACCGAAGTTTTACTTTTTATAACTCGCTTTATTATAAACCTGCCAAAAATTAAATTCGCACCCAATTAGTAACAAAAAATCACTAAAATGGTTGCAATTATAAAAAAAAGAGTTATTATTAATTGTCTCAAATACTTATTATTTAGGAGAAGGCAATGAAAAAGTTTTTATCGGTTTTGTTCTTTGCGTTAATCTGTACCGGCCTATGGTCTTTTGATGTCGGTGACAATGTAATGGCAAATTGGACAGGAGATGCTTATTGGTATCCGGCAACTATTGTTCAAAAAGAAGGTTCAAGATTTTTCGTGGTTTTTGAGGACTTTGATAGAGAGTGGATTACAGCAGACAGGATTAGAGCTGAGAATCTTCAAGTCGGTCAAAATGTACAATGCAGATGGCAAGGCGGGGATTTTTATCCCGGTAAAATAGGAAGAAGAAGTGGAAAAGTTGTTTATATTAACTACAATGACGGTGATGTTGAATGGACAACAATTGATCATATACGAACAGAATAATATTTAAAAAAAGAGGTTGTCAGATGGCAACCTCTTTTTTTTCAATATCAGTTATAATGAAAGATTGTAGATATCAGCTGTTTCTTTGTCAGTTCTGATTGTTTCTATTGTTCCAAGAAGCTTATCGCTTTTAAAATATCTTACAGTTACCGGATCATAATCCGCATCAGAGTATAAAGCCGTTAAACCCGCAGCAAACTTGAGTGCCGTTGTATCTGCATTTTGTTCAATTAATGTGGCCGGACTGCCTATATCCGGCACCTCCATAATATAGTCATCTCTATCTCTTAAACTTAGAATCATTTCATTCTCATTATGATTCCTGCCTACAATTATTTTAACGCCGTTATATCTGAAGTGACGGCCATATTTTAGTAGTTTTATCCTATTCTCATCGTTTGTGCGGTAATGAAGAAAGAAATCGTTCATTTTTCTTTCAAAATGGATCTCAGTTAATAGACATCCGCCGGCCGGCGGATTGAATACAGTTATATTGTATTTTATTTTTAATTGATTTTGAATACGCCTCGTCCGTCCGTTTATATCAAGAAGCCGTTCACGGTCTATCCATCCGTTTATCTCCGGTATTGTCTCCGGTAAAAGTTTTGCCGATAAAGGACGCAACAAGTAACCTGCAAGGCCGGATTCTTTTTCTATAAGTCTGAGTTTATCGCTCATCTGAGACATTGGCCGTTGCCCCAAAACCTCTCCGGTAACCACAAAGTCTGCATTCATATCTTTTAGAAGATCGCCGGTTTTTCGGATCATGTATATCTTACAGTCAATACATGGATTAATATTCTTCCCGTGACCATGGTCGGGTTCACGGACCATCTCGTAATATCTATTATCAACCGGAACATTTATTATCTCAAATCCGGCTTGTTCAGATATCTGTTTAAGAAAACCAACAGAATTTTCAGTTGTCCAGAAAGGCGAGGTATAGTTAATTCCGATGACTTCTATGTTCTGTTCCTGAACTACTTTTGCAGCAAGTATAGAATCCAGACCGCCGGAAATAAGCGAGAGAGCCCGTCTTCTCAATCTACTCTCCTTTAGAGCCGTCATATCTGTCCGGTATTCGGTCAGGTCTCTCAATGTTGTCTGAAAATCTCTCAATAATATCTATAACAAGAAGTGTTCTGTCATCATCAGCATCTGCATAATCGGTATGCCTGTTTACTTCATACATGATTTTTTCGACAAGTTCTTTTGCAACCATAGTAAAATTTCTTGAAAGAATGTTTTTTAGGCCGTCTTGATCGATCATTTCGGATTTTTTGTTTCGTGCTTCAGTTATACCATCTGTATAAAAAACAATTTTATCGTTTACTTCAAGATCAATTTTTTCACAAACATATTCAACATCTTTAAATACCCCGAGACAAGGAGAATTTACTTTTAAAGAGTTGATCTTTCTGTCTTTTGTTAAAATATATATCTCATTATGAGATGCATTTGTGTATTCAAGGGTCATTTTATCTGTGTCAATAACACAATAGAATGCCGTAAGATAGTATCCCGATTCACCTATTGCGGTATGCAGTTCATTATTAACCGCTCTTACTACATCATTTACAGATTCAAATATAGTTGATTTACTTACGAATGCCATTTTTGCCATAGATGCAATTAAAGCAGAAGGAACGCCGTGCCCGCATACATCGGCTATAACTATTGCTGTCTTTTTGTCGGAAAGTTTCACTACATCATAATAGTCGCCCCCGAGATCTTCCATAGGTATATATGTGCCATAGATATTAAGACATGTAATTCCCGGAAAAGATCGCGGAATAATCGCTTCCTGGATTCTTTTGGCCATAATAAGATCGTTTTTCATCTTATCGTTAGCTCGTTTAAGGTCATTTGTGCGTTCTGCAACGATACCTTCCATATTGTCACTATACTTTTCGAGGGTTTCTGCCATATTGTTGAAACTCAGACAGAGTTCGCCAATCTCATCGTTAAATTTGAGTTTAGCTCTCACCGAAAAGTCTTTGTTTGAAAACCTTTTTACTATTTTATCAAGCTCAATTATCGGATTGAGAATGATGAATTTAAGACTTACAAACAATACCATAAGAATCATAACAAATACCGTGATTGTTTGAAACAAGAATTTGAGGAATAGATCACGGAGATGTCGGTTATAATAAAAGTCTGTAAAATACACCTCTACCGACCCAAGCTTATATACCTCGCTTGAATCCCCAAAACGGCTTTTTTCTTCTTTCTCAATAACCCGTGAAGATATTATAAATGAGTTCTTCTTATAATTATTGATGTCTATTTCCGATTCAATACTTATAATCTCATTATTTACCATGTCCTTAACGCGACAAAGGTATAATCTGCCGTCATCCCTTCTAACAACAACAAATAATACATTCTGATTCTTCATCTCAAGAAGCACAACTGTTTCGGCTCTATTAAAATCAAAATTCCAGAGCGGATCGATCAAACTGTTAGAGATACGGTCTATTAATTGTTCTGATTCATTTAATAAGCTTTTGTACCGTATGTCTCTATCAGAAAAAAATGATAGTGAGTCAACTATAAGCATAATTGCTATAACGGATATAACAAGTAACGCGGCTACTTTTGTTGAAATGTTTAATCTGTGACCAAGAAAACCATTCATTACAAAAACCTCAAAATTATTAATACACAAAAAACATTTTTTTGACAATAAAAATAAGTAATATTTATTTGTTAGATCACTTCCCTGCAAAGTTGTAGATACCATCCCAAACATCAACCGGAGGGTATTTAGCAAATTTACTGCATCTTTTATAATATACACTTAATACCCCGTCGTCAGGATAGTTATCAATTAGTTTTTCAAGAATTCTCATTGCATCTTCAAAACGGCCTTCGGTATAAAGAGCGCGCATATCGTCGAAATATGAAGCAGACTTACTTACATTGTCAATATGTTTTTCACCAAAAGGATCAAGCACCTGATAAATAGTAATCGGCTTTGATCGTCCTTTAACCCTTATACAATCAATAAATCTTGTTAATAACCTTGAATCATCCCCCATCAAACTCTTTGTCTCACTACTGATTATCAACGGAGTTTCATAATATCGGGTCAATGACTGCAATCTTGAAGCTATATTAACATTATCTCCGATAACGGTGTATTCCATACGGTCATTTGATCCGATGTTTCCTGCCAGTAATTCTCCTGTATGAATCCCGTAACCCGAGTTTAAGCTTATCCCCTTAAGCTCAAATGCTGTTGACAGCTGCTTTTCTGCTTCAATAATCTCAAGAGCAGATAAAACAGATTGGAAAGCATGATCAGGTGTAGGCAGCGGCAGATTAAACACTGCCATAACTGAATCCCCTATAAATTTATTTACAAAGCCGCGATTCTTCTTGATAATAATTGAAACAACAGTAAAATACTGATTTAGAAGGTCAACAACCTCTTCAGGCTTTAGTTTTTCTGAAATTTCGGTAAATCCTATTATATCAGAAAACATAACAGTTGCTGTCTTGATGTCTCCTCCGAGCGAAATATTTCCTTTTAGGAGATGATCTCTTACCCCCGGATCTACAATTTTACCGAATGTATCTTTAATGAACTCCTTTTCTTTAAGTTCTCTAGCCATAGAATTTATTGTATCCCCAAGAACCCCGAATTCATCTCCGGTTAATACCCTTATATTCACATCATAATTCTGCTTTGCGATCTGATCCGTAGCCGTTCTCATTTCACTCAACGGCAAATGAAGAGATTTTGCAATAATAAATGTAAGCCAAATAGAGAACACCGAAAAAATAACAATGAAATAAGCTATAAGTAAGTATTTGTGCATAAGTTCCGGATTCTCACGACTGAAATTATCAATAGCGAGAAATAAAATATATTGCGGAAATAACCCGACAGCAAAATAAAATAAAAACATCTTTTTTATAATTGTAACGCGAAACATTCCGGCGTATTTTGAAAGTTCACCATTAGGGAAGAAATGCGGTATTACAAGCTTTCTATTTAAAAGATCAGTAATATAGTAACCGATAATAAAACATAAAAAACCTATAATAAAATTTGTAAGAAAATATAATGCCGTAAACCCGAAAAAATCTTTTATGGATTGAAGGCATATCTCCTTAGTAATAATTGCTGTAATTACAACCAGCAGTGAATTCACCATCCAGCCCAGAATTGAAAGAGAATTCAGAATTAACGGTAACCTTATCACAGTCAATTTAAGCTTTTCAGGAACTGTATTCTCTCTTATCGCTTTTGCTATCGGTTTCATTATAAACAACATAGGAATCATTGCCGTCGCAAAAGGAATAATGTATGTAATCATCCACCTTAAATATATCGAAAGCTTGATAATAACTTTATCAAAGTCGTAAGCAAAATTTAGGGATGTTTCCGACAAAAGTGTTATTGTTATATAAACAGTAAGAATATTCGCGATAAACAATACTGCAGGAAATATATTAAATACTAATTTTGCTCGTTTAAAGTTATTCATGGCTCTAAATTATAGCATAATATTTTTTACTTTATAATATACTATTTTAATTTTTAATTATTTTTTATATAATAATAATATTATAAGCAATTTGAACGCTTTAAGAATGAATTAACTTCTTAACCTTCGATGGAGTTTTGAATAGTGAAAAAATTTGATCCTGCTTTTGACTACCTTGTTTATGAAACTACACAAAAATGCAACCTTGATTGTGTTTTTTGTTACAACATTCATAAAATTCCGGACAAGAAGGCGGAGGTTATAAACGAGTCCTTCGGTAAATCAAAGAAAATTCTTAAAACCGCGATTAAGAATTTCGGGGTCAGACACATAACTATGAGCGGCGGAGAACCATTCTGCTCAGAAAGATTTATAGAGCTCGTGTTATGGTGTAGAATGCAGAAATGTTCAGTTACAATAATAACAAACGGTACTGCCGCAAATCCGGATATGTATAAACAGGCATTCAACCTCGGTGTAAATTTGTTTGAATTACCCATTCATTCACATATACCTGCAAATCATGACAAAAACTGCAATCATACCGGCGCATGGCACAAATCACTAGACTCTATCAAATATCTTCTGTCACTTGGTGCTGCGGTTGTTCCGGTAATAGTTCTAACAAAGCATAATATATTTGATATACATGATACACTTTTATTTATACAATCACTCGGTTTAAAGCAGATAATGATCAATAGATATAATATCGGCGGTCGATCAATTGCTGATCCTACCGCAATTCTTCCTGAGTTAGAGGATCTACGGAAAGCATTCTCAATTACAAATGAGTTTGCCTACAAAAACAATCTTAAAATTTCATCAAATGTCTGTACTCCGATTTGTGTTCTTAATCCTGATGACTATAAATCTATCAGATTCGGAAGTTGCGCTGATTCGATCAGTAATATGCCGATTACTGTTGATAATAATGGCAATCTCCGTTTGTGCAACCATTCACCTGTTGTTTTTGGCAATATACTTACAGATACGCCCAATAAACTTGCAAATTCAGAATATATTGCCGCATGGAACAAATCACCTCCCGAATTCTGCCTAAACTGCGGGCTGTGGAATAAATGCAAATCCGGCTGTATGGCCGCTTCAGAGCAGTATTATCAATCAACTGAATTACCCGACCCGATTCTATCATATTATAATATTCAGAAATTAGCAGATTAATACGACCTTATTAACCCCAAATGTTACACATAATTTACACAAGTGTTTACTAAAACTGTATCTTATAATAATTTTAATAATATTAAATAATTATTACATTTATCGTTGAAAATTTAAGGTTTCTGTTGTAAACTAAACCTCATAAATCATATTAATATTATAAATCATACAAAATATATAAAAGCAAGATTCGTTAATTACTAAAATACGGGGTTAATAGATGCAAGTTCAAACAAACAGAACAATACTTTTTGTAGAAAATGATTATTTAAGTATCAATCATGATTCAGACTTATTCAACAACTTTTATATCAGCTTTCTCTCAAGTAGTAATGAGCTTTTTGACTACCTGAATTCATCCAAACCCGATCTCATCGTCTTAAACACAACTGATAAAAGTTATGAGGATTTGCACGAGTTAACCCGGATAATTTCAGAAAAATTCGATCTTCCCGTTATTCTATTTATAGATTCAAACAGTCAGCACTTCGATAAAAACATTTTTAAATTGCCTAATTATGGTATCTTTGATAAATATAGTTCAGTTTATCAGTTTAAATCCATTATTGAAATTGCATTTGAGTTATATCATTCCCGGAAGTCAGTTGAACAAAGCAAATCTAATAGTCCAAATTCATTGAATAATAATCTCTATTTAAGCATTCTCGATTCGATCCCGCAAGCTGTGTTCTGGAAGGATACAAATCTATTATACAGGGGCGGAAATAAAAAATTTCTAAGTGACATAGGATATAAAACATATGCAGATCTGATAGGAGTTGATGATAACGCTATGCCATGGTCAGAAGAGGAGCGTGTCAAGTATATTGATGATGATAATTTTGTTATTAAAAATAAGACACATAAACTACATATTATCGAATCAACAACAATCGACGGGCATAAAACAATATACACAGACACATCAAAAGTACCATTATTTAATGATCAAGGTGATGTTACGGCAATACTAGGCATTTATGATGATATCACAGAAAGATTAAAAATGGAAAGTGAACTTTTTAAATCCGAGAAAATTAAAAATATAATATTGAACGGCATTAAAACAAATATTGCTTATTTAGATACTCAAATGAAAATAATATGGGTAAATCAAACAGCCGCAACATCTGCAGAATGCACTCAAGAGGATATGGTTGGAAAATACTGTTACGACTTCTGGGCACAGGGAAGTAATAAACCGTGTATAGGCTGCCCCGTTTTTAAGGTTGTTGATTCGGGTAAAAAAGAACATGGAAGGCTTACTGATTCTAAAGGGCGTGTGTGGGATGTTACTGCAGAACCGGTTTTTGATGATGACAATACCTTGAACGGCATTGTTGAGATAGCGCGGGATATAACCAACGAGATTTCTTTTGAGAAAATTCTTAGGGAAAACGAGGAAAGATTGACATTTGTACTTGACGGCAGCCAACTGGGATATTGGGATTGGAATATAAATACAGGTAAGGTTTATAGAAACATACGATGGGCTGAGATGCTCGGATATACTATAGAAGAGATCGATCAATCTGTAAAACAATGGACAGAACTTCATCATCCCGACGACAAGAAAATGGCTTGGCTATCAATTACAAATCATCTTGAAGGTAAAACTGATGTTTACAAAATCGAATACAGAATGAGAACAAAAGATGGAAATTATAAATGGATACTTGACCAGGCAAAAATAGTCAGCAGGGATGAAACCGGCAAACCAATAAGAATGTGTGGCACCCATACTGATATATCTGAGATTAAAGCTGTTGAAAATGAAATAAAACAGCTTTTAAAAGAAAAAGAACATCTTCTTAAAGAGGTTAATCATAGGATTAAGAACAACCTTAGTACAATTGAGGGAATAATGTCTCTTGAACTTGCTAAAGTGAGTAATGCAGAAGCACGATCAATAATATCGGATACTAAATCACGAGTAAGAAGTATAGCCATCCTTTATGAAAAACTTTATTCGGGCAATAATTATAATTCATATGCAATCAGGGACTATGTTGCAAAACTAATTGAAGAATTTAAAAACATTTATCCATTAATTAATATTGTTTATGAGAAAAATGATATCGGCAATTTAAGAATAGATGCAAAAAAACTGTTTTCCATAGGGATAATAATCAATGAAATAGTAACAAACTCGGTAAAATACGCGTTTGAAGGGATAGATTCTCCTGAAATATCCATCAAAATAAAACATATAAACAAGAGCGTTGATGTTTTTATTAGAGACAACGGGAATGGAATTCCTGATAACTTTGATTATGAATCAAATAAAGGTGTGGGATTATACCTTGCGCGGCTTTTATCTCAACAAATAGAAGCAAAATTTGAAATACAAAACAATAACGGCACAGAAGTAACCTTGAATTTCGAGTTGTAAATATAGCAGATTTAATCAGCATTAAACATATAATATTACAATTTTTCCACAAAAACTTGTTGATTTTTGTAAATAATTATTATTATATTAAAATGTATAATTTTTAGGAGGTTACTATTATGAAGAGGATTTTTGTTTTTATTGGTTTTTGTTTTTTTCTTTTTGCTTTTGTCGCATGTCCGCCCGAATTCGATAATGATAAAAAGAAAAAAAATGCAGATGCTGAAGCGGTAGCAACGGATAAGGCGGCTCTTGAATTATCAGACATTGTACTATCGTCGCCTGATACATCTGCTGACTCAATCACTCAGCCGTTTACAGTTCCGATCACCGGAGAAAACGACACTGTCATTACATGGGATTCCACATCTGATGCAGTAGAATTCGACAATGAAACCGGCACCGTAATTATTGTAAGACCCGAAAACGGCGACGGCGATGCAACAATAACTATAACCGCTACTATTACTAAAGGCGGAGTTTCCGAAAAAAAATCATTTACAATAACAATTAAAGAAAGAGAAGCAGGCGTTTATTACATATACTATTTCCTTAACGACGGCTCTAATGATGCGGGCAACCCCACAAGCTACGATGGCTCTGCAAGAGTTATTCTAAAAGCTCCTACAAAAGATGGTTATATATTCGAATCTTGGTACACGGAAGCAACATTTGAGAATTCGGTTTCTGATATACCCGAAGGTGCAACCGGCGATAAAAGCTTCTATGCAAAATGGAGACAGTCTATTGAACCCGGACAAGAGAACCAACCTGGCGGATTAATAGAAATACCGGTACTTCCGGCAGAACGAGCTTACTGGCTTGCTCCGGCAGGTACAACAGCAGGCAACTTTGTTGAAGGTTCAAATATGACAACAGCGGATGAAGAGGGACTTACTTCCATTGCCGCACCGGTAACTCCGGGGACATACTATCTTTTCTTTGTTGTTAAAACAACACAACAGATATTAAACACAAGTGCTAATTATATTACAGTACTGGGAGATAATGTACCGTTCTATTATAACGGACAGATTTTTATGGGCTTTTTGGAAACTTACAACACCGATTGGTTAAAAGTAACCGTACAAAATACAGATTTATTATCTGACTGGACAACAGTAGGCAGTGCATCATTCTCAAATGAAACCCATAAAGCACCTACAAACTTAGGCAGCTCTGAAACACAACCGATAGTCGCAGTTAATAAGACTAACGGTGATATTTGGGTATTAGCTCATAAAACTCCAAGTTTAGCAGCTTACCACTATCTTGCTTTAGAATTATGGCAATACACGAGCTCAAGTGCTGTCTGGACATCTAAACAAGTTATTACTTACGCAGGCTATGACCACAGTGCATTTATAACTATGGCTATGAAAAATGATGCTTCAGCTATGTTTATATCGAGAACAGGATGGAGATCTGCAGGAGACTGGCCTGCACTTTTTGAAAAAAGAACCGGGACCGGTTTTGATACCTCAACAATAATAACAGGTTTTCAACCTTCAGTTGTCAAAATAGGAGGCAACTACCTTTATACTCTATCACAAAATAACAATTTTGCAGCTCCTAACGAAACTGATCACACTAACATGTTGAGTAGTCACACCGGTATTACAATCCAAAGATACGATATGAGTACAAACTTTGAGATTGCTAACTTCACTAAGATCGGAGGCGATTATTTTAATGTATCCGGAGCAACTAAATACTATGCTTTCAAGCCGGAGATGTACATTGCAGGAGACGGCACACCTTTCGTTGTTTTTGTTGAACCGACTACATATGAACATGCAAGACATAATGCAAGCGGAGACTGGCGGCTGTATGGATGGAATGACAAACTGACAACACCAAAATTAACTGTAATGAAATATAACGGAATCTCTTGGGTAACTGTCGGTGCCAACCTGTTTAGCCCTGAAGTAAAAAGAACAAGAACAGAACCGGCACTTGACGGATACAGCAACACCAGAGCAGGAAGCAACTACGGTACAGATGCTGATTTTACATCTACTGATGCGGTCTTTAAACCGGGGATTTGCGTAGCGGGAACTAAAGTTTATGTTGTAGGTCAAGATGTTGATGACAAAGCGTTTATTTGTGAGTTTAACGGAACAAGCTGGAGTACAATAAAAACTAATTTTGCAACAGGTGTTAGAGATCCTTTATTAGTATTTGACAACGGCAAATTGTATATCACTTATACAAAAGCTGACGGATCAGGCGTAGGGTACTACACTTACACACCTTAAGACTAACCTGCACATATGTGTTTTATGAAAAACAAAAACGGGCGGAAGCCCGTTTTTTATTAGGGTACTTCTAATTACCTGCTTTGGATTGAAACCGAAGATATTATTTGCATAGACGAGAAGCTAAAACCGCAGTATAACTAGGTTATATTAGGATTTTAGCGACGAAGTATCTGCGAAAATGATCAAGATTACACACCGAATGAGGTAATTAAAAGTGCCCATTAGTTCATGCGAACAACAACAAACTTCCTGCCATAACAACCATTCCTGCTACAAGACCTAAAATCGCTATATGATGCTCTCCGTATTCCTCTGCGGTGGGGAGAAGCTCATCAAGTGAGATATAAACCATAATTCCCGCAACCCCTGCAAATATCAATCCGAAAAGCGCTTCATTAAAGAACATTCGGAGAACAAAAAAACCTATTAACGCACCCACCGGTTCAGAAAAACCGGACAGAACAGAAAGCCCAAGGGCTTTTTTACGGCTTTTTGTTGCATAGTATATCGGCACTGAAACTGCTATACCCTCAGGAATATTGTGTATAGCTATTGCAGCTGATATTGAAACACCGAGATGTGGATCGTGAAGCGCACTCATAAATGTAGCCAACCCCTCAGGAAAGTTGTGTATCGCTATTGCAAGAGCTGAAAAAACACCCATGCGCATTAATTTTGAGTTATTCTGATCGTCACTTTTGAGGTTGTGAACGCTTTTTAATTCATGCGGATTCTCATATGATGGAACCAGCTTATCAATTAAGGCAATAATTCCAATTCCTCCAAAAAAAGCAACAACTGTCCATAAATAACCGATTTTATGACCAAAGATGCCAACAAGCGAGTCTTTTGCTTTAAAAAAAATCTCAACAAATGAGATATAGATCATAACTCCCGCTGAAAATCCGAGAGTAATCGATAGGAATTTTGGGTTGAACTTTTTTGAAAAAAAAGCCATCAAACTCCCTACCCCTGTTGATAATCCGGCAAATAGTGTTAAACCAAATGCAAATAATATATTCTTCATCTCCATTTTATCCCCCGATAATAACAGATTATACCATATAAATAACTAAAGTAAATAAAAAAAGCTGCCCATAAGGACAGCTTTTAATAAACAATCGATTATTAGTTGATAGTCATTGTGAAAGTACCTTTTGTACTTGTTACAATCTTGATATAGCTGTATGAATCAAGTGCTTTGAATGTTCTGTATGAAGCAGAATCATCAGTGTAAACATAGCTTCCGCCGTTAAAACTGATTGCAGTTGTTCCGTTTGCTCTGTAAGCATATATTTTTGACTTTGCTGAAAGTGCTGATGATGTATAATTGTCTTTACCATTCATAACAAAGTTTACATTAGCTGTTGTAGGTACTTTAAACCATACTGCTTGACCGTTTGCTGTTGTTGCACCATTGTAAGTTGCGCCTAAAGCAAGCACAATTGCAGTAGCTGCTGTTGAACCGTTGCTTACAGAACTTGAAGATGAACTTGATGAACTTGAACTTGAAGA
Organism: uncultured Spirochaetales bacterium; assembly: GCA_964608985.1. Taxonomy (GTDB): domain Bacteria; phylum Spirochaetota; class GWE2-31-10; order GWE2-31-10; family CAYYKD01; genus CAYYKD01. Next base: position 12,500 of record CAZSQU010000007.1, read on the forward strand.
TGATGATGATGAACTTCCGCCGTTTGGATTAGATGACTTAAGAATGTCAAGCCCAACGACAACACCGTCAGCAAATCTAACGCCTTCAATCTCATTAGCCGCACCATTGTAGAAATTGATTACCTTAACTTTATTACTTGAGTTGTAAGTTATAACAAGGTCATAGCTGCTTTTTGAAATAACAACTTGATTTCTGTTAAGTCCCGCGAAGTCAATTATATCTACACCGCCAACTTCTTGTACATAATCGTATCCGAAAACTGTACCATTCAACACATATCTATCATCACCAAGTCCGCCGAAAAGGTCATCATTACCTGCTCCGCCAACAAGTTGATCGTTACCGTCATTACCATATATTTTGTCGTTGCCTGCACCACCGTCTATCAAACCGTTCTTAGCAACAGAAAGGTAAACTCTGTCAACTCTTCTTTCTGTATCTTGAATTGTATCTGCACTTGTTGTACCTACTGTTGTAAACTGATTGTTAAAATCAGCAGTCGCCATATTACCGAAAAAATCAGCTTTTGCAAGGTATTCGCCGTTCTTAAATTCAATTCCAACTATTTGTTGCATATAATTGTCTTCACCTGCTTCAGTTTCGATTAGAGCATTTCTGCTGGAAGCATCGATGACATTGAAATAGTAGCCGCCGCTTACACTTAACAATACATCTGCTTTGTTAAGATTAAGAAGTTTTAAAACAACCGGACCAGTTGCATAAACTCTCTTTGTTCCTTCTGTAGAATTCCATGTTACTACTTCAGGAGTTAAATTTCTATTTATGTTTAATTCAAAAACATCTCCGTCGATTGTTACTGTGTTTTCACCGAAAACGATTGACTTAGGAACATACTTTGATGTGTTAACATCATCTCTTGAATCAACAAGACCTGCATTACTACAACCGAAAACCACCATTGCTGCAAAAATTGCACTTAGAACCACTTTTACATTTTTCATTTTTTTCTCCGAACTTTTTACTTTTTTTGTTACTACACAAGTAGTTATAGTCACAATATAATATTTTGATAATAAAAAGTCAATACTAAATTTTTAAAAAACATAAAAAAATAAATTCGTACCGGCAATTAGTTTGTTGATTTTTTTGGTTATAAAATATATATATTAACTAACAGGTGAATAAATGAAACAAAATGTGCGCTTTGTCTGTAATGAATGCGGAGCGATTTCTCAGAGCTGGATCGGTAAATGTCCCGAATGTCTCTCGTGGAACACACTGGTTAAAGAGGTTATTGAAGATCAAAAAAAGAAGCCGGTGAAAACCGACAATCCTCCGGTCAGGTTATCAGAAGTTCAGATTAAAGATAACAGTACTATAACCCTGAAAAATGATCTTGTTAACCGATTTTTCGGGGAAGGTATAATAAGCGGAGCTACAATATTAATCGCCGGCGAACCCGGAGTAGGCAAATCAACATTTCTATTGTTTCTGTCTGATATCGTTCCCGAAGGCAGTAAGATTTATTATTTCTCCGGTGAAGAATCAGTTAGTCAGATCAAAAGACGCGCACTAAGAATAGGCGCAAAAAACAATTCACTTTATTTATCAAATACTTCGTGCTTAGAACAGATAATTAAAAAATGCTCGGAAGACAAACCGGATTTCATATTCATAGATTCTATACAAACAGTTTATTCTAAAGAGGTTGATTCCGGTGCCGGTTCGGTTACACAGATCAAACAGTGCGCAAGTGAGCTTATTAATTATTCGAAGGAAACCGGAACACCCTTGATAATTGTCGGCCATATTACAAAACAGGGCGATATCGCCGGACCCAAGGTACTTGAACACATGGTTGATGCTGTTGTATATTTTATGTCGGATATTCAGCCGCAATATCGTGTTATTCGATCAATCAAAAACAGGTACGGCAGTGTTAACGAGATTCTGCTTTTCGAAATGAAAGAGGACGGGCTCAAACCTGTACAGAATTCTACTCTTTTTTTTGCAGAAAAAGACGACAACTCATTACTTGAGGGGCGTGTCAGAACCGCACTGCTTGAAGGACGCGCACCGATTATAACAATTCTTGAAGCGCTTGTTGTTCCTTCGGTTTATGCAAGCCCCAGAATTGTTTCTGAGGCACTTGACAACGCAAGAATAAGCAGGATATCGGCTATCATGATTAAACACCTTGGCGAGAACCTAAACAACTATGACCTCTTTGTGAACATAGCGGGCGGTCTAAAAACTAAAGATGTTGCCGGCGACCTTGCTATTGCCGCTTGTGTTTACTCCTCAAAACATAGATTTGTGATCGATAATTATACTGCTTTTATCGGTGAACTCTCCCTATCCGGTAAAGTTATAAGCGTTCCCGGGATAGAGATAAGGATAAGAGAGCTCGCTAACTGCGGTTTTAAAAAGATATTTTTACCATCGGCAGTAAAAGGTGCTATTAAAGATATTACCGGCGTAGAGTATGTTTTTGTAAAGATCATTTCTGAGTTGCCTGAACTGATAAAACCGGATAAATAAAATGAACAATAGAATAGTCATAATAATTTTAATACTATTTAACATACACATAATCACCGCCGTTGATAATAATAGGGTCAAAATAGGCATATCTCAGACCTATGTAAAAACGGAAAACACCTACACAATGTTTATTGCAAGGAATCTGATTTTTGACCTTGTCGGTAGAAACAGTGAAGATCAATACTTTGAATTTGCCGTTCAGCTTGAGGACATCGAAAAACCCCACAGTGATTATGAAAAAAGTATTTTTGACGAATCACTTCACAATGGGTACGATTACGCATTTGTTTCTACGGCTTATTCCTCGAATGAGTTTCTATTTTTAAGAATTGGCGTTATCAATCCGCTTACAAGAGAAGTTGTATATCAGAGTTTATATACAGTACAAACCGGCATTAATATTTATTCAGAGATGGATAGGATATCTCAAGAGATTATTCAGGGAATACTCCTGTTAAATCTTCAAAAAGTTCAAAGAAGATTTGCTCCGCAGAATGTCATTAACAACGAAACTTTAACAAGTTTTGATGAAGAGATGAGAACTAAACACGAGCTGTTTTTTCAAAACGGTTTTTTAAAGGTTAATTCAGAGGTTTTATCATTTACCTCAATCTATACGGGCTACGGTTTTAATCCATATGATTTTATGTCTTTGGAGGTCGGATTAGGGTTGGGCGGCGGTTACGGTACTCCTGCTTATGATCCGGGAAATTTTAGATTTGACAGTTTTTTCGTTTCGATATTTCACGGGCTGCATGTATTTATTCCGGGGGATTATCAACCGTCCATCGGGCTTAAAGCAGAGTTTGTATATGTTGCCGGGGATAGGTTTTATTTTAGTCTTCCGATAGACCTTGGTATTAAAATATTTGTTTCCGGGCGTAATATTATCAAAATTAATTCTTCAATCCAGTTTACCGTACTTGATTTACAAGACGCTGTTTGGATCAATCGGATAACCTTAGGTATAATGGTGGGCTATGCAAGGAAAATATAGCGTTATAGTACTAATTATTATTTTACATACAACCCTATTATTTGCAGCAGAAGATAAAAGAATAACACTTTTTATGTTAACACCATCTCTCAGAAATCCTAATATAAGTGAATATATGTTTGACAAAGCGCAGACAAGGGCAATTTCAACTGAAGGATTTACAATATACAGATATAACAGAAGTGACCTTTCAGATATTACCAGAAGATCTGTAATCAGTTATAACATAAGATCCGGTATGGATGGTTTTATAATAATTGAGGCGTTTGACAACACACATGACTTGACGCTTAACATTGAATCTATAAGCAGTAATTCAGAAACGCTTTACAAAGAAAGCCTGGTAATAAATATTCAGGATATAAGTAGGGCTCCGTTAAACACGCTGATTATGGATGAATGGACATCAAAGATAGATGGCGCGTTATTATCAATAATGAATAGAGAAGAACCTAACAGACGCGTTATGCCGCTCTTTGATTTTAATACTCAAAGTAGAGATTTCCCCATTGTAAATATTAATGCAAGTATAATTTCAGCAAAAATATTTTTTGATGACCGTATCAACTCAAAGGTATTTTCCGTTTTTCCGATAAATCTTAACATCTCGTTTTTTCCCTTAAAACATCTTGAAGCCGGACTATATGTTACCTTTAACTTTGATAATGTTATTTACAACTATTATGATATGAATTTGAATAAATTTGACATCTATAATAATAATTACAGTATTAATTATGGTCTATCTCTCGGAGTCTGTTTTCATACGCAAAATAACTATTTTGCGACAGGTATTAGGTTCGGTAACCTTTTTTATGTATTGCCCGAACAATCTGATATGATTAAAACCGACGATTACAGGAGCTTCTGGATACCAATGCTTGCAATTTACCAAAAAATAGAGTTCAAACTCTTTAAGTTTATAAACTACTCAATTGCTGTCAGTATCAGGACATTACCGCTATTTATCAAAAACGGAAATTATTTTTATACAGAACCTTTTAAGTATGACTTTGTAATTGTGGACTTTACATTCTTTGGATTGTCAATAACTTTTTAAACTTACTGCTTTTTTTCCTTGTTTTTTAATATATGATTATATATAATCTTACTTATGTAAAATCTAAGATCACATTAATGGACATAATATGAATGAGTTTAAAACATTAAAGGGAAGCCCTTATCTTCTCGGCGCAGTTCCGGAGAGCAACGGTTGTAATTTTGCAATATTCTGCAGAAACGGCAAGGAGGTCACACTTCACTTTTTTCATGGGCCGGATGACAAAGACCCTTTGTGGAGTTATAAATTTGATGAAACCGAAAACCGTACCGGTGATATATGGCATGTCTTTGTTGAAAATGTTGTAAACGGACAATTGTACGGCTATACCATTGACGGGGAATACACACCTGAGATTAATGGAAGCAGATATAATGTTAATAAACTCTTGATTGATCCATATACAAGAGCTGTAATAGGCGAATACAAATGGAAGGATAAGAGCATTTACGGATATATCCCCGATTCAGAACAAACAGATCTTTCGTTCAACGACTTGAACGATTTTGATAAAACAGTTAAATCATCAGTTATAGACTGTTCCACTTATGATTGGGAAGGCGACAGGCATATTAATATACCAATGTCAGAAACAATCATATATGAGATGCATGTCAGGGGTTTTACCTGTGATAAGTCATCCGGGGTCAAAAACCGTGGAACATTTAAAGGAGTCGGCGAAAAATCAGCATATTTAAAAAATCTCGGTATTACAACCGTTGAACTGCTGCCGATTATGGAATTTAATGAAACAGAAAACATTAAGCTCAATCCGGTGACCGGAGAACGGCTATACAACTTCTGGGGATACTCAACACTTTCTTTTTTTGCTCCAAACAGCTGGTATGCAAGTGAATACAACGGTATTACAGCAGTAAGAGAGTTCAAGGACATGGTTAAGGAGCTTCACAAACACGGTATTGAAGTTATCATAGATGTTGTATATAACCACACAGGCGAAGGGAATGAATATGGTCCCACTATAAGTTTTAAGGGCATAGATAATAAAATTTACTATATGCTTGAAAACAACCGTTATTATAAAAATTACTCGGGGTGCGGCAATACTGTAAATTGTAACCACACAGTTGTACGGCAATTAATTATTGACAGTCTTAGATATTGGTACACCGATATGCATGTTGACGGATTCAGATTTGATCTTGCCGCTATATTGGGGCGCGACACTAAAGGCGGATGGATCGACGACAACTCCCTTTTGAATGAGATATCTGATGACCCGATTTTAAGAAATGCAAAAATCATCGCAGAGGTATGGGATGCGGCAGGCCTTTATAAACTCGGGGATTTTCCTCAAGGATGGTCAGAATGGAACGGCAAATACAGAGATTCTGTCAGATCACTGATTAAAGGTGACGAAGGTGTAATTAAGGATTTTGCGTTAAGGATAGCAGGAAGTCCGGATATATTTCAAGTTAACGGGCGTAAACCACACAACAGCATTAATTTTATAACATCGCATGATGGTTTTACAATGATGGATCTGGTAAGCTACAATAATAAAAAAAACGAAGAAAATGGCGAAAATAACAATGACGGCGACAACAACAATAACAGCTGGAATTGCGGTAATGAAGGCGATACAGATAATAATGAAATAAAAAGTCTCCGTTTGAGGCAAATCAAAAATTTTTTTACTATTTTGATGATTAGTCATGGAACCCCCATGATTCATCACGGAGATGAGTTTGGTTTTTCAAAAAAAGGTAATAATAACACCTATTGCCATGACAATGATTTTAACCATCTTGATTGGAAACTTCTTAAAACTAATCGTATTATCTTTGATTTCTGCAAATCTATGATTGAGTTTAGAAAAAGCAATCCGCTTTTTAGAAAAGAAGGGTTCTTTGATAATAGTATAAGCGGCGATCAGATCGACCCTGATATAATGTTCTACGATCCGGATTTAACCCCATGCAGATGGGAATGGTTTGCTCACAGCATCTCAATACTATACAAAAGCAACGGCGATATGAAGAATAACGGGGCAATATTTGTCTGTCTGAATACATTTTGGGAAGATGTGGATTTTATTCTGCCGCACCTTAAAGACGGTAAAATCTGGAAAATCAAAATAAATACATATACGGAAGAATCATTTTTTGAAACTGGAATGGTTTACGGATCAAAAAAGATTAAGGTTAAACCGCGCAGTATTGTTATATTAGTTTCTGAAACAAAATAACTTTAAACAGTCACTGATTCTACATAAGAATTCCATAATCCTATACAATAGAAAATCGGCGCATGGCTTGTTATATCATTTAGAAAATAGTTTTCCATTACTGTCTTAAAATCATTATCAGGAGAAGATGGTTTTTCTTGGAGTATATTTGTTTCAATGTTGTTTTTAATAAACCCCAATATGCCTTTTCCAAATTTATTAGCACTTCCCGCAAGACTTTTCAGAAGATCATACTCCTTATTTGTATGAAAAGAAACAGTGTCATTATTCTCGATAACAAAATGAGGTTGCGATTGAACAAATTTAATCATATCCATAAACGGTATATCCCAATTCGGTGGTAAATGCGGTATCATATCCTTAGGAAGAATCAACCTGTATAACCTGCATTTAATACTACTCACAAAGTCTGCATCCCCGACTTTAGGGGATCCGTATGTATAAATAGCTGTCGTATGGGAATAGAGAACCCCTGCGAGTGTTGCGGTAGCACCGCCGAGACTGTGACCGGTAAAAAAAACCTTAATATCCGGATTTTTTGATTTCAATTCATCAAGGAGACCCTTAATATTGGTTTCTTTGTCCCAAACACAATCAAGTGATTCTTTAAAACCCGCATGAACTTTGCCGTAATTATAAAAAGGGACAAGCTTAATTTTGACTTCAGCAATTGCATCAAATACAACATAATGGCTCTTTACTTCGGTCCCCCGAAAAGAAACAACGACGGTTTCGTCGTTATAAGCAACAAAACCCTGACAGCTTTTTACATCAAAAAACTTAAAACCGGAAAAACCTTTTAACTTTAATATCTGCTTTATAAAACCCGGAGACTCATAAGCTATAAGTGATAATTCTGATAACCACCATCCATTAGATATTTTAAAATCCGCAGTATCCGGATCAAACGCGACCTGTTCTGAATTCTCAAGATAAATATAATCCATATTCGGCGGAACAATTATCGGATCTGTTCCTGTAGGGACAGGCTTTTTAATCATATAATACTTCCTTTCTTTTGAATATAATTATTAATAACTTCGTAGGTCTCACGAGGGCGCTCAGCAAAAAGGTAGTGTTTGCCGCCTTTAATAATAACAAGTGTTGAATTGTGTATAAAATGGTGCATTTTACTTGAAAAATCCGCAAAAAATTTGAGTGTGTTCTCACCTTGAATGCAAAGAGTATCAATATAAATCGACTCAAAAAGTTTGTTCTTCACCCTATTACCGTAGGAATTTAATGCTTTAAGATAAGTGTATGATATGGCATAGGTGGATGTTTTAACCGATGAATGCAGAATCTTCTTTTTTATTTTATCCTTACCTACCATAACACTGCTGAATATATGAAAACCAAACTTATTTTTGGTAACAAAATGATAAAGGTATTTACCTATTAACGGTAAAAAAAGAAAATACAAAACAAGCGGAAATTTGAGTGTCGGTTCAATAATTATCATATTATTGACTCTGTCAGGGTTTTTTGCGGTAAAATCAAGTGAAATATTTGCTCCGAGGCAGAACCCCATAATAATTACTTTATCGAGTTTAAGCTCGTTTACTATGTCAAGAACAATATGCGAAAAATCATCAAATTTGATTTCCGGCAAGAACTCTGACTGTCCGTATCCCGGAAGATCGATAATTACTACAGAGAACTTTTGAATGAAATACTTAAGATTTACTTTTTTGAAATACCGGCTTGAATTACTCCACTCATGAACATATACTATGGGCGGACCATTACCGAAAACTTCATAGAAAACTTTTTTATTCTTATAATTGATGTGTGCCATTATTTATTCATTACCTGTTAACAATCAAAGTTATAATATAATAGTTAATTTTTGATAAAATTGCAATATTAAAAATTTGCAATATTTTATAGCACACTTCACCGGCCATATTAGAAGACTCAAAAAACTTTTCTACTTATTTCATCAATCCTTATCCGGCTTATCCTGAGTTTAGCATTTCTTAAAGAGACCTAAACAAGTAATTATTGGGAAAACTGAATTGTATAAGTCCCATAAGTGGTTGCTGTAACCTTAATATAAGTTACATTATTATATGCAGATAAATATCGTGAAGATAAAGTATCATTCGAGTATATGTATGAGTATGCCGCGGAACCGAATAAAAGAGCCGTAGTACCATTTGACCTGTAAGCATAATATTTATGAGACCCTGTATAAGAGCTTGAACTTTTATAATCTTGCGGATTAACATAGTATCTGGCGTTAGGAACTGAAACAAATTTATACCATACAGATTGTCCAGATATCGTAGTTCTTCCGGAAACTGTAACGCCTGCTGTTAGAGTAATCGCCTTAGCCATAGTTGACCCGTCAGCTGCAGAACTTGAACTCGAACTCGAACTCGAACTTGAACTCGAACTCGAACTCGAACTTGAACTTGAACTTGAACTTGAACTTGAACTTGAACTTGTTGATGATGAGTTTGATTTAACATTCAAAGTAAAAGTACCTTTGGTAGAAGCAACAACCTTAATATATACAACGCCGTCTAGGGCTGTTATAACCCTGTTTGATGCAGAGTCCGATGAATAAATATATGAATATGCAGAAGAACCGAACTTAAGCGCAGTTGTAGCATTTGATTTGTAGGCATAAAATTTATGATTACCGGTTAAAGATGTAGTTGATCTGTAATCTGCGGGCGTAACAGTATAAGTGGCTCCGGAAGTTGTATTTAATCTAAACCATACAGTTGAAAGACTTGAAGTTGTTCCGCTGAAAGTTTGGTTATCAGTTAGAATAATAGCCTTTGCCGAGGTTGAGCCGTCATTCGCAGAAGAAGATACTGAAGAAGAAGAGCTTCCTTGAGCAGTTTTAGTATAACTTGAAACATTATTGTTTGAATTATAAGAGAATGAATACTTGTAACCGTTATAAGTAATGCTGTTTATTCTTCCGTAAGCATCTCGTGTCAAAGGCACTGATGTCCTGATTAAAGACCCATCCGTAAAATTCATAAGATAGAAATAAGTATTGTTTGTTCCCAGAGAATAAACATCTGCATAAAAAAGAGCTTGATTTATTGGAAGCTTTGATGCCGTATCAAAACATTTTAACCCCAGCTCAAAGGTTTTTGCACTATCCGAAAACCATTGATTTGCAATAGATGCAAAGAATTCTTGCGGAGCATCTGCAAAAAAACCATCGCCGATTCTTCTTAAATAATTAGTGTCTGTTCTTCCCGCATCTGACAACAACTGCTGTTTTCTTGTATTATAAGCCGTATTATTGGAAACTAAATAAGCGTCAACAATATGATTTACCTCGTGGCTTAAAGCCGCAGAAAAAGTGTCAACTAAAACAGGAGTCACTTCCTGAGTAAAGGAATTCTCTCCGTTTACCCCAAGTCTCAATGTAAATGAATTTATTGTTCCGCCATTTCCTGCAAGGTTAATGTTTGGATACCAATTTATGCTTCCTATGATAAATTCTTTAAATGAAATGCATCTTAAGTTTTGCATTTGAGAAGGAATAATATTAAGTATATTATGAATATAATTTAATTGAGCCGTATCTAAACCATTGTTATCGGCAATAATAATATTGTAAGAATTAAATATACTGAGGTAAGTACCGGTGATCTTTCCTACTGTAGCTATCTCATTCTTAACTGCTGTAGTGAGCTCCACTGCATCAATCCATGTCCTGAAAAACCGCTCCCTAATCATAGCTATTCTTGGATTTAAATTACTGTCAAAAGTCACATTTTTTGTAAAATACTGTGGATAATCTGTTGAGATTTCTTTGCAGAAATTATATACCGCTAACCTGTCAACATCCCCTAATGTATTGTTGTAAACAGGACCGGAGATTACATTCAAGTCGTAGGTAAATTTATCAAAAAAAGCACTATCACTTTGAAGAACCGTTCCGAGATCTTCATGGTGAAGGGCTAATACATCTCTAATATCCTGCATTGCTGTTGTAAGAGGGCTTACTACTTGATTAAATGTATGAAACACAACTGTTCCGTTGAAGTTGTCTTCCGGATCAGGATCTGAAATCGCTTCATTTGTCCATCTGATACCGTAAGTAGCCCCAAGAAGATTCATAGGATAAGTATCAAGATTTTTGGTGGGGCCATAGTATTCGTAAGCCCATCCGAGCCCAACCATAAAAAGCCCGCCACCTGCACTTATGTAGTTCTGAATTGCATTGAGTTCATCAGCCGTAAAAGGATATTGAGCATTTGCTACGACAAGCACACTACAATTCTCTAAGGAAGCCGGATTTATTACTCCTACAGTCTCCCCTACTGTATAACCCAATTCTGTCAGTCTGTTTCTCAAAATGCTTGAATTCGTTGAATTTATTGTTTCCGACTTACCGGTTGTAAAAAGTACTTTCTTAGATCCCGTTCCATTTTCATTCAACCAGTTAAATGAGTTTTCGAGAAATTTCATAGTATCAAAAACACCGACTGCCCCGTTACTAATTATTCCGTCATGACTTGCCGCCATAACCCTACCGTTGTTGTAACCTGCCGCAACTACAACCGTATTAGGAAATGAAGTGTTATAATCTCCTGAAACTACTGTTTGAACATCAGAATTTAATCCTCTGATATTACCTGTATTTCCGGTTGTTACAATCTTAGTCACTCCCTCGGCTATATTTGTTAACTCGGCCCTTATATTAATAAGCGAAAACTTAACAGCTTCGTTTGTATTTAACACATTTTCTTTTTTTGCATAAATCATATGATTTGAACAGTTAAAAATAACTGAGGTAATAAGCACGCTTATTATTAGAATTGAGATCGATTTTTTTTTCATAACATTTCCTTACTTTTTTACATTTAATAATCACTACTGCTGTAGTGTTATAACACCTTTTAACTTAATAGTCAATCTTTTTAGTCTAAAACAATTATAAGGGGTGCGAATTTAATTTTTGGCAGGTTTATAATAAAGCGAGTTACACAAAAGTAAAACTTCGGTTCTGAGAATCACAGGCGTTTTCCTTTTGTGTAACTCGCTTTAAGGTCAAAAACTATATTCTGCACTGAGAGTGCTTTAAAGAGGTTAAAATGCCTGCAGCATTTTTTTTATTATAGTTTTTTTGAAGAAACCTGAATAAGTATTATTCCGGTTTACCCAAAATTTAAAATTGCACCCATTATAAGTTGTGATATTTGAATAAAAAAATAAATTTGCCCCTTGTAATTTTTATATTGAATACTTGCTTTTATTATGTTATCTTTTTATTTTAAGAATTTAATAAACATGAGAATCAATTAAAATGAAATCTGCAGTAAAATGGCCCTTTATTTTTATATCAATATTTTTTTATTCGTCTATGGTAATACTATACATTAACCTTTCTTCAGTAATGTACTATAACGCTACTATCAAATCTATTAAGAAAGAGATAAACTCGTTTCAATCAACACTTCAATCAAACAGAAGTTTAACTTCCTTAACTGAAATAGAATCAATCGTTAACTCAACAGAAGAAAAGTATTTTGCATTCTATACTATTTATACTTCCGACAAAGAAGTTCTTTCCGGCTCAGATGATATCAGGGTTGTTGGATATATAGATTCAGTAATCGATTTAAATCCTGAAGAAGCATATTTTAAAATACTTGACGATAACTTTATATTTTCCGCATTCTCGTTACAAATCTCTGACAGCACTCCCATATATCTCTCACTTTGTTACAATATATCGTCTGTTTCTACTTTGCTTTTTCCTCAAGCAAATTCAATTCTCATGATAATTGTACTTCTTCCGCTTTTTATTGGACTATTTCTGATAATAATGATTCTAAATCTCTATAAAAGAGTAAACATCCGCGAAAAACAAAATGCACAGATTGCAACGCTCGATCCTTTAACAGGTTTTTATAATAAAGAGTATTTTTTTAAGGTACTCAAAAATGAGATTGACAGGATAAACAGAAACAGCGGTATCGTCTCTTTAATTGTCTGCGATATGAATAATTTTTTTAGTATTTACGAAAAATACGGATATGACTTTGCCGAATTAATTATTCAGGCGGTTGCTAAGATTATTGAGAATAATTACCGAAACTATGATATTATCGGAAGGTTTGGCGATGATGAGTTTGTTATATTAATGGTTGACTCATCCGGAACGGAAGCACTTGAATCATCAGAGAGATGCTCAAAAATGATAGAAGACAGCAAGTTTTACTATGAGAGCACTGAGATTACAATCACTGCAAGCTTCGGAATTTCATCATTTGAAGGTGATCCGAAAGGTGATTACAGCAATGAAAATGCATTCCGCGAATTGACATTCAGCGCATTAAAAGCACTGTCATCAGCAAAGAAATCCTCTGATAAAAAGGTTGTAGTTTACAACAAAGAATGATATAATTCAATCAGAGATTATGTCTCTGAAGGTGGTACAAACCATGAAAAAAACAACTTTAATACTATTTTTGTTTACGATTGCTTCTGTATTCTGTTTCGGTGAAGATATGCTTGTCGTTAATGACAGCGCAATATCAAGGGCTAATATTAATATCAGGTTGATGACCAATCGTACATATTATCCTATGAGAGAGGAATATCTTCGAGAAGTTGAACGGAACCCCCTTTCCAAAAAAGGAGAATGGCTTACTTTATTCGGCTTGTTGAAAAACATGTCACAAGATGACTCTTCATACAAGGCTAATGAAAAATATGCAATATACAAATTTTTCGCCGCTGTTTACCATTTATTACCTACAGAGCCGGAAAACTATCCGCTTGAGATAAAAAATCATGTTCTTAAGTGTCTTGACAGTGACTTTAATAATTACTCTGTGTTTTCAATGTCTCATATGATACATTTATTGGGCGTTATAGGTAAGACTGAGGATTTTAGACTTGAAATGCTCGATGCTCTCGGCAAGATTATTACTCACTCAGAGATTAGAAGAACAGCCGTATCAAATCTATTTCTGCAGAATGCTTTTATTTCTGCGGCAGAGATTCTTTTGCCGCTGGTTTATGGAAGACCTGCCTATGATAATTCAATATTTGTTTCACAAATAGTTGTAATTTCCGAAAAAACCGAATGGGGGAATGTTCAGACAAGACGGGTACAGGAATTAGTACAGAGATTTACTTCAGGCGAATTCATGCAGCAATAGCCTGTTTAACGAATTAACCTATTATAATCATATTGTCAGTAATATTTAGAGGAAATTAGATGTTTATTATACCTGCTATTGATTTAATTGACGGCAAATGCGTTCGTTTGACCGGCGGCGATTTTGATCAAAAAAAAGTTTATGACAGCGATCCAATTGCGACTGCAAATAAATTTAAGGATGCCGGTGCAAGAAGAATTCACATAATTGATCTTGATGGTGCTAAAACCGGCAATTCAATTAACAGGTCAATAATTAAAAAAATTAAACAAGAGACCGGAATGATAGTTCAAACAGGCGGCGGGATAAGGAAACAAGAGGACTTTGATGAGTTACTCAATGCGGGTGTAGATCACCTTATTGTCGGCACTCTTCTTATCGAGAACTATAAACTTGTTACAGATATATCCCGTTCTAATCGCGGTAAACTTATTGCCGGTATCGATGTAAGGGATAATAAACTTCAGACAAAGGGCTGGCTTTCCGCAGAACAGATTGACATCTACCAGCTCGGCAATGACCTTTTACAGGCGGGTTTTACAACGGCAGTATTTACCGACATATCCAAGGACGGCAAATTAACGGGTCCCAATGTTGCAGACACAACTCTATTTGCAGAGAAAACAGGACTAAAAGTAATAGTTTCAGGCGGCATCAAAGATATGACCGATCTTGAAATCATTAATAAAAACAATCATCCGCTCATCGAAGGAATAATTGTCGGCAAAGCATATTACGAAAAACGGATCGATATAACAGAAGCGATCAGCAGATATGACCACTGACAAAGGAAATAAAGATGCTTAAAACAAGAATAATCCCCTGTCTTGATGTTGATAACGGCAGGGTTGTAAAAGGTATAAACTTTCTAAATTTAAGAGATGCCGGTGATCCTGTTGAATGCGCACGCCGGTATTCTGAATCAGGGGCAGACGAACTTGTTTTTCTTGATATAACAGCAAGCTCAGACAATCGTAACACCATTGTTGATACTATCCGAAAAGTAAGCGAAGTGACATTTATACCTTTTACGGTAGGCGGCGGAATACGATCTGTAACAGATATGGAGAAAATTCTTCAAGCAGGCTCGGATAAGGTTTCTATTAATACATCCGCCGTTAAAACGCCCGAACTGATTACCGAGGGGGCAAAGAATTTTGGTAGTCAATGTGTCGTTGTAGCAGTTGACTCAAAAAATGTTGATGGGGATGACTTTGTTTTTATCTACGGGGGAAGAACCAACACCGGCATTAAGGTTGTTGACTGGTGTAAACAAGCTGAAGAACTTGGTGCCGGAGAGATTCTTTTGACAAGCTGGGACAAAGACGGCACTAAGTCAGGATTTGATGATATTTTATTAAAAAAAGTAACCTCTAAAGTAAGGATACCGGTTATAGCATCCGGCGGGGGCGGGACTCCCGAACACTTCGTTTCAGCCGCAAAGATCGGCGGGGCAACGGGGATTCTTGCGGCAAGCGTATTTCACTTTGGAGAGATTAATATAATGGATCTAAAAAAGTATATGTCTCTGAATGGCGTTGATGTCAGACTTGAAATCTGATACTATTTGTAACCCGCAGGAGTAAAACTTGAAATCCAATTTTATCTACAATTTATTCTGGAGATTGATACCCAAAAAGATTTACGGGCTTGTTGGACCACCGGGAACCGGAAAAAGCTTCAGGGCATTTTTGGTTGCCGAGAAGCACAAGATACCTTTTGTAATTGATGACGGACTTCTTCTAAAGGATCATAAGATAATTGTCGGCAGTTCCGCCAAGAAAGAGCTTTACCATATTTCTGCGGTTAAGCGGGCAATTTTTCATGACAATAAACATGCCCGTGAAGTCCGAAAAGCTCTGCGCAAACACAGATACACCGGCGTATTGATTATTGCAACCTCAGATAATATGCTCAATAAAATCATTCAGAAACTACACCTGCCAAAAGTCAAGAAAATCATCAGAATTGAGGACATTGCAACAGCAGACGAGATGAGAATTGCAAGGCAAAGCAGAATCAAACACGGTAAACATGTTGTACCCGTACCGCTTGTCGAAATGAAAAAAAAATACCCCAATCTTGTACTTCATGCAATACATATGTTTGTTGATGAACCTAAGGGATTTATCTTTAAAAAGAAACATAAAAAGCTCATCGAAAAAACTATTATCCGGCCCGACTTCGGTAAAGGCACCGGCTCAATATCTATAACAGATACAGCGCTTGTTCAAATGGTAACCCATTGTATTCAAGAGTATTCAAGCGACATTAAACTTCTAAAGGTTTCGGTTGAAGAGGAAAATGACTCATTTAATATAATAGTAAGAGTCTCAATCGGTCATAATGTTAATCAGCTTGATGCTATTACGGTAATTCAAAAAGTAATTAAAGACAAAATCGGCGTTTTTACTGGAATGGATATAAATAAAGTTGATATTGCTATTGAGGGATCGCATTGAACAATCAAATAAACTACTTTTGCGGTTCAAAAATCAACCTGTTTCTTGATATTACAGGATTATACAAGAATGGCTATCACGCCCTTAGAAGTATATTTGTCGAAACAGATATTTGCGATGAGATAATTGTTACTCCAAACGAAAACAACACACTTGAATACACTATTCAGAATATATCACTGCCGCAGGAAAATCTTCTCAAAAAAGCCGGCGACTTGATGATAGGAATAGCCGGAAAGGTTGTAAAAGGATACACCTTTAAAGTTATTAAAAACATTCCCGTGGGTGGTGGAATGGGTGGCGGATCGTCAAATGCGGCATTTATTATGAATTTCCTAAATAAATCATGGGAACTAAGGCTGAGTTCAAATCAGCTTATCAAATTAGGAAATAAGATCGGTGCTGATATCCCTTTTTTTATAAAAGGCGGTATTGCAAGGGTTTACGGCACAGGAAATATAATTAAAAAGATTAATATAAAGAATTTTGAACTACCTTTGTTAATCGTTAAACCAAGTATATCTATCAATACTGTCGAAGCATACCGCAAAATTGATCAGAATTCATTATACAGATCAAATTATCATACCGAGATATCATTTAAAAAATTATTTAGTGCGATAAACCGCAAGAATATAAGATCAATTTCCGAAAATATATATAATAAGTTTGAATCTGTTGCTTTTCAAGAACACAGCGAGCTGTTACAAATCAAAACGGCAATAGAACAAAGCGGCGCATTAAAAGCATTTATGTCAGGGTCAGGATCAACTATGGTGGGGTTATACGATTCTAATGAAGAATTAAAAACCGGCTATAACAATCTTATTAACACCGGATACGATGTCTATATTACTGGAGTCATAAGCAGGAATCATGAAAAAAGAAGAAATTATTAACTTCGTAAGAAATAAATACATTGAAGAACCGGAGAACTATCTAATTAATCCTGATGATAAGGCAATAGAAACTCCCGACCCGGGATTAATGAATCTCTATAAAGATATATGGAACCATTCAAGACAAAACATTGACACCAAAAACCTTCATACCGAGATTGATTTTGAAGAACTCGACGAAGCAGAAGAGATTGCAGAAGCTGAAGAATTTGAAGAAGAAAAGGTCGTTGATATAGAACAACTCCTTGAAGTAGAAAGACGCGTTGTAAATATTCTTCAGTACCTAAATATCTCTCTTTATAATCAACAACAACTCATTGATATTATTGTAAGTGATATGAAAAATCAACTGATTTCAAAAACAATTGATAATGAAACTCTTTTACGGATTGACGGTATTATAAGGGATCTCGTTGAACATGAGTTCAAGGAATACGAATTTAAAAAAACTATGTTTAGAAAAGCGCTTGTTCAAGAACTTTACAAATCAGCATCAGAGGATCTCGGAAAACTTTTTGAACAACATAAAATACACCGTTCTAAAAGAATCTCAACAACAAACATTGCTAATTTTCTAAATTTTACCTATGTGTCGCTTGTTAAGAAACATGCGGTAAATTTAAAGAAAAAAAAGAACATCGGCTCAAGTGATTATAATTACCTGAAATCAACATTGAAAGAGATAATCAGAATAAAATATAAAAAAGAGTTTAATTTTGATTATATTGATAGAAAATAACTAAAATCGGAAGATAATATGCGAATTCAAAAGAATGTACCTTTAAAAAACAAAACAACTATGAAGATCGGCGGACGGGCAGAGTGGTATTTGTCTCCGAACAATCTCTCTTCACTGATTGAAGGCCTTAATTTTGCAAAAAATAACTCACTTACGGTAAAAATTCTCGGCGGCGGCTCAAATCTATTAATTAATGAAACACTTATTACCGGCTTAATAATTGACATGAAAAAATTTAATAAAATTACCACAACAGATCAATCGATTGTTGCTGATGGCGGCGTTACCATAGAAAAACTCTGCGACATTTCTATAAACAGGTCATTGTCAGGGCTTGAATTCGCCGGCGGTTTGCCCGGATCTATCGGCGGGGCGGCTTTTATGAATGCAAGATGCTATAACAGCGAATTCGCCGATATTATTACCATGGTAGAAGCTGTTAATCTTAATGGCGAGATTAAACAGTTTACTAAAGAAATGATTAATTACTCATATAAACATTCTGTCTTTATGGACAACGAAGACTTGATAATTTATAGAGTTCACTTACAATTAAAAAAAGCAGACAAGAGATCAATTAAAAATGAGGCTGATAAAAACAGAATGGACCGGGTTACAAAAGGACAATTTAAATACCCGAGTGCGGGATGTGTTTTTAAAAATGACTATGTAGTTGGTATATCCTCCGGCAAACTAATCGATGAGTCCGGCTTAAAAGGGAAATCTATCGGCGGCGCAGAGGTTTATCCGGCTCATGCAAATTTTATTATTAATAAAAACAAAGCAACTTACAAAGATATTATATCACTCATAGATCAGGTAGAAACAACCGTGAAAGATAAAAAGAATATCACTTTAGAACGCGAAATAACAATATGGGACAAATAACTATGCCCACACAGCATCAAAAAGTGTTTTTCTTGAGTTATTAATCATTTCTTCTATCTCCTCAGGAGCATTTACTGCTTGACCTCCGCAATCAATCATCCGCTTGTTTCCTTCAAAAACAGCAGAATCATTCCCGTTTGCAACAAACAGCTCTCTGTTATAATCCACTGCAAGTAATCCGGTAATAATACTTCCGGATTTTGCGGGGGATTGGATCATTAAAACCCCTTTTGTGAGCGCTGCAATAATTCTGTTTCTCTTTGGAAAATGCCATCTGTTTGGCGGAACCCCGGGCGGATATTCCGATATAAGCGCACCGTTACTCTCAATAATATCGACGGCAAGTCTTTTGTTCCCGGGCGGATATATTGTATCTATCCCGCTTCCGAGAACCGCAATTGTTTTAGTATTTGACTTGAGAGCCGTATCATGCGCCACTGTATCAATTCCTTTTGCAAGTCCTGAAACTATAGTATATCCGACTTTCGCAAGACCGGCCGTAAATCTGACTGTTTCATTTATCCCAAAATGATCCGGCTTGCGTGTCCCGACAATACTTATTGAATAATCATAATCAAAACCTATATCACCCCGTAAATATATACAAAACGGCATATCCGGAATCTCTTTCAGCCCGCAAGGAAACCCCTTCATATCGTATCTGAGTTGCTTAATTCCCATGCTATTCATAAATCGAATAGCGGATTCTGCTTGTTTAATCAGTTTGTCAGACTCATAGGATTGCGCTTTTGACGACTTGTTAAGCATCCGATATATCTCAGAAGGTTTTTGTGATAGAATTGCACACGAATTCCCGTAATATTTATGAAGTGATACACACTCAATCGGAGATAATGACAAAATATAAGAAAGTGCAACATCGCATATATCCATTATTATGAACCAAGCTGAGTTCTTGTTTGAACTATAAATCCTTCTAACTTTTCTTTTTGAACACTGTTCAGCATATTATTATATTTTAAGAGTTCAAGATAAATATTTAATGCATCACTGTACCGGCTCTCTTCATAATATATTCTACCAAGTAAGAAATAAGCCTCAGGATATGGAACTGATGACATAAGTGTTACTAAGGCACGCAAAACCTCGATTGATTCAGTATTGTCACCTTTTAAATAGTACAACATATGGGCATAGCCATATAAAATATCCTTATTTGTCGGTGCAAGATTAATTGCTTTATGATAATTAGCTTCAGCTTTTACAAGATCAAGCGAGTCTCTATTGATCTTATAGACATTGCCATAGCAGATACCAAGCCAGTAATATATATCAGAATCAGTTATCCTATCCTCAAGTGCTATCTCAAAATGCTTAATTGCCTGTACAAAGTCCTGATTTGACATTAGTTGTCTGCCGATATCTTTGTTTATACCGCCATGTGCTTTATAAGCCTCTACAAGTGTATTTATAGCAACCTTATAATACTCACTCGCTTCAAGTTTTTTTTGAATGTCATCTTCTGTCCCGAGTTTACGCACTGCC
Organism: uncultured Spirochaetales bacterium; assembly: GCA_964608985.1. GTDB lineage: Bacteria > Spirochaetota > GWE2-31-10 > GWE2-31-10 > CAYYKD01 > CAYYKD01. The sequence goes on from CAZSQU010000007.1 coordinate 32,911, forward strand.
GAGTTAGCAATCCTCCTAACTCCTTTTAACGGGTCACCATACCAGCCGCATCCGGTAATTAGAATTACAAATAGTACAATAGTAAATATCCTTTTCATAACATCTCCTATAAAATATAAACGAAATTTATCACAATCTTGATTGCATAAATTTTCAAAAATTTAAATTTTCAAAAATTTTATTCAGCTCATCCAGCTCATTACTATTTAATCCGTTTTTATTTGAATTTATATATTGTTTTACCGTATCAACATCGCCGTTATTTAATATAGCAGTAAGAGCGTTTCTAATCAAGGCAAAACTATTTATCCAGCTTAATGAAAGTTGGTTACCGGCAAATAACTTCTTAACAACTGATTTATCATGTTCTATAACCCTGTATGGATCATAAACCTCGCCTATATATCCGATCGATTCTTCTATTGATCTGCAATCCTGATTTAGCGGACAAACCTCAACGCATCTGCTGCAGCCAAACAGCCGTTTACCCCATAGATGAATCATCTTCTTCTCCGCGATCTCATCAGGCCATCTATCAGAGTTTGACAATTCATGGATACACTTTGCCTTATCGAGTGTGCCATTCTCACAAATAGCCCCCGTAGGGCAGGCATCTATACAAGCGCGGCAATTACCACAACTTCTTCTTAGAAACTTCGGGGTTATTTGCGGCAGCTCAAGATCAATAATTACATGCCCGATTACAAAGTTGGAACCAATCCCCCATGGCAGCAACAATGTATTTCGCCCGATGAATCCCAAACTCGTTGTTAGACCAAGCTTTTTATCATCGATTATAGAATTAGTAAAAACACGATAGTGCTTCTTATAATCACTTTTTATTCCATATATTTTTAATATTTCCTTAGAAACAGCTTTTAACCTTTCAGAAAGAATTTTGTAGTAATTACGAACCGTATATGGCGCTACATAACCGAAAATCGTCGTCGGATCAGCATTATTTAATTCATAAGGAATAGCCGCCGACAAAACAGATACAGGGCGGTCAAAATTAATTGACAGATCATTTATTTCATTATTATCAAGCTTGATAGCCGATAGATGATCAATATTATGGGAATTACACAATCTAATAAGCTGATCGCTATTTATCATATTAAATATTATATGTTTCTTTTATATTGTCATATTCAAGCGGATTAGCTAGCCGTTCAAGTATTGCTATGATCTTAACGGTTTCATCTTTAATATAGTCCTCATTAGAAATTAGCCCGATAATCTTTGAATTTTCCATATAATGTGCGGCACTGAAAAGAAGGCCGATAATAATCTCTATCGAACGGGTTACAGTTTCATTATTCAGTATATCATCTGTAAATAATTTTTTATCTGAGTGGGGTATCGTACACGGGCCTTTTTGTAATGCAATAGGAGTTATTGGAGTTGTGGTTTGTGCATACTTAATCCTGTTAAGATACATATCAGATAATGATGAGGCAAACTTAAAAATAAACTCAGAAATCCTTTTAATCTCTACAATAAGATCAACTTCACCTTTGGATTTATTTACATCGAGGGTAATGTTTGAATTAAGAATCTTAACTAATCGAGATCTATCAATAAACATATGATCTAAGACCTTTTTTAATCTCTTAAATTTGTCAGTAATATGCTCAAGCTCAATTATCCGATCCTGAAAACAAGATTGATCAAAAATTGCCGCTTCTCCGGAATCTTCCAGTTTAATCGTACCGACAAAAAAGTCAGTAAAAGACCTTAAAAATTCACTCAAGAAATTATCGATGAACTCCATAATATTACTCGACGGCGCAGCTTCTTCAAAGGTTTTCCGTAACCGTGATATTCTAAAGAATCTGTCAAGCGGATCATAGGTTACAATATTGTCAGAATCAATAGATAAAAAGCACTTTATACTGTTAATGTCATTTCTCTGTTTCTCAAGATGATTTAATGCGTTGATATTTGATTCTATATACTGCCTGATCTGTCGTTTAACCTCTTTAGGGGCATTGTAATCATAGTTGTTAATTACCGCTTTGAGCTCCTTATTTATAAGATCTTCATAACCGATAAATCTTGCAGAGTCAATGATGTTTATTCCAAGGATCAGATCATAAAGCGATGGACCCGCTTTTGCAGGCTGTAAAATTGAAGCAACCAAGCCCTCAACGAATTTAATGTTTTCTTTAAGGTCTTTATGTACCTCAAGAAACCTTATAATTGATGTTTTAATAATATCAAAGTATGAACTGCTGAAAAGTAATGTGAAATACTGATTCTCAATTCTTCTGAGTTTTACAAAAAAACTCTTATCTCCGGCTCGTGTACCGTCTTTAGAAAGTTCAACTATCTTGTGGCATAAAAATTTAAGCTCTATACATAGATTATATTCAAATTTTGTAAGAACCGCCCATCCTTTTTCTTCAACCGGCGTCAAGAGTTTTAGTAACTCAGATGCATTCTGCATAACCCTTTTATTAAAAAACGGCTCCATTGACCTTGAAACTCTCGCAGAGGGCAGAAATATTGTATAATCAATAACACCGGTTTTTTTGGCAAATCCGATAATATTTGCAAACTCATAAAAAGCAAAACTAAAATATGAACTTCGTCTAATATGCTTGCGGATTCGTTGCCTCTGCTCACTTACTGTCCTATCAATAAAAATGCCTCTGCTTGAAAGCTCTGACCTTATCTCATCATTAATAAAATCGGAAACCGTATCATCGTCGCCTGAAATAAGTTTGTTTTTCAAAGCATTTTTTTTTAATAGGTAAAGGTTACTGTTCAAATGGACCTTCTCATCCATCTCTTTAATCTTTTTTATTTTTTCTTCAATTGAGACGGTAGCGTCATCAACGAGTATTTTTATATCTTTTTTAACTGAAAGAGGACGGTTTTTTTTGATAAGATTGCCTAATTCTAGATAAAGGTCACCTTCATCCTTTAATACTATTTTATCATCTGTGTTATCAGACATTTCTGTTCGTCCTTATTGTTAATATAGTCAAAAATAATATCACTAATATTTAATTAGTTCAAACAATTTTAATTAGAATTTAAAAAAGCTATTTACGAAACAGAATTGATATAGTATAATTTATTTATGGATAAAATAAGAGTAACAATTTTTGCAAACAACAAGAAATCCGGTAAACCGACGACAATGCTTACCGCTTACGATTATGCAACCGCTTCTGTGCTTGAAAAAGCCGGCGTTGATACTATACTCGTAGGCGACTCCCTTGGAATGGTTTTTCAAGGAAATAGCGACACACTCTCCGTAACTGTCGATGAGATGATTTATCACACAAAAGCAGTTAGGAAGGGAGCACCAACCCCATTTTTAATAACAGATATGCCGTTTCTTTCTTATCATGTATCTTGTGAAGACACCGTAAGAAACGCCGGCAAAATCATTAAAGAATCAGGAGCAGAAGCCGTGAAGATAGAAGGCGGCAAAGAAATAGCTCCCATGATCGAAGCTCTGGTTAAAGCAAAAATACCGGTTATTGCACATATCGGACTCACCCCACAATCGGTAAATCAATTCGGCGGTTTTACAGTTCAAGGAAGAACTATCGAAGCCGCACACAGATTAATAGAAGATGCAATACTTCTCGAAGAGTTAGGCGTTCATGCAATTGTACTTGAGTGTATCCCCGAAAAAATAGCACAGATGATCACAAGTAAAATAAATATTTCAACAATAGGAATCGGCTCTGGCAGGTTTGTTGATGGACAAGTGCTTGTTATTAATGACATCACCGGCTTATATGACTCTATTAAACCTAAATTTGTCAAACAATACGCAAACCTTTCTCAAATGATGGAAGCCGCAGTAAAACAATATATAGATGAAGTTCAAAGCAAGGTTTTCCCTGACGAAACCCACATTTTTAAGATCGATACAAACACACTAAAAATATTGTCCGAGGAATAAAAATGGAACTTGTAAGATCAATTCCTGCCGTTAGAAATTTAATAAAACAAATAAAAAAACAAGGGTTGTCCATAGGTTTTGTGCCGACAATGGGAGCTCTGCACGAGGGGCATCTCTCATTAATTAACACATCAAAGAATTCAAATGATTTTACCGTTGTTTCGATCTTTGTTAATCCTATCCAATTCGGTAAAAACGAGGATTTTGACAAGTATCCGCGTATGATAGAATCTGACATGCAAAAAATGCAAACAATATCACCGGACATAGTATTTGCACCGGATAAAAGCGAAATTATCGGAAATAATCTCTTAAGTTTTCTTGATATTGAAAAACTCGGCGATACATTGTGCGGATCAAAACGGCCCGGGCACTTCAGAGGGGTTTGTACTATAGTTTCAAAGCTTTTTAATATTATTGAACCGGATAGAGCATATTTCGGCAAAAAAGACATTCAGCAGTATATGATATTGAAGAAAATGGCAATTGACCTGAACTTTGATATTGAGGTGATTGGGTGTGAAATTATCCGCGAAAAAGACGGACTTGCAATGAGTTCACGCAATCTTTACCTTTCAAAAGAGGAACGGGAGCAAGCACTGATACTCAATCTTTCACTCAAGAAAGCATCAGAACTTTATAATAAAGGTATCAGAGATACAAATACAATAAAAGAACAAGTAATCGCAATGATTAAAACAAAACCATTAACTTTAATAGATTATGTTTCTATTGTCGATAAAAATATGCAAGAAATAGATGTTATAAACGAAGGTGATATCATAGCACTTGCTGTTTATCTCGGTAAAACAAGATTGATCGACAACTATATATTCGGAGAAACGATTAATTATTAAGCCACTCCTAAATACCTGTTATAATTTACCTTTTTTTAAGCATTTCTATCATAACTCCTGAAAGCGTACCTAAAATTATCGTCATTACACTAATAGGAATTAGACTGAGGGGCTCTTTCCATCCGATTAGCACTGCGGAAGGAAATAAAATAAGAAATGACAAGATTACGCCTTTAAGACCGCTGATGATTTTAAGATCCGTTAATGCTATAAATACTCCAATAACAAGCCACATTAAAAATGCAGATAAATTTGCATCCCATGTTAGTTTTTGAAATATCATTGGAATAACATCAAGAATTCCGGCTACAGCTCCCACAACCAGGCCGATAATTATTCTTTTCATAGAAACTCCTTGTATCATATATGAATAAAAAAATCTATTCCACAACTCCTAAAATCAATCCTTAATCTGTTTAAACTTATTAAGCTACAAAATAGTCAAGTGAAATTATAACTAATTCAATTCAAACGCTATGATCCGTTTGTAACCTGATCTGTAAGAATATTTCTAAAAGAAATATTTGTTAAATTATTTTGCTTACAAATATTAATAAATTCGTTTGTGCAATACAATCTCCATCCTTTTTCATCGCCAATTGAAAAAACGCATTTACCGTTCCAATTTTTAAGAAATGTATTTCCTTTTATCCCTTTTTTAATTTTTTTAACAATCGATTCTACATCGATTCGAATCGTTTTGCACTCTTTACATATTCTATATGTTAATTCTGATTTTTTATAATCTATTTCAGCACCTTTCATATCTAATCCATTAATCAAATAATAGCTTGCATCAGTTTCAGCATTTTCAATAAATACATTGAATGATTTTAATGATAAATATCCTTGTTTCTCAATTAGTTGGATAACTTTTTCTGAAAACATATAATATTGTTCCCAGTGATAATCAGATAAGTGATCAGGCCATTTATCAGTAACCTTATCAACATTAACTCTTATTTGTTTATATGGTTCCCAATAAAAATCATGTTCCGTTTTGCAATAATCAATTCTTCTCAATCCATCACTAATCATTGATACCCTTGGATATATTCTCTTCGAGTTTTTGTGAATTATTTCATAAAATTCTACTTCTTGTGCCTTTTTAATCATTTCTATCCTTTTAACGTGCAATTTGCTTGTAAAATACATTTCGAATTTAAAACTGTAGTAAAACTATATATTATCATTTACAGTTTTTCAATAAAATAATTGAATTATATACTGGGCATTTAAAAAACCAGCTTTGTTTTAAAGCGAAGTAATCTTTTTAAAAAGACAAGGCATTAACCCGCATTATGCACGAGAATTCTACTGCAGCTTGTATCTTGCTGATTATCTACGAGTTACTCGATTTTCGATTCTCACATAGTGTTACTATGCTGCGAGTCTCAAATCTTCATAACTCTAAGCTAATCAACAATCTACTTCGCTTCGCTACGATTATCGTGCATAACGCGGGTTAAATCCACAATATAGTCGTCTATATGAGAATATGTAAAAAAGCGGAATCCATTTTTTTTATTGACTTTTTGACATTTTTAGTTAATATGCCTTATCTTTTAGGTACAATGTTGTTCACGGAGAAAAAAATGTATATTATCGAATATAGTACTGTTGGTTTTGATGAATCAAACTACAAAAAGAAAATTGAGGAAGCACTAAATTATTTGCGTATGACTGATTATAAACTCGGAATTCAGATCCATAACTCAATTAATAAAGAATTTGCTGATAAATTGACTGAATATTCGAATGATCTGACATTTTCTGTGCATTCTCCTGCGGCCGGAGACTATTTCTTAAATCTTGCATCAAATCAATCAGAACTGATTTTTAAAGAGATAGACAAAGCCGCGAAATACCTTGAGAAATTCAACACCGATATATTTTTCTTTCACGGGTTTTTTGCAACAGACAATCCGATTCAGCATAGCATGAAAAACTATCGAACGGTTATGCGTGACAGTATTGGCGAAGAGATAGCGCTTGACAACTCTTTTACTATGAATCCTGCGTTTTTTGAGACCGATAAATATAGGAAATTTGAAACCTGTTTTTGTGAAAATTATTTTAAACTTAAAAAACTGTATCCGCAATATATTGTAGGTCTTGAGAATGATTTTATAGGAATAGGCAGTTGCCTGCAACGCCCGAAAGAGATCGATAAACTTATTGATAATCTCTGGTTTGACCTAGGACATTTCTGGTGCAGTTCTCTCGTTCACGGGTTTGATTACTATAAGGAGTCGTACAGATTAATAGAAGAAAAAAAAATTATTGGTGTTCATATAAACCATAATTTGATGACAAAACTTGATCCTATTACAAGAATGCGTGACTCACACGATCATATATACAAGCCATGCGCACAGGAGCTTGAGCCGGTAGTCAGACGGCTTGCTAAGAATGGGTTAAAAAGATTTACACTTGAGATAGTTGACGCAGATCTTCTTGATATAAAAACCTTGATTCAATGGCTGTCATGAAGTAGTTAAGGGTGCGAATTTATTTTTTGGGTAATTTAAGAAAACATTAGTTTATGTATTAAAGCATAAAAGCAAACGCTCGAAACCGCTGTATTCAAAGATTCATAAGGCGTTTCCGCTCGTTTCTTTTATGCTTTATTAAACTATCAACTGAATAAAGTTACCCAATAAATTTCGCTTATGAACTAAATAAAGATGTAAAAATGCCTGCGGCATTTTCTTTATTATAGTTTTTTTGAAGAAACCTGAATAAGTATTATTCCGGTTTACCCAAAATTTAAGATTGCACCCTATTAATTCAATTAAAAAGATAATGTTAATCCAAACTTTGATTGACAGGTGTTTATTTATAATTTATAAATACTTTCTAAGGAGAACAATTATGTTTAATTATTTAGCTTTTGCTTTGCCTTTGATTATGTTCCCGATAATAATTATAGTTTTTGTGCTTGTCAACCGTTTTGTCAGGCAGCCGCTTGGTATAGAAGAAGGCAAAACTCCAATACACAGTGAGATTTGCGGAGCTTATGTAGCCAATTCAAATAGTACATATCCATTTGTTAGGGTCGCTTTATATGATGAATTTATTGTTATTAAAAAACTGTTCAATACAACTGTATTAAATTATAAGGACATAGCAGATGCATCGCTCAGCAGGTTCTCAATTGCAAAGAGCGGGATAAAAATAACACATAAAAGAAGCGATATTCATGAAAGGGTTATAATATGGACATTTAATCCTGATACTTTATTGAATAAACTACACGAAAAGTTAAAAGAAAATATTTAGCTTAGGCATTATAGACAGATGGGGGACACTATGTTGAAAGTAATAATTCTCGCAGGCGGTAGCGGCACAAGATTGTGGCCGTTAAGCAGAGACCGATATCCTAAACAATTCATAAAATTTAAAGAAGGATCGTCTTCATTATTTCAGGAAACATTTATCAGGAGTCTTCTCGTAACGGATATTGATGATATTATAGTAGTAACTAACGAAAAATATAAATTTCTTGTTTCAGGTGAGATCGCAGAACTTGGTTATGAGATAAAATCAGAAAACATAATCGTTGAACCTGAACCTAAGAATACACTTCCGGCAATATTTGCAGGGGTTAAATATTGCAACTACTCCGGTGACTGCACATTCCTTGTTATGCCGTCAGACCACATGATTACTTATAATGACAAATTCGCAGAAAACATCAAGCAATCCTTTGAATTATCTAAGGAACGGATTATCAGTTTCGGTATAATACCTGACACTCCAAATACCGGATATGGTTATATAGCACCTGCATCTAAACTCAAGAACGGTTTTTTAATTAAGGAATTTAAAGAAAAACCGGACTATGAAACTGCAGTAAAATATATAAAATCGGGTTACTTTTGGAACAGTGGAATATTTATGTTTGGTAAAGATCTTTTTCTTGATGATTGCAGATTGTACGCTCCGGATATTACAGATGCTTTTGATAAATCAGAAGATATAAAAAGTGCATTCAAACAAATAAATCGTAAAATATCTATTGATTACGGAATTATGGAAAAAACGCAAAGGGCCGCTGTTGTTCCGGTTGACATTGGTTGGAGTGATCTCGGCAGTTTTGAGTCGATACACTCTGTACTCGATAAAGATCTAAACAACAACATCTGTAATTCAGATTCTGTAATAATTGATTCAAATAATAACTATATCTATACAGAAAAAAACAAACTTATCTCCCTTATAGGGATAAATAATTCGATAATAGTTGATAATCGTGATGCACTTATGATTTGTGACAAATCGAGATCTCAAGATGTAAAAGAGGTAGTCGAAAAGCTTAAATCAAGAAATGATAGCCGGACAGATTATCATATTCAGGATTACAGGCCATGGGGACATTATAAAATCTTAGAGGAAGAGCAAAATTCTTTTAAGATCAAAAGGATTAAGGTAGAAGAAGGCAAATCTCTAAGCTATCAGCTTCATTATCACAGGTCAGAACACTGGGTTGTAGTGAAAGGTATGGCTCTTGTTACTATTGACGCCGAAGAAAAGTTTGTTTCTGCCGGCGAGAGTATATTTATTAAACAGGGGCAGAAACACCGCTTGACAAATCCGGGTAAAACGCCGCTTGAGATAATAGAGGTTCAGATAGGTGATTATCTTGAAGAGGATGACATTATAAGATTTGATGATGAATATGGTAGGAAATAATTCCCGGTAGTTATTCTTTGGTGATTCGGACTTTTTTTACAACCTTGTCTGTTGCCTCAAGTATTGTTATCCGGTAACCCTGTTCAGTTAATTCTTCGCCGGCTCTTCCGATTCTGCCCAATTTGAGGTTAATAAGACCTGAAATTGTTTGAGCCCCTTCTGTAATTATGTTAATACTTGATTCATCAAGCAGATCTTCAAGGTCACAACGGGCTTCGTAGATATTTTGTTCTTTTAAAGCGAATGTTTTGAATTCCGGTTCATCGAACTCATCCTCAATATCGCCAACAATCTCTTCAAGAATATCCTCAAGTGTTATAATACCGCAGACCGCACCGAATTCATCAACAACAACTGCCATGTATTTACGGTTTCGCTTAAACTCTGACAATATCTGTATGATCGGTTTAGTTGACGGCACAATATATAGCTTGTCTGTAAACTGATCGATTATATCTGTTTCTGACCTGCCGATAATATTATTTATATGAATCGTACTTATAATATTAAAGATTGACTCACGATAAACAGGTATTCTCGAGTAATTTGTTTTTCGGATGATCTCCCTCAATTCTGCAATTGAACTCCCCTCTTTAATTGCGGTAACATCACTTAAGTTCACCATAATATCACCGGCAGACAACTCATTTATATCAAATATATCATTAATAATTTCACCGGTTTCATTCTTGCCGTCTGTAAAACGGCTGCATACTATTTGTTTAAGTTCATCTCTTGTAAGTTTTGAAGAATCCCCGGAGTCTGCGCCTAATAAATGTCCGATAAACCTCGATATGCTGCTGATAACTATCATAAACGGATAAAATACCAGATAGCCGGCATTTATGAGAGTCGCATTTCTTAATGATGTTGTATTTGGGTATCTTCGTCCAATTGACATCGGGACAAGCTCACCTACAATTAAAAGAAGCGGCTCTACACTGATAAGCGTCAGGACTTCAATAGAGACAGGCAGCGAGTTTATTGGTAAATAATTTGGCAGTATATAATTAAGAAAGTGGTCTGCAAGCGAGGTTGAAACGACTGTTGCGAGATTAATTCCAACAAGTGTTGTTCCGAACAGCTTATCGGGGTTATTTAAAAGATTTAATATAATAGAAGCCGAGCGATTATTGTTGTTTGCAAGATGCTGAAGTTTGTATCTGTTAGAACTTACCATCGCCATTTCTGACATTGCAAAAAAACCCTGTAAAACGGCAAACAAAAAAATAAAAAAAGGGAATAATATCAATTCTATCATTTGTGTATGGTCCCTTTTTCTAAATTTTTCTCTGCTTTAAAATTCTTAAGCCGTGTTACCGTTATGCTTTCAATCCTATTAGGAACTGCAACATCGACTTTAAACCTCAGGAAGTCTTCTTGATAGACCTCTCCCGCCTGTGGAATTTTCTGCATTTTTTCACAGATATAACCGCCTATTGTAGAGCAGTTTTCCGAACTGATTTTTGCACTAAATATATTGTTAAAATCATTGATAGGCAGTTTTGATTCAACCTCTACAATGTCCGGTGAATAAAAGTGATAAAGCGGTTTTATGTCATTTTTATCAACAACATCTCCGACTATTTGTTCTATTATATCTTCCATTGTTATAAGGCCCATGACACCGCTATATTCATCTATAACAATAGCAATGTGATTGTGAGTTGCTTGAAATAGCCGCAATACTTTTTCTGCTCTTATACTGCCCGGTATAAAAATTGGTTTCCTTAATAGCTTTTTAAGTGAAACATCGGGGTATTGTACGGTATTGAGTTTTAAAATATCTTTGGTATATAGGATTCCGATAATATTCTCTTCGTTTCCCCTGTAAACAGGAATTCTAGAATATTTAGCTTCCCTGATTTTCTCAATAACATCTTCGAGAGCAATATTGTGAGGCAACATAAACATATCGCCTCTCGGTCTGCAGATTCGTCCGACTTCTATCTCATTAAAATTTACTGCATTTTTTAGAATTAACGGTTCTTGCTTATGTAATGCACCGTCTTTTGCACCCGCATTGATCACCTCAATTAATTCATCCGGCTTGTAGTTTGCAGACTCTTTAATTCCATTATAAAAACAGAACCCTATAATATTTACTATAAATTTTGAGATCGATCTGAACACAAAAATAATTACAAATAATACCCGTATTAAAAAATAGAATACAGGAGCAACCGTTATTGCTATTGAAGGGGCAAATTTAATTGCGAGACTTTTGGGGGTTGCCTCACCAAAAATCAGGATAATCAAAGTCATACTGATTATTACGAACCATAGGTGCCCCCCGTGATGGGTGTTTGTATATGGAAAAACTTCAATAAATATTTTGCTCGCCGTAACAGTAGCAAACATATTCGCAAAGATGTTGCAGGTCAATATAGACACAAGGAGTTTTTGTGGTGTTTTCAAAACACTGTTGATGATTGCCCCTCTTTTCGGATATTTGGTCATCAAAATATCTATCTTACTATGAGTAAGAGAAAACAATGCCGTTTCCGACATAGAAAAGAAAAAAGAGAAGCCGATTAAAATAATTAGGAGAATAACATTAAAAAGTATCAAAATATTTTTCTTATAATAAAGTTTATGGATTAAATTCGTGATAATCATTATAATGAAATATTTATTAATGTCAATTATTTTTACTTTATTTGTAACTTTACCATTAAATAGTGAACAGAGCCTAAGCTATTCAAGATTATATTTTTTTAGAATAATAGCATTTAATATAATATATGATGTTTATTGCACTGCAGAAAGAAACGGGTATTACAGATATCCATATACATTGAACGGTAATACGCTGTTTGTTACCTATGAAACCGATACTTTCTTGAAACAATCCGGCTGGGATGAGAATTTTACCATATTAAATGAATCTATTCCTTTAAATATATGGTCGTCAAGCAGAGGCTGGACATATAGAATGGTGCGGTTAATAGCCGACCCTTCAATTTTAATTAAAAATTAATAAATTTTAGTTTTAAAATTTATTAATTTTAGATATAATTTTTTTGTTAAGGAGTTTATGATGAGAAAATATCTATTATTATTGTTTGTTATTACTTCAGCCGTAATAGTTACCGCACAGACTACGGTAAATATACAGCCGGCGAATATCAAACAGTCAACCGGTGTTTATGTTATGCCGGGGGAGCAGATTACAATAAAAAGTGAAGGCAGATGGTCACTTTGGGATAAATATACACCTGCAACCGCAGACGGACATCCGTTTAGAGCTAATGATTTCGGCAATTGGGGTGTCTTACTCGGTCAGATCGGGTCAGGAGAAATTTTTGTTGTGGGGGTTAATAAAACAATAACCAGTACTAACGAAGGAATTTTGTATCTATTTCCAAACAAGGGTAATTTCCTCATAGAAAACCCATCTGGACAACTGTCAGTATCGATCACCGGAGGACGGGAACTTGCTTTATATATCAATTCGATAAAAAACAGAGCAACCCAATACACTTATAAGCCGGCGGATGGAATACTTGTGACACAGGTTTATGTAAGAGCCGGTGAAAGTATAGAAATATTTGCAACAGGAAGCTGGACAATGTGGGAAGGCACATATCCTATGGTTAACGCTGAAGGGCACGAATTCGTTGCTGACGGTGTTGAATGGGGTAAATTATTCGGCGGTGTTGGTTCAAGTGAAGGGATTATGATTGAGACATTCCGCGTAGGTGAGAAATGTGTATTTACACCAACCAAGTCCGGAATTCTATCTTTCTATCCCTACATTAATAATTATGTATCGTCAAGAAACGGTTCTATGGATATTTATATCCTTGGCGGGACACAGGTAACAAATGAGTTAAAAGTGCAAGCAGACAATGGTGTACTGGCAGACCTTAACAGCAGAGTAGCTGCCAGAATCTCTGCTTTTAGACAAGCGGCTGGTTTGTCTCCCGTTGAAATATCACTTCCGTTGTCACAGTCGGCACTTGATCATGCGAAATATATGATTTTGAATGGGGTATTTGAGAGAAATCAGGTTGAAGGTAATCCGGGTTATACAGGTGCAACTCCTGAAGAGAGAGCGGCGGCAAGAGGATTTAATGACAGAGTAAGAGAGATTTTTTGTCAGACAGAAGATATTGAAAGGGCCGTTGATATATTTATTGACTCTGTTTATCATAGAGTAAGACTTCTTGATCCGAATATTAAATATATCGGTTACGGAAGTTTTAATGATCAGAATCAGAAAAAACATGTGTTTGTTCTCGGATATGCCTCAAGTGATATTGAATTAACTCAAGATTATATATTGTATCCTGTGGCTGATTCTACATCAGTGCCTTCCTCGTGGTCAGGGCTCGAAAATCCCGATCCTTTGCCGAACGGTGCAATGAAGCCGACAGGATATCCGATCTCTATTACCTACAAGAATCAACTTATAAGGGTAACAAAATCTGAGTTGAAAGACAGTGCCGGAAGGGTGGTCCCCGTATTCTTAATAACCCCCGATACAGATATTAATGGTAAAAACACAAATTCTGTTTTTATAATTCCTCGAACACCATTAAGATCAGGTGAGATATATACTGCTGTAGTTGAAGCCGTTTGTCGTGTTGGCGACACAGAAAGTCCGATAAGTACAACATGGAGTTTTACGATAAAATGAAAATAATAAAAAAAATCGGTTTGTTTTTGGTAATAGCAAGTTTGTTTGTGGCATGTAAGTCAATTGAGACGGGTTCACCTGAAAGGGTATTGAATTTTGTGTTTTATCATACAAATTCGTCAGATCCGAATGCATTACGAACTGCCTTGACAAATGAAGCCACTCAGATATTTTCACACTATGTCGGAGCGACATATTTTGAAAGGACACAACAAGGGGCAAGATTAACAAATGATACAATGGTAACGACTATGGGCAACCTTGAAATAACCGGCGTAACTCTTGCTAACCGTGGGGATAGAGAATGGCGTTCTCAACAGGGGAGCTTTAAGTATAATAAGCCGGTTCCACCCCAAGGTGATTATTTTAAGCAGGTAAGAGTGTCAGGAACAGGGTTAGTTTCAGTAAATGCTTTTAATAATATGCTTTTGAACGCCGTTACAGAAAATTGTCCGGTTGGAAGCAAGGGGTTCGTTGTGTTACAGAATAATTTTTCAACAACATTGACAGACACTGTCAGTGTATCAGAAACGGTTGTCATATACATTATTAAAGAATAAATGGAGCAAATCTGACAAATGAAAGATAATGACTTGGCAATTTATAATCAGATGTCAGATATGGGTGTTATAAAGCAGATCGAGACTTTACGGAAAGCGATCAAAGAAAAAGATGATCTGCTTTATGATGCTGTCCAAGTTTTTGAAAAACACACAATAGAAGACCTGATTCTATATGTAACCTCAAAACTTCTCGATAAATTTATACCTTTATATCTAATTTTTTTTATTCAAGATTATTACATAGCCGAAAAGGTAAATGCTATCTGTTATAAGAATCTTACCGAAGATGAATCTCCTGTTAAGATTGACTCTCTTTTCCCATATAAAAAAGTATTTGATCTCTTCCCCTCATCAATCTCTTTTAGTGCTTTTGCTAACCTTATGGATTCAAAAGAGTTTACCGATCCCCTAAAGATTATTAATCCTGAACTTATCGTGCCAATGATGGGTAAAGAGGGCGCATACGGGTTTATTGTGGTTAGTGAAAAGGCCTTGGGTGAGAAATACACAGAAAAAGAGTTAACTTATATAAATATGCTTATGAAATTCACCTCGATCAGTCTTCAGAATATTATGAATTATTCCAGAGCTGTCAGAGATATGAAAACAAAACTCTATAATCACAGCTTTTTTATAAGAAGGTTTGATGAGGAGTTATCGAGAATTAAGCGGTATAAAACTAATGTGTCTGTTATGATGATAGATGTTGATCATTTTAAACTATTCAATGACAGCTACGGGCATGTTGCAGGAGACATTCTTTTGGAAGAGATTGCCTCTGTGTTGAGGAAAACAGTGAGAAATGAAGATGTTGTTGCAAGATTCGGCGGCGAAGAGTTTATAGTTATGCTTGTTGAATGTACGCATGAGGTCTCTTTTGATATTGCAAACCGGATACGGGAAGAGATTGCACGAATAAAAATTCCTTATAAAGATCAGTTATTAAGTGTAACGGCAAGTATCGGTCTTATGAATATAAATCAAAACAACCTCAGTGAGTCTGCTCAACTGATTCGTAAAGCGGATATTGCTTTGTATCATAGTAAAGAAAGCGGTCGTAACAGATGCACGCTTTATACAGAACAGCTTGAATCATGCGATAATTCCTGATATTGATCCCTTAATTCTTCCTAAAAATGCTTTTTTTACATTTTGATTTTCAGGCATAACAAGGTCGGGATCGTTAGTAAATACAGCTTCTGCCTCGTCCATGGCAATCTTAAAAATATCAATGTCGCTTGTTATATCAGCAATCTTAAAATCCGGTAAACCCGATTGCTTGTTACCGAGAAAATCTCCCGGCCCCCTTATCGCAAGGTCCTCCTCTGCAATCTTGAATCCATCATCCTCTTTACACATTATTTCAAGTCTCCGTATTCCATCGGGTGTAAGTTTAGAATGATCTGCAACCATAATCATATATGACGGCTTATTATTACGGCCGACTCTGCCTCTTAATTGGTGAAGTGTTGATAGTCCATAGTTATCCGCATCAAAAACAACAATTATCGTGGCATTCGGGACATCGAGGCCGACCTCAACAACTGTTGTAGCCGCCAAAACTTTTATCTTTCCTTCAATAAAACTATTGATTATCACAGAGCGCTCAGATGATTCTACCTTTGAATGGATCATAGCTGTATTAAATTTACTATAACTTGCATTAATTCTTTGAAAATCTGCAGTCAAAGGGGTTCTGTTATCATTATTATCATCGATCGCAGGATAAACAAATATTACCCGTTCGTCATTTTCCAGTTGTTGTACTATCCATTTGTCCATACTTGCAATCCGTTCTTCTGTGCCGTCAATAAGCCATGTTTTAACAGGTACGCGCCCTTTAATACGGCCTTGAGCAATTGTAATATCAAGATCACCATACAGCGACATTGCCATTGACCTCGGTATGGGTGTAGCTGTCATCATTAGAATATCAACAGCTTCACCTTTTGCGGACATTGCGACCCTTTGTTCAACCCCAAATCTTTGCTGCTCATCAATTACTGCGCATCCGAGATTTTTATATACAACACTATCAGCAAATAGTGAGTGAGTTCCGACTATTATATTAATCTCGCCATTTTTCAGACCGCTAATAATATTATCTTTTTCCCTCTTTTTTAAACTACCGGTCATTATAGCAACTGATATTCTTATCCCTTTCAAAAATGACTTGATCGTCCGGTAATGTTGTTCTGCAAGCACCTCAGTTGGAGCGAGAAGTGCGCATTGAAACCCCTGTTCTACGACAGAAGCCATAGATAGGAGTGCTACAATAGTTTTACCGGAGCCGACATCCCCCATTAACAACCTTGAGGTTATATAATTTGACATCAGATCATTTTCGATTGTTTTTAATGACTCTTTTTGATAATCGGTTAACTCAAAAGGAAGATTATGAATTATCTCATCTCGAAGTTTAAAATCAATTATGGGTCTGTTCTTTTGTTTGCGTTTACGATTAGCTCTTTGCGCCGCAATAAACAGTCTTTGATAGAACAATTCCTCAAATATTAAGTGTTTTCGTGCTGTTTGATATAGATGCATATTTTCCGGAAAATGGATATTTTTGAGTGCTGTTTTTTTATCACCCAAATCAAACTTATCAATTGTTGACTGCGGTAACTCATTCTCAATTTCTAACCTAAAACGGCTTAATGCGGCAAAAACAGCTTTCCTGAGAACACCTTGCGTAAGTCCTGCTGTTAATGGGTATATTGGAACTATACTGCCTTTGTATTCACCTTTAACCTGTTCTATTTCAAAACTCGATGATTGAATCTCATTAAACTTTATTGAGAATTTGCCGGTTATATAGTATTCGTTACCGATAACAAGCTGATTTTTAAGGAAATTCCTGTTAAAACATAATAAAGATCCGTAATCCTTATTGTCATAAATTAGAACCTTTAGGAATTGCTTACCGGGGCGCCCGATTAACCTGTGATCGGTAACAGCTATCTTTACCGTTGCACTATCAGACTTGATTGCTTCCTTTAATGAGACAAGCTTGGTTCTATCAGAAAAATCACGCGGATAGTAAGTTAATATGTCGCCTACGGTTGAGATGTTGATCCTGTTAAATTGTTTGCTGTGTTTTTCTGCAATCCCCGGTAAAACTGTAATGGGGTTATTAATCAGGCCGGTGATCATAATATTATATAACTCTTAAATAATAATAAAGCATTAATAAAAGTTTGTCTGCGACGAAACCTGTTATTATTAATATAACAAGAAGAATTATTAAATAAATGCGTGCGGCATTTAATGTACGAAGCTTAAATATTCTTGCGAGCAACATAATAAACGGATCAATTAGAGCTTTAAATGCACTGACTATCGGATGAAATACTGCTCCGGTTGTGAAAGAAATGAATATCAGTATAGCAGTTCCGAGAATAAGTGAGAAAATAACAAAATTTACGAGAAGTTTAAATATAAAAACTAAAAATGATAGCATATATCCGAATGTAAGCGGTTGTCCGTAAACCATAAGATCATTAATCAACATTTGAAGGATCGATAATGAGGCAAACAAAAAAACTATTGATATATCAAATATCCCTATTCTCAAAGGAAAGTTTTTTCTAAAAAAATTAATCGCCGGATTAGTAATTTTTTCTATATAATAGATCCACCTTGCATAAGGAAGTGAAAGCCATGAGATAAAAACCCTTACGGTAAGGATAATCATATATATTGTAATTACAGCCGATAATATTCTGCCGAGATAGATCATAATTAACCCCTAAAATCCTATATTTTGCAATAAAACAATATAATAAAAAAACAATAAAAATTCAATGAATATTCACTTGCATTTTTCTTTTGATAAACCTATAATTTGTTCGTTATTTTAGGCATTTTTAAAAAAAGGAAGTACTGTGATTTTTTGTGTTATTGCATCAGGTTTATTTATATTGATTGTTTTGTGGCAGTTTTTTTATCACTTACAAAGAATTATATTCAGAATGAATGTGAAAAAAATTGAATCCCGAAGAAATTATGATCCTGTTTTCGGATATCATACTAACGGCGGCGAACCGTTTATACTTTTCAGCAGTAAAAACAAATCGACTCTTTTTTTTATGGAGGGTTTTAG
This sequence comes from uncultured Spirochaetales bacterium, assembly GCA_964608985.1. Taxonomy (GTDB): domain Bacteria; phylum Spirochaetota; class GWE2-31-10; order GWE2-31-10; family CAYYKD01; genus CAYYKD01. The sequence goes on from CAZSQU010000007.1 coordinate 51,695, forward strand.
AACTCAAAGCCCTGCAGGAATGTATAATGAGTATTTTGAATACTTATTTTACAAAAAGAAGATAAATGTTGTTGTGCCTGTTTATGGATTACAAAGCTCCCAATTTGATCTGAGAAATCGCGAATGGTCATTTAAAGAGGACATTAGGTCAGTTGTTCAGATTTATGATATTTATACGGCAACGATACACAAGGATCATAGTGTCATAACTATATCACAGTCATTTGGCGGGCTTCCGCACTCCGCTATACTTGCCGGGGCGAAAAGAAGACCTGATAAAGCGATATTTCTTTCACCGTTTAATAGCGGGATAGACTTCCGTGTGTCCGGGCCGGTAGTTAAACTGCTGTCAAGGTTTACCGCTGTTATTAAGTATATTATACCGTTTACCTATGCAAAACCGGCAAAGTCTCGAGCTTCAGTATGGGACATTGTCAATCGAAAAAATAATCTGGCAACATATAAAAGAGGTGATGCTAATCCCGAGGACAGCGCAGATCTTGGTAACAGATCAAATAAAGCTGCAGTTTTTATGGAAAAAACAATTATTCCTCTTATAGCAAATTACAATATTGATATAATATGGGGTGACAGTGATCTGTATTTTGCTCAGTCAGGTTTTAAAAGTTTTGCGGATAGTTTATCTCAAAATAATCAGGTAAAAACGGAGATTCTTAAGAACTCGGGGCACATGGTTTTACTTGACAATGAAGCTGAAAAATTAAAAGTAATTATTGAAAAATGCTGTACAAACCAAAAAGGAGACTTACAATGAGTAATGTTGCAAAACTCGGAACAGGGAGAACAATAGTTTTTGCTTTCGGGAATTTCGGATGGTCACTCGGAACTTTTGGGATTGCTAACCTTTTAACTTATTTTTATGTTCCCAATGTTGTTGACGGGCAATCTATGTTCCCTGCATTTATCGGAAAAAACGCCATATTCTTTGGGTTGACCATATTGGGAATGATAATTGGTTCAGGAAGATTGTTTGATGCGGTAACAGACCCGCTTATTGCAGGATTATCTGATAGGAGCCGCTCAAAGTTTGGAAAAAGAAGATTGTATATGTTATTGGGCGGTTTGCCTCTTGCGTTATTTTCATTTTTGATCTTTATACCGCCGGTCAACGGTATCAGCTGGTTAAATGCGCTGTGGGTGGCAGTGTCATTGTTTCTGTTTTATTTAGCTTTTACAATGTATGCTGTGCCATATAATGCTCTGGTAAGCGAATATGGTCATAATCCTAAAGAGCGGCTTGACATAAGCACGATTATTTCACTTGCTTGGGCTATGGGTTTTGCAATAGGAAATTCAAGTTATATTCTTCAAGGCGTATTTGAAAACAAAGGCTTCTCTTCCGTTGAATCTTTTCAGTTAACTATGGTTATCTTTGGAGTTCTGACTCTCATTACATTGTATCTGCCGGTAATATTTATCAATGAAAGTAAATATGCTATGACAACTGTTTCAAATGAAGGATCATTCAGTGCTATGTTATCTTCATTAAAAAACAAGAATTTTCGTTCATTTTTGTTGTCTGAATTATCATACTGGTTTGCTTTGACTTTTATTCAGATGGGCATAAGTTATTATATTGTTACACTTTTAAAACTCGAAAAGGAGTTTTCATCTGTTGTTATGTATATATTGTTCGGTTGCAGTTTTTTGTTCTATATTCCAATAAATATATTTGCTAAAAAATATGGTAAAAGAATAACCGAGATAATCGGATTTACAGTATTCGGGCTTGTGTATGTAATGGTAACTCTGATGGGTAATATGCCTGTCCCCGGTGTTGTTCAGGGGATAATTGTCGGGGTGATGGCTTCACTTCCTATGGCAATATTCGGTATAATTCCCGTTGCTTTGATTGCTGATGTGGCAGAGGCAGACGGAATTACAACCGGCAACTATAAAACAGGGATTTTTTATGCGATGAGAGGACTTTTTATGAAGTTTGGTTCATCTTTTGCGGGGCTTTTATTCCCGACAATAATTCAGATCGGCGGTACAGATGTAAACCCTTTCGGCGTTAGATTAACGGGGTTTGTCGCACTCGCTTTTTGCGGATTGGGAGCAGTTATTCTATATTTCGGTTATAATGAAAAGGAAGTGCTTAATATACTGAAAAGCAAAAACTAAATTAGGACAAATTGCCGGAAAAACAAAAAATATCTCGGAATAAACCGGAGTTAATAATATGATACAGCTTCTTCGAAAACTTAAGATTTCTTTGTCTCTTGCACTAACATATTCTGTTATTTTAATAGTAGTAATAACTATGAGTGTGAGTGTGATTTTTACCGTTAATCAGCTCAAACAGGATGGGCTTGTTATTAATATCGCCGGCAGACAGCGGATGCTATGTCAAAAACTCACAAAAGAAGTGCTAATCTATCAAAATTCGCCGAATAATGCCTTAAAGAATCAGATATCGGAAACAGCCGCACTCTTTGAGTCAACAATGACTGCTTTAATAGAAGGGGGAACTGCTACTCTTAATCCTGTTGATAAAACAACTGTAGAGATTAAGAAACCTTCATTCCCACCTTACATTGCACGCCTTAAAACGGCTCAATTTTTATATGGGCCTTTCATAAAAGACATCGAATTTTTTGTAACAAACAATAATGCCGATATATTAATGTCTATTACAGCACAGAATCCTTCGATTGTAAACGAAATGAATAGCGCAGTAGAGATTTATGAGAAATACTCAACAGGCAAGCAGAAAATCCTTTCTATTATTGTAATCATCGGGCTTATTCTATCTATTATGAGTTTTGTAATAGCAATAGTTTTTTCGAGGTCAATTGTTAAGGACATCAAGAATTTCAATAAAGTGTTTGAAAACGGCGCTTCAGGTGACCTCAGGTCAGTACTTGAGATTAAGGCAAAAGATGAAATCGGTCACATGGCAGATGTATATAACGGTTTTATTTCAAATCTTAAAAATACGGTGATAAAATTACAAAATGTGACCGAATCAAACAAAAAACTTAGCACATCGCTATCGGGAAGTACACAGACTGTTGCAACTGCGGGTGAAGAGATAGCCGCAATGATGTTTTCGATAGAAAGTCAGACAAACTCATTAAACAGCGAGATTATTAAAGCTGACAGCGCCGCTTATGAGGTTAAAAAACTGATTGACAAGGTAAATGTTGACATTGAGAATCAGACTGCTTCAGTAACCGAGTCCTCCGCCTCAATAGAAGAGATGGTTGCCAACATTCAGAATATATCCTCAATAGCCCAAAACAAACTATCTCAGATTTCAAATCTTACAGCCATTGCAACAGTTGGAGAACAGGATATGGATGAAACACTATCTGCGATTGTTGAAATCTCGAAATCAGCCGGTCTTATTCTCGAAATGATAACAGTAATCAACAATGTTGCAAGTCAAACAGACCTTTTGGCAATGAATGCGGCAATTGAGGCGGCGCATGCAGGTGATGCAGGGAAAGGATTCGCTGTAGTTGCAGATGAGATCAGAAAACTTGCAGAAACAACTGCGGCAAATGCCAAAATGATATCGACATCATTAAATGATGTAATCAATAGAATAACAACAACTTCTGAGATAACATCCAAAACGGGTGATTCTATCCGTAAAATGACATCAAACATAGTTGATGTTTCAAACAGCATGACCGAAATAATTAACGGTATGAATGAATTATCGATCGGAAGTTCACAGATACTTGAGGTTCTTCATAACCTTATAAACATTACAGAAAACCTTCGCGAATCCTCAAAAGATATGTATGATCGTTCTGAAAATATTACAATCTCAATGAAGAATGTAACGGGTCTTTCAGATACAAGTTTGACTGCGATCAAGGATATGACATTCGGTGTAACCGACATTTCAAATTCTATGGTTAAATTATCTGAAATGGGTAATATCAACTCTGAGAATGTTGAGACTCTGCAGAATGAGATAAAAAAGTTTTCGGTTTAGATCATTTATAATTTCAGTTTAGCAAGCAGGTAATCAATTGCATTCTCAAACTCAAGCGCTTTAGAGGAATGGTCAACACCGGCACTATTCTTAACGGTAATTTTGTAACTCGGTACGACTGTGCAGCAAACACCGTAAAGATCATACTCAACCGACAACTTTTTATCACTTGAGTTATCGAGAAGCTTTCTTAGTTTATCTTCTAAATCATTTTCCTCTGTCATGTAGTCCTCACTTTAAGCTAAAATAAAACTTGATCAAAGAAGGTCATCTTCTGAGAATTCGTATTACAAATCTAAATATATAAATAATATTTTTTATGTCAAGTTATTTAATCTATAAAATTTCAAAAAATATAAAATAGAAATTAGCTATATTGCAATAAAATATAAAATATAATACTATGCGACACATGGACAAAACATTACTTTTAATCGTTATTTTATCAATTTCTTCAATAATTACACCAATATTTATAATACTAAAACCATCATTAAATATTGGCCGTTTTACATTCAATACATTCTATATTCCGCATTTAACAGCGGCAATACTAATAGTATTAACCGATATTATTTCCGGTGCAGATGCGTATAAAGGGGTTATCGGTAATGATTTGCTTTCACCGGCAGGCATATTAGTTCTATTCTTTAGTATGGCATATATCAGTATATTCCTTGATTACTGCGGATTCTTTGATTACTGCGCGCGACTTGCCGTTAGAAAAGCCGGAACAAATCAAGTCCGTTTATTTATATATCTTTATTCGGCAGTCTCTATATTAACCGTATTTACATCAAACGATATAATAATTCTTACCGTTACCCCTTTTGTTTACTATTTTTCTAAGGAAGCCAAAATCAACCCGCTTCCATATCTGATTGCCGAGTTTTTTGCCGCAAACACATGGAGTATGCTCCTAATGATAGGCAACCCCACAAACATTCTGATCGCTGAGGCGTTCCAAATCGGGTTCTTCGAATATTTTAAAGTTATGGTTATACCGACACTTGCCGCCGGATTAATAAATTTCTCGGTAGTATTTCTACTATTTAAAAAAAGTCTTAAAAAGCCGATTCTTCCGTTGTTCTATGATTCTAAAAAGGCAATTAAAGACCTTAACGGAACAATAACGGGATTAATAGTATTAATTATTTGTATAGTTGTATTATCAATATCGGGTTATATCAATATTAAAATGTGGATTGTCTCAGCAATATCAGCCGCAGTTATTGTTGTGTTTATTACCTGCCGTATGATTTATAATCTGATAAAAGCAATTGGTCTAAAAAAAACCTATAAAAACCCTATCCTTGTTCATACATTCAAAAAAATTCCATGGGGGATACTTCCATTTACTTTGTCGCTATTCATAATAATAACTGCTGTTGTAAAAACCGGCCTTTCTGATCGCGTTTCTTTAATTATTTCAATAATATTTGATAAAACCCCGGAAATCTCATCGATTATATTTGGTTTTTTTGCCGCAATCACTTGTAATCTGATCAATAATATACCGGCATCTGTTTTTTTTATACCGCTGATAAGTAATGTTCCGGAAACGATAAGGTCCGGTGCACTTTATTCTGCGATCGCTTCAACTAATCTAAGTGCAAATATTACACCGCTTGGGGCACTTGCAGGGATTATGTGGCAAAACATTCTAAAAAACCATGGTTTCAAAGTTTCATTTCTTGATTTTGTCAAATATGGAACAATTGTTACTCTGATTTCACTTTCAGCAACATTAATTCTAATTAATATTTTGACTTAACAGATAATTAATGTTATAAAACTTGGTTTTTTATAATTAAAACATACGAAGGAGACAAAATATGGAAGATAACATGAAGTTGATCGGCGAAAGTCTTTATAGATTTCAAGCAGCTATTAATCAATCAGGTTTAACACTTGAGGATTATATAAGAGAAAATTACACTAATAAATGGCTTTCTGATGAATTATATAATATGGTCTCTATTAAAACAACATTTGTAAATGCATGTTTGAACTTTTTATACAATGAAGGACTGTTAAACCTGGAAAAGGTAATGTTAAGCATTATTACTGATCCTCTGGCTCACGATATTGAGCATACACCGACAATCAAATACAAGGGGCATACATATCTGACAACTCACAGCATGATATATGCAAAATTCCTTGCTTGTTCTAACCCTAAGGTCAAGGGTATATATGTTGATTCTCCGAACATCCGTCTTGAGATGGAAAGTCCCGCTAGAGTACAACGGGGGCGATATCTGGCAGATTTCTCTCAAATAGATATTGAACTTAGAAGAAATAGAGGACTTACTCTTGATGACTATTATAATAACGAAAAAAAAGTAATTGAGATATTAAACGATGACATGAACAGAGTTAAAAGGTTCTTCGAAAAAATGCTTATCTATGCATTTGAAGAGATTAACAAAAGAAACAAGGATGATATGAAGAATCTTGGTGTAATAATTGAGGTTCCAAAAAGCCCGTTTCCTACCTTTCTTAAAGATGATCTTGTTGCAAAGTCGGGAGCAAGGGGTTACGAGGAGAAAGCCGGAGAGGAAACAAACTCACAATTATTCTGGATTGACGGACTTCTAAGGGAAAATTACGATCTCGTTTATCCGTTCTTAAGAAAAGACGGTTCAAAGGTAACCAAGGATCAAATATCTTCTAAAACTGTTTATAATTATGATATGCTTGCAAAGAGCATTGATGCGAAGACAGGTAAACACTCACCGGCAAAAGAGATTATGTCCGGAGCAATTAGGGAATGGCTTTTTGAACCAATTGTTGAACGAATTATCGATAACAAGGTACTGCCTTCTAAACCGATTATTGTTGACGGCAACATAGAAAATATAAATGAGTTAGGCGGTTATGGTCCTTTTCTTTATTTCTGCAGCATGAAAGACAAGAAAGGAACTCCGTTATTCCCTGATACAATGGGCGGTGGTGTAGGTGTCGAAAGAACGATGTACGCTCTTCTCAGAGGGACCAAAATGGACAAGATAGATGATGCGACCTACTTCGGTAAAAATCCGGATTCACATCCTCTGTTTCTTTTTTAGACTAAGAATTATCATAATAAACTCATAATAAAAAAAGTAATCAAAAGGGGACAAAATTGATACAAGCTTCAGGTATTACACTCAGATTCGGTAAAAGAGTTTTGTTTGAGGATGTAAATATAAAATTTACACAGGGTAACTGCTATGGTCTAATCGGGGCTAACGGATCAGGAAAATCAACATTTCTAAAGATTCTTTCCGGTGAGATTGAATCAAGTACGGGTGAGATAATCACCGGTTCTAATGAGCGGCTTGCCGTATTGAAGCAGGACCATTATGAATACGATAAACACACAGTAATTGAAACTGTTATTATGGGGCACAAAAAACTCTATGAAATTATGAAACAAAAAGACGAGTTGTACGCAAAACCCGACTTCTCTGAAGCAGACGGGCTGAAAGCAGCAGAACTTGAACATGATTTTGCGGAGATGGACGGTTGGAATGCAGAGACAGATGCGGCAACCCTACTAAGCGGCTTAGGTTTAGAGGAGTCACTTCACTATTCGCTGATGAAGGATCTCTCAGGCGGGGATAAGGTCCGAGTTCTTCTTGCACAGGCGCTATTCGGCAACCCTGATATATTGTTGCTCGATGAGCCGACAAACCACCTTGATATTGATTCGATAAGTTGGCTTGAGGAATTTTTAATAAACTTTGATAATACGGTTATAGTAGTTTCACACGATAGGCACTTTCTCAACAAGGTTTGTACACATATAGCAGATATTGACTTCAGTAAGATCACGATGTATGTAGGAAATTATGATTTCTGGTACGAATCAAGCAGGCTTGCTCAACAGCAAATGAAGGATGAAAATAAGAAAAAAGAACAAAAAATGAAAGAATTGCAGGATTTCATACGCAGGTTTTCATCAAATGCTTCTAAAGCACGGCAAGCGACATCAAGAAAAAAAGTACTGGAAAAAATTCAACTTGACGACATCAGGCCATCATCAAGAAAATACCCATACATCGCATTTACGCAAGAAAGAGAAGCCGGTAAAGAGATATTGACAATAGAAAACCTATCAAAAACCGTAGAGGGTGTTAAGGTGCTTAATAAATTCTCATTAACTGTTAATAAAGGAGAAAAAATTGCACTTGTAGGGTCTGACGCCCTTCCCAAAACAACCCTGTTTAAAATTTTGTTTGATGAATTAAAGCCCGACGATGGTGAGTATAAATGGGGTATAACAACAAGCAGATCTTATTTTCCAAAAGACAACTCAAAATATTTTAATGTTGATTACAATTTGATAGATTGGTTGAGACAATATGCCAAAAATCAAGAGGAGACCTATATCAGAGGGTTTCTCGGCAGAATGTTATTTTCCGGTGAAGAGTCTTTAAAAAGCGCGAAGGTTCTATCCGGTGGAGAAAAAGTAAGATGTATGCTTTCGCGAATGATGTTGTCAGAGTCTAATATACTTGTACTTGATGAACCGACAAACCACCTTGACCTTGAAACAATAACATCTTTAAACGATGCTCTGATCAGTTTCCCGGGTACAATTTTATTTACTTCTCATGATCATCAATTTACACATACGATAGCAACACGAATTATAGAAATAACCCCTAAAGGAGTTATCAATAAACTTATGAGTTATGATGATTATATTGATGATCCAGATATAAAACAGTTGAGGAAAGACTATTATTGCTGATTATTTTTTGCGATAAATAAATTCGCATCCATTTTTAAAAAAAATATTGACTTTTTATCTAAATTCAAGTATAAGAAGAGTACAAGATCATGTAGCGAAGTGGTTATCGCACCGGCCTGTCAAGCCGGGGATCGCGGGTTCAATCCCCGTCATGATCGCAAAGCCGTTAATTTAACGGCTTTTTTTATTTAGGGCTTGCTGAATAAAAGCAATAAAAAAGGCTGTCTATAAGACAGCCCTGTTTTAGATTAAAAATCTGCAACTTCCACTTTTTCAACTATATAATTATATTTTTTGCCGTTCAACTCAAAGTCAACCTCTTCACCTTGCTTTCGTTCAAGAAGATTCATACCAAGAGGTGATTGATAAGATATTATATTTTGATCGGTGTTCGATTCCCATGGCCCCAATATTGTATAAACAACTGTTTTTTTGCCTTTCTTTTCTTTAAGTGTCAATTTTGTTCCAAAAGAAACAAAGTCACCGCTAACATCTGATTTTCGTATAATATTAGCTTTATTCAGGTCAGATATAAGTTTGTTGAGCTTGTTTTGCAGATAGGTTTGTCTTTCTTTCGCGGCTTTGTATTCAGCGTTTTCTCTAAGGTCACCTTTTTCAAGGGCATATCCGATCTCTTTTGAATTTTCGGGTATCTCAACATCCTGAATATCCTGAAGTTCTTCCTGTATCTTAATATAGTTTTCTTCGGTAATAAGAAGTTTATCAAGTATTGACGATCTAATTCTTGAGTCAAATCTTTGAAGATTGTCTTCCTGTTCAATGTCCGGAAAGAATTCAGATATAAGGTTTTTAGTCATAATAATATATTCAGCTTCCATATAGTCAAGTTCATTGATTATTGCGAAAAGTCTTAATGAAAACTCTCTGTTTGAACTGGCAACATGTTGTTTAAGCGATGATTTCTTAAACAAATACTCTTTAATCTGCTTATTAACCTTTTTGTTTTTTGTAACATCTTTTTTTATTTCAATGTCTTTAGCTGTAAGTTCTATAAGGTGGATCATTGAGAATATTATAGCGTCTTTGTCAAAAAGGTTGGGGTCAAGCTTTTTATAGTCATCCGAAAAAATAACATTTGCAGCAACCCAAACAAAAGATTCTCTATATTCTTTATAAATATTTATCAAGTCCTTAATAATCTTATAACTTACAAAATCTGTTACCGATCCACCTTTCTTTATGTCCTGCTGATAAAGGTCTTCATAAATAAATTTATTGGGGTTAACATAGAATATTGAGGTAAAAACTTTTTGCCAGTTGTTATCGGCTTTTTTTAACAATTGGATGAATTCCTTCTTGTGTTCATTAAGAGTGATATCTTCGTATATTACAAGCGGGTCTTCAATTTGTGAATAAAAATCATTAAATCCGTAAATCTGTTGAATGGAAACAAAAGGATAGTTTCTCGCAATATCATTAACAAGGATATAACTCATTATTGTTTGATAGTTGACATTGTTTAATGACTTTAAGAAATTACTGAAATAATCGATCATAATCCCTACAAGTTCGGGTTCGGGATCATTTTCTTTGATGTATTCATAGGTTATATTAAATCTTTGATTAAAGTCTTTTGCATTTTTGAATAATCCGTCTATCTTTTCATCAAATTCGAGAGGTTTATCTCTTACAATAAACACATCAGAATCATCGCCTCTGGTCCCGAAAATAGGATTAGTTTTGAGTTCTTTGCGTGCTTGCGCCCACCATGATGTCCATTGAGATTCGGTCATAACATCAGGAACCAATTCACCTTTAATTCTTTTCATGGTTGCCGCATTATCAAAACCCATAATAAGGGTCTTAAGTCCCCATGCAACATCTGATTTTAATTTCTTTTTTAGAAGATCAAGGTTTTTTAGTTTTAAAACCCAAATATGGTTTTTGGATACAGCTTGTAATGAGCTTATTGCCATTTCAAGTCCCATTTGATGGCTTTGTTTATTCTGAAAATCAATAGTAAAATTTTCGCTGTCAATGTTTTTAATTCGACCCATACCCCAAGTTCTATGAAAAACGAAGTTGTTCTTGTCAAAAGAGATGTGTTTCTCAAAACTTATTATTGCATCGTTAATATTACGCCAGCTGAATTCTATATCACTTTTTTTTATGTAATCTTCAAGGCATGAGTGATCCGCATATTTTTTTCTGTACATTTCTACGATCTCTTTTCTTGCGAACTCTGAATCGGGTTCTTTCTCAATGATCGTTTTTAGAATTTTTATACATATATCATATTCATTCTTTTTTTTGTAAGAATTATAAAAAAGTTCAAATAGATCTATTACCCGCTCAACACTGAACTTTTCTTTTTTCTCTATTGTATCTTTTTTGGAAAGTTTCTTTTCAAGGTTAAAAAAGTATTCATAACCAACTTCATCAAAGCCTAAAAGTTTTATCCACAGCTCTTCAACCTGTGAATAACTTCCGTTTTGAATATATCTGTTGATCGCCTTTTTATAATAGTTAATCGCTTCTTCTCTGTTGCCACTCTCGTCTTTATTTATTGCGAGTTTATAAACCAAATCAGCTTCTTCGTAATCCACTCTGATTAATTGTTCCCAAAGCTCCGGCAATTCATCTTTTCTATTTGTATTTTGGTATGTTTGAATAAGTGTCCTTAGAAGATACTTATCACTTATTTTGTCCAAAAACAGTTTACATAAATGTTCTACGATGTTCCACTTGAGGTTGTCAGAAAAAATTTTAATTAATGAATAGGTGTTAGTATCAATATTGCCATCTTCAAGTTGAATAACCGATGATATATATAATGCAACAATTGAGTTCTTGTTGTGCTTAAGATACTCATCTGCTGTTTCGCGAATATTAGTGTACAAACCATTTAGTTTAAAGTCCTCAATCAATTGATTAAGATCTTCAAAGTTCTTAATAGTGTAGTTATTAATTGTTGCCCTTGTCCATTTCTCCTCATTTAAGAGATTCTCTAACTTTTCTAATAGTTTTTCGCTCATTCTAACCCCTATTTTTTATAAATAAATCAAATATCTTTTCATTTACGCTCTTAATTGAGCTTTCAATCTCAAGTATTTTGTACTTGTCATTATTTCTTATCATCAGATAATCATACATCCAAAAATAGCAATTCAGAAGCCTTGCTGTCAACTGCGGGTTTTTATTTACCGATTGTGCCAAGACTATTTTTTCTGCGGCAAATATTTCTTTTTCAAGCCTGCCTATCTCTATTGAAAGCATATCCCTGCAAACATTAAGAATGTTGTAAATCCTTCCGTAAACCGGAATCATATATCTCAAAGCGGCTAAAGGTTCATTGTGTTCCTTAGTCTTTTCAATTGTTGCACTAACTATTGCAGATTCAATAATATCGAGATTAATCGTCTGCGGATCAATAAAAAAAGCCTCTCTAAATAACAGTTTGCTTTTTTTTTCTTCATCTACCGAGGCATAACAATCTGCAAGTTGAGCCATTGAGTTTGCATCGTTTTTTGAATGTTCAAGACATTGCTCAAAGCCGTTTATAGCCTTTTCATAATCACCAATCATCTTATAGCAAACTGCTGTTAAGAAAACCAGATGATTATCATTTGTCCTGTTGTCTTTTTGATATCTAAGCAGGCATTTTAAAGCTGTATTAAAAACCAAATAGAGTCCACAAGATTTAACACGAGAGTGTATCCCTTTGTGCTTTTCGGTAAACTTAAGGTATTCCATCCACTCATCAATTAGTTTTTTTGCTTTGTCAAGATCATTGTTAACTTGCACAATCTTAACAAATCGCCCTGACCAGTGTTTGCAAAACCTCATGCCTGACTCTGCTACACTATTAGAGTAGTCAGATTTTAAAATTGCTCCGAATATCGATTGTGCAGTTTCAAAGTCGCCGACTCTAAGAGCCTCAAATGATCCGGCCAATTGAGTTTTACTGTCGGTTAATGTATCTGCTGCACTGTCGCTCATTACGATATTACTACTCCGGATTACATATTAAAAATATGTTTATATGAAAAATCCAAATTAAATCGTATTTACAGAGTATCAGTCTTTGCCGAAGATATTGAAAAATTCAGATAAACAGACAAATAAAACTGAAAAAACGACTATTTAATCGATTATAATCATACCATTTTGAATCTGTGTTGTCAATATAATTAATTTATTATGATCTCAAGGGGGTCGCGAATTTATTTCTTTGGTAATTTAATAAATCTATCGTTTATGTTTTTAAAGCATAAAAGCAAACGCTCGAAAACGCTGTATTCGAGGACTCCTAAGGCGTTTCCGCTCGTTTCTTTTATACTATACTTAAACTAACAATTTAACATAATTACCCAAGAAATAAATTTCGCTTTTGTACTGAATGAAGATGAAAACATATATAACTGTTATTAGTTGAAATTTACAATTTGTAGTCATATTTATTTTTTCTTGTTTTTCGAGATTTTACGGGCGAGGTAAATTTTTTTTATGGGGGAATTCGGGTTTTTGTTGGTTTAGGGATTTTTCGTGTGTTCGGATTCGATTTTGTTAGTGCTTGAAGACGGTGTTGTTAGGAAAGCGAAGTTTTTTTGTATTTTTTGCGTTTTTGAGGTGTTATTTTATTGACAGAGTTTATAATTTTTCATATCATTATGATTTGATATTCAACTTAATCTTATGAAATTATTGTTAGTTTAATTCTCTAGGGTTAATGTAAACATTGATTGTTTTTTTTAACTTTAATTTTTAACTCCGGAGGGTTTTATGAAATCAAAGATTTTATCTGTTCTGGTTGCGGTGGGTTTGGGATTGTTTATGATAGGGTGTGATATGTTCGGTGGAGCGTTTGTACCGAGTCTTGAGGGGACTATAGGTAATGTAACCGTCGATGGAGTGCTTAAATTCAGGACTGTTTTTACTATAGTTAATTTGGAACAAATTGAAAGAACTCCGCTTGATCCGGGGCTGACACATGTAACTTTCTATCATGCGAAAGGCACACATAGTACCATACCAAGTACAGGTGTAAGTGAAAAAGATTTTGTTCCATGCGCTGCATCGGGCAGATGGTTTGAAGATCATGAAATTGGAGAAAGGACCGGTAAATATACATATTGGCTTGTTATGTATAATTCAGACGGCTCAAACACAACTCAACCGAGTAACTTTGTAGTACTTGATTTTGGACAATAGTAGTGAAATAATTAGACAATGATATTATGAAGCGTTACGGGTCGATACATTTTTTTATTTGCAGGGGTAGATGTTTGAAAATGAAGTTTTTCTTATTATTCACATTTTGATATCTATGAAAGGCGTTTTTGTTACCTGTTTCGACGGCAATTGGAGTTAAGTTTCTAAAAAAATGTAAATAATCCTGCGAGTTTAGATAAACACGGCATCGCTATTTTCTATTTATTTTTTTTTGCTTTAAATATTTTGAAATCTTTAGCACAAATAATTCTGGCAAGATCTCTGCCCGTAATAAATGCGCCTGTTACACCGCCTCCGGGCATAACCCATTGACCGGTAATATAAAAGTGTTTTAGTTTGGGCAACTTTTTACTGATCATTTCCGGTACAACTGAAGGTAACCACTCCCAGCCCTGTATGCTTCCAAATCTATTTGAAGTATACCTATTAATTGTAACGGGCGTTATCACATCAACTTCTTCAATATGCTCTTTAATATTTCCAAGATAATCATCAATGATTTTTATAATAGAATCAGCAATCCGTTTTTTTTCTGATTTATACTTGTCTTTTTCATTATCTTTAAGGTTCTTCCAATATTCAAAATTATGAGTATGTAAAATCACTCTGATACAAGTTTTATTTTCAGGAGCAAGAGTCGGGTCATAATTGTAAATTTGAATTGGGATTTCTGAAACATTGGTTTTATCATCAACAACTACCGGTGTTTTTTGAAATAGTGTAATTACAGATGGATGATCACGAAGATTTTTATTTATTCCGAGTGATACCATTACTACCGACGGAAACATCGGGTGTTTAGAATATAGATTGTTAATTTTATTATCAACAAATTTACCTTCAAGAAGATTGAAAATAGTATTGTATCCGTCAGATGCACTAATTACAATATCAGCACTAATAGTCGTGCCGTTTTCAAGATTTATCGATTTAGCAACATTTGACTCCGTATTTATTTTAACAACTCTGCTGTTATAATTTATTTTACCGCCGAGAGATAAATATTTTTCTTCAAATAATTTTGCAAATTTATATGAGCCGCCAATCGGATAACCTGCATTTTTTGATGCAAGCTGACCCATACTCATTACAAAAAAGAACACGGGAAATCTTTTAAAAAAATCCAGATTTAATGCGTACTTAAGATTTTTATTATTAATTTTAGACAACACGCTTTCTAGCGATTTGTTCCATTTTATTAGAAACGGAAGAAATGGGAGTGCGATAAATTGGCGAAGATAATAATCAAGAGGATTCCAAAGTTCAATAGTTTTTTTTGGCATTAAGTCTATTTTACCCAGTGCTTTTATGTCTCTAACCCGCGTTATGCACGATAATCGTAGCGAAGCGAAGTAGATTGTTGATTA
>CAZSQU010000008.1:0-59053 GCA_964608985.1 uncultured Spirochaetales bacterium
TACATACATGATAGATTTTCAAATTACCCAAGAAATAAATTCCCCCTCCAATAAAAGGATTGACTAAATTATTAAGTTTATTTATAAGTAGAATCAAATCGTATTGGAGAATTATTAAATGGCAGATTACAATTTTACTGAAATAGAAAAAAAATGGCGCAATTACTGGGAACAGAATAAAACATTTAAAGTAACTGAAGACTCATCAATACCTGAGAATAAAAGACTTTATATACTTGATATGTTTCCTTATCCGTCAGGTTCCGGCCTTCATGTCGGACATCCGGAGGGTTATACCGCAACAGATATCTACTGCCGCTTTAAAAAAATGAACGGTTTTAATGTACTTCATCCGATGGGTTTTGACGCATTTGGTCTTCCTGCCGAAAACTATGCTATCAAGACCGGCACACATCCCGCAAAAACCACTTATGAGAATATAGATAAATTCAGAGACCAGATCAAGGCACTCGGATTCTGTTATGACTGGGATAGAGAGATCGCCACTTGTGATGAAGATTACTATAAATGGACACAGTGGATATTCTTACAGCTCTTCTACAAAGGACTTGCTTACGAATCAAATGTACCGATCAATTGGTGTCCGAGCTGTCTTACCGGCCTTGCAAATGAAGAAGTCAAAGATGGGCGATGTGACCGTTGCGATTCTCTTATTGAACGGAAACAGCTTCGCCAATGGGTACTCAAAATAACCGAATATGCAGACAGACTCCTCGAGGATCTCAATGAACTTGATTGGAGCGATTCGATTAAAATGATGCAAAAAAATTGGATCGGTAAAAGTGAAGGAGCTGAGGTTGATTTCTCTGTAGAAAATTCACAAAACAAACTTAGGGTTTACACAACTCGTCCGGACACACTCTTTGGTGTTACCTATATGGTTATCGCACCTGAACATCCGCTTGTCTCATCTATAACTTCACCGACACAACAGCCGGAAGTACAGAGATATATTAAGGAAGCAGCGGCCAAGTCTGATCTGCAAAGAACAGAACTCAACAAAGACAAAACAGGTGTTTTTACGGGAAGTTATGCCGTTAACCCTGTAAACAACAAAAAGATCCCAATATGGATTTCTGATTATGTACTGATAAGCTATGGTACGGGAGCAATTATGTCTGTACCGGGACACGACACGAGGGATTTTGAGTTTGCTCAAAAATTCAAACTTCCAATAATAAGGGTTGTTTCCGCTGACGGTGTTGACTCTCCTCTTACAGAAGCTTTTACAGAAGAGGGGATATCTGTAAATTCAGGAGATTTCAGCGGGCTTAAGACTGCTGATTTCAAAGCTAAGATAACTTTATGGCTTGAATCAAATAAGCTTGGCAACAAAGCAGTGAATTACAAACTCAGAGACTGGGTTTTCTCAAGACAAAGATATTGGGGGGAACCGATACCATTGGTTCATTGCCCTAAATGCGGAATAGTCCCTATTCCTGAGAGCGAACTCCCCCTCACCCTTCCCGATGTTAAAACTTACGCACCAACCGGTACAGGTGAATCACCGCTTGCCTCTATAGACAGCTGGGTAAATACAAAGTGTCCAAAATGCGGCGGTGTGGCAAAGAGAGAAACAAATACCATGCCTCAATGGGCCGGAAGTTGTTGGTATTATCTGAGATTCATGGATCCTCGAAACACTGAAGCATTAGCTTCCTCTGAAAAGATCAAATACTGGGGATCGGTTGACCTATATATCGGTGGTGCCGAACACGCAGTTCTTCACCTTTTATACTCAAGGTTTTGGCATAAAGTCCTATATGATATAGGTGTAGTTGATTATAAAGAGCCGTTTCATGCACTTCGCAATCAAGGCATGATTCTTGGAGAAAACGGCGAGAAAATGTCGAAGTCAAGGGGAAATGTTATCAATCCCGATGATGTTATAGCCGAACACGGAGCTGACACTCTAAGAATGTATGAGATGTTTATGGGCCCTCTATCTGTGGACAAGCCATGGAATACACAAAGTATCTATGGGGTAAGGAGATTTATCGAGAAGGTTTTCAGGTTGTTTGAGAAGCAAATAACAGATGACGCACCGGTAAGTGATGAGATAGACAAACTGAAACACAAAACAATTAAAACGGTTACAGAGAAACTCGAAAACCTTGAGTTTAACACGGCGATTAGTCAGATGATGATATTTGTTAACGCGATTCAAAAACTTGACATCCTTAATAAGGGGATGGTTTCAGATTTCATAAAAATACTCCATCCTTTTGCCCCCTTTGCAACAGAGGAGTTATGGGAGATGATCGGCGGCAAACCGGGAATGGTTAAAGAGAAATGGCCTCTATTTGATCCGGCAAAATGTGTAGATCAGACTGTTACGGTTGTTTTTAATGTGAACGGTAAGTTAAGGGCAAAAGTTGAGGCCGATAAAGGTCTTGATGAGGAAACCCTAAAAAAAATGGCACTAAGCAATGAGAGGATTATGGAGTTTACTAACGGCAAAAATATCCTTAAAGTTATAGTTGTTAAAGATAAACTTGTAAATATAGTGGTTAATTGACTTCAATTTTAATGCAGTTTATTATGCATTTACTATTTAGATAGAACTCTTGAGTTTAAATTGTTTTTTTTAATCTTTTATAATCAATTTTGGTATTGTGCCTCTTATCAAGAGGAATCCTCTTGATAATCCTTATACAGTACGGATCTATTTTCATCCCTTTAAGTATTGATTCTAACTCTGATATAATAACATCATTTTTACATTGTTGAATTTTTTCTACAAAAACCACCACTCTGTTATTCTCAAAACTGACAACTGCGGCTTTCTTTATATACAAGCATTTTTTAAGAGATTTCTCAATTTTATTGAGATCAACCGGTTCATTATCACTATATACAAGGTTACTCACTCTGCCTGTTATCCAGAGCCTCCCGGTATCATCAAAGTATCCCGTGTCCCCCGTTCGATGGTAAAGCCCGTTGTTTTTATCGATAATCTTATTTTCCAATACCGCATCTTCATTTTTATAGTAACCGCGGTTAACATGGCACCCCTTTACAATTATCTCACCAATTTTATTTGCAGGCAATATCAACTGATCTTTATCCTCTTTAATAAAATCAAGCCGTCCGCCGGTAACCTTAATAACAAGCACCTCAATACTTTCTACCGGTTTACCGACACCCCCCAAATCAATCATTTCATCATTGTTTTCATACCGTAACACAGCTATCGGCTCAGATTCGGTTGACCCGTAAATAATTTTTAACACCGCCTCAGAATATCTCCCGATATTAATTGCGGTTTTACCCTCGACAAGCCCCCCGCCGGTAAACACCTTTTTGATCTTCTTCAACACCGGATCATCTTTGGCAAATATCTTATCAACAAAAAATGGTGAGCCGGTCAATCTGTTCACTTTACACGATTCTATCTGACTGTGTATAATCTTTGTATCCATTGATTTTAAGGTGTAATCCTTAAAATACGGTAAAACAGTAGCAATTCCGTTGGCCATATTATTAAGCACAACAACCGGAAGATTTGTCATCTCAACATCACCCTTTTCAAAATCAAGCTCTTTCGAAAGTACCATCATTTGCGTTTTCAAGAACCCGTGTGTTCTCCTAATCCCCTTTGGCACACCTGTCGAACCTGAAGTAAAGGTAATAATTGCATCATGATCATCACCGGCATTATAAATGCTGTAATCAGCAACACCTGAGTTTATTATACTATTCAATTTTAATGTAAAAGGAGCAATAACACTGCTTCCGAGAATCGATTTTACCTCAATTGATCTGAATGTTTTTGATAGTATGGTTAAAATAAATGCTTTTGAAATCCCGATAAACCCCTTCGGTTCTGTTAAGCTGCAACAATTGTTCATTGCTTTCAAGCCAAATCCGGGCTCGATTATTACCGCGGCACATCCAATTTTAAATAGTCCGAGAAGGGTTATATATAATTCCGACGATACCGGCACCATTACAACAACATTATCGCCGGCTTTTAATCCGAGTCCGCTAAAATGTCTTGCAAATAGACTACTCTTATTGTCAAGATCACGATAGGTCAGGATTCTATCTGTAAGTTTGCCTTTAACCAACTCTTTATAAAACAAAACAGGTTTGTCAGGCGTTTTCTTAACAAAATCAGCCAACATTGATACTAGATTGCTGTTACTTTCCGATTGTGTACTCATACAAACTATACTCCCTGATTATATCTGTTGTGCCCATTCCATACTTACGGGACCCGTTATCACTTATCATCAAAGCGTGTATTGAATTTTTGTAACCTGATTCTTTTATTAACCGGTAAGCAGAATACATTAATAATGATCCGCCTCCGCTCCCTCGCGCCTGTTGTGTTACCCCGAGGGTTTTCATTATAAATCTGTCGGCTTTCTTTTTATTTTTTAAAAAAAACAGCTTTTCAATAAACCCGCCTTTGGCCTTCATCGATCTTATTGCCTCTGAATAATCCGGCATAGTAAATATGAATCCGCATGGAATATCTTTATTGTTATATAAAAAAAGTAAATAGTCAGGTTTGATTATGCCCCTCAAACCGGAGTAGCTTTTTGTAAAGCTCAGCTTATCTATATCTGTATAACTGTAATTCTCTTTAAATATCTCAACGGTCAATCTGTACAAGAGATCCAACTCTTCATCAAGACGCTTTACATCAATCTTTCTGATATAATATCCGTTTCTTTCTGCTCTCCCCTTAAACCGCTCTATCTTAGACATTTCCACATCAATATCATTGATTATATTTGAATAGTACCGCTTAATCTCATGAAACCCGTACCGTACAAAAAATTCATTGTAATATATATGATTATATGGTTCCATCATAAATGTTTTTTCAGAACTTCCGGCACTTACAAACCTGTACTTATTCCAAGTTGAGAAGTTTACCGGACCGGTTATTGTATTTATATCCTTTGATACAATGTACTCTAAAGCGGCATCAAGTAGTTTTTCTGCATAAAGATAACTATTTTCAACCTCAAAAAACCCCACTAAACCCTTATTATTTTTTTGATCAATCATCGCGGCAATTCTTCCGCAAACATTACCGTTATCTGTAACAATAAACTTTTTAACCGTGCCATTATCCATAAATGGATTATCAGCCGAAAGCTCCCATTCTATCTGTTTATACGAAGGCGCAATAAACTCTTTATCATCTTTATAAACCGTATATCCGTAATCTATAAACTTTTTTAATAGTTTTCTGTCATAATCAAATCCGACAATTTGAACATCATTGTTTATCTTTTGATTATTCATATTAACTCCACAATACCGCGGTTACCGTCAAGCATTACCTCATTTCCGTCCTTTAAACAAGTAGAAACACCTTTTACCCCGACTATTGCAGGTATACCCATTTCTCTTGCAACAATAGCCGAATGTGATAACGGACTCCCCCGTTCAACTATCAAACCCGATATTGAAGGAAATAACACGACCCAACCTGGATCAGTTTGTCTTGCAACAAGTATCTCCCCGTTTAAAGACAGATTCATATCAGGTTTTTCAACCACTCTTACTCTACCTCTGACAACACCCGGACTGCAGGGTGTCCCCTTCATAACACCAGAATTAAGAGTTTTGCCGTACTTATAATTCTTCAGGAATATATACGGCTCCCCTTCTGTTTCTATCCTGTCATCGGGATTTGTTTTGTTAAATTCCCCATAGAGCTTCTTTCTGATTCCAATCAGTGATTTAAGATCAGGCGTTGTCGATCTGCCTTTAACAAAATCCTCTATCTCACTCCATTCAAGATAAAAGATGTCCCTCTGTGAATCGATAGCTTCTGATTCTGCCCACCTTCTTCCTATCTCCAAAAAAACATCCCTTACAATACTGTATATCTCTGTTCTGCAAAACCGCTGATTCTCGCGGTCTCTAACACCTTCTCTAGTCCGTTTCAAAACAAACCTATAAATTGATCCTTTCGAAAACACAACAAGAAACCTTTTAAATCTGAGTTTCTCTTTAACGACTTTTTCTGCTTCTTTTCTGATGTTTAGCTCATTCTCATTTGATTGACTACCGCTTTTTGTTATAGTCATAACAAAGTTCTTTAGAATACTAATACAGAATGCAGGATTATCCTTAACCGGTACAGACTCAAGCTTCATCTCTTCAATAGATCTTACACCATATTCATCAAGGTACGATACAATCATCTTTTTAAGCTTGCTATACTCTTCATTATCCATTATCTTCGCATAGATATCCTCAGGTGTATTGCTTTCAAAAAGCCCGTTCATAACCTTATCGTTTCTGATTACCTCTGCTATATTCAATAATTCTGTAACAACCTTTTTACTCTTAATGTCCCCCTCACCGACAAGCAGATCGTTATGGATCACTCCGCCGGGATCTATACCCCATTTTACCGTTAGAGATTTCAACAACCCATAAAAAATCATACATTTAAGATCATTTAGAATTGGTTCTTTCCAAATATTCAATACATTTTTCTCAAGGTCACCAAGCAGATCAAACAGCCCCATTGTTTGTATTTCTTTTAGATTAATTGACTTATATCTGTTGTAATTCCTATAGAAATTTTTAAAAAACTTCTCAATCCGCTTATCAAGCGTTAATAGAATATATAACATTTTAAACCCGACAACAGCAGTTTGCGGTAGATACACAAAATACTTTCTAAAAAACCCCGGTGCACTATCCGTATCAACAAGATCGCTTACCGTTGATACCCCCATCATCTGTTCCATAAATGCTTTATTATACTTATAACCGGGCAGATATGAAACAATCTTATACCAGTTTATCAGATTATAATAGACACGCCCTTCTATAAGACCGAGCATATTATTAAAAAGATCGGGATCATCAGTTAGAGCTTGCTTATCTACCCCCAATAATCCGCAGAATAGACTATAAACTCCGCTATAAGCCTTTCTTATAAATGTGTAGGTCAAAGGAGTTGTTACACCGCTGTAACTCTCTACGATGTTAGAATTATCCCAAACTCGTATATTATTCTTACTAATATCAGTTGTAATGGGTCTCGTCTGAAGTATGTATAATTTATTATCTGCAACAGCAAATTCTATATCAGAACACACACCAAACTTTTTTTCAATATTAAGACCGTTTTTATATAGTTTCTTTAGAATATGGTTTGATAAAGATGTCGTTTCAGCTTGCTCCGGTGGTGACTTTACCCTTACGGTTCCGTTTTCACCGCCAATAAGCATCTCCTTCTTACTGACAATGTTCTGTTCAATGATCTCACCGTTAAGTTTGTTTATTACAAAGCTATCGGCATCAAGAAGACCTGAAACAAGCCCTTCCCCCAACCCTAAAACTGCAGATATATAGATCTGATTTTTCTTCTTATTAATAATATCTTTTGTAAACATTACACCCGATGCTTCGGCATCAACCATTCTTTGAATTATTATTGATGGAAATCCGCCAAAGACAGGCAGATCGTTCTTTTTTCTGTAAGTTATTATCCTTTCATTAAAGACCGAACCGAGACACTGAACAACAGATTTAACGGCTTCTTCAGAAGATTTAACATTAAGAATAGTATCCATTGCTCCGGCAAAGGATTGATTTATTCCATCCTCAAATTTTGCCGACGAGCGGATTGCCACTTTATACTTAGAGTTTTTACTAATTTTCTTATAATATTTTTCAATAATTCTCTTGCTGGTCTCAGTTACAATAACTTTTTCTCTAAACTTTTCAATTTTATCCACCGGACAATCCAAACAGTTAAGTGAGGTTTTTATTAACTCAATAACATCATTATTTATCAGTTCACAAGCTGATATTCCGACAAACTCCGGCACCTTAAACCCAAATTTCTTTAGTTTAATGAGGTTGTAACACTTACCGCCGACATTCTCCAAGCTAAATCGCCCTTTACTATCTGTAATTATTTTATCCATAAGGACTCCGCTATTCCGCAAATATTAAAAATCATAATATATAATGCCCCGGCAAGCTGATACAATTTCATTGAGGTTTTGTTTCTTACTATAAAGTACCGGATTGCTAATATCGTAAATATCAAACCATAACCGGCGTTTACTCCGATAAATATTCTACTATAACCCATATTTATCCCGAAAAAGACTCCCGCGGTTACAGCCGACAACAATAGTATTACACAGACAATTATCGAAAACCCGAAACCGGCCATCCCCGAATAACTTGCAAGCCCTTTTTTTTCCATCTCTTTAATGAATGTTTTGCGACTTATCTCAAAAACAAATGCCTGAAGAATCCCTGAGATACTCAAATACAATCGGTTAATACTAAAAATATTACCATTATAAACGGCAAATATTGTTATTATAATAAAAAGTGTCACAGGCGTATGGGTTAAGGCATACAAAAAGATCCTTTTTGATAGAAAATTACCAATAAAAAACTCTTTAAACATCAATAACGAATAGAATATGGTCATTACCAAAGCTATAAAGAAGTTGATTGACACTAAAAATGCCAACCCCAACTCAATAACAATTATTGAAAAAACAAGAATTCCGGCTTCCTTTACGCTAATCAAACCTCTCGGCAATGGTCTATCGGGATGCGCTTCGATATCACTTTTATAATCCTTAATCTCATCGAGAATTCTTAGATGAATAAATATAAATACTATAACAACAGCCGACATTATAACTTTATACAATTCCTTATTAAATAAAGATTCATAATCGCCTGCCATCAAAATTGTTCCTAAGAAAAAAGTGACAACCATAACAAGATGAGATACAACAGGGAACCTTTCATTTACAAATCTCAAATACCTTATTAATATAAAATTCATTCTAATCCCCTTAAACTATTTATGTTTCTGCTTACTTAGAAGAGCGGGTAATAAAATAAGATCCCCAATCAAAGCCGCAATCAAAAAAATGATAATCAGTAATCCGAAATAAACAATTGATTTGACTCCGGAAAGAAGCAAAACTGAAAATCCTCCGGCAAAAATCAACGAAGTAGAAACAATTGAACTACCGGATAATTCAATAGTTTCAGTTAAATCCTTACTTTTTTTATATCTGCACAAAAAATGTATGGTATCATCTACGGATATACCGATCGCAATAGCGGCGATTGTAACAGTAGCAATATCAAGTCTTATTCCGCTTATCCCCATAAATCCCAATGTAACAATTAACGGAAAAAGATTAACCAATACAGAATAAAACGCAAGTCTAAATGTACCGGCATATACAACAATTACACCAAATACGATAATAAAAGAAAGAATAAAGCTATTTAGCTGTGTTTTTGTAATATAATCAACAATTTTTACATACAAAGGCATATAGCCGGCTGTTTTAATAGATATATTATTTTGCGTCAAAGAACCGGCGTTATTCATAACATATTCTATCAATCTGCTATACTCTGAGGAAGAAACCATCTTCGTCGTAAAAGTTATTCTAAGTTTAGAATAATCATCATTAACAAAACTTTTCATTACCCTGTTGAGAACCGGCGTTCTTTCAATTATACCCTTAACAAGATCAGCGTTACCCATTTGAAGCATAACAGGATTTACACTAAAAACAGTAGTTCCCCTGCTGATATATTCATGTTCTGTTACTTTATTAATAAACGCCGATACAATTTTCAAATTATCCGGCTCAATAAAAGCCCCTTTTTCTCCCGAACAAACTATCTCTAACGGCGTATAATATGAAAAGTGCTTTTCTATAAACTCAGAATCAACTCTAACCCTATTATCTGATTTAAAGAATTTTATTGTATAAGTATCAACTTTTATAAAAAAACAAAAAACACCCATTATAACCATAATAACAAGAGATACAACTATAACTATCATCCTTCTTTTTATCATTGCTTGCACAAATCGTTTAATAAATAAACTAAAAACAGAAATCTTCGGCTCGCTTTCATTTTTAAAAGGGAGCAAGGACAAGAATGCCGGCAATAATAGTATTGTAATTAAATACTCAATCATTACGCCTGTCGCCGCAAATAATGCAAATTCCTTTAAGAGTTTGATTTCTGTGAAATATAGTGTTGATAATCCGATTGCAGTCGTAAAACTTGTCATAAAACATGGAAATGCCGTTTCATTCATTGTCGAAACAATAGCATTTGATTTATTCAGACCTTTAGTTATATTAATTTTATAACAGTTTATAATATGAATCAAATCAGATATTCCATAGATAATTATCAGCACAGGTAGAACCATAGATACCATATTAATTTTTGCACCTGAATGAAACATTATTCCAAGTGAAACAATTAATGATGCTCCAATTATAATCAATCCTACGACAATATACTTAAAATTCTTAAGTGCAATAGAAAGGAAGATTATTAATAAAATATAAGAAATCATAATAAATAATGTAGAGTCTTTTAGTGTCATTATATTCAGTTCATCATATATTATCCCGATTCCTGCTAAACTATACTTTATTTTATATAACAAACATTCTTCACGAAGAATCTCTCTAACTGAAGTGTTTATATGCGATCTTTGAGTGTTTTCATCGGTAAATAAATCAGGAATTATCAATATCAACCCGGATTTACCATCATCTGAAATAAACGGCGGATTTCTATAATTTAAATATGAAAAAACATCTTTTACACCATTAATTAACTTTATTTTATCAACTATCTTTTTAGTAACTATATTATTTGATTCAGCAAAGGGATTATCGCTAAAGGTTAGAACAACAGATATTGTTTCATCATTTCCGAAATCCTTCTTAAATTCTTCATAGTTAATGAGATTTTGATCGCCTTCTACAAACCAGCTTGCAAGTCCGTTATCAACGCTGTAATTTTTAATTCCAAAACCTGCAAGTATTACTACTAATAATATTGTTGTAATAATAACAAAACGAAACCTAAGAAGTATAACAAAGAAATTTTTCATCTAAACTCCAAATATCCAATATCCAAAACTGTTTATTAACAATACAATCATAAATGTTAATCCAAGTATAGACCATCTTTTTTTTGACTTTGAATAAATAATATCGTTTTTTTGCTTCTTTGCTACAATTATTGTTACTAATGCAGCTATTAATGTAGCAGAACAACTTATCATCATCTCAATAAAAATTCCAATAAACAAGCATAAAGGTATTACGGTTATTAAGCTAATTGAAAATAAAGATATTATTAAAACTATTACCAGATCATTATATACTTTTCGAACTTCATTATACATTTCAGATAAGAAGTAAAACGCTGTAATAATTAGTGCGGCATTAAGATAAGAAACAAAAGTAACAAATAGAACATCCGTTTCTTTAAAAATTATATTTAAAAAAATCAAAACTGTAACCGGCACATTAATAAGTAATACTTTTATAATATTATGATCTTTGTAATCAATAGAAAAAAACTTTTGATATATAACCAGCAGTATAACAATCAAAATATTAAAAATCGAATAAACAACTGTCCATTTTATATCGCAAACGGTCAACATTAAAAAGTATATTAGCATTATTGAGATCAATGATGCTTCTTTAAATTTTCTTACAGGTATATAAATACTTAAAACCATCAATACTGAAATAAAAAGATAACTTATTAATAGAAGATTTGCAAATTCTGTATTACTTGCCATTTTATTAATTATAAACAATGAGCTCAAAGGAATTATCAGGTTATCTTCGCCATAAAATGATATTAATTCTGCACCGCAAACAACTATGGCAACGACAAGAGCTATCAATAGGGTATTCACCTTGCTGATATCGGTCATCAATAACAATGGAATTAATACCACAAGAAATGTTACAATTATAAATGAAATCGATCCTTCAAGACTTTTTGTTGCACCTCTGACCTGTATAACAATAGAACCGTATTTTTTCCCTATTAAAGCAGACAAAGAATCTGAAAAAGTTAAAACTAGAATTGATATAACAAAAAAACTTTTTTCTGAACTTAATATATAAACCAAAAAAATTGCAATGGGGAATAGATATTGCCCGACTGATTCTCTATCAACACCGTGTACAGATGAAAGTAAACTGAATCTCTTACTGATTATCAATATAAAAAAAAACGAAATACAAAGTATCAAAGGGTATAACCATGAACAAAAAAAGTATGGAAAAAACAAAGTAATAATACCGCCACATATGTGCGCGAATTTCCTGGAAAATTCAGGGAAATCTTTTAACTTTAACTTTATAATTTGTGATAATACCATTACTATAATAAATAGAGAAGAAGCAATGAAAGCATATAAGAATTCATTTTTTAATATCTCTATCATTTTGTAACTCGCTGCACAACAAACCGTTTATAAAAAAACGCTCTATCCTTCTTGAATAGATTTAATGATCTTTCATTATCATAAAAAAGTGATTTATTTTGGCTGATTCTGTCAACTTGCATATTCCAATATGCTAAAACTGCATTATTTTTAGAAGAATCAATAATATTATCAATTATTTTTTCAAAATACTCTGTATCCATATATTCAAATATATCAGAAAGATTAAAACAATCAAAATAATCTTTATATTTTATTAAAATTTCTTCGGCTTTATTATGAAAAACCTCAATTTTATTTATATTCTCTTTAATAATTTTAAAATTTTCTTCTTTAATATAATCAGGGAGGTTTTTGTTAAATTTACCTTGAACAATATATTCAAGATATGGATTAGTATCTGTAGGTAACTCTTTTAAAGCATATTCTGTTCGTTGTAAAATTCCTTGTTCTATTGAACTTTCAACATATTTAAAAAAGTTTTTATCTCTTCCAAGACTTGACATTGTATTTTTATTAAAGAAATTTTTAAAAATAAAACGCCAAACAAATCTGTTAATTTTTTTATCATAAAAATTTTTTTGTTCATCTATTGTTTTTTTGCTTAATAATATATCAATGTTTTTCTTTGAAATTATTATTGGTAACAACCACTTTTTAAAAAAATTAAAATACCCCTCAAATCTTCCACAGTTTATAACCCCGTTTCTAATCTTTTTTTTATTTTTTTCCCAATATCGGGCAGTATCTACATCCAGTTTTCCTCTAATTATATTGAACATTTGAAGTCTATTCTTATTATTCTTGTATCCGAGGAATTCAAGAATTTCATTGTATTCCATATTTTGAATTGCAACTAATTTTAATTTTATTAAATATATTTGATCTAAACTAAAATCTACTACAACAACTTTTTTTGGATTTAATGTTAAAAGCATTAATGAGTTATCGCCGGCTGATCCTATTGAAAAGACATGCTCAATTTTTTCCTCTTTGAAAAGTTCAATAAGAAGATTACTATCTTCCCAACAGTTTGAATACCTCATTTATAATCCCCAATAAAAAAAGAGGTTGTTAACCTCTTTCTTTTTGTTTATTCTGGTTTTTCACTACTTTGTTCTTCGACAACATCGGTTTTTTCTTTTTCAACCTCATTATTTGTTTTTGTTTTCTTTGCTTTTGGAGCTTTTTCAGTAGTTTTTGTTTCTACTTCAGTTTTATCTGCCTTCTTTGCCTTTTTCTTTGTTTTTTTTGCAGGTTTAAGTTCTTCAACAAATTCAATTATTGCAAGCTCTGCACTATCTCCAAGTCTTTTCCCAAGTTTGTATATTCTTGTATATCCACCTTTTCTTTCTATATACCTCGGAGCTATGTCATTAAAAAGTTTCATTAGAATATCTTTATCAGCAATATATTTAGATATAATTCTAATATTGTGCAGATTATTTACCTTAGCTTTAGTTATTAATTTCTCAACTATTTTTCTTAATTCCTTAGCTTTTGGCAAAGTTGTAGTAATTCTTTCCTTTCTCAACAATGATGTTGACATGTTTCTAAACATCGCTTTTCTGTGACTTGTAGTTTTGTTTAGTTTATTAAAGCCTTGTAAATGTTTCATTTATATACCCTCTTCTACTTTCTTTTGTCCAATATTTTATTAACAATATCACCCATTCCAAAAGACAACTTATGTTTTGTTAGTTTTTCTTTTATTTCAAGTAATGATTTTTTACCAAAATGTCTAATCTTCGATATCTCATCTTCTGTTTTAATAACCAATTCCCAAATATACCTGATATTTGCTGCTCTTAAACAATTAGAAGCTCTAACTGACAATTCTAACTCATCAACAGGTGTCTCAAGTACTGCTTTCAATTCGTCTTCTTCTTTGTCAAGTTCCGTTTCTTCCTCTTCGATTTCTTCTTCAAAGTTAATAAAAACTGAAAAATAATCCTTCAAAAGTTTAGCAGCACCGGCAACAGAGTCTTCTGGTCTGGTAGTACCGTTAGTCCAAACATCCATTACCAGTTTTTCAAAATCTGATCTCTTATCTACTCTTACATTGCTTACAGAATAATTTACTTTTTCGACCGGACTATATAAAGCATCAATCGGAATAGAATCTACTGTTTCAATATACTCTTCTTGTTTTTCTGCTTCATAATAACCTCTTCCAAGGTCTATCTGTATTTCAATTTCTAAATCACCTTTTTCAGATAAAGTTAATATCTCTAAATCTTTATTAAATACCTTAACTGTGTCATCAACCTCAAGGTCACCGGCAGTTAATACACATGCACCTTTCTTTGATATACTAATTGTTTTTTGCTCTAATTCATCTGTTAAAGAAATTTTCACATTCTTCAAATTGTTAATTACTTCAAATGTTTCTTCGGAAACCTCCGGAATTGGTTCAAATGGTGATGATAGAATTTTTTGAATTCCATCGTTGCTTCTTGTTTGTATTCTTATTGCTGAGATTGCATAACCGGGTATTGATGTTAATAATGCTCTTCTAAATGTATTTCCTACTGTATATCCGAAACCTCTTTCAAAAGGATATATTGTAAAAGTACCATGATTTGGATTAATATTATCTTTTTCAAATTG
Source organism: uncultured Spirochaetales bacterium (assembly GCA_964608985.1). Taxonomy (GTDB): domain Bacteria; phylum Spirochaetota; class GWE2-31-10; order GWE2-31-10; family CAYYKD01; genus CAYYKD01. The sequence continues at coordinate 14,891 of CAZSQU010000008.1, forward strand.
TATGTTTTTAGCTTTTTTAAAGCCCTTCAAAAGTATTCTTTGATTCACAGCGACTCCTATTATTCTTTCTGTTAATATTTACTACTTAGAATACAACTCTACTACTAATTGTTCGTTAATATTGTTTAGATCAACCAAATCTTCTCTTTTCGGAATCTGATTTAATATGCCACTACATTTATCCGGATCAACAGTAAACCAAGGGCTGGATCCATCAGTTGTATATTTTTTTAATGAATCCAATATAATTTTCATTTTGTTACTTTTTTCTTTAATTGAAACAACATCTCCGACTTTTAGATTATAAGATGGTACATTAACTTTTCTACCATTTACTCTTACATGACCATGAAGAATTATCTGTCTTGCCTGTGTTCTTGATGAAGCAAATCTCATACGATATAGAGCATTGTCTAATCTCGTTTCAAGTATAATTAATAAGTTGTCACCTGTTTTACCTTTCTTGGCAACAGCTATTTCAAAATATCTTCTAAATTGTTTCTCAAGTATTCCATATAGGTTTTTAAGTTTTTGCTTTTCTCTAAGCTGTATTGCATAATCACTTACTTTTTTTAATCTTTGTCCAGGTTGTTTACCCGGCAACCCCTTTCTTAACATATTATCTTTTTTGTCTATAGGGCATTTTAAGGTTGTACACCTCTCCCCTTTAAGCATTAACTTTGTCATTTTTGCTCTACAAAGTTTACATTTTGCTCCTAAATATCTAGCCATCTTTGTTTCTCCTGAACTATTCTTATACTCTTCTTCGTTTTTTAGATCTGCACCCATTGTGTGGAACAGGTGTTACATCTCTTATTAAAGTAACCCTCAATCCGCTTGAATCTAATGATCTAATTGCAGCTTCTCTACCAACGCCCGGGCCTTTAACATATACTTCAACTTCTTTTAAACCATAAGACTCAATTGCCGGTTTAACAGCCGCCTCAGCAACGAGTTGAGCAGCAAAAGGAGTTGATTTTTTTGCTCCTCTAAAACCATGTATTGTTCCTGATGATGACCATGAAAGTACATTACCAATATTATCTGTAACAGTAATTATTGTGTTATTAAACGAAGCCTGTATATAAACTCTACCTGAGCCGATTACCTTTTTTTCTTTTTTCTTTACTTTTACTTTTGCTTTTGCACTCACAAAGTTCTCCTCTTATGATTAATTATTTAGTTGCTTTCTTTTTATTTGCTACCGTTCTTTTCTTACCTTTTCTTGTTCTTGCGTTTGTTTTTGTTTTTTGACCTCTTACAGGTAAGCCTTTACGATGTCTTAAACCTCTATAACAACCAATATCCATAAGTCTTTTAATATTCATCTGTACGGTTGTTCTTAATCTACCTTCCACTTCATAATTATTTTCAATAATCTTTCGTATTTCATTAATTTCAGCTTCTGTAAGATCATTAATTCTCATTCCCAATTTAATATTTGCTTTTTTGCAAATTTCTATAGCAGTACTTCTTCCTATACCATATATATATGTTAATGCGATCTCAACAACTTTATTCGGTAGATCTATACCAAGTATTCTTGCCATTTTTTTACTCCTTATTTCTGTCTCTGTTTATGTCTTGGATTCTCACAAATAATCCTTATTATACCATTTCTTCTTATGACTCTACATTTGTCACATATTTTTTTAACACTCACTCTTACCTTCATATAGATTAACTCCTACTTAAAAATTCCTTGATCTTATTTTGCCTTTTTTTACTAAACCGTCGTGATGGTGCATTTTTAAATGACCTTCAATCTGACTCATTGTATCAAGGTCAACACCTACAAGTATTATCAATGAAGTTCCACCAAGTAAAAAAGCAAATTCTTGTGGAAATTCAGGAACAAACTTTATAATTAATGTAGGTATAATTGCAATTAATGCGAGGAATATTGACCCCGGTAAAACAATCCTGTTTAATACCTTCATCAAGTATTCTTCAACTTTATTTACCGGTATTCCAGGTATTGTACCGCCATTTTCTCTAATATTCTTTGCAATTTCAATAGGATTTAAAGTAACTTGTGTATAAAAATATGCAAAAGCAACTATTAATATTGCATAAACAATCATGTATGTAACAGTACCAGGAGCCATCCATCTTCCTATTGCAGCAATCCAATCTATGTTACTAAAAATATTAGTTAATGACTGAGGCGCAATCAAAAGTGAGTTTGCAAAAATAATTGGAATAACACCTGACGGATTAATTTTAAATGGAAGATATGATGGCGGAGCACCATACATTTTTCTACCAATTATTCTTTTAGCATAATGAACAGGTATTTTTCTTTGACCTTGTTGTTCATATATTACTAATGCTATAACTACTACAAAAAGCATCAATATCATTAAAACAACAGGTATATCTAATTGATTACTTCTAACTTTGTTAAAAAGACTTATTACAGCATAAGGAACTCTTGCTACTATACCTGCAAAGATTATTAATGAAATCCCGTTTCCTACACCTTTTTCGGTTATTCTTTCACCTAACCACATAAGAATTAATGAGCCACAAGTTGTTATTATTATTGTTGTTATTGAAAAATGCCAAAACTGCCAATAACTGCTCAACACAACAATGCCTTCCGGTAAACTTCTTGCAAAGTTAATTGTCATAAAACTTTGTACAAGACAAATTAAAACAGTTCCAATTCTTGTATATTGATTGAATTTCTTTCTACCACCATCATCTTCTGCCATTCTTTTTAATGAAGGAACAACAATCATCAACAACTGCATTATTATTGATGAAGTAATATACGGCATTATACCGAGAGCAAAGATAGACAAATTATTAAAAGCACCACCTGCAAAAAAATTTAAATACTCAAAGAGTGTATTTGTATCCCTTGTTTGTTGATTTAAATAGTTTATCAATGCACTATAATTGATTCCGGGTACCGGAATTTGTGAGCCTATTCTAAAAATTATTAATACAAAAAGTGTAAATAGAATTCTTTCTCTTAACTCTTTAATACGAAACATTGTAACTAATGAATTACTCATTTGAAATCCTACTCTTTTTTTTAAATTATAGTTGCTTTACCACCGGCTTTTTCTATTTTTTCTTTTGCTAACGCAGAAAATTTAGACGCCTGTATTTCTAATTTTTTACTAATATCACCCTTGGAGAGTACTTTTATTTTTTCTCCGGTTCCTATCTTAAATCCTTGTTTTTTTAATGTTTCTCTGTTTACTATATCACCGTCTTTAAAAGCGTTTAAAGTATAAAGATTAATTTCAAAATATGAATCTGCAAATTTTGAATTACTGAAACCTCTCTTTGGAAGTCTTCTATAAAGAGGTGTTTGTCCCCCTTCAAATCCTAATCTAACTCCACCGCTTTTTCTTGATTTCTGTCCTTTATGTCCTCTGGTTGAGGTTTTTCCCATACCACTTCCGGGGCCTCTACCAACTCTCTTTTTTCCTCTTGTAGCTCCGTATGGTGCTCTAAGCTCTAAATTATTCATAATATACCTCTATCTTTAATTTACAACTTCAACTAAGTGTTTAACTTTAAATATCATACCTCTAATTACAGGATTGTCATCATGTTCTACAACCTGGTATAATCTTTTAATCCCTAATGCTCTAATTGTTCCAATAATATCATCTTTACTTTTATTCGTTGATCTCATTAGTTTTATCTTTATTTTTGATGTCTTTGTTTTTGCCATCTTGTTTTTTCCTCATTTAATTAAAAAAGTTCAGTCATCTTCTTACCGCGCGATTTTGCTACCGTCTTAATATTTCTAAGTTCCATCAGTCCATTTAATGTAGCTTTTGCTACATTTAATTGATTCTTAGACCCTATTACTTTTGTAAGAATATCTGATACTCCACAAACTTCCATCATCATTCTAACTGCTCCGCCAGCAATTACTCCCGTACCGGATGATGCAGGTCTCATAACCACTCTTGATGTTTTAAAAACACCGATAATTTCATGAGGTATTGTTTTGTTTTTTGTTAAATTAATTTTCACAAAATTTTTCTTCGCATTTTGAGATGCTTTTGATATAGCATCTGAAACTTCATTTGCTTTACCAAAACCAATACCAACATTACCTTGCTTGTCGCCAACAGCTACAAGTGCAGAAAAACTAAATCTTCTACCACCTTTAACTACTTTTGCAACTCTACTTAGTTTGACTATTTTCTCTTCATATCCGGCATCTGATTTTTCAAACTCTTCAAAATTTTTATCTTTGACTATATCACTCATTATCTTTTCCTTATCTTAAAATGAAATTCCGGCACTTCTTATAGAATCAGCTAATTCTTTTACTCTACCTGTATATATATAGCCATTTCTATCAAAAACAGCTTTTTCTACATTTAATGATTTTAGTTTATCACCCAATTGTTTGCCGACAACTTTTGCTGTTTCTTTATTAAGTTTAGCTCCTTCAATTTTTAAACTTGAAGCTGAACACATTGTTAAACCATTTTCATCGTCAATTGCCTGAACATAGATATATTTATTACTTCTATAAACAGATAATCTTGGCTTAACTGCTGTTCCGGAAATAGTTTTTCTTATCGATTTTTTTCTTCTTTCTATTCTTCTTTTCTTTATTCTGACATTATCCATAATTTTCCCCTACTATTTCTTAGCAGATTTCCCTGCTTTTCTTCTTATTGTTTCATCTAAATATTTTATGCCTTTACCTTTATAAGGTTCCGGCGGCCTTACACTTCTAATTTCAACAGCTACTTGACCAACTTTTTGCTTATCTGACCCTTCAATAAGTATATTAACATTGTTATCTACACTTATTTTAATCCCATCAGGTATAATAAATTTTCTAGGTTTAGAATATCCGACATTCAAAACTAAACTTTTACCTTCAACTGCTGATTTATACCCTGTACCAATTATTTGCATTTTTACTGTATAGCCATTTGTTATACCAATTACTGCATTATTAATAAGCATTCTGTACAAACCATGCTTAGAATTGGTTTTAATCTCCTCATTTAAAGGCGTTAAAGTAATTTGATTATCTTTGTATTCTACTTTAATAGAATCATCTACTTTTATTGATTGTTTTCCTTTAGGGCCTTCCAGATCAACTTTATTTTGTGTTAAATTCACCTTAACATTTGAAGGTATTTTAACAGGTAATTTACCAATTCTAGACATACACACCTCACTACTATTTATAGTTTGACTATTTATTTTTAATATTTAAGCAAGAGAGAACTTTTATAACAAAAACGTTTATTTGTCAATATGTTTTACCACATACTACAAAGAAGTTCACCACCGACCTGCTTTTCAATCGCTTTTTTTGTCGTTGTTATACCTTGTGATGTCGATATAACAATAACACCCATATTATTATATAGACTATCTAATTCTTTATAACCTTTGTAAATTCTTCTTCCGGTTTTACTTATTCTCTTAACACCTCTTATTACAGATGTTCCATCTTCATTGTATTTTAAAAATACTCTGATATAGACTTTACCATCTTCAGTAATTTTCTTAAAATTCTTTATAAAACCTTCATTTTTAAATATCTTAATTATTTCAAGTTTTTCTCTTGATAATAATATATTTACTTTTTCTTTTTTTGCCATCATAGCATTTCTAATTTTTGTTAACATATCACTAATAGGATCATGACAAGCCATTATTTTCTCCTTATATTACCAAGATGATTTCACTACACCGGGTATTTGACCTTCATTTGCTAATTTTCTAAAGCAAATTCTACACATATCAAATTTTCTTAAATAACCTCTTGGTCTTCCACAAATTCCACATCTTTTTTTAATTCTAACATCAAATCTTTTTGGTCTGTTGTATTTTTCGATTGAAGCTTTACGAGCCATCTATATCTCCTTATCTTTTTGCAAAAGGCATGTTAAAATGTGTCAGCAAAGCTTTTGCATGACTATCATTTTTTGCTGTAGTATTTATAGTTAAACTCAATCCTCTTATTTCATCAAGTTTATCAAAATCAATTTCAGGGAATATAAGTACTTCTTGAACTCCCATAGAAAAATTTCCTCTTCCATCAAAACCTGAAGCTTTTACACCTTTAAAGTCCTTTACACGAGGTAAAGAAACATTAATTAACCTATCGAGGAATTCATACATCATTGCCCCTCGTAAGGTTACTTTACATCCGATCTCCATATCTTCTCTTATCTTAAAACCAGCTATAGATTTCTTTGCTTTAGTTTTTACGGCTTTTTGTCCTGCAATTGTAGTAAGTTGATCTGCAGCCGCTTCAAGTTTCTTTTTATCAAGGATAGCAGTGCCAACACCCATATTTAATACAATCTTTTCAAGTTTTGGAACTGTCATTGAATTTTTTAGATTTAACTCTTTTTTTAATTTTTCAAATATCTCAGTTTTGTACTTTACCTTTAATCTTGGTTCCATTTATTTCTCCTGAACTAATCAATTACAGAATTACATTTTTTACAAGTTCTTTTTTTCTCATTTGTTTTCGAATCAATAACTAATGAAATTCTTGTAAGCTTTTTACATTTTGGGCATTGTACCATTACATTACTGATATCAACAAATGATTCAACATCTTTAATGCCGCCGGTTTGATTTTGATTTGTTCTCTTAACTGTTTTTTTAACAATATTAAGCCCTTCAATCATCACTCTTCCATTATCCCTGTCAATTTCTATTATTTTACCTGACTTACCCTTATCTTTTCCGGCAATAACTGTTACAGTATCATCAGTTTTTATTCTTTTTGTGCTCATCATATACTCCTTACACTACTTCCGGAGCAAGAGAAATGATTTTCATATAATCCATGTCTCTCAACTCTCTAGCAACAGGTCCAAAAACACGGGTGCCTTTCGGGTTTTTATTTGCATCAACAATAACAATTGCATTGTCATCAAATCTGACATATGAACCATCTTGTCTTCTATATTCTTTACTAACTCTAACTATTACACCCTTAAGTATGGAACCTTTTTTAACAGAGCTATTTGCAATTGATTCTCGTACAGAAACTACTATTTGATCACCTATAGTTGCATATCTTCTTTTACTACCACCAATTACTTTAATACATTTAACTAATTTTGCCCCACTGTTATCGGCAACTTTTAAAATACTTTCCTGTTGAATCATAAACAACCCCTACTAATTTGCTCGCTTAATTATTTCTACCATTTTACAAAATTTATCTTTACTAATTGGCCTTGTATAAACAATCTTCACTACATCGCCTATTTTGGACTCATTATTTTCATCATGAGCTTTATATTTTTTTGTTTTCTTAATATATTTCTTGTACAAAGGGTGTAATATATTATATTCAATCTTCACAACCCTTGTTTTATCCATTTTATCACTAACAACTATTCCGGTATAATATTTTTGCTCTTTTTGTTGATCCACTTTAGTTCTCCATTAATTTAATTTATCTTTTATCGCTTCTAAGTCTTTTTCATGAATCATAGTATTTAACCTTGCGATATCCTTTCTAATTAATCGAAGTTTTAAAGGATTCTCTAAATGACTAGCTACCTTTTTCATTCTCAAACTAAAAACTTCTTTTTTTAATTTGTCCAATTCAATTAAGAGCTCTTTCTTACTTTTTTCTCTTAGTTCTTTATTCTTCATAATTAATTCCTCTACAATGTTTCTCTTTTTACCATTTTTGTTTTAATTGGTAGTTTTTGACCAGCCAACCAAAAAGCTTTTTTTGCAACACTCTCTTCACATCCGGAAATCTCAAACATAACTCTACCGGGTTTTACATGTGCTACATAATACTCTAAATTTCCTTTCCCATTACCCATCCGTGTTTCTGCCGGCTTCTTTGTATATGGCACATCTGGAAACAAATTAATCCATACTTTACCGACTCTTTTAAGAGTTCTGGTTATTGTTCTTCTTGCTGCCTCTATTTGCCTATTAGTAATTAATTTAGCATCCAAGGCCATTAAACCGTATTCTCCAAAAGTAACTTTGTTACCCCTATGTGCAATCCCATTAAATCGCCATCTTTGTGCTTTTCTGAACTTTGTTCTTTTTGGCATTAACATAAAAAGCTCCTAATTATTCCAATTCTTCTTTAGTTTTTTTATCATTACTCGGCTTTTTTGACCTTTTTATCAATTGACCGGCATCTTCTTTAATATCTCTTTTAAGTACTTCATTATGAAAAACCCACACCTTTACACCTGTAGCACCATAAGTTGTATGTGCTGTTGATACACCATAGTCAATATCAGCCCTTAGTGTATGTAAAGGAACTCTCCCTTCTTTATACCATTCTGTTCTTGCCATATCAGCACCATTTAAACGCCCTGATACTTGTATACGAATTCCGCCAACGCCGAATTTTTTGGCATCTGCCATGGATTTTTTCATAGCTCTTCTAAATGGAAACCTTGCTTTAATTTGTCTTGCAACATTATCAGCAATGATTTGCGCATCAACTTCAGGTTTTTTAATCTCTTTTATTTTTACTTCAACCTTAGAATTTGATATTTTAGCAATTTCTTTGGTTAACATTTGGATGTTTTTACCTTCAGGTCCAATTATAACCCCCGGTCTAACCGAGTTAATTACTACAAGTACTTTTTCCGGTTTTCTAAAAATCTCAATTTTTGATATTTCACCACTTATTTTTTTGTCTTTCTTTGTGGGTTCTCCACCAAAATTAAAACTATTAATAAGTTTTCTTATATGAATATCTTCGTGTAGTGCTTTTGCATAATTTTTCTTATCCAAAAACCAAACCGAACTCCAGTCTTTAATTATTCCAACTCTTAAACCAATAGGATTTACTTTCTGGCCCATAACTATTTATTTCCTCCATTATCAGACACTTCAACTGTAATATGGCATGTTCTTTTTAATATTTTAGCAGCTCTACCTTTTGATATAGGATGATATCTCTTCATTGTTGATCCGCCGTCAATAAGAATCTTTGAAACTTTTAATAATGCCTCATCTGTATTCTTATTTATATTCAAAAAATTAGATCTTGCTGAATGAATCACTTTCTTTAAGGCCTTAGCACCCCGATTTGGCATTACGGACAAATAAATTTCTGCTTCTACAACTGATTTGCCCCTCAATTCATTTGCGATTCTCCTTACTTTAAAAGGAGATATCCTTTGATATTTACTTAAAGCTTTGGCTGTCATAATTAACCTCTTCCTTTCTTTTCAGATCCACCATGTCCACGGAAAGTTCTTGTAGGAGAAAACTCACCAAGTTTATGTCCTACTAGATTTTCTGTAATCACTACCGGTATGAATTTTTTTCCATTATAAACATTTATTGTTAAACCAACCATTTCAGGAAATATTGTTGATCTTCTTGTCCAAGTATTTAATGGTTTTTTTGTATTTTTTTCTTTAATCTCAATTATTTTTTTAAAGAGATGTTTATCAATAAAAGGTCCTTTTTTTACGCTTCTTGACATTTAGAACTCCTTATTTCTTTCGTCTTCTTATTATCATATTACCTGAAGGTTTCTTTCTATTTCTTGTTTTATAACCTTTTGTTGGTTTACCCCAAGGAGTACATGGGTGCCTTCCTCCGGAAGTTTTACCTTCTCCACCACCTAACGGGTGATCAACGGGATTCATTACAACCCCTCTAACTTTTGGTCTTTTACCTAACCACCTGTTTCTTCCAGCTTTACCTATTACCACACTGCTATGATCAATATTTCCAACCTGACCAACCGTAGCAATACATTGATCATTAATGTATCTTAATTCACCGGAAGGCATCTTAATTATTGCTTTTCCATTCTCAAAACCTGATATTTGTGCAAATGTTCCCGCAGATCTTGCTATTTGGGCACCTCTCCCCGGTTCCATTTCAATATTATGAATGATAGTACCAACAGGAATCTTTGACAACTTAATAGCATTTCCAACTTTTAAGTCAGCATTTTCCGATGCAACCAAGATATCACCAACTTTTAATTTGTCCGGAGCAACTATATACCTCTTATCTCCATCTTTATAAAAAAGTAAAGCTATATTTGAACTTCTATTTGGATCGTATTCAATTGATGCTACTCGAGCCTCAATATTATTCTTATCCCTTTTAAAATCAATCTCTCTATATCTTGCTTTATGGCCACCGCCCTTTCTTCTTACAGAAATTGTACCTGCCGCAGATCTCCCGCTCCCATTCTTCTTTCCTTTTGTAAGAGATTTGAACGGAGTATCACAAGTAATCTCTTCAAAAGTAAGAGTTGTTTTAAACCTCATAGTAGATGTAGTTGGTCTATATTTCTTAATTCCCATTTAATTATCTCCCTAATGTATTAACTAAGCACCTTCAAAAATTGCGATTTTATCACCATCTTTTAACTTAATATAAGCTTTTTTATAAGAAGATGTATAACCGTATTTATATCTAACCCTTTTTAGTTTGCCTTTTATATTTAATGTATTAACTGACAAAGGATCAACATTAAATAAATCATTTATAGCTTTTTTTATCTGTATTTTATTAGCATCTCTACTAACTATAAACACATATACATTTTGTTTTTCCCGATAATTTGTTGACTTTTCAGTCACAACCGGCCTTATTATTATATTTTCAGCTTCCATAATTTCTCCTCAATATTTAAGACGCAAGAAAAACATTTAGTTTTTGAGCGGCATTACTTGAAACAACAACCATATCAGTATAATATAGAGCATGACAATTCATCCTATTGTAACTTAAACACTTTACATTAGGAAGATTTCTTCCCGCTCTCTTGATTAATTCAGAATCTGCTATATCATCCAAAACAAAAACAACCTTTTTATCTAAACCTAATGAGTTTAATATAACCTTAAAATCTTTTGTTTTTCCTGAGTCAAGTTTAAATTCTTCAACAACCTTTAATGAATTACTTGAGAATTTCAGAGACATCAAAGACTTATAAGCTGATTTTTTTACTTTTTTTGGCAACTTATAAGAGTGATCTCTTGGCGTTGGTCCAAAAGCAATTCCACCACCAACCCAAACAGGACTACTTCTCTCTCCGGCTCTTGCTCTACCTGTACCTTTTTGTTTAAAAGGTTTTGCGCCTGTATATGCAACCTCAGACTTGGTTTTTACATCATGCGTCCCCTGTCTTCTGTTTGCAAGTTCGTTCTTTATTGCTTCGTAAATTACATTTTTATTAGGAGTCAAACCAAACACAGCCTCATTAAGCTCTATCTGTCCAACGACTTTTCCATTTACATCAAATTTATCTACATTCATCTAATTCACCTCTATCCGTTCTTTTTAACCGCTTTTCTAATATAAACAATACTTGATTTGTGCCCCGGAACAGCGCCTTTTAGAAAAAGAACTCCGTTCTCTAAGTCAACTTTTGCAATCTTAATATTTTGTACGGTAACCTTATCATTACCCATTCTTCCGGCTCTCTTCACGCCTTTAAAACCTCGAGATGGTTCAGTGTTTTGTCCGGTAGAACCATTTTGCCTGTGAAATTTTGATCCGTGAGTAGCGCGACCACCACTAAACCCCCATCTTTTCACAACCCCTTGAAACCCTTTACCTTTAGAATAACCAATCACATCTACAAAATCTATACCATCTAAAGCTTCTAATCCAAATTCTTGACCCACGGTATAAACTGACGAATCAGCAACTTTAAATTCCTTTAAAACTGATTTTGGAGTTATGCCGTTTTTAAATTGACCTAAATAGGGCTTTTCTAAACGAGATTCTTTTTGGTCTTCAACCCCCAACACAATTGCACTATAACCATCTTTTTCTGCAGTTTTTAAAGCAACTGCAACATTTTTCTTTATTTCTACAGCTGTAACAGGAAGTATAACGCCATTATCATCATAAAGCTGTGTCATACCAATTTTTTTTCCTATCAAACAATTCATAATATTTCCCTCTATCTATTATATGGTAAATTAATACTGTTTTATATCAACATCAACACCGGCAGCCAACTCAAGCTTCATCATCGCCTCAAGAGTTCCATCAACCGGCTTAATATCTATCAACCTTTTATGTGTTCTCATCTCAAACTGTTCTCGAGATTTAATATTAACATGAACAGATTTTAAAACTGTGTATTTATTTATTTCGGTAGGAAGTGGAATAGGACCCGAAATTTGGGCTCCACTTTTTTTTACGACATTCACGATAGATTTTGCAGCTTGATCTACAAGATCAATATCAAAACCTCTTAATCTTACTCTTATCTTTTGCTCAGCCATCTGTATCCCTCTTTAGCATATGCTCTTATTTATGTGCGGTGTAATATATCATAATAGACCAAAATAATCAAGTGTTTTTTAAATAATTTTCATTACTTACAGTAAGAAACAAATACAATTTAATATTATATTATCAACTAAAAAAAACAAATCATTATTCTTTCAAAAAACTATTAATTATACTAATATTCGCATTTTAAAACAGCATTAAATTCAAGACCATCAATGTATTTTTATTTATATTTTTTATGATTTTTTTTTCTGAATTCATAAAAAATCTAATAAAAAAGTCACCGGTCACCCGGTGACTTTTTGTATTTCTAATTATTCAATTATTTCCAACACGGTACCGGCACCAACCGTTCTTCCGCCCTCTCTTATAGCAAATCTTAAATTCTTATCCATTGCTATTGTTGTAATCAACTCACAAGATAATTCAACTTGATCTCCGGGCATTACCATCTCAGTTCCGCTTGGTAGTGTAACAAATCCGGTTACATCTGTTGTTCTAAAGAAAAATTGCGGTCTGTATCCATTAAAAAACGCAGTGTGTCTTCCGCCCTCTTCTTTCTTCAGAATATATGTTTGAGCTCTGAATTTTTTGTGTGGAGTAATAGAACCTGTTTTAGCCAAAACTTGTCCTCTTAGAATTGCCTTCTTGTCAATACCTCTTAAAAGAAGACCAACATTATCCCCGGCAATACCTTTATCAAGAAGCTTATTAAACATCTCAACACCGGTAACAGTAGTTTTCTGTGTAGGTCTGATACCAACAAGTTCGACTTCTGTACCAACTGTTATTGTACCCCTTTCAATTCTACCTGTTGCAACAGTGCCTCTTCCTGATATAGAGAAAACATCTTCAACCGGCATAAGAAAATCTAGGTTTTCTTGTCTTTCAGGTTCAGGTATATAATTGTCAATAGCATCTAAAAGCTCTTGAACGCACTTTGTTTTTTCTGGATCTGTCGGATTTTCCATAGCTTGAAGTGCTGATCCCCTAATAACAGGAGTAGCGTCTCCAGGGAAACCATACTCACTTAAAAGTTCCCTTATATCCATTTCTACAATATCAAGTAATTCTGCATCATCTACCATATCACACTTGTTCATAAAAACAACAATATATGGTACTTCTACTTGTTTTGCAAGAAGGATATGCTCTCTTGTTTGCGGCATTGCACCATCTGTTGCAGCTACAACAAGCACAGCTCCATCCATTTGTGCAGCACCTGTAATCATGTTTTTTACATAGTCAGCGTGTCCCGGGCAGTCAACATGAGCATAGTGTCTCTTAACTGTCTCATACTCAACATGCCTTGTGTTGATAGTAATACCTCTTGCTTTTTCTTCAGGAGCGTTGTCGATTTCATCATATCTTAACGCCTTTGTACCCATCTTGTTTGCACTAAACATTGTTAGTGCTGCAGTTAGTGTTGTTTTACCATGGTCAACATGTCCAATTGTACCAACATTTACGTGAGGCTTACTTCTATTAAAGGTTTCTTTAGCCATTTTCTTCTCCTCCTAAAAATTCTTAGTTTTTTTAAATTACTTTGCTGTCGAATACTTCTTAACAATTTCCTCAGCTATATTTTTCGGCATCTCTTCATAATGATCAAACTGCATTGTGTAGTTTGCACGACCTTGAGACATAGACCGCAGATCTGTAGAGTATCCGAACATATTTGCCAATGGAACTTTTGCTTTAACAATCTTGGAACCGGCTCTGTCATCCATCTTTTCTACCCGACCTCTTCTTGATGAGACATTGCCCATTATATCACCCATATAGTCATCCGGCGTTACAACTTCAACATCCATTATCGGCTCAAGTAATATGGGTTGAGCTTTTCTCATACCTTCTTTAAAAGCTTGAATAGCACATATTTTAAATGCCATTTCCGAAGAGTCAACATCATGGTATGAACCATCATATAAGACTGCTTTGAAGTCAACAACAGGATAACCCGCAAGTACTCCGCACTGCATAGCTTCTTCCAGACCTTTTTGAACTGCCGGTATAAATTCTTTTGGTATTTTACCACCAACTATCTTATTCTCAAAAACAAAACCTGTTCCTGCTGGGACGGCTTCAAATTTCATAACAACATGACCATATTGACCATGTCCGCCTGATTGTTTAGCGTATTTATGATTAATATCACACACACCCTTAATTGTTTCCCTATAAGCAACCTGCGGTGCCCCAACCGTTGCACTAACTTTAAACTCCCTAAATATTCTATCTACGATAATCTCAAGGTGAAGCTCACCCATTCCCGAAATAATCGTTTGCCCCGTCTCTTGATCTACCCTAACTTTAAAAGTAGGATCCTCTTCAGAAAGCTTATCCAATGCATTTATCAGCTTATCATTATCGCCCTTAGATTTTGGTTCAATTGCAACTGATATTACAGGATCAGGAAAAACCATTGATTCAAGAATAACAGGAAATTTTTCATCTGTTAGCGTGTCTCCGGTTGTTGTATATTTCAAACCAACCGCTGCTGCAATATCTCCGGCATATACTTCATTAATCTCATCTCTTTTATTTGCGTGCATTTGTAACAAACGGCCGATTCTTTCTTTTTTATCTCTTGTAGCATTCATAACATAACTGCCGGCAGATAAAACACCCGAATAAACCCTAAAAAATGTTAATCTTCCCACATAAGGGTCAGTCATAATCTTGAACGCCAAAGCACTAAATGGCTGATCATCGCCGGAAATTCTTTCTATGGTTTCTCCGTCTTCAGGTCTAATCCCTTTTATACTGGGAACATCTAGAGGTGAAGGCATATATGAAACTACTGAGTTAAGCAAGAACTGAACGCCCTTGTTTTTAAAAGCAGAACCACACATCATGGGGAAAATCTTTACATCACATGCAGCCTTCCTCATTCCCCTCTTAATTTCTTCAATTGTAAGTTCTTCGCCCTCCAAGTATTTTTCAACCAAATCCTCGTTATAATCACAGATGCTCTCTATCATTTCTGCTCTGTATTTTAAAGCAGATTCTTTAAGATTTTCAGGGATATCAACAATATCGTAGTTAACAATTTCTTTACTATCGTTGAACATAATAGCTTTCATTTCAACTAAATCAACTATACCCTTAAAATCTTCTTCTGATCCAATCGGCAAAACAATAGGTACTGCATTTGCACCGAGCTTTGATTTACATTGCTCAACAACCGAAAAGAAGTCACCGCCAAGCCTATCCATTTTATTAACAAAAATAAGCCTTGGTACATGGTATCTGTTAGCTTGCCTCCAAACTGTTTCAGATTGAGGCTGAACTCCACCAACTGCACAAAAGACACCTACAGCACTATCAAGAACCCTTAGAGATCTTTCTACCTCAACCGTAAAGTCTACGTGCCCCGGAGTATCAATTATGTTAATTCTGTTTTCTTGCCAAAAACAGGTTGTTGCAGCAGAAGTAATGGTTATACCCCTTTCTTTTTCCTGCTCCATCCAGTCCATTGTAGCGGCACCGTCATGAACCTCACCTATCTTGTGTGATGTCCCTGTATAATATAGAATTCTTTCAGTTGTTGTTGTTTTACCTGCATCAATATGGGCCATTATGCCTATATTTCTCGTATTTTCTAATGAAACTTTTCTTGACATCTATCTTTCCTTTTTTTACCATCTAAAGTGACTGAAAGCTTTGTTCGCTTCCGCCATTTTATGCGTATCTTCTTTTTTCTTAAATGTTGTCCCCGTTGAATTGTATGCATCCAGAAGTTCACCCGAAAGCTTTAAAGTCATGGTTTTTTCAGATCTTTTTCTGGAATAACTAATCAACCATCTCATTGCAAGAGCATTTCGTCTATCTTCTCTTACTTCAACAGGTACTTGATAAGTTGCACCGCCCACCCTTCTTGACTTAACCTCAACAAGCGGTTTCACATTCTCCAATGCTTTATGAAAAACCACCTTTGGATCTTCACCGGTTTTTTCAGCCAATTTCTCTAGAGTTCCATACATAATAGATCTTGCAACAGATTTTTTTCCGTCAAACATCATTGTATTAATAAACTTTGATATTACTTTATCACCATATTTTTCATCAGGTAAAATACTTCTTTTTTGTGTTTTTCTATCTCTTGACATTTGCTTCTATCTCCTTATGCCTTTGGTTTCTTTGCGCCATACTTTGATCTGCTTCTTTTTCGATCTACAACACCAAGCGTATCCAAAGCACCGCGAACTACGTGATATCTAACCCCCGGAAGATCTTTAACTCTTCCTCCTCTAATAAGAACAACTGAGTGCTCTTGAAGATTATGTCCTACCCCGGGAATATATGATGTTACTTCAAACCCTGAAGTTAATCTTACCCTACAAGCTTTTCTAAGTGCAGAATTAGGTTTCTTAGGTGTCAGAGTCATTACTCTCGTACAAACGCCTCTTCTTTGGGGACAAGATTTTAACGCGGGAGATTTAGTTTTTGATGTTACTTTTTTTCTTCCCTTTCTGATCAACTGATTAATTGTTGGCATTTAAAATTCTCCATACATATAAAAAAATTATTACTTTCTTTTTAAACATCATGCGATATTTATAAAACATATATTCGGTGTAATAATAACACGAAAATACTTATTAAACAGAAAAAATCTATATCAAAAAAAACTAAGTATGTCAAGTTAAATTTTGATCTATCCAATTTTATCATAATCACTATCTGTAATTATTGCGTGTTCTCCAACTAGCCGCTCTTTTTCTTCACGAATTTTAGTTAACGATGCTTCTATGTCTTCAAGCTTGTCATCATACACTTTTAAATTTTTGTAATATTTGATACCTGTTCCTGCAGGGACAAGGTGACCAATAATTACATTTTCTTTTAAACCGTTAAGATAATCAGTCATACCTTTTATTGAAGCATTTGTTAATACCTTAGTTGTTTCCTGAAATGAGGATGCACTTAAAAATGAGTCAATCTGTAGAGAAGCCTTTGTTATGCCTAAAAGGATCGGTTTCGCAACTGCCGGTTGCCCCCCTTCAGCAATAACTCTTTTGTTTTCTGAAAGAAATAACCACTTATCAACTTGTTGACCAAAAATAAAACTTGTATCGCCTACATCAGTAATTTCAACTTTTTTCATCATCTGTCTAATAATAACACCAATATGCTTATCACTAATGTTTACACCTTGTAGTCGATAAACCCCTTGTATCTCATCCATAATAAAAGTTTGAAGCTTATTCTCTCCAAGAACCTGTAGAATATCATGAGGATTGACCGGACCTTCTGAAATTTTATCTCCGGCCTTAATCATATCTCCGTCTCTAACCAATAAGTAGTAACCTGAAGGTACAGAATGTTTGAATTCAGTACCAAACTGATCTTCGACCGCAATAATATCTTTTCCCTTAACTTTGCCTCTGAACCTTACTACGCCGGCAACCTTTGATAGTACAGATGATTCTTTAGGTTTTCTTGCCTCAAAAAGCTCTGCTACTCTCGGTAAACCTCCGGTTATATCTGAAACTTTTGAAGTTTTTGTAATTATCTTAGCGATTGTATCACCGCCTTGAATAACCTCCCCATCCTTAACACTCAACAAAGCCCCACCGGGTAAGTGATAACTGGCAATAACAACACCTACATCATTCTCAACATCTATTCTCGGTTGTAGAGTTTCAGGAAAACTATCAGAAACTTTAAGTTTTTGTGTGCTTGTAGTTTCGTCGGTTTCTTCTTTTATTGTAACACCTATCTTAAGATCCCCGAATTTAACTTTACCGCTAACCTCAGAAATAATCGGCTGAACAAACGGGTCAAATTGAATAATTACGTCTTTTGGTTCAACCATCTCAAAGTCTTTTTTTAATAATAATGACCCGGGAACAACTTCATGTTCTGCATATTGGGTTACAATGTATAATTTGTCATTATTAATCCTTGTAGTACCGATTTCTCTGCAGAGAACTTCAACGCCGTTTTTATCAACAAATATCGGCTTATTGATATTTACTTTTTCACCATCATTAATTAAAAGTTTACAACCATTTATATCAAATGAATGGTTTACTCTACTTAAACACAAGTATCCCTTTCTGGCAAATAACCTTTGCCCGTCTCTTGATATTACTGATCCTTTAGGTGGTTCTATTAATACTGGATAATTAAATTTAAGAGTACTTTCCTTTGCTGAACCGGTTGCTGCTCCACCAATATGGAAAGTTCTCATCGTCAGCTGTGTTCCCGGTTGACCGATAGATTGGGCTGCTATTATTCCTACCGCTTCACCAATATCAACAGTTTGATT
The DNA here is from genome assembly GCA_964608985.1 of uncultured Spirochaetales bacterium. GTDB lineage: Bacteria > Spirochaetota > GWE2-31-10 > GWE2-31-10 > CAYYKD01 > CAYYKD01. Next base: position 33,396 of record CAZSQU010000008.1, read on the forward strand.
TGTAGCCAGGTTTCTGCCGTAACACTTTACACACACGCCTCTTTTTGACTCACATGTTAGTACAGTTCGTATCTTTACGGTTTCAATAATCAAACCTTGAACTTTTTCTGCAAGCTCTTCGGTAATTAATTCATTTGCACCAATTACAATTTCACCTGTTACAGGATTCCTTACATCCTCAGCAGAATACCTGCCGATAATTCTATCACTCAAAGACTCAATTACTTCGTCACCTTTTTTTATTTCGGTCATATACAGTCCGTTAATTGTTCCGCAGTCAAATTCATTAACAACAACATCCTGTGCAATATCAACGAGACGCCTCGTTAAATACCCCGCATCGGCTGTTTTAAGAGCCGTATCTGCCAAACCCTTTCTTGCTCCGTTAGTTGATATGTAGAATTCAATAACAGAAAGCCCCTCTTTAAAGTTTGATTTTATCGGAAGCTCAATTATGTCCCCACCCGGTTTTGTCATTAACCCCCGCATTCCTGCCAACTGTCTTATTTGAGTTTGAGATCCTCTTGCACCTGAGTCAGACATCATGAATATTGGATTAAACCCTCGTTTATCTTTTTTTAATGTTTCCAGTAAGGATTTTGCTATGTCATGGGATGCCCTTGTCCATATATCTTGAATTTTATTATATCGCTCTTCAGCTGATATAATACCGTCTCTATACTCTTTATATATTTTATCGGCCTGTGCTTGGGCACTATCAATGATTTCTTTCTTATTTTCCGGTACAATTATATCTTCCATACCTATGGTAGCACCAAAAATCATCGCATATTTAAAACCAATATCCTTAATGGCATCAAGCATTTTAACTGTTATTGCGGTTCCCTTTTTCTTATAGATATCTCCGATAATCTGACTTACTCGCTTGTCCCCAAGAGGTTCATTGATAAAATCTACACCTTCCGGAAGAGAATCGTTAAAAATAATTCTTCCTGGACTTGTCTCAACCATTTTACCATTTAATTTAACTTTTATTCTTGCTTGGGGATGGACTGCACCTGCATTATAAGCAAGTACAACCTCATTTTCATCCTTAAAAAACTTCCCTTCACCTTTTACACCTTCTTGAATTCTGGTTAAATAGTTTATACCGAGAATCATATCCTGTGAAGGACCGACAATCGGGCTACCGTTTGCAGGGTCAAGAAGATTCTTAGAAGAAAGCATAAGTATCCAGCACTCTGTCTGTGCTTCTGACGAAAGAGGAACATGGACTGCCATCTGGTCACCATCAAAGTCAGCATTAAAGGCCTTACAAACAAGCGGGTGAAGTCTTATGGCTTTTCCTTCAACAAGTTTTGGCTCAAATGCCTGAATTCCAAGTCTATGGAGTGTAGGCGCTCTATTTAAAAGTACCGGATGCTCTGCAACAACTTCTTCTAACACATGATAAACAACCGGTTCAAGTGCTTCTATCATCTGCTTTGCTTTTTTTATATTAAAAACAAGCTCTTTTTCTACAAGTTTTTGCATAACAAAAGGCTTAAATAACTCAAGCGCCATATTTACCGGAAGCCCGCATTGATGCATTTTTAAATTTGGTCCTACAACGATTACACTTCTTCCGGAATAGTCAACCCGTTTACCTAGAAGATTTTGTCTAAATCGCCCTTGTTTACCTTTTAACAGATCTGATAAAGATTTTAAAGGCCTTTGGGAGGATCCTTTAACAACTTTTCTCTTTTTTGAATTGTCAAACAAAGCATCAACAGCTTCTTGGAGCATTCTCTTTTCATTCCGGATAATGATACCGGGAGCGTTTAACTCAAGTAGTCTTTTTAAACGGCTATTTCTATTAATAACTCTTCTGTATAAATCATTCAAATCACTAGTGGCAAACCTACCGCCATCCAGCTGAACCATTGGTCTAAGGTCCGGCGGAATTACAGGTATTACATTTAGCATCATCCATTCAGGAAGGTTATCAGAGTTCCTAAAATCTTCTAGTAATTCAATTCTCTTAAGAAGTCTTTTATCTTTTGCTTTATCTTTATCAAGCATTTTGCCACGCAAAAGTTGAACTTCTCTTTTAAGGTCGATGTTTTCTAGCATTTGAGTTATTGCTTCTGCACCTGTTCCGGCATGAAAAGCAAGCCCATATCTTTCTTGAAGGTCATAATATTCATCTTCACCAAGTATTTGCTTTTCTTTAAGATCGGTATCGCCGGGATCAGTTACAATAAATTTTTCAAAATATAAAATCGATTTTAACGAAGATGCAGGTATGTCAAGTAATAAGCTTATTCTGGAAGGAACAGATCTGTAAAACCAAATATGTGCCACGGGACTTGCAAGCTCAATATGCCCCATCCTCTCTCTTCTTACTTTAAAACTGGTTACCTCAACTCCACATCGATCACAGATAACCCCTTTATATCTCATTGATTTGAATTTTCCGCAATAACACTCCCACTCTTTAGTGGTTCCGAAAATTCTCTCACAAAACAATCCGTCCTTTTCCGGTCTTAAAGTACGGTAATTTATAGTTTCAGGTTTCTTTACCTCGCCATAAGACATATTTCTAATCACTTCATCTGAAGCTATTTTTATTGAAATCGAATCAAAATCTGTTACATCCCTCATTAAATTCTCCTTGAAAATTAGGAATTACTAGAAATTTTTATCCTGTTTTGCCATTAACTTCTCTTCCCTTTCCGTAAGAGGTATTTTTTTACCTCTGGAATCATAAATCTCTATGTTCATGGCAACACCCCGCAACTCCTGAACAAGAACATTAAAAGCTTCAGGAACATTAGGGGAAGATGTTTTTTCACCCTTAACAATGCTTTCATACATCTTTGTTCTACCATTCATATCATCTGATTTTACAGTAAGAATTTCCTGTAAAGTATGCGCGGCACCATAAGCTTCCAAAGCCCATACTTCCATCTCACCAAGTCTCTGCCCACCAAATTGCGCTTTACCACCAAGAGGTTGCTGAGTTACAAGGGAGTAGGGACCTGTTGATCTGGCATGCATTTTATCATCAACTAAGTGCGCTAATTTCAACATATAGGTATAGCCAACGGTAACCGGATTAATAAACGGCTCCCCGGAACGCCCATCATAGAGTATTGTTTTTGAATTTTCGGGTAGTTTTGCATCCTTGAGCTTTTCTATTATCTCATCTGTTTGAGCTGACTCAAATACGCTTGTAGAAAACTTAACACCCAGTTTATTGGCTGCCCAACCAAGTTGCGCCTCCATAATTTGTCCAATATTCATCCGCGATGGTACCCCAAGTGGATTAAGCACGATATCAACCGGCGTGCCGTCCGCCATATATGGCATATCCTCTTCAGGTAGTATGACAGAAACTACACCTTTATTACCGTGTCTTCCGGCCATTTTATCCCCTACTTTAATTTTTCTTTTATTCGCAATAAAAACCTTAATGACCTCATCTACACCCGGATTAAGATCCTCTCCTCCGTCTCTTTTTCTTCTTTGAATATCAATTACGGTTCCTTCCATACCATGAGACAACCTTAACGAAGAATCCTTAACATCTTTAGCTTTTTCACCAAAAATTGAATTTAATAATCTGTATTCCGGTGAAGTATCAGAATCCGATTTTGGAGTAACCTTTCCGACAAGTATATCATCTGCTTTTACTTTTGCTCCGACTCTGATAATCCCGTATTCATCAAGATTTCTAAGATATGACTCAGATACATTCGGTATCTCTCTGGTAACCCTTTCAGGTCCGAGTTTTGTCTCTCTTACTTCTATTGAAAACTCTTTAATATGTATTGAAGTGAAAACATCATCCTTAACCAATCTTTCTGAAAGAACAATCGCATCCTCAAAATTATACCCATTCCATGGCATATATGCAACGAACACATTACGCCCAAGGGCAAGCTCCCCTTTATCTATAGCAGGACCATCTGCGATAACTTGATTCTTATTTATCTTCTGCCCGGCTTTTACAATGGGTTTTTGATTAAAACAAGTATCTTGGTTTGTTCTTTTATACTTCAATAACCTGTAATGATCAATTTGGCTATCACTGTCCCTTCTTACAAATATCTCATTTGCACTGACATAACTAACCACTCCGTCATTTCTTGCGATTAAACAAACCCCTGAATCGTAAGCAGCAATCTCTTCCATGCCCGTTCCAACTAAAGGAGCCTCAGGTATCAACAAAGGAACCGCTTGCCTCTGCATGTTTGACCCCATCAATGCTCTGTTTGCATCATCATGCTCAAGGAATGGTATTAAAGCAGTTGAAACAGAAACGATTTGTCTTGGCGAGACATCCATATATTGTATCTCATCTGCTTGTTTTGTTGTATAATCACCGGATTTTCTTACTGAAACTTGTGTTTCTTTAAATCTACCGTTATCATCGAGCGGAGCATTTGCTTGTGCAATATAGTATCTTTCTTCGTCCATTGCAGATAAATATTCAACTTCATCTGTAACAATCCCGTTTTTTACTTTCCTATAAGGAGTTTCTAAAAAACCGAAATCATTTATTTTAGTATAATTACAAAGTGACATTATAAGCCCGATATTCGGACCTTCAGGTGTCTCAATAGGACACATTCTTCCATAATGGGTATAATGAACATCTCGAACCTCAAAACCGGCTCTCTCTCTTGAAAGTCCTCCGGGCCCTAATGCATTTAATCTTCTCTTATGAGTCAACTCAGCTAAAGGATTAACCTGATCCATAAACTGAGAAAGTTGTGAAGTACCAAAGAATTCTTTAATACAAGCAGAAACAGGTTTTACACTTATCAAGTCAGATGGTTTTAAAATAGCAAATTCCTTCCCTTGCATCCTTTCTTTTGATATTCTTTCCATTCTTGTTAAAGCAACTTTTAATGAGTTTGCAAGTAATTCACCTACAGATCTGATCCTTCTATTTCCTAAGTGATCAATATCATCTACAGATCCCTCTCCGCTAAAAACCTTAATTAAGTATCCTATAACAGCAACAATATCCTTATCATTAAGAGTACACTCTTCTATTGGAGCATCAAGGTCAAATTTCTTATTAAGTTTATATCTCCCTACAACACCGAGATCGTATCTTTTATCTGAATAAAATATAGATTTAATCTCTTTTTCTGCGTTTTCAACAGTCGCAGGTTCTCCAGGTTTCAACACACTGTATATTTTAGAAACCGCATCTTCATGGGAAGGCTCATCCTTATAAGGTTCATCCTTAGTTACTACAACCTCTTCTTTTTCAAAGCAGTTAATAATTATCGGATGTCTAATATATCCTTCAGTTTCCATATCAATTACAAAAACTTCTTTTATACCTTCTTGAATTAGTTTATCAATATCAAGCGGTGTTATCTTTGTACCGGCCTGAGCAATTTTTTCTTTACTGCCATTTTCTTTTTCAACAAAAACATCTCTACTTAATATCCTTCTAAGGAGTTTCTCTTGTGCATCCTTAGTATCAACCGTAATTGCTATATCTTTGTAAAAAAGAGAAATAATTTTTTCTCTCGTAGAATAACCTAAAAACCTCAAGAACAATGTAGCAAGGATCTTTCTTTTTCTATCAATTCTAACATATAGAAGTTTTTTCTTTTCGTCTATTTCAAACTCAAGCCATGCACCTCTATATGGAATAATCCTCGAATTGAATGCCTTAAGTTTATTATCATAACTATAAATAACCCCCGGTGATCTGTGAATTTGACTAACTACTACTCTTTCTGCTCCGTTAGTAATAAATGTTCCCCGCTCTGTAATTAACGGAATATCACCTAAAAAAATATCTTTTTGACGAATTTCGCCTGTTTCATGGTTTTTTAGATTAATAACAACCTTTAACGGCACTGAATAAGTTTGACCTTTTTGTTTAGCTTCAAACTCATCGTACTTTATACCGTCTTCATCAAGCATATACTCAACAAATTCAAGAGACATTTTTTCGTCTGTACTTATTACAGGAAATACCTCATTAAATAGATATTGAAGACCTTCGTTTTTCAAAGGCTCTTTATTAAGAAGTCTTTTTCTTTGCAGAAACCACTCATAACTGTTTACTTGTATCTCGATCAAATTAGGAAGTTCGGCAACATCGGCTTTACGAGTTTTACCTATCCAAATTCTGTCATTTTTTAATTTTCTTTCATATTGCACCAGGCTCATCGATATCTCCTCAGGAGTAGCCTAAAATAGATATATTAACTAATAGTTAATTTGTAACACAAATAATACACAAAAAAGGTTACCCAAGAAACGATAGTTTTCCTATCATTACTTGGATAATCCCATAAAAAGTTGATAAACATAAATGGCAATTGTAAATTCAATTCAATCGCCATATCGTATTAGACTATTTCAGATCAACCTTTCCGCCGGCTGCAGTGATCTTAGCTTTGATCTCTTCAGCTTCTTTCTTAGAAACGCCTTCTTTTAGAACTTTATTTCCGGCGTCACATAAGTCTTTAGCTTCTTTAAGTCCAAGTCCTGTTACTGCTCTAACCTCTTTGATTACAGCAATCTTGTTAGCTCCGGCTTCAACAAGAATAACATTAAACTCGTCCTTTTCCTCAACAGGTTCAGCACCGGCCGCAGCCGCGCCACCTGCCGGAGCACCTGCAACAGCCACCGGCGCTGCACTAACTCCGAATTTTTCCTCCATAGCTTTTACAAGCTCAGAGATTTCCAAAACAGTCATTTTTTCGATTGCTTCCAGAATTTGGTCTTTTGTGATAGATGCCATATTTTCTCCCTTTATTTTTTTGCATCAAAGCATGACATTTTATATGAAGACTTTGATGCTAAATTTTAAATTAACAGTTATATTAAACTGATTTTAAGATGCTTTTTCTTTAGATTCTTTAACCGCATTAACAACCCTGACAAATCTTCCGATAACATCATTACAACAAAGCACGAAGTTTTGCATCGGAGCATTCATAGTTGCCATAAGTTGAGCAATCAACTCTTTTCTTCCCGGAAGTTTTGAGAACGCCTCAATCTCTTTATCATTAAAGAATTTACCGTCGATAATACCGGCTTTAACCTTTACCGGAAAGCTTTTTGTAAATTTAAACAACGCCTTGACAACCTCAGAAACATCATCTCCGGCAAACGCAACCGCAGTCGGACCAGCCAAGAACTCATCTTCAACGGGGAGACCGTTTTGTGTTGCAGCGATCTTAAAAAGATTATTCTTAACTACTGCATACTTTGTGTTGAGTTTTCTTAATTCTGCTCTTATGCTCTCAAGGTTCTGTACTGTCAAGCCCCTGTAATCTGTCAGAACACAATTAGCACTCCCCTTTGCTAAAGAAGAGATGTAATTAACTTTATCGATCTTATATTGTTGAGCCATAATAATCCCCTTACTTAATCAACTTTGAATTTACTTCGATACCGGGACCCATTGTTGACGAAAGATACAAAGAACCTATATACTCACCTTTAAGATCTGAAGGTTTCTTTCTAAGAACCTCATCATAAAGTGCTTTAATATTCTCAACTATCTTGTCCCTCTCCATAGAAACCTTACCTACCCCGATATGGAGAACGCCGGTCTTATCAGCCCTGAATTCTACTCTACCTTTTTTGAGTTCAGCAATAGCTCCTTTAACATCTGTTGTTACTGTACCGGTTTTAGGATTAGGCATCAAACCCCTTCTACCAAGAACAGGCCCCAATTTACCAACATCCTTCATCATATCCGGTGTTGCAACAACAACATCAAAATCCAACCATCCGTCTTTAATCTTTTGGATAAGTTCATCATCTCCAACAAATGCAGCACCTGCATCGCTTGCCTCTTTTGCTTTATCACCCTTTGCAAGTACCAATATTTTTTTTTCCTTACCAAAACTATTCGGGAAAATAACAGTATCTCTAACTGTATGACTTTTCTTTAATCTTAAATTTAAACTAACCTCAACCGTCTCATCAAATTTAGCAAAAGCACACCCTTTTACCAACTCAACTGCAGCAGGGAGGTCATACATTTGATTTACATCAACCTTTTTCAACGCTTCAATATACTTCTTTCCTCTTTTCTTCATAACTGACTCCCCTTTTATTCACCAACCTCAACACCCATACTTCTCGCTGATCCGGCAACTATTTTCATAGCTGCTTCAATATCATTTGCATTAAGATCGGGCATTTTGATTTCTGCAATCTTTTTTAATTGCGCTCTGGTTAGTTTCCCAACCTTATCTTTGTGAGGAATCTTTGACCCACTGGTTAACCCCAACTCTTTCTTAATAAGATAAGATGCAGGAGGTGTCTTAATAATAAACGAGAATGTTCTGTCCAGATAAATTGTTATTATCGCCGGAAAAACAACACCTTGCTGATCTTTAGTCTTATCGTTAAACTGCTTACAGAAATCTGCAGCAGAAACGCCGTGTGGTCCCAATGCTGGCCCGATCCCTTTTGCAGGGTTAGCTTGTCCGCCGACAGCCTGCAACTTAACAATCGTTTTTACTTTCTTTTGTGCCATACCACTTTCCTTATTAAAATAAAATCCCATTTTACTACCCCCAAACAAGGAGCAGTAATAATTAATCCGCTAAGCGGAATAAAAACCTCAACAACTACACTTTCTCAACCTGACTGAAATCAAGCTCAACGGGTGTTGATCTTCCGAATATTCCAACCATTACTTTTAGTTTGCTTCTCTCATGACTTACCTCTTCGATGGTTCCGGTAAATGTATTAAAAGGTCCTTCAATTATCTTAACGGTTTCCCCATGTTTATAATCATACTTAGACTTAGCAAACATATCGATCTTGGTATCAGACATATTCTGAAGTACTGCCCTAACCTCGTCTTGTGATATAGGTCTCGGCTTTGTTGTTTTATTTGCACCCACAAAACCCGTTACACCATTCATATTCTTAATTATCGGATAAACAGTTTGCCATGAACCTTTTTCAAGATCCATCTCAAGAAGAACATACCCCGGAAAAACCTTCATTTTCTGAACTTTTTTCTTCCCCGCCTTAACAGAGGTAACATCCTTAACAGGAACTTTTATTTGAAAAAGTACACTCTCAAGATCACCGCTCTGAATAACAGCATTAATACTCTCCTCTACTCTGTTCTCATAACCGGAATATACATGAAGAACATACCAGCCCTTAGCCATTTTAGCCCCCTAAACCAAACCGATTACGATCCGGCTCTATCAATAATAAACCCGACAAATTCCCTTGAACCATAATCAATCAAAGCAAGGGACACTGCAACAACAGCAAGCGAAACAACAACAATTATTGTCTGAGCAGTTACATCGTCTTTAGACGGCCATGTAACCTTTTTTAACTCAGCAGCACATTCACTAAAAAAACTAATCACTGAAGACCCAAAGAATTTTTTCATATTAACCTCTGATCGATTTTTTTAAAAAATCAGGCCAAGCAAGACTCGAACTCGCGACATCAGGTTTTGGAGACCTGCGTTCTACCAACTGAACTATTGGCCTATATTGTGAATTCCCATTAAACGGGAATTAATAACCTACTTTACCTTTGTTTCTTTATGAAGAGTATGTTTTTTGTCCCAACTGCAATACTTCAATAACTCTAACTTACCCTGCATGTTTCTTTTGTTTCTGAATGTAGTATAATTCTTTCTTTTGCACTCTGAACACTGCATTGCGATCTTCTCAACACCGGTTGTCTTTTTTGCCATATATCCACCCTCTATTTATTCACTTAAAAATAAGTATTATTTGAATAGCCTTCAACCAGAATTGAACTGGTGACCCCAACCTTACCATGGTTGTGCTCTACCAACTGAGCTATGAAGGCAAAATTAGTTTTGGTATAATACAAAAACATATAATTAATGTCAACATATTTTGTAGATAATATTAAAATATTATCCGTAACAATGTTATAAAAGGTTTTGAGGATTTGTTTTAAAATGCTCCAAAAAAACAGATCAAAGGAAAGTATTTTGGTTCACCTCTGCTGTCCGTTAATAATTCCGATAAAACCCCTGCATAAGTTTTTGTTGATCCCATGTTACCAGTTTGTTATCCCAATTTAAACCCAAAAGACCTGCTAAATGGACAGTTGCGCCTCTCAATCTGTTAGAAAAGGTTGTTGCATATATTCTTCCGCTTTTTAGAAGCAATGCGTTTCGAATACGCATTAAAAAAATTGTATAAAACAAATAACCCCTTTTTTGCTCATTATAGATAAGAAAAGTAATTGTTTTATACTCGCCTGCAGAATTTATCGGAAAAATAGGATCTAATGTACTATTAATCATCACAAATGAATTACCTGCATTAAAAATCTCGCTTTTGAATGCCATATTACCGAATTTGTTGTCCTTCTGCATAAAATAAAAAACTGATTGAGGAGCAAGGGATGTCTGTCTGATATCAGCCATCCGCTGTCTGTTTCGAGAACTCTGCATAGAATAGCAATCCTCAATAAAAACGACCTTTCGACCGCCGTTAAACGACCAGTATTCGGCCCCTTTTAAATTTGAATATGAAGTTATAAGATTAAACATACGCAATGGGGGTATTTGACTGATATCAATCGGAAAGAACGCTTTCTCATCACATACAACCTCATATTCAGAGTAGTTTCCGCCGGTAAACGGAGTTTCGGGGACAGCAATGAATTCATCTGTGTTCTCGTTAGTGGCATTATACTTTACAAACATTCTCGAAACAATCTCCCCCGAATAAATTCTATTCAGATCATTTGCTGTAAATATGGCACTTATCGAATTCTCAATATTATTTGCAAAAACTCCGTAGCTCAATAACAAACAAATAACAGTAAAAAACAGTTTCATAATCTTCTTACCACCCGTTAAGAACAATTTAAGGTTACTTAGTCCACAATATATACTATACCAAAAAAATAAAGTCAAACCAATTTACATTTCAATTTATTTTTAAAGAAATTTTTCTTTATTTTTTTCTGTTAAAATATTAAAATAAAAAAATACATTCGTTAAAGAAGGATAGTCTTATGAAACGAGGCGGACCGATTATTATTCCCGTTGCAAGCGGTAAAGGCGGCGTTGGTAAAACGGTACTATCCGTAAACCTGAGTTTTGCTCTGGCACAACTCGGGAAGAAGGTTGTACTGATAGACCTTGATTTTGGCGGAGCAAATATTCACACTTGCCTTGGTTACGATCAGGCACCAGACGGAGTTGGAAATTTTCTTCTTAAAAAAAATTCCACCTTAGAAGAGTATTTTCTAAACACAACAAACCCTAATCTCCAATTCATTTCCGGAGACGCGGAGATGGTAGGTATAGCTAACATTACGGTGATGCAGAAAAAAAAGCTTATTAATGCAATAAGCACAATTAAAGCAGACTTTGTTGTATTAGACCTCGGCGCAGGTTCATCATACAATACAATTGATTTTTTTATGTTAAGCCCATTCGGAGTCCTTGTAGCAATGCCGGAGCTGACTTCAATACTTAACGGTTATGCTTTTTTAAAAAACACTCTATTCAGACTTTTATATATCAATCTGAAAAACAACAGCGCCGTTAATAAAGTTTTTACAAAATGCTCCAAGAAAGGTGGAGAGCATGCATGGAAAATTCAGGAGATACTCGATGAAATATCAGATGTTGACCCTGAAATACATGCGGAAGCAATATCTATTGTTGACACCTTCAACCCGAAAATTATAATAAATATGGCAACAAAACCTAAAGATCTTGCTATGGGAGAAAAACTCCGCAAAATTTCAAAATCCCATCTTGGAATTGACATGGAATATCTCGGTTTTTTATATAGAGATCAATCAATACCCGATTCAATCCAAGAGAGAAAACCTCTGGGAATTTCCAATCCTGACTGTCCGACTTTTCAGACAATAATCCGTATGGCATATAAAATAACAAATTCACAAAGACTCCCCTACTTCCTTATGGATCTTCATGACTATGACGACTCGCTTGAAATGGTTCTCGAAGAAGCAACCGAAGATCTTTTAAGCAGAATTGAGGGATACGAACAACTTGCGGGAGAGAATCTGATTTCTGTTAATGATCTGATAAGCATAGTCAAAAATCTTGAATATGAAAACCTCGACCTAAAAAAAAGACTTGCGGATCTTGAAAAAAAATAACGGAGACTTTACTTGAAAAATATTTGTGTTTACCCGGGAACATTTGACCCGATTACAAACGGACATTTAGAGATTATAAAAAGAAGCCGCAGGCTTTTTGACAAAATAATAATACTGCTTGCAAATAACCCTCATAAACAGACCAGCTTTACTTTATCAGAAAGAATTAGCCAGATAAACAGAGTTATTGAAGCCGAATCGCTTAAGGATACTGTTTCGGTTGACTGTTTTGACGGGCTTTTGGTTGATTATTGCAGAAAAAATTCAATAAACATCATAATAAGAGGTTTAAGACCCCTTGTTGATTTTGAATATGAATTTGAAATGGCTATGGCAAATAAAGAGATGAATTCAGACCTCGAGACCGTATTTATACTTACTGATCAGAAATACTTCTATCTTAGAAGCACACTGATTAAGGATCTTGCAAAACTCGGAGGTGACATTACGGGAAAGGTCCCCGGTATCATACTCAAAGAAATTTTAACAAAGTTAAGAAAATAATCTTTAGAAAATCCAAAATATTCCGATCAATTTAAACAAGGCACAAAGAGACAAGGACGTCTCTTTAGGTATTAAAGAATCAAGGAGGATTCGTATGATTATTAATCACAACATAAGTGCTATGTTTTCTAACAGGATTTTGGCTAATAACACTTTGTCTGTCGGCAAAAATCTTGAAAAGGTCAGTTCCGGTCTTAGAATCAACAGAGCGGGAGACGACGCTTCAGGGCTTGCGGTTTCAGAAAAGATGAGATCACAGATCAGAGGTCTTGTCAGAGCAGAAAAGAATGCTCAAGACGGCATCTCATTTATCCAGACAGCAGAAGGTTATTTGCAGGAAACTCAGGATATCGTACAAAGAATCAGAGAGCTCGCTGTTCAGGCATCGAATGGTATCTATTCAAGTGAGGATAGAATGTACATTCAGGTTGAAGTAAGCCAGCTTATAGCTGAGATCGATAGAATCGCATCTCATGCTCAGTATAACGGTATGAATATCCTAACCGGTAGATTTGCAAGAGAAGACGGAATGAATTCCGTTACCGGAAGTATGTGGTTCCATATCGGGGCTAACATGGATCAGAGAATGAGGGTTTTTATTGGAACAATGTCATCACAAGGATTAAAACTTAAGAATCCGACAGGACTTCCCCATTCAGCAACCTTTATTTCTTTATCCTCACCTGATGCGGCTAATACATCAATAGGTACTCTTGACATGGCACTGAAAGTAATCAACAAGCAGCGTGCTGACCTTGGTGCATACCAAAACAGATTGGAATATGCGGAAAAGGGACTTGCCATCGGAGCAGAGAATCTGCAAAATGCAGAATCTATCATCCGTGATACTAACATGTCTGAGGAAATGGTTAAATACTCAACTAATCAGATACTTGTTCAGTCTGCAACTGCTATGCTTGCACAGGCAAATCAGAAGTCTCAAGGCATCCTTCAACTTCTCCAATAGTTACATGCATCAAAAGGGGGATCCCGTGCCGAAATGCGGCATGGGATTTTTTATTTATCAAGAAGACTGTGGCTCTCAGCAAGTAATGCTTTCTCATTAAACCCGATAAAAACAATTCCTGCACCAATACACAAAATAAACCCAATCACACCGCTTATTCTTATACCAAAATCAGCACCGGGGTCCTTACCGAAGGTTGTTAACATAGCAAAAACCAAAACGCCCGCTGTCTGTCCGAATTTCTGCATAAGTGTACGGGCGGCAAAAAACATCCCCTCCTGTTTAACCCCGGTTTTTAGCCCGTCATTCTCTGCAATATCGGCAAGAATTGCATTCGGTAAAACACTCAAAAAAGCAAGCGGTATAGCATAACTGATTACAAGGAGATACCCCTGCAGACTATTACTGAACGGGAACCGCCCCAAAAAGAAAATTGATAAAAAAACCCAGCTCATTGTTAAGAAAGACAAAATAACCAATATTTTTTTTCCGGTTTTTTTGGCGATCAAGTTGACAAAAGGATAAAAAACAAATGAAACAAGGATCATTATTGGGAGAAGAACCCCCATCATCGAATCATCCAAACCAAGCAATACCGTAATATAATAGGCAAGCCCGGTCATAACAATAGTCAACCCCATAAAATATGAGAAATCGGCAACCACATAGAATCTGAATGATCTGTTTTTGAATGTATTAGCCAAAGCTTTAAACAATGGAACATCTGATGGAACCGATTGACAATAATCCTTTTCTTTAATGAATATTGGCGGTACAAGCATAAATAAAGCGGCAAATATTGATATCAACCCTATAGAAAACTGCAAGGCAGTTGCATTATCAACTAATCCAAAAACACCTTTTAATATTGAACCTATACCCGGGGCCTGTGAAGCGATAACAATACCTATCGCATAAGTAATTGATATATAGGTTGACAAAGAAAGCTTTTCTTCGGGTGTATGTCCCATTTCCGGCAGTAAAGCAAAGAACGGGGTAACATAAACCGTCAAGAAAAGATAAAAAAAGGACTGCGCAATAAACAGCCAGATAACATTTATATAACTCACCTTTGAAACAAGCGGAATGAACATAACTGAACAAAATAAAGCCGCGGGTATTGCCCCTGCAAGCAAAAATGGTATCCGCCGGCCATTCTTGCCTTTCCACCTGTCACTGATATTTGCTATCAATGGATCTGTAACAGCATCCCAAAGTCTCCCGACAGCAGCTAAAATAGAAATGATATTTAATACAACCAAAAAAGTTATCTGCGGAATAAAGAGCTTTATCCCCGAATTTGCAGGCGGTATATAAAAATACACAAGTTGTAATCCTATCAGATTGACCGCGGTTGACCATCCGAGCTGACCGATCGCATAAATTGCTTTAACCTTAAATGAAAGTTTCTTAACCATGATTTACCCCCGATAACACTAAATATATAATAACTCTGTAAAAGATAACAAATCAACCGACGTGCCGGTAACATCAGCTTTGAATATCATAGTTGAACCGGCAGGAATTCTTAATCTGTCGTCAATCGAAAATTCCTTATCCAATGACAAATTTATATAAAAAATATATAAAGGACCGTTATTAAGAACAACCTCTGCCGTAGCTATATTTTCTCTGTAATCAACCAACCGCACTTGCTTATCCTTGATCAATAAATGAAATTTGTAAAGCTGTTTCATTCGCTCATCATAATTTTTAATGTTATCAGATGTAAAAACAAGTGAACCAAATAACAGATTAACAATAAAAAGGGTGTCTTTTTGATCCCTTGACAAACTGTTGTTTTCATTACGAAGAATAAACACATCAGGGTCATTCCCAAAAAATATTCCATCAATAATCGATCTGGTAACCGTGTTTCGAAGGGTAGCCGCAGTTGAAACCCTTTCACGGTAATTTAAGAATTTAAGAAGTTTATCTTCCCAAATCAAAGCGGCATCCGGCCCGATCCTGCAGTAATCAAAAACCCCGGCCGCAGACCCCAAAGGTACGCCGCACCCAAGTATTTTTGCCCCTTTTGTAACCTCTTTTAAAAACAAAACGCCGTCACGCATAACACTACCCCGTGTTTTACCGACAGGGGGTTCAATAGCTATGGCATAAAGGAAATCCAGCTTTACAAGATCAAACCCCCATTCTTCAACAACAAGATTAAAAACTTCTTTTAAATAGGACCTCACCTCGTCATTATAAATATCAAGAGCATAGAAATCACCGCTCCACAACGCGCTGTTTCCCGCAATAACCGGCTTTCCCCTTTTATCTTTCATAATCCAGTGATATTTATTGGTAAATATAGAAGATTTTTTTTCACAAACAAACGGGGCAAGCCATAGACCGGCTTTCATTCCGGCGTTCTTTATCTGACTGACAACGCTCTTCATACTGCCGGGGAATTTATTGTTTGTTTCGAGCCAATCGCCTACGGCAGCCTGATATCCGTCATCTATCTGAAAATATTCGGGTTTACTGCCGCCTTCTACAATTGCCTGAATATTATCACTGATAATCTGAGGGGTTATGTCGGTATAATAGTTGTACCAGCTTGTCCATCCGGTGGTTAATCTGCCAATCGTACGGTTGCCCTCTTGTGCTTCAGAATAAATTCTTGATAATTCATCGAATTTCGCAGTTTTCATCAGCATTTTAAAATTGAGCCTGCCTCCGGCCAATGTAAGCCCAAGTGTTTCCGGTTTTATTATGATATGCCCTTTTACCGTATCATAATCAAAACAGGTGTATTGAAGCTCATCGGTTAAAGAACCTAAAAACTGCCATTCATCGCTGCCGTTTGTGAAAGCAGTAAATGTGTAAGAATGAAATCTCCCCTTTCGTCCGGAATATTTATAAAAATTATAATCTCCGTAGGAATATAGCCGGTATCTATTAAGAATTGGCCTAAAAAAAGGATTAATGCCTTTTTGAGCGTAATTAGGACTCACAATATTACTTTCAGTCCAAGACTGATAACCGTTTAAAAGTATTCTGTCTGAGTCAACAGGTTTATAATCGAAAATAACAGCTAAAGCTGGATCTTTTAATGGATTGTCCGTAACACATGAAAGATCCACAATACTGCCGTTTTCAGTATACTGGAGATTAATACCGTTTAAATTATATTTTTCACCATTTTTTAGAGATATATTGTACTTTTTGTTATTTATTTTAAAACTAAAGACACATATTCCAGTCATTATTATCTCCCGAAAAATCATAAGAAATTGTATCAGTTATCAGAAAAAAAAACAAATTATTTATTTTATTTTTATTCAAAATAATGTATAAGTAGTTAGCGTATTTTATTTCTGCTATTATTCTTAAAAAAATACGGATTGACAGGTTTTTAAATTAAATCGGTTCTATACGGATAATAAAATGTTGATATTTAGGATGCCGATGCAAGTTATACTTTTTAATCTTGCATGGGCTTTGATAGATGTTTCTATCATAACTTACATATTCTATAAGCTATACCAGATATTAGCACAGACCAAAGCAGCACAAGTATTAAAAGGGCTTGCTTTTTTTCTTTTACTTTATTTCATCGCAAAATTTTTTAATATTGAGACCTTTCACTGGCTTCTTGATCAATTAACAGGCGTTATCGTAATTGCTATAGTGATCCTTTTTCAACCGGAACTCAGAAGGGTTCTTACTAAACTCGGGCAATCCAACTGGCTTAATGATTTTATCAAAAAAGACCCGAAATCGCTAAATTATATATTAAAAGCTGTTGAAACTTTTCAGCTCTTGCAAATAGGAGCTTTGATAGTATTCGAAAGGAGTACGGGGCTTAAAACCTATATCGAATCGGGGACTGTATTAAATGCGAAAATCACGCCATCACTTCTGCAAACAATTTTTACCAACAAAACTCCGCTCCACGACGGTGCGGTTATCATAAAAAGTGACCAAATAATTGCAGCAGGTTGTTTTCTCCCTTTGAGTGACTCCAATACAATAAGAAAAGATTTCGGAACAAGACACAGAGCCGCTTTGGGAATAGCAGAAGAAACCGATGCTGTTGTAATTGTGGTTTCTGAAGAGACCGGTAGAATCAGTCTTACTTATGATGCAAAACTTCTGACAAATTTTGAGATTGAATCTCTAAAAAAAGAGCTGTGTGAACTATTAGGTTATGACGAAGAGGAACTCAATGAAGTGGCTAACGAAAAAGAAATTAATTAAAAAAAATAAAAATTTCAATCTATTTAAAACATTAAAAAATTTCTTCATTACAGATATAAAAATAAAACTAATCTGCTTAGGACTTGCAATAGTTATGTATGCTTTTGTAGGCAATATTCAAGTTAGAGAAAAAAACTTCACTGTTAAAGTAACAACAACCGGAATAACGGACGGTTTAATAATTAATAGTAATATACCCGATTTTGTTACTCTTACCGCCAAGGGAAAACAGGAAGTAATTGATGCATTAAACGAAAATATGTTCAATGTAAAACTTGATTTGACAGGAATCGAAACGATCGGACTTCATAGAATAAAACTGTCTTATGAAATCCCGCAGACAATGAACAACTTTTTTTGTTCTATCCGCATTAAAGACGGAACAATACCCGTAGTAATTGATAGAATAACAGAAAAACATCTGCCTGTAAAACCGAGAATTACCGGTCAACTTGCCAGCGGAATAATAGTTGAAGAGCTGATCTCCAGACCCGATCTTGTAACAGTATCAGGTCCGCAGAGTCTCCTTGAAACAATTGATTCAATAAGTACAAAAGTCTATGATATAACCGGACTCGAAAACAATATATCGGCCAATATAGAGCTTGATGCTCCGGTAGGCACAAATTTTGTTACTTACAGTTCAGTTGAGATAAATATAATTCTAAAAAGAGAATCGTCCTTTTACTATATAAGACCGGAGATGATCGGCGTTAATGAACTTCGTGATGTGTTTGCAGCCGAGATACTTGATGAATACATTAAACTAGAGATTGCCGGTGACAGAGAAGAGGTTGACGAAATGATTAACAAAGGTGGTATTGCTTTTGTTAATTGCTTTGAAATAAATTCTATCGGAATATATGAAAAAACGGTTATATTTAATCTTCCGGAAAGATTTAAACTAATATCTTCTGACCCCTTAAATATTAGGATAAAAATTACCCGTGCAGAATAAAAACTATCCGTTAATGGAATATTCTTACGAGTTAACAAGGTTTTAAGATGAAAACAAAAATTGTAATCATTACCAATATGCCGTCTTTTTACAGAGTCGATCTCTTTAACAGATTAACAGAACAGGATAAATACGATATTAATGTTATATTCTGCAGAAGAATAGAGAAGAACCTGAGAAAATGGGATATAGATGAAAAATCATTCAAATTCAATTATTTATTTTTGAATTCATCATCAATAGAATTCAACCCCTCAGGAATTAATGAAAAAAAAATTATCTATTTACCCGGCAAGATTGTATCAGTGATAAAAAGTATTTCACCAGAAGCCGTTATATCATTTGAGTATAACCCTGTCTCACTAACGGCATTTTTTCATTGCAAAACACATAAAATTAAGTATATTTCATGGTCAGACGGCACAATTGATAGCGATACAAACCTTAATTTTATTCAATACCTGATAAGAAAACTTATATGCCCGAAAAGCGATGCGCTTATAGCTTCGAGCTCTCTAACCAAAGAATCACAAATCAAATACGGTGCAGATCCGCGAAATATTTTTATTTCTCTTCTAACTATTAACGGCAATCAATTTACCAATGAATTGAATAAAGAGAGTAGAAACCCCGGCGAAATAGTTACACTGATTACAGTAAGTTATCTATTCAAAAGAAAAGGGATTGAAAACTTGTTAAATGCGTTAAAAGACCTAAATGCAGAATACAGATTATTAATAATTGGCGACGGCCCGGAAAAAGAAAATCTCTCAAAAATGATTACAGCATTTTCGTTGGATAACAAGGTCATTCTTGTCGGCTATAAAAACAGAACTGAGATAATCGAATACTTTAGAAACAGTGACGGCTTATTATTTCCTACATTATTGGAGCAATTTGGTCTGGTAACAGTTGAGGCATTATTTGCATCGTTACCTTTAATTATAAGTAAATATGCGGGTTCTATCAATGATGTGCTTATCGACAGCGTTAACGGATACATGATTGATCCGTACAACAAGGATGATATGATCTCCAAAATTGAAAAACTTATAAAAAACAAAGAACTCAGAGAATCTATGCGCCTTAAATCACTTGAAATTTCAAAAAAATTTGATATCGATATTGCAAAAGAAAATTTCCTTAAAGCTATCGATTATGTTCTTGATTAACACAATAAACTTGTAGTTATGTAATCGATCTTTACACAAGTAAACACAACAAGGAGGACTTTTGGAAACAAATAACGATGATATTATAATAATTGACCTTACACCAGATAATATTGCACAGTACGGACTATGCGGCTATAAAGACATTAATAAACACCTTGAGTTACAAAGAAAAGTTGAATGGGTTAAGAAATACTATCCAAAAGGACTACGAATAAAAGCTTTGATTTCAAAATCCGGCGGGTATCAAGGAATGCTTGAATATATCCCCGGTGAATATGCGCATCGTCCCGTCGAGGCAAAAGGATATATGTTTATACATTGTATTTTTGTAGGATTTAAAAAAGAATTTAAAAAGAAAGGATACGCCTCACTTCTTATAGATGAATGTATTAAAGAATCAAAAAAGAATAAAATGAATGGAGTGGCCGTAGTAACGAGAAAAAGCTCATTTATGGCAAAAAAAGATATTTTTATTAAAAAAGGTTTTTCTTTAATTGAAAATATGGAACCGGATTTTGAACTTTTAGTATTAAAATTTAATGAAAAAACGAACAACCCGAAATTTTTAAATAATTCATCGGAAATTTATTCAGATGGTTTAACAATTATGAGATCGCCTCAATGTCCATATTCAGTAAAAAATGTAGATGCAATAATTCAGACTGCAGAAAAGATGAACCTTAAACATAGATTAGTTGAGATGAATGATTCAGAATCTGTTCAAAAATCCCCCTGTGCTTTTGGGGTTTTCTGTATAATTAATGAAGGCAAAATAATTAGTAACCACCCGATAAGTAATACAAGATTTGAAAATATAATGAAAACAGAAATAAAAAAATTACCTTAAGCATTTTACGATCTGATTAAGTACAAAATCAAATTATTATTATTGTGATAATTTTGTTAAATTACTCCGATAAAAATCTGCACACTGTTAACAATAAATATTTTTGGATTTGGTTTATATTGGTGTTTACTCAATCAAATAAAAACAAGATAGAAGGATAAAACAATATGCGAATTATTCTGGACTATATCTATGCAACCCAGCTTGTAGGAATATTTACAACTTTTGCTCTATGTATGTGCATAATATTATTTTTATATTTAATTGATAGATTCAATGTGAGTATAAAAAAACATTTTTTAAAAGGACCGCTTTTCTCAATAATTTATATAATTTCCGGGTTTCTTTTTATCTGTATTATAATTCAAATAAGCTGTAATCCTTTTAGTATAGGACGCGCCGGCACAATACATCAAGTCGCAATATTGAAAGATACTATAATATTTGTTGATTCATATGCCCAATCAGGCGCGGAGTTCGGAGATACACCTTCAATGTTACGAATATGGGTACTTGACCGGCAAACCGGAAAATTATTAAAAAGAATAAAAGCTGACTCTTATGAACCAATAGTTGCTGCGGATGATACTTCGCTATTGATTCACGAGGATTGTAACTGGTATATTAGCCCGCATTATGCACGAAAATTCTACTGGATCTCGTATCTTGCTGATTATCCACGAGTTACTCGATTTTCGATTCTCACATAGTGTTACTATGCTGCGAGTCTCAAATCTTCCTAACTCTAAGCTAATCAACAATCTACTTCGCTTCGCTACGATTATCGTGCATAACGCGGGTTAGTGATAGTAATTTTAGAGCTACAACCGATTTAATTAAAAATCAGAAATACAATGGAAAAGAAGTCCATACCTGCACTTTTTCCGAAGGTATATTAAAAATATCATTTAAGGATTTCTCTGAGCTTGATATAAGCATTCCATTAATTTCAAATAGTATCGAATTGCAAAATTCAATTAAATTGAAATTTCTTGATACAGATCATGATGAATATCTAATAACAAGCTGTGAGGAGAATAAAACATTATGGATAAGAGACCAATCAATCGGTAGATTACTTCCATATACACCGGAAATAAAATACGAATCGCCTACTAATGATCTCTATCTTCTGTGGACAAAAAACAAACTTGTTGCACTGTCAAAGCTTTCGGGAGAAACCATCTGGCATTTTTTTTACTAATGGTTATAAATGTCAATTAAATATCATATGACAACCTGCTTCCAATTATACCAAGCTTA
This sequence comes from uncultured Spirochaetales bacterium, assembly GCA_964608985.1. GTDB lineage: Bacteria > Spirochaetota > GWE2-31-10 > GWE2-31-10 > CAYYKD01 > CAYYKD01. Next base: position 55,409 of record CAZSQU010000008.1, read on the forward strand.
TTCATCAGTCCTGTTTTACCGATAACCGATACAATTTTACCGAATTTTCTATAGAAGAGATTAAACATAAAGTAAGGCAGGCGCTGTTTCTTGGAATCCGGCATTCGTTTGAGTATAGTTTTTATTGAATAAAAGTTCTTATAAAGCCAAAGATATCCTTTTTTCAGTTCTTCCGGGGTCATTAAAGCCGGTTTGTAAACCACATTTGCGGTATTATATTTATCGTAATTAAAGTCAATTATACGGTTTTGCTCGAGCATTTTTTTATATAGAATGGTACCGGGATACGGGGTGAGAATATGAGCGGTCATCGTCTCAACCTTATTTGAAACGAGCCAATTAAGTGTGTCTCTAAAAACATTTTTTGAATCATAATCAAATCCCAATGCAATGCTTGCATTAACCATAATATCACGATCATGGAGTTCTTTGATTAGAGTTTCATAACGGCTGATAGTATTCTGTTTTTTATTAACGCTATTTATGGATTGTTCACTAATTGATTCAAATCCGATGAATAGTGATCTGCAACCGGATTGTGACATTCTGTCCATAATATTTGGGTGATTTAAGAGATCTGTTGAGACAGCGGCGTGCCAAGTAATATTTAAGTTTGAAAGTTCATTGATAAGAAGAAGGGATTTTTGGGGATTACCGATAAAATTATCATCAATAAACATTGCTTGCTTCCTATCGAACCCCTTGATCTCAGTAATAATATTTTCTACAGGCCTGTTTCTATACTGTCTATGCACAAAACTATTGCTGTTATAACAGAATTCACACTTGTGAGGACAACCGCGGCTTGAATATAGAATATTTGTGTAAAGATAGGAGGACTCATTAATGAGCTTTTTACAAGGGATGGGGATCTCTTGAGGTGAGGTTGGCGTTTGGTTGTAATACAACCTTTCTAATCTATTTGATTGAGCATCATTAACGATTCTTCGAAAAACACCTTCGGCCTCACCAATACATACCGAATCAGCATGCTCTAATCCTTCTTGAGGGTTTGCACTCACATGAATTCCGCCTAAAATAACCTTTACACCTTTTTGACGGTAATGATCGGATATCCGGTATGCACGATTTGCAGTATCAACGCTCACTGTGATACCAACCAGATCGGGGGTATCATTTAGATTAATCCCGCCGGTGTTTTCGTCCTCAATATAAACCTGATGATCAGGTATCAGGGCGGCAAGTGTCAATAGCGACAAAGGGGGCGACATCCGTCTTTTAAATTCAGAATCCATAGGGCGGAGACTCATTCTTGGTGAAATAAGTTTTATTCTCATAAATAACTGATAAACTAATTATATAATCAAGTCAATATATTAAAAAACGGGGTTGTCTTTTAATTGCCACTTATAATCCCTGCCCTTACGAAGTAAGTCAATGATCGTTGTTTGTGGAATATCATCAAGCCAGATATCCTCTTCATCAGGCATAAGTATCAATGGCATCCGCATCTTTGTGTTATGAATTTCTGACATAAAACCATCTGCTTGTTTTGTAATAATCGAGAATGTTTTTATTGTTTCACCGGCGATTGTATCGATCCGTATATCATAAATTGCAGCAAAAGAAAAAATGTTTATGTCTTTTAACCCGACGAAGTGCATAATTTTTTGTTTACCTATATGCTGCCATTCATAAAAACCGTTTGCCGGTATGATTGCCCTTTTTCTAATTATCGGGTCTTTAAATGATGGTTTCTCAAATATCGTTTCAGATCTGCAGTTCAGGTTGTATTTTCGGATATTTTCTGCTTGAGTAGTGCTTTTTACCCAATGGGGTATAAGACCCCAATTCATAGCAGTAATTACCTTTTTACTGTTGTTTATTACCACCACAGGTGCTTCAGGATATTCGAATCCGTTAATTCTATCATTTAAACGATAATCAAAGTCGATAAACGAACCATACCTTTGTTCTATTGCTGCTTTATAGGAAAATAAAGCATAGTTAAAGCACATTTCTATTCCTCTTAAATAGTAATTTAAAATCATGAGAAAATGGAGAGTATGATCCTGTAATTGTATTAAATTCATTTTTAAAAAAATCAATAAAACTTTGTATATCAAAGTCCGGCACTCTGTCAAGGCAAGTAACAATGAGATGTTCACAAATTTTATCCCGTAAATTAAATCTGTATTCACCGGCAGAAACTCTATCTGTCATAATTGCATACCGTAAAAGATCGTTATCTATCGACGCTGTTCTAAAATCACCTTGAAAATCATTTGTAGAATTATGCTCTGTTTCAGGTAGAATTGTTTTAACCATTGCCGAAGAACTCATCGGACCGTTACCGTGTCTTGTTTGAAAACACCTTGTAACAAAGTAGAGATCAATGCTCTTTATTGGATTATAATTGATCTTATTGAGAAGATTAAAACATTCGTTGCTGACTGTTGAACTCCAGGTTACATGCGGGTAAATGCCGTGATCCTGATCAAGCATTATCCCCTGATGCCCTTCAAAGATCAATACTTCCATACCTTTTATTGCTTCATAAAAAGTTTTAATTGTGAATAATTTAAATGAATCGATTGTCTTTCGAATGAAAACCTCTTCGTTTATATCAGCGGATTCTTTCTGCCAATATCGATTTATCACCGGATTTCCATTTGATTTTGAAAGTTCATCATAATAGTATCTGATTGCTTTTAGTTTCTCAACAAAAACCCATTTAAATTCAATATCTTTTGCGTATAGCCTGACACCATTGTTATTTCTTTCTATTGTAGTCCCAAATCCGACACCGCAGGACCCGTGTTTATTAACAGACTCGATTGCGTGGTTCCATGCAATATCGTAAGGGGTGGTTATCATAGTAAGCGGATCAATTAATAGAAGCGGTTTATATTCAGATATTGCATCGTACTCTAAAAGTAATGACGGCGGAAAAACTGTACAATTACTGCTCAACCATGTAGGCACACCTCGCAGAGTTCCCGCCCCGAATTGACTGAACACATGACTGAACTTATCCAAACAAACCCTATGTCCGGATTGGTGTCCGCCGCCGTACCTTATCACCAAAGAATTTTTGGTATGCTGTGATGCAAGATAATCAACAGTTATCCCTTTGCCTGAGTCACCGAACCCCAGATCTATAACAATATAAGCTTTCATTATATACTACAACATATCCTCAACAACAATATTATCGGTTTTTATATTGCTAACCGGTCCCTTCTTATGGTTATCAATTATAATCTGTGCTATCATCTTTGCTATCTTTTTATGATCATCTACAATTATAAAATTCTGTCCGAGAAGTTCCTTCCACCCCTCCATTCTGCCTTCTGTAGCTGATGATTGATCGTGAACAATATGAAAATGATAAATATTGAACCTTTCAGATGTTTCTTTGTATAGATCGGCTGAGGAGATTGTTTTTGGCTCTTTACCGGTTGTCAATCTCGATATAATATCAGCAGGTATCTCTTTATTAACAGGTTCATCGCCGATTGTAAATATAAACCCCTTTTGTTTTCTTTTTTCCCAACAGTCAATGGATGTGTGCCGAGCCCCAACAAGCCAAGCGAGATTATATGACTCACAATTATTACCACCGCCGCCTCCCTCAAGCCATACCCGTGTCAGCCATTTATCAAGAAGTTCCGCAGATGACTC
>CAZSQU010000008.1:59063-61736 GCA_964608985.1 uncultured Spirochaetales bacterium
TCCCCTATTCCCAGGAATAAAACCTGCGGATCGGGTATCCCCGCATCGATTATTGACCCTACAAGCTCCGGTAAAGATTCTTTAACCATAGCTTCCGGTACCATCCCCATACTGCCCGTTACATCAAGCCCGATTACTATTGATACAGAGTTCGGGTGTTCATCAGAATCCCTTGACTCTCTTTTAATGACTTTACGGGGGTCCATATCCGGATCAAGCTCCCTTGATGAAAAAATCTGCTCACGGCTCTTTGTGTCGTAGGATTTACTGACTTTTATTGATTGATATGCCGCATAGGTAAATCTTCCTGAACCCATATCTAAACCTCCACTTTCTTACCAAAAAGGTAATTATATCTTTGCTTAGCAAGTTCAAGTTTGATCTCAAGATTTCTGATCTTAACTGAAATCTCAAGGTCTTTTGTCACATATTCTTTAGAGTCGAAGTCAGAGGCGAGAACCAAACTGTCTGCATGTGTAGGGCTTAAATCAAGCATATTATCCTGTTCCCGTTTGAGTTTTTTGATCTGTAAAGCAAGGTCTTCGACTTCCCGTTTGTAGATAATCTCAGCGTCCTCTACAATTGATAAAGCTCGATCCTCCTTGATTTTGGCATTGTTTCTTTTTAATGATTCAAGAAATGCTCCGTTTCCGTTAATTACATCACTCATAGATAACCCCTTTTAATTAATTTTGATAATTATAATTCTCTTTTATTGATATTTCGCCAAAAATTACTTTTCCCGTGAGTTTAATGTCAATTTTCTTAGTTTCCGATAAATTGTTCTTTATTCCCGATATTGCACCAAAACTGTACGATACACAGTTATCAATAAACATATTGTTTGGATTAATTATAAGAAACATACCGCCCATTAAAACATCGACATTTATAAGTAATTCATTTGAAGGAAATTCTGCATTTCTTAGATCAATGATGAGTTCTCCGAAACGCACTTTAGTTTGCAGCTTGCCGCCGGACTTCCAACTTCCATTGAGAATGTTCTGAGCGAATGTAGCAGTAATTGTTTTATCTTCTTCTGTGGTTGTCAACGGTTTAACACCTTCATTGAAGGCTGTTTTAAACTCTGCTCTTTGTTTGTTAAGATCGATGTTTACCGCAGAGTCGCCTTCTATCTGCATTCTGTAGATAACAACCGGTTCAGATATATTCTTAAGATTAACCGGTCCCACTCTAACAATTCTCTCCCCGTAGTGATTGTGAAGCTGCTCGTAAACGCTTTGTGAAAAGCATATTCCACCCGGATCTGCAAGCGGCTGAAGTCGTGCGGCAATATTTACCCCGTTTCCGAAAACATCATTATCTTTTATCAGAGTTTCTCCAAGATGTATCCCTATCCTTACCCTTAGAATGTGTTTATCAGGTTCACTTGCGGCTTTTTTTGAAAGCGATTCCTGAATCTGAACAGATGCTTTAACCGCTGAAATACAGGACTCAAAAACAGCAAGGATCGCATCTCCAACGGTTTTAATTATTCTACCGCCGTTATTACTGATTATTGGAAATAGAAGCTTGTTATGTTCTTCAAGCATTTCTATTGTAAGTTTTTCATCAATTTGCATCATTCTGCTGTAACCGTGAATATCAGTAAACATAATCGCCATTAACTTACGGGATTCATTATCCATATTATTCTCCTGAGATTCAAAAACATTAGGGAACTATACCCTACTTAATGACTTTCTCTTTTTTTAATAAATCATAGGCGCTGATTATCTCTCTCATTTTATTATCAGCCTCATTTCTTTCTATATCCGATAAAGAGTGGGTTTTATCGGGATGGTATTTCATGCAAAGCTCTCGGTATCTCTTCTTAATCTCATCAGTACCGGCATCTTCTCTTAAACCGAGTATTTCATAAGGATCAACAGACTTTGCACGGGGAGTTCTGTTCTGTGTTTTTTCGTTTGTCTGTTCATAATTTGTATATTGATAAGAATTTCCAAAAAATATTGATGGATTTATACCTAAACTAAGAGATATTTCTTGAATAGCTTCTTTTTCGTTTGTTTTTATATAACCTTTATGTTTAAAAATCTCTATCAGGAATGATACAAAATTTATTTTTGAGTAAAATGGCAACAACTTATTAAGATTGGTTATTGTTATGCGGGCGGTATTCAGATCAACATGTGCATTATTATAGTGCCTAAGCTCCATCATCAATCTGGATGCATCTCCGTAACCGAAGTTATAGATAAGCTTTTCTTTTATTATATGTATCGTGCTGCTGTCATACCCCGATTTGTAGAGTATATATGAAAGAATTACAGGTAACCCGCTTTTAATAGCCTCGTCAGACTGCCTTTGTTCACCGCTTGTAAAAATCTTTGTTCCCGAATCAAATAGAAAGCCAAGAAAAAGCCCTACCATTGCACCTATCGGACCAAAAATAAAACCTACAAATAAACCAATTATTTTTCCCATAGGGGCTATTATAATTAAATATAAAACTCCTATCAACCTTTTTTTTAATATTTACAATTTTTATAGGTGAGAATTTTATTTTTGGCAAATACACAAAAGAGTTAAATAGAGATTTGTATTAATAATTCAGTTGGAGAATCAGCGGGGACAACCTATGCCTGTCAAATTATTCGTGAAATAATCCTATCAGCAACCATAGGTTGTCCCCGCTTGTACTTCCAAATA
>CAZSQU010000009.1:0-18025 GCA_964608985.1 uncultured Spirochaetales bacterium
TAAAAGCAAACGCTCGAAAACGCTGTATTCAAAGATTCATAAGGCGTTTCCGCTCTTTTCTTTTATGCTTCATTAAACTATCAACTTAATAAAATTACCCAATAAATTTCGCTTATAAGCTAAAGAAAGATGTAAAAATGCTTGTGGCTTTTTTTTCATTATCGTGTTTTTGAAGAAACCTAAATATCTATTATTCCGATTTACCTGCCCCTCCCCCAACTAAAAAAGACTTTAAAAAAAATACATTATAATAGATGCCACTATGAAACTTTAATTATCAAATAAAACAAAATTTTTATTGAACAAACTTATAAAGAATGATATAACAAGATTATAGTTAATAATAAAAGGTGGTAATTATATGAGAAATATGATTCACAGATATGTAATGGATATGACAGGTGATCGAATGGCTTCCGGTTATTCACACTGTCAAAGAGTATATCATCTTGCAAGAGAATTAGATGAAGATTTTGATGATGATATATTATATGCGGCTTGTTTTCTTCATGATATTGTTGTCGGAGATGATGGACATAGAAAATCAGCTGTTAAAGCTGAACAGATACTTCATGAAACAGGTTTTCCGGCGGATAAAATATCTGCAGTTTATGAATCAATTGAATCCCACTGGCCGGGCTCAAGACCTAAGTTAAAAGAAGCAAAAATGCTGCATGATGCAAATTTACTTGATTCATTAGGAGCTATAGGATTGATAAGACTATCTGTTGGGTCATTCTTTTGGCATCACAAATACAATATTAAAGATGTACTTGATCTAATAAAATGGTATAGAAACAGAGCTGATGATCTTATCTATCCTAAAGCAAAAGAACTTGCAAAGATAAAGATAGAATTTATGGATACAGCAATAAAAGAGTTGGATGAGGAACAACATCTATAATTATGATCGAAATAGAAAAATATACAGGATTATTACTTGAGAGGGTTGCAGCATCGCTTAAAAAGAACAATTTCAGTGTTGTTATTTGCAAAGACAGAGTTGAAGCCCTTTATCATTTAAAAAAAAACATACCGCTGAATTCTAAAATAGGATTTGGTGGTTCAAGAACTCTTGAACAAATAGGTTTTTTTAAAGAGTTTGAGAAATTTAAATACCCTAATCTGCTTGATAGGAATCAACTCGATCTTTCTCTTGAAGATAAACAAAGAATTCAAAAAGAGGCACTTACAGCAGATGTTTTTGTTTCGTCTGCAAATGCCGTAAGTATAACAGGCGAGATTGTATTTATTGATAAATGGGGTAACCGCTCTGCTGCTATGACTTATGGCCCAAAATTAAGAATTATTGTTGCAGGACGAAATAAAATTACAAGCAGTCTTGAATTAGCACTCGACAGAGCGCAAAATAAGGCGGCAGTAATTAATAATATCAGATTTGAAACTAAAAATCCTTGTACTATATCGGGAAGATGCCAGGATTGTAATAGTGAAAACAGAATATGTGGTGTGACAACAATAATACACCGTTCCATTCCGGCAAACTCAATATTTGTTCTTCTTGTTGATGAGGATCTTGGTTTCTAACAACATCTTTTTTTTAAATATCAATTTTTAAGGAATATCAAATGGTATATATTGGAAGTGACCACGGTGGTTTTGAACTTAAAGAGATTCTAATAAAACATCTCACCGCTAAAGGGGTCTCATTACAAGATAAAGGATGTTTCTCTACAGAATCAGTTGATTATCCGGATATCGCTCAAGATCTGTGTAAAAGTGTTATGAATGACAAAGCATTGGGAATATTAATCTGTGGAACCGGGATCGGAATATCTATTGCAGCAAATAAAGTAGAAGGGATAAGATGTGCATTATCTCATAACGAATATACAGCAAAAATGGCAAGACTTCACAATGATGCGAATGTACTGGCATTAGGCGGAAGAGTAATAGGTAGTGAACTTGCAAAATCAATAGTTGATATATTTCTTGAAACAAACTTTGAAAGTGGAAGACATTTAAAGAGAGTTGAAAAAATATCATTAATTGAAAAAGGTTAAAAGAAATGTCGGTTCTTTCTGAGGATAAAATAAAAAAACTAAAAAAAGAACTCAAAGACCGTAAAAATGAGATAAAATGCTTAAAAAAGTTAATTCAAATTAACTCAATCATCACCTCATCTCTTGATAGAGACAGCGTTCTTAAAAATATTTTTACCCTCACAAAAGATCTAATGTTATGTGAAAGAATCAGTTTGTTACTTGTCAATGACCAGAAAGAGTTTCTTAAATTTGCTATCATTTCAAAAGAAGAGGAAGCTGACGGCCTTGATTCAATAAAATTGCGTAAAGGTGAAGGGATAGCAGGGTTGGTTTGGCAAAAAGGTAAATCATTATTGATAGCTGATACTAAAAAAGATAAGAGAATATCAAGAAAAGCAGATCGTGCCACAGATTTTATTACAAAATCTTTGATAGCCGTACCATTGATTGTAGAAAATGAAATTATTGGAGTTATTGAAGCGATTAATCCTTTAAATAAAATGTACTTCTCCAGCAGCGATATTGAGATTCTTCAATATCTTTCTGTTCAAGCTGCCATTTCAATTTATAATACAAATCTATATCAAATGGCAATAACTGACGGATTAACAGAATTATTTATTCATAGATTTTTTCATCAAAGACTTGAGGAAGAGATTCTTCGATCAAAAAGACATAGTAGAATGCTTGCTGTAGTAATGTTTGATATTGATCATTTTAAGAAATTCAATGATAATTACGGTCATCAAACAGGTGATATGGTTTTAAAATTGGTTTCATCGATAATTAAAAATCAATGTAGAACAAGCGATATACCATGCAGATATGGAGGAGAAGAGATATCAGTAATATTACCTGAAACTGATATTAACGGCGGTTATGATTTTGCCGAAAAAATTAGAACTTCAATCGAAGCTGCCAAGATAAAGCTTGATAATGGATGTGAAATTTGTATAACAATATCCGGAGGTGTTTCATCAACAGATTCGGGTATTTTTGATAAAGATATTTTAATAAAAAATGCCGATGATGCCCTCTATCTCTCTAAAAACAAGGGTAGAAATATGATAACAAAACAAATCTTAGTTGACTAATATTATTTAAGGAACGATAATGAACAGGCTTATGCTTGCAATAGGTAAAAAGGTTACTGAATATACAGAAATTATTTTCGGACCACTGAAATTTATACCTTATACATTTTATTCTATCTTGTTCGAATACAGAAATAAGAGAAGCAATATTAAGCACCTTTTTCTTTCCGAAGTTGTATATTCCGGAGTTAAAGTACTTCCAATAATTATTTTTTTTGGTTTTTTTTCCGGTGCGATTACCATATATATGTTACCCATTAATCGAATAAGTCTTGGAATTGATAATATATATGGATATCTTTTTTCAAATATCCTGATTAAGGAGTTTGCTCCTTTTTTATCATCAGTTGTTGTTATGATAAGATCGTCTATATCGGTTACTATAGGATTATCAAATATGAAAGTTGCCGGTGAACTAGAAACATTGGAAATTATAGGCATAAATCCAATTATTTATCTTGGAACAAGTAAGATTCTTGCAGGAATAATCATTATACCTATTCTAACTGTTTATTTCTCTATTGCCGCATTGATATCATATTGTTTATTTGCCGTAACAACAAATTCTATGCAATTATCAGAAATATTAAAGCAAATATCTAATGTATTGTCTGCAGATATATTGATTATTAATTTTATTAAAGCATTTTGTAACGGATTGATAATATTTACAATAGCAATCTATGTTGGATTTAAAGATGAGATTAAATCAATAAATGTGATTAAAAATGGAATTCAATCAATCACAACTACCCTTTTTGCTCTCTTGATTTTTAATATATTATTAACGGCGATATTTGATGCAATACAATAATTTAGTTAGTTTTAATCATATTAATGTACTCGATAGTGATGATATAATTTTTTACAATATGACTTTTTCTGTAGAAAAAAACAGAAAGATGTTTATAACAGGTCATAATGACTATCAAAGAACACAAATATTTAGAACTATTTTAGGATTAAACGAAATTAATCATGGAACAAGAACTTTATTTGGAGTAAATATTGATAAAATCGGCTTATTCAGACTTATTGAGCTTAGGAAACTTATCGGCTATGTTCATCCGCAAGGCGGATTGTTACAGAATATTACAATAATCGATAATATAAAACTCCCTTTATACTATTCGGGGAATGAAAAACATGAAGATATTGAAACGAAAACTGCCGAATTGATCGACTTTATGGATTTGAAAGATACTATTAATAATGATATAAGAAAGCTAACAAATTTTGAAATTAAAATGATTTGCCTCGCAAGAGCTATTATTGCAAAACCGAGATTACTTCTTATTGATGAACCTACATTATATATTGAACTTTCTGATATAGAAAAAATCATCGATATTATTAAAAAAATTATAAATTTATATTTTAATAATGATATAACTGTTATAATATCATCTGATAACACTAAATGGATAAATGAATCAGGTTTTGATAAGATTAAATTATCAAACGGAATAATTCAAAAAGAGATAAAAAACGGAGAGTTAGTATGAAATTAGAACATGCCGGTCTCGATAGAAGACTTGAGCTAATTGTAGGATATTTTTTTTCTATAGCAGTAATAATTGTTTTGGGGCTTTTTATTTATTGGATGATTAAAGCAAATTTTTTCCAAATTAAAGATACTTATACTACTTATTATAAGTTTGGAAACGATATAAATATCGGCACAACAGTAACATTAAACGGTATAATCGTCGGTGAAGTAGTAAGTATTGATATTGATAATTCAAACAGAATAAAAGTTAATATTAGGATAAAAGATAAATATCGTAATTGGATAAGAGAGGATTCAGTAGCGAAGATTGTCCGCCCCCTTTTAATCGGCAACAAACAAATATCCATTACAGCCGGATCACGAAATTACCCGGTATTACCCCCCGGATCAGTACTTTTATCTGAAGAATCAAGCGAATTTATTGATCTTGTAAGCGGTGTAAGTCTTCAAGAATTTGTTGATAAATTCGGTCTGAACCTTGGAAAAGACGATGAAGCAAACCCAATTACAGTAAGAGACCTTTATGACCAGGCAATAACATCGTTAGTAACTCTTAATGAATTTCAAAACACAATGAAGTTAATGAACAGAAACATGGAAGCACTTGGTTACAATATGGGGGTAATGGGCGAATCTGTTGTTAAAATGAACGAGGGATTCCAAACAATTAATCAAGGTTTTGGAGAAATGTCGGGGTCTATTAACGGCATGACTAGAAGTTTATCCGGATTTGACAATACATTTCAAGATCTAAATCGTGGAATTACAGGAATGGGTCAAGGAATTAACGGTATGGATAACAGTTTTAATGAAGTAAAAGAAAGCCTGCAGGATTTCGGACCATTCTCAGATAAATTAACAAGCTTTCTTGATGAACTTCAGATATTGATTGAAGCTATGGGAAGCAATTGGCTTTTTAAGAATGATGTTCAAAGAATAAAAGCTGAAAGAGAAAGAGCTCGACAACAACAGCAAAGATAAACAATTTTAAAATACCGAAATCAAGATGGCAAACATAATTATAAAAGGCACTTATAAATAAGATTTACTTTTTATATAATCTGAATTGGAATATTGTTCTATTATCTTTTTTCCAACGATCACCAAAGAGTGATTCAGTAAGAACATCGTCAAACAAACTTTCATCATATCTAAAACCGGAATGTTCCTTTGCTATACTTGATGCCTCATTAAAATATGGCTGATCATCTGTTACAAAAATAAATTCACCGCCTTTTTTTAATTTTGAATAAAAGAGTTCAACAAATTTTGATTTGAACAATCTATTTTTTGCGTGCCTATTTTTTGGCCATGGATCGGGAAAAGTCATCATCATTCTGTCCACAATCTCATCATTGATAAATTTTTCCATTGATGCAAATGCCTCACCGCAAATCCATATCAAATTTTCTGTATTATTCTTTATTTGCTTTTCACGGCACCTAATAATCCTTTTTTCTCTTTTTTCTATACCGATATAGTTAATAATCCGGTTTTGAAATGCAAGTCTATTCAAAAGATGTCCGTTACCTGAACCTATCTCAATTTCAAGTAATTGATTATTATTCTTAAATAAATTATTCTCTCCATTAAGTATAATCTTTTCATTTTGAGTATTATCTGTAAATATTACTTTTTCAGTAAGTAAAGAAAAATCATAAGACTTTAAATAACTCATAATATGACCTTTTTATTAAATTTTGTATTCAATAAATCCTTTTTTTATGTTAAATATCTTGTTAATATGTTGTTAGTTTGATACACGATTACTTAAAAAAAATCAAGGAAAAACTGAGGTTACCTTATGAAGGGTATTATTATAGCCGCAGGATACGGAACAAGATTTCTGCCATGTACCAAAACAGTACCAAAAGAGATGTTCCCTCTTATAGATAAACCTGCAATAGAATTTATTATCGATGAATTTATATCGTCCGGTATAAAAGAGATACTAATAGTTACAAGCAGAAGAAAAAAAGTTCTCGATGATTATTTTGACCGTGAAGTTGAATTGGAGGGTGTTCTTCAATCTTCAGGAAAAAAAGAACAACTTGAAATACTATCAAAATACAATGATATGAACATCTATTTTCTTCGTCAGAAAGAAATGAAAGGAACAGGACATGCAATATTAAGCTGTAAGGATTTTATCGGGAATTCTCCTTTTGTTGTTGCCTATCCTGATGATTTGGTATTTTCAGATATTCCATTATCAAAACAACTTATTGACACCTATAATAGAACGGGCGATTCAATTCTGTCTGTTCAAAGAATTTCAGGAGATGTCTCAAGATATGGGGTTATTGATCCGGTTGATAAAAATGTAAGTTTCACTAAAGTTCGCAAACTTATTGAAAAACCGACAGCCGGTACGGAGCCGAGTAAACTTATTTCTGTCGGCAGATACCTGTTTACACCGGAACTTCTTTCTCTTTTAGAGAACAATTTCAAAAATCACCTAAAAGGTGAATTTTACCATGTTGACTCAATTAATGAACTTGCATCAAAAGGAAAAGTAAGTGCAATCGAATTTGAAGGTGAAAGAATAGATGTCGGTGACAAGTCCGGTTACCTCGAAGGTATTATCAGATACTCACTTATGCGTGATGATCTAAAAGAAGATTCTATCAAATTGATCAATAAATTATATAAAGAAATAAATGGAGAAAAATAAATGAAATTATTTCAAAACAAAACAATTCTTAAAACTATTATACTATTGGGATTCGTATCAATATTAACTACTACTGATCTATTAGTGAAAGAATTTGCAAAACAAAAATTAGCCGATAAAGAATCGGTAGTTGTTATAGATAATTTTTGGGAATATAGATATGCAACAAATGATGATATCGGTTTTTCTATACTACGAAGTTTAAGTAAATTTTTTGTTCCAAAAAGAATTAAAGCCGATACTTTTGATAATAAGGTCTTGCCTCGTTTAGATAATGATTTTGAAAGAAGTTTTTTATCAAATTTCTATATGCTTAATGAAAGTTCAGGAAATTACGAATTAACTCCGGGACTCGATAATAATATATTAACAAATATAATGCATCTTCTCGGTAAAACCGGTAAAAGAACAGGCAAATGGCTTATGCTTATTTTTCTTCAAGGGACAGGTACGATAATAGTAACAATTCTTTTCTATAAAACAAAACCGCTGAATCAACTAATACCTTTAGCATTAATAGTATCAGGAGCTCTCGGCAATGTACTAGATAGAATTATCAGAGGTTATGTTGTTGATTATATTCTTTGGCATTATAAAGATATTTATTACTGGCCCACATTTAATCTTGCAGATACTTATACTGTCTGCGGTGCCACGCTGCTTGTTATTGTAATACTTTTTTTTACTAAGGAAGAGAAAAAAATAACAAATGAAAATTCATAGAACTATTTTTTAAATACTAATTTGTAGTTTGATTTCTCATAAACTCTTGTATTCTATTAAGTTTTCTTTCTATACCGGCAAGTCGCATATCAATTATATCACCATAATCATATTCGAATTGTCCGGTTTGTATGAGATAGTTGAGACTCTCGATTTGTTCCCATCCAATATGGACTCTATCCGAGTATGCATAATCTGACCACTTTTTTGTTTCTTCCCAATAATGCCTTGCTAACTCATATCTGCTTTTAGCCATCTCAAAACTCTCTTTTAATTCTTCTGCCCATTCCATATTATAAAAAACAACATCTCTTTTGTCGTACTGCCATCCCCAATCAACATACTCCTTAGTCAATAAAAAGTGTATATGAAACCTTAACAGCTTCTTATATTTTACATATTCTTCCCATGTATTAGTAATCACTAATGCCTGAGAGGGATGAATATTTGGCAGATTAAGACAATTCTCAAGCCAAAAAATATTTCTACGATGATCAAGCTGACTTCTATGGAGATTATTCTCATAAAGTCTATAAATCTGCTCAATAAATATCATATCAGAAGGTTGGGGATAAACATTATGCCATACTATTAAAAGTAATAATAAAATAATTGTTTTTTTTCTTATCATAATATTTATTTTCGGATTTTTTCACTATTTATTAAGAGCATAATATTATAAGGTATGTAATTTCAATTGTCTAATAATTTGTCTGTTTTTAATATTATGAATTATTCTGAGTAAAAACGGTATGCTTTTGATGTGCTTTTCTCTGAACCGTTTAAACCCCAAAATTGCTTTATCATTAAGCCCTATT
Source organism: uncultured Spirochaetales bacterium (assembly GCA_964608985.1). GTDB lineage: Bacteria > Spirochaetota > GWE2-31-10 > GWE2-31-10 > CAYYKD01 > CAYYKD01. The sequence continues at coordinate 8,826 of CAZSQU010000009.1, forward strand.
CTTGGAAGCTCATGCTCTTGATGAACAATACAGACAATATCTTTAATTGCATCTATTTTATAATGCCTGCTGATCCTTAACCACATATCCCAGTCTTGATAAGCAGGCAAAGACTCATCAAAAAAACCCGCTATTTCAAAACATTCCCGCCTGATTAAACAAGCCGGAGGACTAAATTGACAATATATCTGCAACAAGTTGTTATAACCGAGTGAACCGTATTTTGGCAGTTTATTAAAATCAGTCATATCTCTTCTAATTAATTTTGAACCACCGTAAACTAAACCGATTTTTTTATTTTTAACAATTCGATTATAAAGCAAATCCAATTTTTCGGGCATAAATTCATCATCATCATCAAGTAAAGAGATAAACTCTCCACTTGATATCCTTATTCCTTCATTTCTTGAATAATTGCCGCCAAATGATTGTTTTCTATTAATAATCTGAATTCGATTCTCTTTTTTTATATAATCGTTCAATATATCTGCAGTATTATCTTTTGAACCATCATTAACAATTATCAACTCAAAATTATTATATGTTTGTTTCAAAATACTATCTATTGCCCTGTGCAATAATTGTTCTCTATTATGTGTTGTTATAATACAACTTATTAATGGTTTCATTATTTATCCTGTATTAAAAAATCAATTTTATCCGCAGAAATACCAACTGTTATTTTATCACCTTCATTTATTTCACCTGATATTATTTTTTTTGCAAGTTCATTTTCAATATTGGATTGTATGGCCCTCTTTAATGGACGGGCGCCGAATTGCGGATCGTACCCTACCTCAGTCAGTGAATCATAAACTTTTTCAGTAAAATCAAGTACGATATTTTTGTTTGCAGTTCTCTTTGAAAGATCAGCAAGCTGCAACTCAATAATCTGTCTGATACAACTCTTATCAAGTCTTTTAAATAGTATAATCTCATCTATACGGTTTATAAACTCAGGTCTAAAAAACTGTTTAATTTGTTTCATTATATCTTCTTTAACATTCTCAATAAGATCAGCAGATTGTATTATTGATGAGCCGATGTTGCTTGTCATAATAATAATCGTATTCTTAAAATCTACAATGCGTCCTTGACTATCTGTAAGTCTGCCATCATCAAGAAGTTGTAATAGCACATTAAAAACATCAGGGTGGGCTTTTTCGACCTCATCAAAAAGTATTACAGAGTACGGACGCCTTCTAACGGTCTCTGTCAGCTGCCCACCTTCCTCATAACCAACATAACCCGGAGGAGCTCCGATAAGTCTTGACACAGAATGTTTTTCCATATATTCAGACATGTCTATTCTTGTTAATGCCTTAACATCATCAAATAGGAATCTGGCAATTGATTTTGCAAGTTCTGTTTTACCGACACCTGTTGGTCCAGCAAAAATAAATGATCCTACAGGTTTGTTTTCATCATTTATACCTGCTCTATTTCTTCTGATAGCGTTTGAAACAGCAATTATTGCCTGCTCTTGTCCAACGACCATTTTTGAAAGATGTGCCTCTAATTCAAGCATCTTTGTTCTTTCACTTTGGAGCATCTTCTTAACAGGAATACCTGTCCAAAGAGATACTACACCGGCAATATCTTCATCAGTGACCTCTTCCCGTAAGAGTTGATTATTTTTATGAATATCCTCTAATTTTAATGATAACTCATCGAGCCTTTTATTAAGCTCAATTTTTTCTCCATATTTAATTCTGCTTGCTTCAGAAAGATTACCCTGCCGAATAAGTTCACTCTCCATCCCCTGCAATTCATCTAATCTTATTTTAACCTGCCCAATATCCTCAATTATCTTCTTTTCATTATTCCATTGGATCTTCATGGCAGTTTCTTTTTCTTTAAGGGCGTTTAATTCTGTCTCTATCTTAGTATATCTTTCCTTTGAGGATTTAAGCTCTTCATTTGAAAGTGACTGCCTCTCCATCTCAAGCTGAATAATCTTTCGCTGAATAATATCAAGCTCTTCCGGTTGACTCTCTATCTGCATCTTCAATCGACTCGCAGCTTCATCTATCAAATCAATTGCCTTATCGGGAAGAAATCTTGCTGTTATATATCTATTAGAAAGCTCAGCTGCCGCGACAATTGCATTATCCTGAATTCTTACCTTATGGTGAATCTCATATCGTTCTTTCAATCCTCTAAGAATAGCAATAGTATCAAGTACACTCGGCTCTTTAACAAAAACCGTCTGAAATCTTCTTTCTAACGCGGCGTCTTTTTCTATATGTTTTCTGTATTCATCAAGAGTTGTCGCACCTATACAATGGATAACCCCCCTTGCTAGAAACGGTTTAAGAATATTAGAAGCATCCATCGCCCCCTCTGCTGCACCGGCTCCAACAAGTGTATGTATCTCATCGATAAATAATATTATTTGACCTTCAGATTTCTCGACTTCATTTATCACACTCTTGAATCTCTCTTCAAATTCACCTCTATACTTTGCGCCGGCAACTAGCATCCCCATATCGAGTGTTAAAACTTTCTTATTGTACAAACTTTGAGGTACATCTTTCTCAACTATCCTTTTTGCAAGCCCTTCAGCAATAGCAGTCTTGCCAACTCCCGGTTCACCGATCAAAACAGGGTTATTTTTAGTCCTTCTGCTTAAAACCTGAATTACCCTTCTTATCTCTTCATCCCGCCCTATTACCGGATCAAGTTTGTTCTGTCTCGCTAATGCTGTTAAATCTTTTGTATATTTTTCTAATGATCTATATTTAGCTTCAGGATCCTGATCAGTTACCTTATTTGTTCCTCTTATCTGTTTCAATGCCAATATGATGTTTTCTTGATTTATTCCAAGCCGAAGCAACATATCTTTAGCAGGACATTTAATATTGAGTATAGCGAGAATTATATGTTCTGCTGAGATAAACTCATCATTAAAATTTTTCATACTTTTTTCTGCTTCATAAAAAAGTTTACCGGCATTTGCAGATAAAGCCGGTTTGGCATTGTTACTGCCTACAACTGATGGTTTTGCTTGTAAAAGTTTAACGACTTCACTTTTTACCCTATCTGATCCTGTCCCGACAGCATCAAACAAAGGAGCTGTAATCCCTTCTTTTTGATCAATCAAATTATATAAAATGTGTTCAATATCTATCTCAGTGTGATTGTACTCATGAGCGGTATTTACCGAACTCTGTATAGCTTTCTGAACCATTATTGTCATTCTATCGTAGTCCATACCAAAACTCCTTATTTTTAAAAAAAAATATAATAAGCCGAATACTTACAGTCAAGTTGTAACTCATTATACTATGAAATATTTAAGAATCCTCTTTACCTATATTAATTAAGTTTAATATTGCCGGTATTATAAAAAGCGTCAAAAAAGTAGACAAAAATAAACCACCGCAAACAGCTATTCCTAACGGTTGAATAATATTTGTACCGTCACCCAAAGCAAGAGCGAGAGGTAACATACCAAGAATAGTTGTTGTACTTGTCATGATAATAGGCGTAAATCTAAGCTCACAAACACGGACCAGGAGATCAATGCTATCCGATATTCTTTTTTTGTATGCAATATAAAAATCAATTATAATAATTGAATTATTTACAACTATACCGGCAAGAAGTATCATTCCAAGCAATGAATTTAATGATATTGTCGAATTAAATATAAACAGACTCAATAATACCCCTATAAGCCCCAATGGTATTGAGATAATTATAATCAAAGGTATCCTTGTAGAATTAAACTGGATCCCGAGAACTACATATATTAATAATATACTTACTGCAAGAGCCATTAAAAGAGAACTAATAGAGTCATTAATAATCTTTTGAGTATCCTCAAACACTATAGAATACCCGTCCGGAACCTGAAGATTAGCATTAATAATACCTTGAACTCGCTGTTCATAACCGGACCTAAGATACTTTGGATCATCCCGTTTCATATTTGCATAAACAGAAAATGTTTCATTACCATCAGATAATGACATTTCACTCAGACTCACCCTTTCTGAAAAATCAAAAAAATGTCTTAAGGGTATGCCTTTATCATCATAAAAAATATTATAATTGTTTATATCATCAATCGAATTGATCATATTCTCTCTATATCTAAGATTAACTGGTATCTTATCATTCCCAACATTAAATTTTAATACAGTAGAACCATTAAGAATGAACCTAATCAAAGAGCCAAGTTTTGTTAGATTATAGGCAGGAAATTCTTTCTGTACCTCGTACCTTGGTATCAACATGATTTCATTTGATTTTGCTGTATTAGGAACCGAATAAACATTCCGATAGATCTCCTCTTTTTCAATAAGATCAATTATCTTTTCCATAAGAATAATCTTTTGATTTCTTTCCGGTCCATGAACAGTAATAGTAAGATCGTATGTTCGAGGCAATGGCAACTTTGAAGGATCCCATGGCATTATATCAAAACGCCATTCAGTATTAGTTGGATACATATCATTGAGTCTCTCTATTGTCGAATCCAATAAACGGCTTGATTTGAGTTTAAAAAGTATCCTGCCGGAATTTTCACTAAAATAATTAGTATTGCTTGAAACAATATCCCCTTGAAATGCTTCTAATATTGCCTTCTCTATCGGCTCCATAATTCGTATTAATTCAGTCTTATCTGTACAATTAAAATTTTTAAATCTGAAAGCTACCCTATCACTTCGTGGATCAGCAACAATCTCCTTTCTGATTAATGGCAAAACAAAAATAATCAAAGCTGTCAGAACGATAAAAGATCCGACAATCATTATTAATGATATTTTTTTTCTATATAGTATCCATCTTAATACCGTTGAGTAAAGATTAATCAATCGCTGAAATAGTGAAGTAGATAATTTTGTTAAACGATTTTTTTTAGTATCAGAATTCTTCTCCCCTCTATACAAATAATAAAAAACAACAGGAATAACAGTTATTGATACTATCATAGAAACAATCAAAGTAAAAATAATAGTTTTTGCCAATTCTCCCATAATTGCATTTGCCAGAGGGGAAGTAAATGATAACGGTAGAAAAACACATATACTTGTTATTGTTGAAGCAAAAACAGCTCCTGTAACCTCATTTACTGATATAACAATAATTTTTTTAAGATCACCGCCGGGATTCTCTAATTTGTGCCTGTGAATATTCTCCATTATAACGACGGAAGCATCAACAATCATACCGACGGCAAGTGTTATACCGCTTAAAGAAATAAGGTTTATGGTAAGATTAAACAATTTCATCAGTATAAAGCTTAATATAATTGTTATCGGTATCGAGAATGCAATTATTATTGTATTTTTAAACTCACCTAAAATCAAGAAAATTATTAAAACTGCAAGTATGCCTCCAATTAGAGCTGAAATAATTACATTTTGTATAGATTTGTCAACAAATTCAGCGGGATCCAACAATGTAACAAATTCGAGATCAGCCGGAAGTTGACCACGGACACTATTTATAGCATTATTAATATCCCTTGAAAGATTCTTAAGATTACCATCAGGTTTTGGAATAGCAAGAATTTGAACTGAATTCTTCCCATTCGTCCTATAAAGATTTCGAGGAAGATCGTAATTAACATTGATTTCTGCAATATCCTTTAGAAATATTTTTTTATTTCCTTTTATTTGTATCAGTATATTACCTATCTCAAATATTGAATCAACCCCTTTGTCAATCCTCAAGCTAAACGAATTGTTATTCTGACTAAATGATCCGAGTGATTGATTTCTATAGCCTGATCTGATCGCTTGTATTATCTCATCAGTATTAAGACCGTATGTTAGAACAGCTGTTTCATCAAGAATAACCTCAGCCTTGAGCTCTTCAATATCAATAATTTCAACCGAATCAGCATCTTCAATTCCTGTTAATGCCCTACTTAAAACAGGATAAACTATACTATATAACTCCTTATAGTCTGTTTCAGTTGAAGTTATCGCTATTGAAAGATAACTTGAAAAGAATCTCGAGTAAAATACTCTATAATCCTCAGATTCTTCGGGTAATTGACCTTTAATCGAATCCAAGATCTGATTAACCCTGATATACGCTGCCTCAATGTCTATCTCCCAATCAAACTCAATATCAAATTCACTTTTTCCGGAGGAATAAAGAGATGATATAGTATCAACATCACTTATAGAATTTAGCTTTTGTTCGATTAATTCTCCGTAATTATCATAAAAATCTTCTGAAGTAAAGCTCGGATGAACAATGTCAACCATAATTACAGGTTTTCTTGTGTTAGGATATAATTTTACCTGCATATCGAGTAATGAATAAATACCAAATATAATTAATGGGATTATGATAAATAGAATTACCCGTCTTTTTGAGAGTAAGAAACTGATCATTGCTGTTGCCCCTGACTGCCGGACTGTCCTGTTTGCGGTCTTCGAGCAGCAATAACCACCTGATCTCCATCATTAAGCCGTTTGCTAAACCATGTTACAATACTTTCACCCTGTGATAATCCGGAAGAAACAATTGCATCCTCACCAATAACTCTGTCAATAGCGATCTCTCTCATTTGAACCTTGCCGTCAAGATAAACAAAAACAAAAGTCTTACCGAACTTTCTTATTACTCTTGAGTTATTAATCATAATTCCTGAAAATGGATTGACTCTCATTTCTACCAATACAAATTTACCGGAAAACAATGAAGGTGATCTTGAAAAACTCACTTCAACATTAAACAAGCCGGTACGCATATCCGGAAGCATTGATATATTTGTGATTCTTCCTGTAATTCTATCTCCGTCTTTTATATATACTGTATCGTTTACTCGCAACAACGGAATATCCTTATCGCTTATAAGTAAATTCATTTTATATCTTGAAATATCTGCTATACTGAATATTGCGTTCCGTTCAACGACCTCGCTTGATCTCCTGACAGTCAAATCAGTAATAACACCTGATACATTAGCGGTAACAATTACCGGTTGAAAGCTTTCTGATTGATTTCTGCGTCTTATCGACAATATCTGTGCCCCAGCGTTGACAAAATTCCCCTCTGCAACAAAAATTGTATCAACAATACCGGTTATTGGAGCAAAATATTCATAGATAAAATTGGGTTCAAGTCTGGCACCGTATTGTATAGTATCAAAACTATCCCTAATTGTTATCTGTTCTATTCTAACTTCAGCAAGATCATCTGCAAAAATAAAAACACAAGAAAAAATAGAAAAAACAGCAAGAGTTATTACAATTTTTTTCATCTTATAATCCTTCTAAAAAACTCAAAATCATTATTAATTATTAGATCAAGATCAACAATAGTGTTCAGGATTTCAGATTTGGCACTCATAATAGAGAATTCAATCTCATTAAGATCATTTTTTGTTTCAATCAAATCGTCAATTGAGACATTTCCAAGGTTATATTCATTCTGAACCAACAAAAATGTTCTATTTGCAATCTCTCTATTAATGCTTAACATAGTCAATTTATCCCTTTGACTATTAATTTTATTAATAAGCGCATCAATGTCAATCAACAGCCTTTGTATTTTTATTTGAGTTGATAATCGTGATTCTTCGAGTTTATATCTGTTTGATATAATAGAATTATGCTCGGTCGAAAACGGTAGATATGCATCTAAAGGTATGGATAATGATAAACTAAAAGAATTAGCCGGTTGTGAAAATTCGACATTATCACCCCCGTTTAGTCCGGATGAAGTATTCATAGAATACTGGACTCTTAAAGATGGGATCATATTGAATATTGAATCGGTCAAAATATTTTGTGCAATTTTTTCTGCCATTCTCGAATAAGCTAAATCAATATTCTGATCAATCATAGAATTATTCATAGTTATGTTTTCAATAGCAAAATCCGGAATTTGTGTTAAAAAATTAATTCTACAATTTTCATCTATACCGGTTATGAATCTGAAATTATTAATCTCATTTTTATAACTACTATTTAAACTTTCCAAATCGGGAATCAAAGTAAGATAATTAAGTTCTGATTTTAATTTTTGAATCTCAGATACATATCCTCTTCTATACTGATCAGATATATTGTCGAAAACTATTTTTGCTTGACGAATTGTTTCATTGATGAAATCTATACGCTGTTTTAACAATATGATTTTTAAATATGATTTAATAACACTTCCGGTAATAACCCCCTTCGCTTTGTCATAGGTTATCTGTCCGTTTTGCCAATCCAAAACAGTTTTATAAACATCTGTTATAGAATTCATATCAATATTATGCGAAACACCAATATTTATACCGATAGATGAATTCTCATTAGTTTGATTATATCCCCCCGAAACAGATAAGGATAAAGATGTAGGATCAAAAATCGGTCTAAGCCATGCCGTATTAATCTCCAACTCCAATCTCTTAAGCATAAGATTGTTTTGACGAGAACTCAAACTCAATCCTAAAGCCATATCAATAGCATCATAGATCGTGATATCTGCTGTTTGATCTGCACAATAAAGCGTTGATAATGTTAAAATAAAAAAAATAGCCGACACAAATCTTTTAAACATAATTTTTTACTTAAAATATTTTACTTCGGCTATCTTAACATTAATTTTTATATATAAAAAAAATAGATTGTTTTTTTACATAAATTAATTTTTTTATTGCTCAAAAACCCTTGAAAGCCCGCCAAGTAATGATCCTTCTCCTTTTTGTGTACCTAATGCTGCTGATAGTTTACCGACCAGTCTTGATAAGGGCAATGACTGGAGCCATAATCTTCCTGTACCGCTTAGCTTTGCAAGAAATATCCCTTCGCCACCAAAAATCATAGTTTTAAGATTACCGGCTTTTTGAATCTCATACGAAAGCGACGGCTCAAAAGCTACTATACATCCGGTATCTACATATATGGTTTCATTATTCAGCTGTCTTTCAATTATATGTCCCCCGGCATGAATAAAAGCCATACCATCACCTATTATTTTTTGTAGAATAAAACCTTCTCCTCCAAATAATCCTGCACCTATCTTTTTTGTGAATTCAATATCTATCTTAGTTCCAAATGCTGCACATAAAAAAGCATCTTTTTGACAGACAAGATGCCCCTGAATTTTGCTCATATCCATAGCAACAATTTTACCGGGGTAATTACCTGCAAATGCTACTTTTTTCTTACCTGTGCCATTATTGGTAAAATGTGTGAGAAATAGTGAATCCTTGGTTAACACTCGGTGACGGGTCTAACATA
>CAZSQU010000009.1:18035-61672 GCA_964608985.1 uncultured Spirochaetales bacterium
ACTGATCAACTTAGACATAAACCCTTCATTTATGTTAGACCCGTCACCGAGTTTTGCCTCATATGTAATCCCATCCTCAATATAAAGCATAGATCCGGCTTCAGCTATAACCTTTTCACCCGGGTCCAGCTCAACCTCCACGATTTGCAAGTCATCCCCGCTAATCTTATAATCCACTTCATGACAAACCATATAAAACCTCCTTTTACAAAATAAAAAATATATTAATCATGACTGAAAGTTAATTCAAACACCGCCCCGTTCTCATTATACATCTTGATATCAGCTGACAACTGTTGAACAAGAGCATTTACCAATGTTAAACCAAGCGAGTTACTGCCTTCTCTAAGAATTTTTTCCGGAAGACCAATACCGTTATCTTTAATTAACATATGATATTTTCTTTCGGTCTTATGAAGTGAGACAAAGATAAGCGGCTTCCTTTCAAGTGTATCAGAAAATCCGTATTTAATTGAGTTTGTAATCAATTCATTAATAATTAATCCGGAAGGAATTGCTGTATCTATATCAAAAAAAATATTTTTTATATCAATATGAAGTTGAATTGTTTTACGACTGAAGTTTCCAAGAATAAGCGGCAAAAGACCCTTTACATATTCACCAAAATCAATAATCGTTATATCACTCGATCTGTAAAGGTGTTCATGAATCATTGCCATAGCCCTTATTCTGTTTTGGATCTCAAGAAAAAAACTTTTTGATACAGGATCAGTTATCTGATTTGCCTGAAGACTTAATAAACTCGTTATAATCTGAAGATTGTTTTTAACTCTATGATGGATCTCCTTTAATAAAACCTCTTTCTCTTTTACAGATTCAAGCAGTCTTTGATTATTATTCATCCGCTCTGTGACATCTCTTGTACAAGTAACTACTGTTACTTTATTATTATTATCATAGTATCGTCTTATCTCATCTTCAAGCCATATAATTGCCCCATCGTTTTTAATGAATCTATAAGTAAATATATCATTAGCACTTTTATTAAGCTTGCCAAGCTCTATTCTCCTTATAACCTCATCTTTATCATCTTTATGTATTCCGTTAAAAATTGCCTGCACAGATCCATCAATCTCATTTTCATTAAATCCGAGCATTTTATATAAAGAAGGACTTCTGTAAATTACTGATTCATTCTCAATTAAAGTTATACCGTCACCGATATTCTCAGAAATAAATTTAAACTTTTGATCAGACTGCTCTTTTTCTGAAATTATTAAACTAAGTTTATTCTCATTATCAATCTCTTTCGAGACTTTTTTCACTATCTCCGGAAGTATGCTTATAAAAGATAAATCTTTTATAATATAGTCTCTTGCCCCAAGTTTCATCATCTCAACAGCAACTCTTTCATCACCCATACCGGTTGTAACAATAAATGGTGGCATTTTAATATCAAAATCTTTTATTCTTTTAAGAAATTCAACACCTGACATATCCGGTAACGAATAATCCATAATCACAATAAAAAAATTTGATTCATTTATCAGATTAAAAACATCAGTAAACCTTTCTTTATGAACAACAGAGAATCCCATATCATTTAATTCGCCCGAAACAAGCATCGCAATACCAATATCATCCTCAATAATTAAAATATTTTTCAGAGGATTTCTATCTTGCATGACAATATTCCCCCTTAAACTTTTGCAATCTTTACAACTTTAATAAAGAGTCCTAGTCTTTTTATCGTCTCAGAAAATTTAATGAAATCAACAGGTTTTGTTATATAACAATTACATCCGATTTTGTAACACTCCTCAATTTCATTTGGATCATCTGTTGTAGTTAGCATTATTACCGGAATATTTTTTAAATCATTATCGCTTTTTATTCTCTTCAAAACTTCGATACCATCAACAACAGGCATTCTTATATCTAACAATATAAGATAAAAAACACCTTCCGGCGGTCTTGATTTAGCATCAGTTATAAAATTTATCAGTTCTAATCCATTGCAGAATCTTATTATTTTATTATTAACACCAGCTTCAGTAAACTGCTCTCTGATTAGTTCTGCATGTCCGTCATCATCTTCTGCAATCAAAATTACAACATCATCTTCAAGCATCTTATATCTCCATATATATCTATATATCTATTAATACTATAACAATTTACTAAAAAAATAAAATTAATTATACTAATTTTTATTTCGAATTGATATTTTCTATTTTCAGATTTATTAAATAATAAAAAGATAACCTTGTAATTAATAAAGAATTTTTGTATATAAGATTTTTGATTTATATAAAAAGAGGAAAAACTATGAATAATAAAGTAAGAGTTAGATATGCTCCCTCACCTACCGGTTATCAACATATAGGCGGGGTAAGAACAGCACTATTTAATTACCTTTTTGCTAAAGCTAACAACGGAGAATTCATTTTAAGAATCGAAGATACTGATCAAACAAGATATTTTGATGGCGCTCTTGAAGATATTTTTAAAACTTTTAATTGGCTTGGGATTCATTATGATGAAGGTCCTTTAAAAGAAGGGAAATTTGCACCATATTTTCAATCAAAAAGACTCGATCTTTATAAAGTATATGCAGAAGAGCTTGTACAAAAGGGCTGGGCTTATAAATGTTATTGCGACTCCGCAAGACTGGAAAGAATAAAGAAAATTCAGGAAGCTAACAAACTTCCTCCGGGATATGACAGACATTGCCGTGATCTCAGTAAAGAAGAAAAAGAAGCATTTGAAAAATCCGGGGGTACTCCGGTGATAAGATTTAAGGCGCCGCTTGATGGCGTTACATCATTTGAAGATAAAATTTTAGGTAAAATTGAAGTACCTAATGCGACATTACAGGATTTTGTTTTATTGAAATCTGACGGCTTTCCAACATATCATCTTGCTAATATTGTTGATGACCATTTAATGGAAATTACCCATGTATTACGAGCACAAGAGTGGATTCCATCAACACCTAACCATATATTACTATACAAAGCATTCGGTTGGTCAACTCCTGAATTCTGTCATCTTCCTATGGTCATGGGAGAAGACGGACAAAAACTTTCTAAAAGACATGGCTCTACTCACTTATTAGAATTTAAAAACGCCGGATATCTGCCGGAAGCAATTGTAAATTTCATTGCACTTCTAGGATGGTCTTTCAATGACAAGGATGAAGTATTTTCATTAGAAGAGCTTGGCAAAATATTTAATATTGAAAGAATTAATAAAGCACCGGCCGTTTTTAACTATAAGAAGCTTCAATGGTTTAACGGATTGTACATTAGACAAAAAACTGACTTGGAGATTTTTGAATTAATTAAACCATACCTGATAAAAGATGGGATTATCAATGAAAACACAAACGGCGAGCTTAAGAATTTTATTATTTCACTTATACCATTGATAAAAGAACGCCTTGAACTTCTGAGTGATGCTCCTGAATTGATCGATTATATGTTAGGAGATATACCGAAGTATCGGAAATGGGAAGCAATTTATCCCAAAAATATAGAAAAAGATACTATCATATCTATTCTAAACGACACAATTAATATAATTGGTAATATAGACGCGTTAAATGATGATCAAATAAAGCAGAGTATTTATGACCTCTCAGTTAAATATGGTGTTAAAGCCGGAGCAGTTTTTATGCCGATCAGAATTGCACTTACAGGAACCGATAGAAGCCCTGAACTTGTACCTGTTATTAAAATATTAGGAAGATCAAAGGTTCGTTTAAGAATAGAACACGCAATTGATAGAATTAAACAAGAAAAATAACTTTAGGCATATCGCCTGTACCGGAAGGGTGAAATACCTGATTTGAATTATAACTAAAAAAAAAGACTGTCATTCGACAGCCTTTTTTTTATTATGCTTTATTACTGTGTTAAGGTTTGGACACGAGCAGATATTTCATCAATAGCTTTAATATAATCTTCTACAATACCTGTTTGACCACCTGTTAGACCAATAAGATCTGACATTCTTTTAATATCAAGTGAATTTCTGGTTATTGCCGCTTGTTTTACATATATACTATTAAAGTTTCTATCTAACTCTAATTGAATCTGTCTATTTCTAATGGTTAACTCAAATATTCTTCGAGTTAGCCTATTTATAGCTTCAACACTTTTATCATAAGCCTCTTTAGCTTGTGCTTTAGCAGTAGTGTCATAAATATTTCTCCAATAAACCAGCATAATCGCTGACTTTGTTTTTAAATCTGTTAATATTGCATTCATTTGAAATATAGATGTCTCATTCTGTCTCTTTTCTTCCAATAATGTATTGTTTGATGTTGAAAGCTGAGTAATCTCAGATGATAATGTTTCATTCTGTGATTTTAATACATCAATCCTTGCCTGTGTACTTGCTATATCAACAGCACCTTGAGCATTTAATAAAACTGAACCGATCAATAACATAAAAACAACTAAATAAGTTCTTAACATAGTATCTCCTTTAACGGCTTTGTACAATTATTTAAGTATTTATAATATTAACAATTTAAAATGTCAATAATTATATTTGAATTTTAAAATAATATATTAATTTTTTTTGGATTTTATGTTAGTATTTATAGAAAGATAATTATCTGCATTTGTTTATAATTTTTTTATTAAAAAAAGTTGTTGAACTATTTTAAGTAACATATTTTAAGTAACATATTTTAAAAAACAGTTTTTTAATATTAAAATATGTTTTTATGCAGAAATAATATTAAAAAAAACAATAAAGGATATATATTGGAAGATTCAGAGAATCAAATGCTGGTTGAAGCTGTTTTATTTTATGAAAAAGAAACTGTTTCAATCAGTAAACTCTCAAAATTAACTGCTATTGACGAGGACAATGTTCGATCTATTATAGACAACTTAAATTCTCACTATCAGGACCATCATGGATTTGAGTTAGTCGAGGATACAGAAGGTGTTTCTATAAAACTGAAAAAAGTTATTTATTATAGAATTAAAGAGCACTATGACAACAAACCAAAAGCCGGTTTAAGCAGATCAATGATGACCGTTCTGTCAATTATTGCTTATAAACAACCCGTAACAAAAGCCGAGATAGAAGACATCAGAGGCGTAGCTTCCGATAACAGTATTAAAACACTATTAGAAAAAGGTATAATTGAAATTTCGGGACGAAAAGAAGCTGTGGGTAAACCGCTTTTATATTCCACAACAAGCCTATTTTTGAAAATGTTTAATCTAAGAACAATTAAAGATCTCCCTCAAATTAATGAATTAAAAAGCGATAAATTTGGAGAGGAGGATTTTTAAAAACATACCTATGAATACAAAAAAATATATTAAAATAGCAATAGATGGGCCTGCCGGATCCGGTAAAAGCTCTGTATGTAAAGTAATATCCGAAAAACTGGGAATTAAACATGTAGATTCCGGTGCAATTTATAGAACAATTACTAAAATAATACTTGACAGCAATTTAAAAATAAGTCTATATGATGATATAGAAAAACTATTAAAAAACTTGAATATTGTACTAAAAGATGAAGAAATTTACATTAACGGTACAGCATATAAAAATGATATAAGAAGCCGTGAAGTTAATGAATTGGTTTCTCCGGTTTCGTCGTTAATATGTGTTCGGGAAAAGGTTAACAGTGTTCTTAATGAGTATTCCAAATCAGTTCCGGTTATTATGGATGGCAGAGATATTACAACGGTGGTTTTTAAGGATGCGGATTACAAGTTTTACCTTGATGCATCAGTTGAAGTCAGAGCCGAAAGAAGACTTAAAGAAACTTCTGGTGATTCAAATTATGACTCTATCTATAAAAACATAGCTGATCGGGATCATAATGATAAAACAAAAGCATTTGGTGCTTTAAAAATAGCTGACGATGCTGTTTATATAGATACAACAGAGTTGTCATTTAACGAAGTAGTAGATAAAATATTGTCATATATTAAATTTTAAGTTGGAGTTTTTCATGGTACCTAAACAAGAGAATGTAGTTGATTTTGAGAATGCATGCGGTGGCATTGCTAATGTTGAGGAGAATACAATCATAGAAGCGATTGTTGTTGACATCTCCCAGGATACGGTTTTTGTCGATTGCGGATGCAAATCAGAAGCACAGATTCCTGTAGTTGAATTCGATACAGAACCTTCAATAAATGATAAGGTAAAAGTTTTTCTTTTAAGAACGGAAGGTAACAACGGACAACCGGTAGTTTCAAAGAAAAAAGCTGATGAGCTTAATGAAAAAGAACAGATAAAAGATATTATTTCAAACAGTGATCCCGTTGAAGGAATTGTTACCGGATTTAACAAAGGTGGTTTTACCGTTAAGTATAAATCTCTTATCGGTTTTATTCCATTCAGTTCGTTTGATCATCAAAAAATTGATAATCCGGAAAGCTATGTAAACACTAAAATAAATTTTTTCATCGAAAAAATGGAAATTAGACAACAACAACAGCAACAGCAACATAAGTCAAAGAACCTTAAAAATAATAATAATAATAAAGAAGCAGAGTCTTTTATAGGCAACAGAAGAAAATACCTTGGTAATCTTTCAAAAATTGAAAAAAAGAAATTTCTTGAAGAAAGATCTGTAGGTGAAACAGTTAAAGGTGTTGTAAAGAATATTACAGAATACGGGGCATTTATTGATATCAACGGTGTCGATGCTCTACTTCACATTAAAGATATCTCTTGGAGTAAAACTGATACCGTTAAAGATATTTTAAAATCCGGAGATCTTCTAACAGTTCAGATACTTAATATTGATAAAAATAAGGGAAAGATAGCAGTAGGATTAAAACAACTTACAGATGACCCGTGGACAGTATTCAAAAAAACATATAGCATTGATGATACCGTCACAGGAACTATTTCTAACATTCAAACATACGGTTGTTTTGTAAAAATAATTGATGGCGTTGACGGATTTATACATATATCAGATTTATCTTGGACAAAAAACATATCTAAACCGGACGATGTTATAAAACAAGGTCAAAAAGTTAATGTTAAAATAATTAATATTGATGATGAAAGTAGAAAAATTACTTTAAGTCTTAAACATCTTCTTGAAAATCCCTGGGATAATGCTTCTGTAAAATTTGCAGAGGGAAATATCGTAAAAGGAAAAGTAAAATCATTAACCAGTTTTGGTGCTTTTATTGAACTAGATGAAGGAATTGATGCTCTTTTACATGCAGACGATGTTTCATGGACCGAAAAAACAACTATTCAAGATAGATTCAAGGTTGGAGATGAGTTAGAGGTTAAAGTTATTAATTTTGATAAAAGTAAAAACAAAATCAAAGTTGGACTTAAACAACTTGAAAACAACCCATGGGACTCTATTGAAAGTTTGATAGACAAAGAAACAAATACAATAGAATGTACCGTATTATCTTCAGATGAAATGAACGGTGTCTATGTTTCTCTTACAGACCTAATAAATACCTATATACCACTAAAAGAGATCGGCTATGGTAGAATCAGCGAGAATAAAGCTATACTTTCGACAGAGTATCCGAAAGGCAAAAAGGTTAAAGCATTCGTGCAAGAATTCGATAAAAACAAAAGACAGATTTCTCTTTCGGTACGATCATTGATTCAAAAAGAGGAAAAGAAGAAAGTAGCAGAATTTCTTCATCATAAAGGCAGCGACACAACTTTTACTATTGGAGATATGCTTAAATCAAAAGATAAATAGAGTATTTTATCGACAAATAATAAAAACACAGGGTTTTATACCTTGTGTTTTTTTAGTTAAATATTTTATGAATTTAAAAAATGTTATTAATATTTCCAACTAATAAAGCAGAATTTAATCCGGCTTTAATTAAAAAAGAGCATTTATGTCAGACAATTTTCCTTACATGCAAAGGTTATCTCTCTTATTTCAAAAAGTATATAACACTGAAATAGTAGTTTTATGGACAGACAGAAATTCTGATTTATTGATAATTAATGGCATTTCTGATAAACCGTTCTATAAAAAAATACGAATTACGACAAATAATAATATTAATAAATCAAATATTGTTAAAATAGTAAATAAAGCTATTCAAAAAGATTTGGATTTAATAGTAGAAGAAATTTCTGAAGATTCCGTAAAAATAATAATTGCAATTGATATTAATAAAAATAAAAATTTATCGTATCTAATAAAATTTTTTATTGACTTTATCATCAATACCAATAATTTCATAAATAAAAACAGCGATTTTAACAAAGATTTACTACTTGATTCTAAATCACTTGAATTTAAAAAATTATTAGAAATTGCTCATAGAGTAGCACTTTCTGACTCAACAATATTAATTACCGGTGAAACCGGTACAGGAAAAGAAATATTAGCCGACTACATACATAAATATTCTTCCAGAAAATCCAATAAACTCATATCAATTAACTGTGGTGCATTGCCTGAAAATTTATTAGAGAATGAACTTTTTGGGCATATTAAGGGGGCTTATACAGGCGCAGATTCAAACTATGCCGGTAAAATTGCAACAGCAAACAAATCGACACTTTTTTTAGATGAAATCGGAGAGATGCCCTTATCGATACAGTCGAAGATTCTTAGATTAATAGAAACAGGAACTTATGAAGCTTTAGGTTCAAACGAAACTCAAAAAACAGAGATACGGCTTATTGCAGCAACAAACAAAGACCTTTATCAAATGACAAAATCAGGATTATTCAGACCAGATTTATATTACCGCTTAAATGTTATCCCTCTCAAAACAATAGCTTTAAGAGATAGAAAAGAAGATATAGAAACACTTGCAATTTTCTTTTTAAAAATGTATAATGCAAAATACGGTAAAGAAATTATCGGTTTTGAAGATAGAGTTATAGATTTATTAATTGAATATGATTGGCCCGGTAACATAAGGGAATTGAAGAATCTTATCGAACGAGCTGTAATAACCGGTGACGACAACAAATTGAATGAAGCAATTTTTAATGGATTAGATATTAAAGATAGGGTAACCGGCAGCTTAAAAAACGCGATAGATTCTTTTAAAAAAGAGTATATTATTAAGGCGTTGAGGAATAATAATTGGAATCAAACAAAAACATCAACTGTTTTAGATATTCAAAGAACCTACCTTGCACGACTTATTAAAGAATTAAATATAAATAAATTTGGAGAATAGTAAAATGGCAAACAGTATATTGGAAAATTTCAAAAAAGAATCAAAAAATGGCTCAAAACTTACGGTTATAATTATTAGTTTATTAGTATTTGTTTCGTTAGTCGCCCTTACAATTGTTATCGTAATGAATTCATACGAACAAAAGGCATCAAGACTTTATGAAAAAGTATTGTTTGAATTAAACGAGTTTGACTCCATGCCTAATATTGAATCTAAAATGCTTTTAGAAGATGATATTATGAAAGTTATCGATCCTGTTATTGTAAGATACCCGTTGAGTACATCTGCGAAAAAAGCGCTTTTTTATAAAGCTTATGTTTATTATAATATTAATAAATTTGATGATTCAATAGTTTATTTTGAACAATTTATCAATAAAAACAAAAACCATTACTTAATTCCAAAAGCAAATTTTTTCTTGGCACTTGCATACAACAACAAAGGTGATATTAGCAAAGCTATTGAAATCCTTAAAGGTTTTAATACTGAAAATACACCTGTATATTTTAAACCGATTGCTCTTTTTACACTTGGCAACATCTATGAAAACAACAATGAAATTGATAAAGCTATAGAATGCTATGATATTATTATAAATGATTTTAAAGATTCATCTCAGTATAATCCGGCATTTCAAAGAAAAATTATTATTGAAAATAATATTGAGTTATTTTTAGATTAATACATTGATACAGAGGTAATTATGGCACAGAAGAATTCAATCATCCAAATGGAAGAAAAGAGACTGCTAAGCTTCATTAAATACTCGAATATTTATAAATTGTTAGATCAGAGTGCTTCCAACAAAAAAAACGACAACAAACAGTTGTTAAAAACTTTATATATAGATTATGAAGAGTATTTATGTAATATTTATTTTGATAATCTTACTCAAGCCGAACAGGAAGAGATTGAAGAAGAGATTAAATCGGATATCAGCCTCTACCTTGAAAAAAGGAACTCTGTAACTTATAAATTTTTCTTCAACAGAGCAAAAAAAAATTACCTGTCAAAATTCATCTGTCCGTTAAGCATTGATCAATTCATTAAAGTTATCGAAGAAAATAGAAAATTTTGCATTTCAAAATTTGAATTATCTAAACTTACAGAAAAGAAAGCACAAGAATTATTTGAGGAACGAACAAAAAACGATCTTCCCGGAGATTCTATATCTGACTGGCTTAGAGCTGAACAAGAGATCAAAAATAAATATATTGTTGTAATTTAGTAGCAAAGCATACTTTAAAAGTACCCTTTAATAATCATACCTTATCTCACAACTGAGAGCATGTGCTTCGAGTTTTTCTGACCTTGCGATCTTTGCTGCATGATGACCGTATTTTAACAACGCCTCTCTATTGAACTCAATATAACTCATCCTTTTTTGAAAATCATACACCCCTAGAGGAGAATAAAATCTTGCTGTTCCGCTTGTCGGTAATACATGATTAGGCCCGCCGATATAATCGCCTATTGATTCAGGTGTCCATTTACCAAGAAAAACTGAGCCGGCGTTTTGAATAGATTTAAATATTTCATTATGGTTATCAGAAAATATTTCGAGATGTTCACTTGCAATATAATTAGCCGTTTTAATAATATCATCAATAGAATTAACTTTTATTATTATTCCTCTATCATCCAGTGATTTTATAGCATTACTGCGATTTGGTTCAGGTAAGGACGCTGCCTGTCTATAAACCTCTTTTTCTACTTCACCAAGAAATTGCTCTGACATTCCCATAACAATAGACCTTGCCATTGGATCGTGCTCAGCTTGACTTAATAGATCTGCGGCAATAACGTTAACATCTTTTGTATCTTTAGTATCTGCAATAATTAATATTTCAGAAGGACCCGCTATCATATCAATAGCAACGCGCCCAAAAACTTTTTGTTTGGCTTTTGCTACGAAAGCATTACCGGGGCCGACTATCTTATCTACGGATTTGAAGTTTTCACAGCCATAAGCCGCACAAAATATTCCTTGTGCACCACCTACCCTATATATTTCATTTATTCCTAAAATTTCAATTAATCTTGCTACTTCAGGAGATTCAATAAAAGTTCTCGGTGGACTAATCAAAACAATTCTTGAGACACCGGCGATCAAGGCAGGAATAACAGACATATAGATAGTAGAAGGATATAAAGCCCTTCCACCGGGAACATATACACAAACAGAATCCAATGGTAATATCTTTTGACCCATAATAATATTGTCTTCATCTACTAATCTATAATCAGACAGAAGTTGTTTTTTATGATAACTGCTTATTCTATCAACTGCAATTTCAAGAGATTTTGAAAGATCTTTATCAATTTTATTAGAAAGTACACCAATATCTTCTTTTGAAACCCTAAAATTATCTTTTGTTAAATCAAAGTTATCAAATTTTTTTGAGTAAAAAGATACTGCATCAAAACCTTCTAATAGAATCTTTTTTCTAATCATTTCCACATCTAAATCTATGCCGGTATCCGTAATAAGATCCTGTTCAAATAGTGTAACATCTAAGTATGAACTTATATTACCATCTTTTATATTAATTTTTTTCATTCTTACTCTCCACTAATTTTAATTTTGAAATAAAGGTATCGATCTGCCTAAATCGCTGTTTATACAAACCTTTACAAGCAACAAGCTTGACAGTAGTTGTACCTATTACATCTAAAACAGACAGGTCGTTTTCAATCAAAGTCTGACCGGTTTCAACCAAATCAACAATAAGGTCAGATAAACCCAATATTGGAGCCAATTCAACAGAACCGGTGAGACTTATCAATCTTATTGGTATATTTCTTGTTTTGAAATAATCTTTTGTAAACTTTTCAAATTTTGTCGCTATTCTAATCTCTTTAATAAACATATCGTCTTTGGATGAACCGTTTAACAGATCTGAATCCTTTTTATATCCTGCTATACATATCTTAGTTCCACCAAATGGGAGGGTCATTAATTGTAAAAGCTCACAATTGTGTTCATAAAGAACATCACTTCCTACAATACCAAGCTCTGCAACACCATTATATACATATACAGGAACATCGCTATTCTTTACAAATAAGAATCTAATCCCGTTTTCTTTATCGATATAATCAAGCCGTCGAGATATTTCTTCTATCTTTATTCCAATATTTGCCAGATATTCTGTCAATTTAATTAAAACTCTTCCCTTTGGAACAGCTATTGTAATCATATTATTTATATCTGACATCAACGATACCACCTTTTCTTACCTTATCAATTATCTCTGTAAAATCTGAAATATCATTGATCTGACAAATCTCATTACTATTTAAATCAGAAACTAAGCTCGATAAATCAATTATTATCTCTAAAGGGTCAAGCCAGAATGTAAAACCAACAGCTGATTTATCCCTTCCAAATTTGCCGAAAAGTTTATCGTATCTGCCTCCTGTCAACAAAGGGACCTGAATACCGCTACAATAAAGATTAAAATAAATACCACTATAATAATCATGTGATGGAAGCTCACAAAAATCATATATTAAAGAATCTGAATATCCCAGTTTGTTTAAATTATCAGCAAGATTAAAGAAACCTGATAGAATATTCCTTGTTTCTTGACTTATCAATAATGATTTCAATTCATCGTAAGTCCCGCAAAAATCAAATAAAATAATTAAATCTTTTGATAAAACCTCAGTTGAAGCTGTTATATTTAATAAATTCACTAAACCTTCTCTATCCTTATTTTTAAAATAATTTCTTATTCGAGTAAAAGTATCATCATCAAGATTAAATTTATTTTTAAAATACTCAAGAATGGTTATATCACCAATATGAAAAGAATACTCTTTTATTTTTAACTCTTTTATCGTTTCAAATGCGATTATAAGTAATTCAACTTCTTCAAAACTAAAGTTGTCTCCAACTATCTCACAACCGATCTGATACAACTCGTGAGAATCTGCGCCTGCTTGCCCTTTTAAAATATAATCAGAATAATAGTATTTATAAACTGATTCTTCCATAATTGAACGAGTTGCAACAAGCCTTGCTGTAAAAAGGGTCAGATCATTTCTTAGAACTATAAGATCACCATTTCTGTCAGTAAATTTATAACTGTCTCGTTTTTGTTGAGGTGTTAAGATATCATAATAATTATCATAATAATCGATTACCGGAGATTCTATAGAAAAAAAACTCCACTTCTTAAATGATTCTTCAATCTTATTAATTATTTTTTTTCTTAATACGGACTTGTTTTTAATAAAGAATCTTGAACTTTCAGGTAAATGTTGTATTTTATTCATAAACCTTATATATAAAGATTCTCCTTTATTGTCAATATATATATAAATAATATTATCAAGTGGGGGCAATTTTAAATTTTGGCAATTTAGTTAATGATAGTATTAATTCTGTTTTTTATATGGTACAATCCTGAAAACCGGTATTCTCCGTTTACTATACATAATTTTAGTTTAACCGGCAATTCATTTATAATTTTTATAAACTTTTCAACATTTTCTTTGACTTTGAGTAGAATGCTTTTGAATCTACTGCGCCAGACTGTGCCAATACGGTTAAATCTCTTATTAAATCTAATCGAAAATATCTGTTTAATCCACTGCATAACTTCAGATATGTCTGTTTTACCGATTGTTTGAATAACTATTTGAAACTCATCTTTAAGAATGATAAAATTTTTAATTGTTATTTTAAATTTAATCATCGCTTCTTCTAAAATTTCCATAAACATATATTGTGTTTCTTGAGAGCAAATTTGCTTTGCTATTTCAGAAATTATATTTGATTTAACAAAATATGTACCGTTTAATTTTTTTTCTCTGTTTTTTCTCATGGCGTGTCCTTATTTTTTTATTTTTCTTTTTATTAAAAACGATTTTTTTGTCAAAGTATGTGCAAAAATGGCGGGGAAATTTTAAATATTTTTTTTTGGTAATACCAGCGGGGACAACCTATGGTTGCTGAGATGTTTATTTTAAGCATGATTAGACAGGCATAGGTTGTCCCCGCTGACTCTCCCGCTGAATTAATAATACAAATCTCTATATTACTTCTTTGAAGATTTGCCAAAAAATAAATCCGCACCCCGTATAGATAAAAAATTATAAAACTGTTGACTATTATCTTAATTTATGATAAATTACCGCCAATATAAATATCTAAATACAAAACATTATTTTTAATCAAATATTATTATTATTTGCTAAAATTTTGTTTAGCTAAGTGCATTTAATGATGTTCTTATATAAGAAAGTTGTTTAAAGGAGATATTGATGAAAGCAATAATCAATGACAGAGGCAGACAATATATAGTTAAAGAAGGTGATATAGTTTCTATTGATAGAATGGAAATTGCACCTGAAACAACTCTCGAATTTGACAGAGTAATGTCACTGATAGAATCAGACAGCAAGGTTAAATTCGGTAAGCCATATATTGAAAATGCTAAGGTTACAGCTAAAGTTGTAGAAAATAAAAGAGATGATAAAGTTCTTGTTTTTAAATTTAAAAGAAGAAAAAATTATAAACGACTTAAAGGACACAAACAAGAATATACTATAGTAAAAATCGAAAAAATCACTGCTTAATTAGTGATACAGTGCATTTTAGAAATAGATAAGCAAAAGAGATACCTCAAAGAGCTTATTGTTAAAGGGCATTCAAATTTTTCGGTTAAAGGTAGTGATATTGTTTGTTCAGGTGTATCAACTCTTGTCTATACAATAATAGAGCTGATAATACCAATAAAGGGTGTAAAAACCGCTTTTAAAGATATTGGCGATTTATTATTTAATCTTAAAGTTGAGGATGATCGGTGTATAATAGAGATTAAATACTATACCAACTATCTGATAACTGGTCTAAAACTGATTGAGGATAAATATAAAGATTATCTTAAACTAACTATAAAAGGAGTTTAATATGGCACATCATAAGGGTGGCGGTAGTACAAGAAACGGAAGAGACAGTGCAGGCAAAAGACTTGGCGTAAAAAAATATGGCGGTATGGAAGTAAAAGCAGGTAACATTCTTGTTAGACAAAGAGGAAACAAGTTTTTCTCCGGAAAAAATGTTGGTTGCGGAAAAGATTTTACTTTATTCGCTCTTACCGACGGTGTTGTAAAATTTGAGAGTATTTACAAGGATAAAAAAGCGATAAGCGTTTATCCCGCTTAATTACGATATTCTAAGGACTAATATTTATGTCTTTTTTTGTTGACGAAGCCGTCATCAATGTCAGATCCGGCAAAGGTGGTCAGGGATGTGTAAGCTTTAGAAGAGAAAAGTTTATACCATTTGGAGGACCCAATGGCGGAGATGGTGGAGATGGCGGCTCAGTTATTTTTATTGTACGAGATAATGTACGAACTCTATATAACATAAAAAGGCAAAAACACTTTTTTGCTCATAATGGATCACCGGGGGAAGGCAAGCAAAAGTCAGGCAAATCCGGTGAGGATTCTGTAATCGTAGTACCGCCCGGTACAATCATAATTGACAATGAAACAAATGAGTTAATCAAAGATCTTGGTAATAATAAAACACCTTTTACTTTAATCACAGGTGGAAAAGGTGGTAGAGGAAACATGCATTTTGCAACATCTACTAACCAGGCACCACGATATGCGCAACCCGGGTTACCGGGACAAGAAATGAAAATCAGATTAGAATTAAAACTTATAGCAGATGTAGGTCTTGTGGGTTTCCCGAACACGGGAAAATCTACTTTTTTAAGTGTAATATCAAATGCACGCCCTAAAATCGCAGATTACCCTTTTACTACCCTAGTTCCAAATCTTGGCGTTGTAAATGTTGAACATGAATCATTTGTAGTAGCAGATATCCCCGGAATTATTGAAGGTGCATCCGATGGCTTAGGACTCGGATTAGCATTTCTTAAACATATTGAGAGAACCGGCATACTTCTTTATATGATAAATATTGAAACCGATGACTACCTTGAACAATATGACAAATTAAAACTTGAGATTGAACGATACTCAAAAAAACTTGCAACAAAAAAACATTTTATAACTGTTACTAAGGCTGATATTGAAAACTCTGAGCAAAAGATTGCAGAACTTAAAAATGTTATCGGAGAAAATATATCAGTAATTTCTTCTATAACACAACTCGGCATTAAGCAACTTATTTATAAACTAAAAGATGCTGTTTACTCCAATAAAGATGAATCAATATAATAAAGTAGCAATTTATGGTGGTTCTTTTAACCCCGTTCACACCGGCCATATACTCACTTGTTTATCTGTACTAGAAAATACCGATTATAACCACATATTTTTTATTCCGGCATATCAACCATCTCATAAGAACCTTATTAATGATCCGGGCTTTAGTCACAGATTAAATATGATAAAACTTGCAATAGAGGGTATAAATGGAATATCGGTTAATGATATCGAAGGTTTAAAAGGTGGCGTTTCCTACACAGCAGAGACTCTCAGATATTTTAAAAGTAACTTTACTAATATAACAAATTACGGTATTATCATTGGTGATGATCTTTTAGACGGATTAAACTCTTGGAAGGATTTTGACTATTTAAGTTCTAATTCTGAATTTATTATACTTACAAGAAACGGAAATAAATACAACGGCACTATACCAATACAGTATGTTAAAAACCGGATAATTGAGATAAGTTCAACAGAAATTAGATCACGAATTGCAACAGGTAAAACAATAAAATACTTAGTTCCTGACAAAGTAATAGACTATATACAAAATCACAATTTATTTAACGGAGATAAATAAAATATGGCATTAAATTCAAAACCTAAGAAAAAAACATCTATAGGAAATTTTTTGCTTTATGCAATAATTTTTTTATTATGTATAATAATTGTTTCGCCCTTTTTCTTTAGAAACAAAGAAAAGATCAAACTCTCCTTTGAAAGAGGTGAAGTAATAAGTTTCCTGTTCTTAACATCAAACAGTCTTGATTTAGTTAATTCCGCAACCATTATTTCATATAATACAACAACAAACAGACAAATGATTGTAAGTTTTATGCCTGAAACATTTATGAATTTTGGCAGTAAATATGGACATAAAACAATCGCCGAGATTATTAAGTCTAAAGTAGGTGAAAATGAACTTATTAATAGTTTTGAAGACTTAACAAACATTGATATTAATTACTATTGTATAATACCTTCAGAGACTATAGTAAAATTCATTGACTTGATTGGCGGTGTTTCGATTAATACAAACGGTATTAGAGATGAGGTAAATGGAGTAAGAATACCTGAAGGAAGTGTTGTTCTTGATGGTGACAAGTCAAAAGAATACCTTACATATATCGACAAAGAAAAAAATCCAGATTATGATCAGATTGGAAGAATTCAGAATTTCATCAGAAGTTTATTTACCTTTGAAAATTTTTATAATCTAATAATTCCGGAAAAAATTATTAAGGAATTGTTATTTTCAAAAATAAAAACAAACATCAAATTATCTGAACTTATTTATATCTATCAGGAAATAACGCAAAGAGGTATAGCCAATAACTACGACCTGACAAGGGGTATGGAAAATATAACAGTTTATTGCGATAAAGAATACACAACCGGTTATCCGTTTGTTTTGATACCAAAAAACAATGGCAACTGGGCAAGATTACTCATTAAAGAATCAACAGAAAGTATAAATAACAGTATCGAAGAAGATGTCGGAGGAAGACCGGTAATCGAGGTTCTAAATGGTACAGATGTTGTTGGATTTGCCACAAGAACAAGATCATTTTTAACCCCATTTGGCATCGATGTTAAAAGTGTTGGTAATACAGAACATTTTTATGAACATACTGTAATATTGATAGCTAATTCTGAGATTAAAGCAAGAAAAATAGCAGATCTCATCAAATGTAACAGGATTATTCAAGGGGATATTTCACCTGAGAGACAACTCGATGCAGTATTAATTATTGGTAAAGATTTTGATGGAAAAATCGTTAAATGATAATGAGATGCCATGAATTATTTTTATGCATATAGATCAATATTCTTCCCGATGTAATCTACAGATGATGATGGTTTTAGAGACAAGCCGCTCATCGAACTTGTCATCTCAATTTTAGCAGTCAAAGCGTCCCTAAGAAAACTGTTAAGTTTTGAATTCATCACTGCAACTCTTGAATATGTGTTATAATCAATTCTTCCGATCATACAATCACCCTCTACCAAAGTACTTATACGGATAATTATATTTTCGTCTTAATTTTTATTTCTTTAAGAGATATTTGATTTTATATTCCTGATAAAAAGAGGAATATAGGTAAATAGACTTAAATATGAGTTAATAACCAGAATTATAAATAACCAAAATGATATTGATGTCAAAAGTTCTATTTTAATTAAACGATAATCTACTGCTATTATCATTAAAAGTATAAAAGCACAAAATAAACTTTGAAAAACAGTCTTCATTTTACCAAAAATATTTGCCGGCAAAGAAAAACCTCTTCTTTGAGAAAATGGGCGCATAAAAAAATGCATAGCCCCCTCTCTGACTGCTACTAAAATCAATAAAATCAAAGGCATTAATCTGATATAAGTAAATGTAGAAAAAACAATTATAAAAAAAATTGAATCAGCTATCGGATCGAAATGTTTACCGAAATCAGAAACCAACTTTAATTTTCTCGCTGCATATCCGTCTAATCCGTCAGTAATAATTGCAATTAAATATACAAAAAACGATATGACTTTAATTAATACTATTTGTGAATTATTAAAAGTAATTTGATTTATTAAAAAAAATAAAATCAGAAAAACAAATCCGAAAATTATTCTTGAGAGGGTTATACCATTTGCTATATTTAATACTTTGTTTTTTTCCATGAAATATCTTATATTAATTATTTTTGAAAATGTCAAATAAAAATTTTTGATTTTATTAAACGAATAAAAAATTGTTGAATAATTAAATATACACCGGTAAATCCAATAAATCTTTACTTTTCAATATAATTATGATACAACACGATATCTTAAATTTATTATCCAAAGTTGTATATTCGGGAGTTTTTTCATGGGGAAAACGCTTACTCATAAAATCCTTGAAAATCATTTGATCGATGGTAATTATGAAGCCGGCTCAGAGATAGGCATCAGAATAGATCAAACACTTACTCAGGATGCAACCGGAACGTTGGCTTATCTGCAGTTTGAAGCTATGAATGTTCCAAGAGTTAAAACAGAACTTTCTGCAAGCTATGTTGATCATAATACAATCCAGTCTGATCATAGAAATATGGATGACCATCTTTATCTTCAATCTGTTGCATCAAAATACGGTGTATTTTTTTCGAGACCAGGTAACGGAATATGCCATCAGGTACATCTTGAAAGGTTTGCTAAACCGGGAAAAACGCTTCTTGGCTCTGACTCACACACTCCTACCGCAGGCGGTGTTGGGATGCTCTCAATAGGCGCCGGAGGACTTGATGTAGCTTGTGCTATGGCAGGTGAACCATTTTATATCAAAACACCAAAAGTGATCGGCGTTAAACTATCCGGTAAATTAAACCCCTTTGTGTCAGCAAAAGATATTATTTTAAAAATTCTACAAATTAAAACAGTCAAAGGCGGAGTTGATTCCGTTTTTGAATATTATGGCGAAGGACTTTCTTATCTTGATGTTCCTGAAAGAGCTACTATAACCAACATGGGCGCTGAATTAGGCGCTACAGCATCAATTTTTCCATCAGATAAAAGAACTAAAGAGTTTCTTAAATTACAATACAGAGAAGACGATTATATTGAACTCAGTGCAGATAAAGACGCAGTTTATGATGAAGTTATTGAGATCGATCTTGATAAACTGGTTCCAATGGCTGCGTGCCCCCACTCTCCCGATAATGTTGTTGAAATATCAGAAATAGAAGACACCGAAATATCTCAGGTTGCTATTGGCAGTTGTACAAACTCGAGTTATAAGGATCTATGGATAACTGCACAAATTCTTAAAGATAAGGTTATTGCAAGAAATACAACACTATTTGTTTCTCCGGGATCAAGACAGGTTTTTTCTCAAATATCAAAAGATGGAACCTTATCAATACTGATCGATGCCGGCGCTCGTATTCTTGAATCAGCATGCGGTCCATGTATAGGAATGGGAAGTGCACCAAATTCTAACGGTGTATCATTAAGAACATTCAACAGAAATTTCAAAGGACGATCCGGTACTCAAGATGCATCAGTTTACCTCGTTTCACCGCAAGTTGCTGCTTATTCTGCTCTTAGCGGCAGGATTGCAGATCCTCGTGATATTAAAGAAAAATTTGAGTTTAATATGCCGCAAAGTATTGTAATTGATGATAGAATGATAATTCCTCCATCATTTGCTCCGGAATCTGTTAAAATTATTAGAGGGCCAGGCATAAAACCATTACCTGAACAAAAACCGCTTGATTCAGAGATTTCAGCTGAGGTAATAATCAAAGTTGAAGATAATATCTCAACAGATCAAATTCTACCCGCAGGATCAAAAGTCTTACCATTTAGATCTGACATACCAAAAATCAGTGAATTCACATTTTCAAGTATCGATCAAGATTTCCACATTAAAGCAAAAAAAGCTGTCTCGGGTATAATTATTGCAGGCGAGAATTACGGACAAGGTTCATCAAGAGAACATGCGGCATTAGCTCCTCAATTTCTTGGAATTAAAGCAGTCATTTCAAAATCCTTTGCAAGAATTCACAAGGCAAACTTAATTAATTTCGGTATCATTCCTTTAACTTTTGACAATCCTTTAGACTACGATCTTATCACTCAAGGTAACAGATTGAGTCTATCAAATATCATAGATAATATTTCTAATGCAGAATTTATAGATGCAAAACTTGATAACGGAAAAACTATAAAGTTAAGAATTGAACTATCAGATCGGGACAGAATAATACTAAAATCAGGGGGCAAATTGTCATATGTTAAAACTAAAAACAGCTCAAAATAATTTAAAATGCACATTCAGAAATAAAAAAAAGGTTGTTGATAAAATTCCTGATAATCATGATAATATAATTATTGAAAATTGGATCGAACCGCCGGAAATAACGCAATACAGAAATGCAATATTTGAAAAAATTGAAAATGATACATTAGTTTGTAATTTTAGATTTCCGGAGAAATACTCCGACAACCCTTTTTTTGTTAAAGGTAGAAGAATATTCGAACCCGGACAACTTTTTACAGGTAAAAGGTATTTCTATCCAAATAGACACTATTCACTCTTGGAATACTATTCAAAAGAAGGTAATCTGACAGCCTATTATCTTGATATTGTACTTCCACCCAAAATACTTTTAAATAAGGTTTATATTGTTGATCTAAGAATTGATTTTCTTGTCAGTGCTGATAAACAAAGATACCTAATCCTTGATGAAGATGAATTTGAAGATGCTATCAGACTAAAGTATTACACACCTGAAGAGATAGATGCTTGTGTTCAAACAACTAAATCTATAAAAAAACACCTTGATTCACATAATTTTGACGAAATATTTGAAGATTATGATATATCAACCTATATTGAATGGGAAAGATATAAATTTTTTGAGGACTAGTATTGTCAACAAACAAAAATATTGACTGTAATGAAAGCATAGTCGAAACAAGATATCTTGTAATGCCCCACCATACAAATCATTTAGGTTCACTTTTTGGAGGTCAATTACTATCATGGATTGATATGACCGGTGCTATGTCCGCTCAAAAACATTCAAAAAATGAGGTTGTGACAGTCAGTATGGATTCCATTTCTTTTAGAAACCCCATCAATATCGGTGATCATGTAGTAATTAAAGCAAGAGTTGGTTATGTTGGAAACACATCAATGGAGGTTGAGATTATAGTTATAAAGGAAAATCCCCTTAATAATACAAATATTGAGGCAACGAAAGCCTATATGACATTTGTTGCAATTGATCACAACAAAAAACCCGTTCTTGTGCCAAAGTTAAACTTAATTACGCCGGAGGATCATAACAGATTTAAGAATGGTATGCTCAGAGCAGAATTTAGAAAAAAACTCGATAAAGCGGTTCATCAATCATGATTAATTTGGTTTCGACCGTTATTTTTTGATATGTATAGCTGTGCATCAGCCCTCTCAATAATCTTATCTACCGTATCGCCATCTTGATATGAAGTTATACCAATACTTATTGTAATCGTAAGATCACATTTCTTACTTTTAAATACAAATTCCTCAACTATACACCTGATCCTATCAGCAAATTTGGACGCATCTTCAATATTTGTATAAGGAAGGATTAATAAAAATTCTTCACCGCCATATCTTCCGAGTATATCGACCTCTCTAATATGTTTTTTTACTAAAAGTGTTAGTTCCTTTAGTACAAAATCACCTGCGAGGTGCCCATATGTATCATTAATTTTTTTAAAGAAATCAATATCAAATATCATTAATGAGAAATCACTTTTAATTCGTTTAAGACGCATAAGATCATTCTCAAGAAATGATAAAACTGCATATCGATTATATATTGTTGTTAATGCATCATGAGTTGCACTATATTCCAATTCTTCGTTTAAACACTCTACTTTTTCCTTAGCACTCTTTAATTCCATTGTTCTGTCAAGTATTCTACGATTTAATTGTTCTTCCCGTTTTATAGCTTTATGAAGAATTTTATTATTCTGCTTTAAAACTTTATTCTTCTGTAAAACAGAATTTGTTAACCTTCTAATCTTTGCGTGAGTTTTGATCCTAGCAATGAGCTCTGCAGTAAAAAAAGGTTTTGAAAGATAATCATTAACACCCAATTCAAATAATGAAGCAATATCATCCTCAGTATTATATTTAGCCGTAAGCACTATAATCGGTATGTGTTTAATTTTCATATCATTTCTAATCTTTGAAATAAACTCTACACCGCTCATCTCAGGCATCATTAAATCAAGAAGAATAACATCAACAGATCTATCAATTAATTCAATCGCTTTTTTAGCCCTATTCACCGTTATTATTTCACACATCTCACTTAAACATGTTTCAAGAAACACTAAGGTAACCTCTGAGTCATCAATTGCAACTACTTTGATCTTCCTTGTTTCTTTTTTGTTCATATTTATATTATCATCAGAAATACTTGATTTAACCTGCATTTATTACCTCAAGACAAATATCAATAATGTAAAGTTACAATAAATTTCTATTTTAAGCAATATTTTAAAAATAAAAATAAGTGTTGTAAATTAGAATAAATATGATATTTTACACTACAATGCTTTTTATTTGGAGCTCTTAAGATGATTTTAGTTGTTGGTCTCGGTAATCCCGGAATTAAATACCGATCTAATAGACATAACGCGGGTTATTTGTTTCTTGACTATCTTATTAAATCAAATATTCCTGATAATAATAAAAAAATAACCGATATGTTTTTTAAACATAATGGATTTATCAAAAAAAAGAATTACGATTTTATTAAATATGACGGATACAACGAACAGGTAATTCTTATAAAACCGACGACATATATGAATTTAAGCGGAAATGCAATTCTTTCTGCTATGAGTTTCTATAAAATAACACCTCAGAATATAAT
Organism: uncultured Spirochaetales bacterium; assembly: GCA_964608985.1. GTDB lineage: Bacteria > Spirochaetota > GWE2-31-10 > GWE2-31-10 > CAYYKD01 > CAYYKD01. The sequence continues at coordinate 41,779 of CAZSQU010000009.1, forward strand.
TGTAATTTATGATGACATTGCCCTACCTTTAGGTAAAATACGAATTAGAGCAGAAGGTTCTGATGGAGGACATAACGGAATTAAAAACATAATTTCAATTATAAATACAAACAAATTTAACAGAATACGAATCGGTATAGAATCGCCTCCCGAAGACACCCATTTAATATCGCATGTTCTCGGTAATTTTAATGAACAAGAACTATCAGAGTTAAACAATACAATATTTCAGAAAGTAGAAAATGGATTAAAACTAATTATTGAAAATTCTATACAAGACGCTATGAACAGGATAAATGGTCAAGATGCTTAAAGATGAAATTGAAATAATATTTATTAAAAACAAAATTAAAGATGCAACCCTATTAATTGCTTACTCAGGCGGGAAAGACAGCGCTTGTTTACTTAATGTTATATCAAAACTTAAGAAAAGTTATAATCTGATTATTCATGTTGCCTATGTTAATCATAATTTAAGAGATGATGAATCTGACAAGGAAGAGATTTTTATAAAAGAACAGGTATCAAGATATCATGCTTTTCTACATATCTTAAGAATTAACAAAAACTACTGGATAAATCACAAAAACCGTTCTATTGAACAAAAAGCGAGGAAAATAAGATATAATTACTTTAAACGGCTAAAAATAAAACATAAAATCGATTTTATTCTAACTGCACATCATTTTGATGATAGAATTGAAACGACCCTCATAAATCTTCTAAAAGGTAGCAGTGATGAATCGCTAGTAGGTATCCCTTTTAAAAGGGGTATTATATTCAGACCAATGTTGAATATTACAAATGCAATGATAAAAGAATATATAATAAACAATAACATATCATACTTTGATGACTCTTCAAACAGTAAAAACATTTATTTCAGAAATAAGATCAGAAATATTTTAATCAAAGATATGGAATCAATTATCCCCCATTTTAGATCCTCGTTCAAATCATTTTACAAAATGATTGAGTTAAGAGAAGAATTTATTAAAAAATATTTGATTAGAATAATTAGAACCATAAAAATATCAAATGAAAACAATAATTACATAGTAAATAAAAAGAAATTCAAGTTACTTGATAAATACATTAGAACAAGAATCATAAAAATTATTGTTAAAAAAATAAGTGGTAAAACATTCTATACAAAGGGACTTTTTGACGCAGTTGTAAGTGAAAACAAAATTAACTACGCTAATAAATTTATCTCAATCAAAGAGTCCGGTAAAACAATAATAATAAAATCTAACATAAAACCTAAAAGTAATCGCTAAAAGATATAGTAAGTCCGACAATTTCAGCCGGATCCTGATATACTGCCGCTTTTAATATATTTACACTCACATCGACTCTAAGAATAAAATGAAGAAAAAACGGGTATATTCTTATACCGGCGCCGGCTGTAACGATAGGTAAAATATAGTTATTATATCCGATATTTGTTTGACCTAAAGGATCATTTTTATTCAATGAATTCTTTATTTGTGTCCTGTTGTATCTTTCATAATAATTGATAAGATGATAATTATAATTTTCTATTGCAAAACCGCCGTCAACAAATAAAGCAAGATGCATTACAAACTTTGTTGCCCTTGTAAAATTCAAATCCAGAGCGGATTTGAGATCAACATCGATTAAAGGAATAAACCCCTCGATTGTACCAAAAACGCCGAACCAACCGGTAACCTCAGAACGACATATCCCCCTTACAAGATTCATATCACCGAAGTCAGAACTTGCATTGTAATTAGCCAGTAAATTAAACCTTGTCCTAATACCAAACTCTCTAAATATCTTATAATGAAATTGGTGTTCCAGTTTTGATGTAAATCTAAACCGGTCATTAGGTAAACCAATAGTTGTCGGTAAATAAAACTTAAATAATCCTGATATTCTATTGCCCTCATTAATTGTTTCAGTTCTCGTTAATAAGTTCCAATTAAATGCTGCAATAAGATTAACACCTAAGTTGTTTCTGTTGAAATATTCAATAGAATTTGTATTGTACTTTAAGTATAAAAAAGAATATGATAACTCAATAAGTGCCATAGTTTCAAGCTCAATAAAAGGTATTCGATATCCTGCGCCTGAGATCAAATCAAAGCCTACATCCATAAAATGTGTGTATTCAATATCGAGTGATCTTAAAACAGAGTTAATCATTGATACAAATGAATTTGGATCTGTCTGGTTTAGTGAGTAATAAGCAGCGGATTGCGGTGCACTTGTATTAAATAAAAAGTTATTAATTAAAAACAATCGTCTTTCTTCAAGTAAAGGGATAGTAGTTTGAATATGTGAATATAAACCGGTGGTTTGATTAGACCCTATTCCTGCAGTAAGACTAAATCCGGAATTTGTTATATTATCATGTGTAAATAGTGTACCGACATCAAAGTTAGATCTATGAAGACTTGTGCCGAGTGTAAGTTGTATATCCCCATGCGGCAAAAAAACAAGCGGGAAGAATGGTAAATTGTTTATATTCTTAGTAATGTTATGCCTATCCAATCTATCATTAAAAAAATAATACTGATTGTTCCATTTGAGATTAGATAGATACTCTGTTGATACATTGTGCCATGGCAATTCCAAACCGTAATATATATCCGTTGAAGGATCAATTGCAACATATTGAAGAACAAAACTGTAATCTGCCGGATCAGATGTTGTATCTGAGTAGAGCATCATATTTGAGACAAGAAGTATTATAACCAATATTTTTATTTTCATAATTATATTTACCATATTCTGTTGAATCTAATTTTTGGGTACAGGCGAGGAAACCTTAATAATTTATATCATAATAATGAGGTTTTATCAACTCTAATTTATCGCTAAAACATCTTTAAAATACTCAATATAAACTCAAATTTCAAAATGAGAATTATTATCAAAAATGCCTTAATAATTTTAAAAATTTTAATTTTATTTTATTTTTCTTGACTTTTAGCTTTAAAGATACAATATTATATAGTACTAAAATAATAGTGTTATTTATTCTTTTTTTAAAAATTTATTAAAAAACCTTAAAAAGGATTTCATGATGAATTATGAGGCATTTTTTAAAATTTCATACGGTTTGTATATAGTTGCTTCTAAAGGAAATGAAGGGAAATTTTCTGGACATATTTCTAATACAGTATTTCAAACTTCATCAGAACCTCAAACTATCGCAATTTGTTCAAATAAAGGTAATTATACAACTGACCTAATTAATGAGAGCGGAGTTTTTTCAATTACTGCTATTTGTCAATCTGTTGATCTGAAATTTCTTGGAAATTTCGGATTTAAATCCGGCAGAAATACAGATAAATTCAAAGACTTTAATTATAAAATATCATTATCTGGTGCTCCTATTCTATTAGATAACACTATTGCATATTTTGATTGTAAAGTAATCTCATCACTTGATGTAGGAACCCATACACTTTTTGTCGGAGAGGTACTTGATGCTGACATTTTGGATTGTAATGCAGAACCTTTAACATATCAGTATTACAGAACTGTAATTAAGGGGCTTTCACCTAAAAGTGCCCCTACTTACATAGATAAGAACAAAAAATAATTAAAACAAGGAGAGAAAATGAAAAAATATGTTTGTACAGTATGCGGATATATCTATGACCCTGTTATAGGTGATCCGGATTCAGGTATTGCACCGGGTACACCATTTGAAAGTATTCCGGATGACTGGGTATGCCCGGTTTGTGCTGTTACTAAGGCTGATTTTGAACAGCAAAACTAGGAGAGAATAAAACTGCATAATAATTATTTTCGATTAAATCCTTATTTTTGCAGTTTTATAAATTAATTATGAAAAAAGCTAAATGTAAAATATGTGGTTATGTTTATGACCCATTAAAAGGTGATCCGAATAATGGAGTTGATACTTTAACTCAGTTTGAAGATATACCTGATAGTTGGACCTGCCCTATTTGCGGGGCTGATAAAGAAAAATTTATAAAACAAACAGGTTAATTATGGCAATAAGAGAGATAATTAAAGATATTTATTGTATCGGTGTAAATGACTGGGACAGAAGACTATTTGATGAACTGATACCTTTACCTCAAGGAACCAGTTATAATTCATATTTGATTAAAGGTTCAGAGAAAACATGTATAATAGATACTGTAGATCCTTTAAAGGTAAATGAGTTTATTAGCAATATTGATCAACTAAAAATTGACAAGGTTGAATACATAGTGTCACATCACGCTGAACAAGACCACTCTGGATCGATACCGTATTTATTAGAAAGATTTAAAGATTCAAAAGTAATCACTAATACTAAGTGCAGAGATTTTTTAATAGATCTGTTGCATATAGATACCTCCCGTTTTATAGTTATCAATGACGGGGATGAGATATCTCTTGGAAATAAAAGATTGAAATTTATTTTTACACCTTGGGTTCATTGGCCTGAGACATTCTCAACTTACCTCATTGAAGATAAGATGGCTTTCACATGTGATTTCTTTGGAGCTCATATAGCATCATCATATATGTTTGCTGATAATTTTGAAGAGGTTTATTTTTCTGCTAAAAGATATTTTGCCGAGATTATGATGCCTTTCAGAAAATTAGTAGCCGGCAATATTGATAAGATATCTGCTTTAGATATTAAATATATTTGCCCAAGCCATGGACTTGTTTACCGGAACCCAAATAAAATTATTGAGGCTTATAGTGAATGGTGTTCTGACGCTGTTAAAAATGAGGTTATAATTCCATATATATCTATGCACGAAAGTACTAAATTAATGGTCGAATACCTGACAGAATCACTCGGTTCAAAAGGTATAAAAGTTATTCCTTTTAACCTTACCGTAACAGATATCGGAGAGCTCGCAATGTCTTTAATTGATGCTGCTACTATCATTGTTGGTACTCCTACGGTCTTAACTAAAGCACATCCAGTTGTAGCAAATGCTGTATTTCTTGCAAATGCATTAAGACCTAAAACAAAATATATCTCAATTATTGGTTCTTACGGCTGGGGACATAAAACTATTGAACATTTATCCTCAATGATACCGGATATTAAAGCTGAGTTGATACCGCCTGTATTCATCAAGGGATCCCCCAAAAAAGATGATTATGATCTACTGGAGAATCTTGCTGAAACTGTATATAATAAACATAAAACAGCAGGATTATTATAAAATTATTAAAAATAGGAGGTAATTATGGCACTTTTTGAATGGAAAGATGACTTTAATGTATATATTATGAAAATTGACCTTCAACATAAATCGTTGGTTGATATGATTAACAAACTTCACGATGCAATGATATCAGGTAAATCAAATGATGTAATAGGTCCTGTATTAAACAAATTAGTTGATTACGCACAGGAACATTTCAATACTGAAGAAAATTATTTTGAGATACACAATTATCCTGATACTGAAAATCATGTTAAAACACACCATGCTTTTGTTGAAAAAGTAGTAGACTTCCAACAGAAGTTCAAAGACGGCAAAAGACTACTTAGTGTTGATATGCTGGTTTTTCTTAAAGACTGGCTAATTAATCATATAAACGGCGAAGATAAAAAATATGCACCGTTCTTAAAATCAAAAGGAATTCAGTAAAAAAGGAGAGATTAATGACAAAAAGATCAGATGTTTATAAATGCAGTATTTGCGGTAATATTATTGAGGTACTTCATCCTGCACAAGGATCATTAGTTTGCTGCGGTAAAGAGATGGTTATATCTAATCCCAATACGGTAGAAGCAGCGCATGAAAAACATATCCCGGTTATAGAATCAATGGAAAAAGGTATTAAAGTAAAAGTCGGCTCAATAAATCATCCTATGGAAGAGAAACATTATATCGAATGGATAGATCTTATTGCAGATGAAAAGGTTTATAGAAAGTTTCTCAAACCCGGAGATCAACCGGAAGCTGAATTTTGTATGAGAGCCGATAAATTTACCGCAAAAGCATACTGTAATCTACACGGTTTATGGAAATCAAATTAATAAAGGAGTAAATATGGCACTTTCTAAAAAAATTCAAGAAGCTATAAATGAACAAATCAATAAAGAGTTTTTTTCTGCAAATCTATATCTTGCAATGTCTTCTGCTTTTGCTGAAGTTAATCTAAACGGCTTCGCTAATTGGATGAGAATACAGTACATCGAAGAAACATTCCATGCTTTAAAATTCTATGATTTTGTACTTGAGAGAGGCGGTTCAATTGAGCTTAAAACAATTCAAAAACCTGAACTTAAATCAACAAAACCTATTGATATCTTCAGCCAAACATATGAACACGAACAACTGGTAACAGCATCAATAAATAGTTTAATGAAGCTGGCAAGAAGTGAAGACGATTATGCTACTGAGTCATATTTGAAATGGTTCATAGATGAACAGGTAGAAGAAGAGTCAAACGCATCTAACCTACTTGAACGATTAAAAATTATCGGCGAGGATAAGAGCGGGCTTTTTATGCTCGATACAGAACTTGCTCAAAGGGTATTATCTCCGACAATCAATCTGGTAAATACATCACTGGCTGCAAATTAAAAAAAAAGAGGTTAAAACCTCTTTTTTTATCTTTTTTTAGCGTCATTCTCTTTTTTCTTCTTGCAATCCATACATTCTATCGCATGTGGAAGTGTTTCAAGTCTTGGAATTGATATTTCTGACTTACAAGTGACGCATATTCCAAAACTTCCCTCTTCTATTCTTCTTAGAGCCGCATCAATTTTTAATAGGGTCTGTTGACTCTTATCACTCATCATTCTAAGCATATCTTGAGTTATCTTAGAAGTTGCTATGTCAACCGCATCGTTTACACCATGAAGATCATTATCTACAAGGGTTCTAAATGTATCATTACTGTCAGCCATGTCATTTAGAATCTCTTTTTGTTCATCAATTAATATTTTCTTGAAATGTTCAATCTGTTCTTTAGTCATTATTGATACCCCATACCGCCAAAGTTAGTGGAAGTTATCATATTTCACCAAAAAAGTCAACCCGTTATTCCTTTGAAGGATTAAGTTTCTCAACACAGACAGCGACAGCGTTATCAAAAGTATTGATAGCGTATCCCCTTTTTAATTTGATATTATAATCAGAATTATAATATATTGACAAAAGGCGGCCATCTGTACTGCATAATAGATATTTCTGATATTCCGTGCCATGAATAATTCTATATTTTTTAGTAATAAGATTCTTTGACATCCACGCAAGTGTTTTAGAATAAGTGTTGTTCTTTGGTGAAATAACTATCTTATCGCTTACAATTATACCTTTAATATTGTGGATTATTTTTTGACCTTTATAAAAAGCATTATATGAATAGTTTAGATTGGAATGATTGATCATTGATAGTTTGTCAATATTTTTCTGTTCTATAGGTGGATCCCAATTATCTTCAAAACGGCACCAATCACTTCTATTATATCGCGAAGAAAGAGGACAATTCTCTGTATGAGTGCATGGTTGAATTATTGAAATATCCTCAAATTCATCAAGAAATTTATCTCTCAATATCCCCATTTCTTTTGAATACTGATCCTGACCGGGCTCTACACTAAGATACATACCACCATAATTTAACACAGTATGAATTTTCTTAATATAATTAAATCTGTTTTTAACAGGAATCTCATTCAATACATTAATTGCAATGAAAGAATCGATTTTTTCATTGAAAAGATTGAGATTATTGACTCTGCTTATTTTAATGTTGTCGTGGTTTTCTAATGATCCTTCAAGAATTTTAAGACCTGCTGTATAAGCTTTTTCTGACTTCTCTATTGCAATTAGTTTAATCTGCTTATTTTTAATATCAATGTTATTATCTGAAAGAAATAACAATAAACCGACAAAACCGCTTAATGGGCCTGATCCAAAATCGCAAATAGTTATCTGTTTGTTTCTTTCTATTATTGACTTAAATAATTCTGATATTTTTGGTTTATTGAGGATATTTCTTATTCTCTGAACATTTGGAAGAAAAAATGACGCAAGATACCCTGTAAGCAAGCTGTAATCATCCATATATTCCATTTCAAGATAATCGCGCTTCTTATTAAAAAGCTCCCACATTGAGAGAATACAGCTCTTTATAGGAAGTTCTGATTTAACCCTGCAGTATTTCATCTCTTCTGACCACGATTCAATAAGTTTGTTATAAGATAATATTTTTGTTGTTGTTTTTAAATTATTAATTATTTCCATTAGTTAATAATACAATATATTACGAATTTTGAATAGACAAAATAATTAGTAATTTAATCGATTTCTACTCTGCACTTAGTGCAAATTCAACAGCTTCTATCAACTCATCTATTTGAAACGGTTTTGGAACTAGCTTCTTTACACCTTTTTCCATCATTAAAAGATGCTGTGTATTGTACTGCCCCGGATGAGCAGTAAGTATAATTGCCGGAGGAAGTTTTTTATCGTTGATCTCTTTTTTCATCATTAAATAAAGATCATAACCATTTATCTTCGGCATCATCATATCAAGAACAATAAGATCAATATTACTGTTTTTTACGATATCAATCCCATCTTGGCCGCCTTCAGTAATTATAACTTTATAACCATTCATTGAAAGTAACTCATTTACCAGATCAAGTATATGTTTGTCATCATCAACTACAAGTATTGTTTTCATATATAACCCCATATAAATATCGGGGTAAGAGGATTTGAACCTCCGGCCTCTTCGTCCCGAACGAAGCGCGCTACCAGGCTGCGCTATACCCCGAATTTAACAGAAGAATATCACAAATATTGGTTTTATGCAAGAATTATATTTTAATAAGAAAGCTTGATCTATGCAATTAAATGGATGAAACTTATTACTTTTAAATTAAGTATAATGTCGAATTTTCCTAATCAATCTCTGATATCTTCCCCAAAAACCTAACAAAAAGTTCATTGCATGTTTGCCAATGGTCACCTTCAATATCACAGAAATAATGATCTATACTTTGTTCTCTTAGGTGTTCAGAAAAAGAACTGACTGCCCAATTAAATCCGGGAAGATCGTCATTAGCAACAGAGATTATTAAATACGGGAGTTTATCGTTATTTGTTGCAAGCACAAAAGGATTGTACTGATTCCACTTTTCAACATTCTTAAATGCGCCGGTAAGCATCTGTCTCAATAAAAATACATTTACCAAACCAAGATTATACCTTTTGCCTATAATATCAAACTCATCTGACCAAGGCGAAACCGGGGCTGTATAAGGGGATATAACTGCTGAAACGGGAAACATCTCAGGATCACGCATCGATAGCATTAACGCATTAAATCCGCCCATAGAATGACCTATTAAATATAGTTTATCGGTTGTAATATTAAGTCTCTGTCTAAAATACTCAACTACTTTTTCCTTAAAAACGCTTTCAATATCAGCGTTAAAAGGGTCCGGAGCATCATTAATCATTAAATAAGCATCCCCGAAAGATATAGAAACAACCGGATAATCCTTATAACAATTATTAGAGTCTAATACAGAATAATATCTTGATCCGAATCCGTTTTCTTCAACCCATTCGTATTCTGTTCTAAATATACCATGAAAATAAAAAATCAGACCGTCTTTATCTTTTCCATCAACTATAAGGTAGCGCATCTCTAATGTATCATCTATAAGAATACTATCATGAACAAATTGAATATCAGGATCAACCGTACCTTCAAATTGAGCAAAATTTACCCTGCTACATCCGTTAATAAATAAAATTCCTATTAAACCAATTATAAGTTTATAAAAAAAATTAGTTTTTCTCATAATTAATCAATAACTTCCCTGTTTAATTCAATTAAAATATCATTATTATGTAAGGTGAGTTTATCCCCTTCAATTTTATAATCCAATCTAAAAATATAATCTTTCTGAAAAATCAACGGAATATTATATCCGTACTGATTAGAAATATATGAAAGAATAATAACATCATCATATTCAATATTATGATCCAAACTATAAGTAATCTTTGTATAATTCCTGCTATCCAGAATCTCTTTTATACGATCAATCTGTTCTCCATCATTTATTGAATTAATTTTGATAATCCAACTGTTATGAATATCCCTTTTGTAGTACTTGTTTAGTCCGATATCATCCAAATCAAAAGCATTGATATCATCATTACTGATGATTGATGGCACTATATCGATCTTAAAGTAATCTTTTATAATATTTTTATCATCTGTCGAAATAAATTCATCATTTAACAAAATATCATAAGCACTCTGATCAAGGACATAAGGTATCCCTGAAAAGGTAAAAGAAAGTGATCCGTTTTTCTTGATTAATACCCTTGCTTTACCTGTTCTGCCCGCTCGATCAATGCTTACCTCATTTTGAAAACTAAAAGCGTATGAATATGACTCAACTATTGAATCCCATCTCCCCATAAACTCACCGGCGCGTCTTTTAATAACAGGATTTATAGTGTTCTTATAAAAACGACTATCCGGTAATTCAACCACAACACCACTAATAGTCTCATTGTCATCAAAAGACCAATCTTCCATACCATCAAAATCATTTATTCCTGAATCAATTTGAGATTCGGCATTCTCAAGTTCCGGAACAGATGATTCTATCAATTCAACAAATAAGCGTTCTCCGTCATTATATAACTCATAACGATATAGTTCGTATCCATCAGCACTCATCAGTTTAATCTTATCTTTTTCTACAATATATCTTCCTTTATAAGGTGCATTAACCGACAAATCCATAAAACTACCCGATGCTCGTGTATATATACCGCCGGAATATATATTTATCCTATCAATGTAGCCGTCTCCGGTATCATATTCCCAGCTTGACTGTAATGCGGGCGGTTCAATAAACCATATAGTCAATTTTGGAAAATAGGTAATAATAGCAAGTGTAAATATTCCCAAAAGGATAAAAGGTACAACAGACTTGTATATAGTAACTATTGATTTACTAAATCTTATCGAAGAAATAAATAGATTCATACCAACCGGTGGTGTAAGATACCCTATCTCAAGATTTGTTATAAAGATAATCCCAAGGTGAATCATATTTATATTATACTCATAGGCAATCGGAAGTATCAAGGGAACTACAACAACAATCGCAGAGAATATATCCATAAAACAACCGACAACAAGTAAAAATAGATTTAATACTATCAAGAATGTCCATTTATTCGTAATAACACCCTTGATTGCATCAAAAATCTTGTCCGGCACCTCTTGAAATATTACATAATTTGTTGCAGCGAGTGAAACAGATAGAATTATTATAATTGCTCCTACAAGTACCATCGACTCTTTAATAATACCGGGCATTTGTTTTATTTTTACATCTTTTGTGATGAAAAGTTCAACAACAAGTATATAAACAGCGGTAAATGCCGCAGCATCTGATACAGTTAGTTTACCAAGATAAATTCCTGCAAAAAGAAGTATTGGTAAAGGAATCTCCCATTTAATATCCCAAAAAGCATCCCGCAATTCTGTAAAACTGAACTTATTTGTTTTAATCTTAAATCGTGATCCGATTATCATTGCAAATACAGATAATATGATAAGTTGAAGAAATCCCGGTATAGCTCCGCCAATAAAAAGGGAATCTATAATCGGCTTCTGTGAAACAACACCGAAAAGGATCAACGGGAGACTCGGCGGAAATAACAAACCTAACCCGCCTGAAGATGTTACCAAACCGAGAGAATATTTCTCTTTATACCCCTCTGACATTAAAGCCGGCAGTAAAAAACCTCCCAAAGCAACAATTGTTACTCCCGAAGCACCGGTAAAAGCCGTAAAAAAAGCACAGGTAAAAAGCGTTACTATAGCCAAACCACCGGGAAGCCAACCTAATGAAACCTTTGTAAGTCTTACAAGTCTTTTTGAGGCGTTACTGGCCGCCAAAACATAGCCGGCAAATGTAAAAAGCGGAATACTGTAAATCAAAGGCATTTTAGCTATACCGGATATCTCTTGCGGAACTATCATAAGCATATTTAATATGGGCATATCGTTATTAATAGCAAAAAAAAGCCAATTAGCCAGAGCCGTAGCTGCAATTACAGTAAATAGAGGTTTTCCAAATACAGCAAGAACAATTATTAATAAAAAAGTAATTATTATATATATTTCCATAGATTAAGTCCTCTCCTGTAATGAGTCTGCCTCTTCTTTTTTCTCTGAAGGATTATCATCAGATTTATTAATAATTGAAACAATCCCCCTTATACAAAAACGGCTCGATATGGTAAAGAAACTGAATGGTATAATACTTAAAAGTATCCAATCTTTTATCCCAAAAAGATCACTTACACTTTGTGACTTCTGATTATAAATATAATAAGCTGATATCAAACATAAAACAATAGTAACAAAAGTCGAAGTAAAATTTATTATTATATCTGTTACTGTTCTAAATCTACCCTTTGCAAACCTTCCCACAAGATCGATTTTAATGTGTTTATCATAGTTTGTTGCAAGACTTGCAGCTATCATTCCTGCCCATAAAACAAGGTATCTTAAAGCCGGATCTATCCAGCTTACAGGAACCGAAAGATTTCGTAATATGATCTGCATAAAAGCTATTATTACCATGGTTAATACAAATACTATTAATAATGTTTCTTCAGCAAGCTTTAATAGGGATAAAGATTTTTTAAATAAATTTACCATCAGATAACCGTCCTATCTTTTATTCAATGTTCTTAGTAACATATCGTATATCTCTCTTGAATAGCCTTCATCTCTAATTAATTGAAGATTTACTTCATTGCAAACTCTATAAAACTCATTTCTTTCTCTTTCGTCAACATTTAAAAACCTTATACCAAAATTCCTTATTGATTCTAGAGCAGCACGATTATCTCTTCTGATAACCGGGGTTAATTCATTAAAATGCCTTGCAAATATTTCTCGAACCTTCTGTTGATGCTGAGCAGGAAGCGAACGGAAAAAATCTCTATCTATACCTATAGCACCAATCATAAATGTAATTGGAAAATCAGCAATATAATTTACCCTGCTTGACCACTGCATTGCAATCAAACCATACGGCGGAGCAAATACCGTGTCAATCAAACCGGTTGATAAACTTTGAAGAATATCAGAGGTCTGAAGAACTCTCGGCGAATTTCTTATATGTCTGAATAACGCCATACTTGTTCTGTCGCCCTCTAAAACAAAAGGTTTTGAAGCCTGCATAGTTGCAATAGAATTAACAGGCCTTTTTGAACAAACATATATCGGCCCGGTCTCTGTCCAAGCAAGAATTACAACACCATTTTCTTCAAGCTTCCTTTCAAAAAACGGAGTGAGTTTTTCCTTGAATATATCATACTCAGATTCATTACTGATTACTAACGGAAATCCCACAAGAGCAAAATCCTTATAAATCTGCTGCAACCCCGAATTTGAAAATGTACTTGCATTTATCTGCCCAAGTTTCATTTTTGTAAGAACAGCGTTTTGATCCCCCATAGAACCGCTATGATATATAACAAGACCTACTTCTCTGTTTGTTGCAAGATACAACTCTCTATTAATAGCTCTCAGGGTATTGTTCCATGAGCTGTCCGCAGGAACCTCAGTTGCAATTCTGATAATATACCTTGGCGGTGTGTTTGTTTGTGAGAAAACTCCGTAAGGTAACAAAATTGTCGTTATAAATATAATAAAACATCTTATTTTCATAAATCCTCCTCTTCCCAATATATTATAATTAAAAATCAAATTCAAATTCATCTGCAAATATCTCATTAACCGTATCAAGCTTCTTTCTCGCCTCTTGTTGAGTAAGTATATTCATTAGACGGTTTTCAGGGTAAAGATCAACATCAGTTGCAATAATTTCATTCAGTAATCTCTCATAACCGGCCCTGTCAAGTTTAGGTTTATAATAAAAATCCGCATAAAACATCTTTATCATTAATAGAGTTCCGTTTGAAATCCTCAATGCAGCCTCAAACTCCTCTTTTGCTTTTTCGAGGTTGCCGCCGAAAGATGGCGGATAAGCCCCGTAAAACACACCCTCAATCAAATGAGGCGCCCCATTATAATATGTACTGTCAAGTTGGTAAATTCGTCTTAAAATCGCTTTTGCATAAGGAAGCTCTATAAAAACATCGGGCTTATCAATATTTGCCAGTATATATAATGACCAAGAATATGCAGCCCAAAAAAGATATTGAACATCATAAACTTGAATCTCCGAAACAAATCGGTCATAAGCTGCATCACGAACCTCTTTATCTGCATTTGATAAAGATAGATACCTTCTATATCCGGGATAAGTAGCAAGCAACTGTCTCGTCCAATTCATTGTTTTTTCGTTAAACAGAGCTTTTCTTTCCGGCGAATCAACAAATGCTCCGGAATATGCAGAAAACATTTGAATTCCTGCAATCAGCATATCTTTGTTATTAGGATCATTCTTTAGAAGCCCCTCAATAACAAGTAAAAATGAAGGGGCACCATCTTTAACCAGTTGAATATCTTTCTGTTCATATAAAGATGAGGTCAAATCTGACAATAAACTGGTGCATCCGCTTAAAAACAACACCAAAATAACAGAAAATATCTTTTTATTCATAAAAATCTCCTAAATGCAGAATATCTGATTATTCGATATATTTAATTTTATTTAAGCAACAATAATATAAAATTTTAATAAAATAAACAAGAATTATTGATAGTTTTAATAAATAAAAAGTTTATTTAACAATCAGAGTAAGCCTGACCCCATCTTCATACCTGAATCTGAATTCCTTTACACCATCTATCTCACCGCCGGAATAGAATGTATTGGTTGAAGGATTCAATGGAGTAACCGTTTTAATATAGTTATTTATAGGAATTATTAAAGGACCATAAATGTCTTTGTCTTCGTCACTATCATAATAAGAAAAATAATCAAAATAATTAATTGTATCAGTATTGTAGTTAATACCGTTATAAACTACTAATCCGCCTTTTGAAGAGAAACCATTTATGGGAGAATCCTTATCTGACAGCAATACAGAAGCCCCCCACATATCTAATGACCTCCCGAAGCCTTGTGTAAAACCTGATTTTTTAAGAGCATCGGTTAGTGCTTGTGATCCGTTAGAACTGCTTCTTACAATATTTCTTAAAAGAGACGGACCATTAAAATTTCTAACAAGATAGGCACCATAAGAATATGCAACTCCATAATTCTTAATATCACCTGTCCATTCGGTTAAAGGAACCCCAGTACCCTTATTATAATCAGAAATCCTCAGGTCAGCAGGATTATCAACACCAAGTAAGCCTGCAATAATATCCTCAGTTGCAAGTGAACACAGTTCATTAAGCCATACAGCAGGATATTCGGTACTCGACCTCAAAACAAACTTCTGATAGAAATGGATCATGTGCTGAAACTCATGAACTAAGGTTGAATAAATCAAATCCTTTTTTTGCGGATCGATAGAACCGAGATAATCTGAATTAACACAAAACATTATTCTTTCGTTTGTTTCTCCGGGATAGTTAGAAGCTAAATAGTTATTACGCGGATTAAAATACCCGAGAATATACGCCGACATACTGTTATCAACAAGGATAGTGATCGCATTATTATCCGGTATAAGATCATTTGGAAAGTTATGTTTACCCCATTGCTCGCCGTAAATATTCGTAACCCATGTATAAATATCATCACCTGTGCCATTAAGAAACTTAGAAGTTAGAGCATCTATGTCGGTTTGATCAATCTTACCCGGCGCTATACCCCAAACATCATCCTTGACCCACACATTTAAACTCGTATCATCAACCTTAACAACGCCTCTGCAGGTTGCAGGAATGTATGACCAAGCTATGTCACCTACAATAACAATAAAATCTTGTGTATCTCCGATAGTATCATCCTCCCCGATACCGGATAAAAGAGGTGAAATCACAGACCGGCTATCCGTAGAACTATTCTGCCCCAATCGTACAGGTTCACTATAAAAGCGGTCTATTAATTGAATTCCGGTTGTATTTAACAACGGAGAATTTAACGGATCTATAATCAAAGATCCGTCAGTCTCTTTATTTGAAGGGTTAGTAAAAATGAAATATAGATCTGCGGTGCTGTCATTTGCATCTATGCGCAATGTAAGGTCAACCGCACCGGTTGTATTAATATGATAAACAGAATCCTCTGTTCCATCAAGAACAATCGACTTGAAATATGGAAGATAAACCTCATTACTGCTTTGCGGTGTACATCCGGAAAACATTAAATAATAAACAATAGATGTTATCAATAGATAAAATATTTTTGGAGTAACAGAATTAGCCGACTTCTCAATAGTAACCATCTTTTTATTACCTTATTAACAAGTTATTAACATTTTCAAAAATTATTTAAATTTTAAATTCAAACAAATTCAACTATTATGCATAACACATATGTTGATTATCATACAGTTAATTTTAATAAAAACCCGATATTTAAGAATAATTTAAATGCGGACAGTTTATTATAAATATATTCACAAGTTATTGACAATGTAAAAATCATAATTTTTCCTATTCGGAATAAAAATCATCTATAAACTCATTTTCATGAGTATATTTATCATATCCCTGCCTTTTTACCTGCGTTATCATGATATATGTATCGTTTATCGCAGGTGTTATATCAATTGTTACCCAAAAAGCGGTCGGCAAACTGAAAGTCCCTTCATACTCTAAACTACTGTACCCGTCATAAATTCCTGTTATACAATTATCTGCTGTTAAACTCCCATCAAGTGCGCTGTAATAATAGTAATCTGTTCGACATCCGGGTAAAACAGAACAAGCAATAATTGTATCACCTATCTTAATGTTATTAATCACACTATCTGAGTAGTTATTTATCATAATAATACCGCTTTGATCTGTAACACTGCAAGAACTAACCAAAGAAATTAATACCGGTAAAAAAGTAAACAAAAGTATTTTCTTTAAATATTGTATGTTAAAAAACAAATTATACCCCTTACTTCAGGAACTTAGATATTTATTAATCAATTCTTCCGTTACTCCGCAATTGCTGATAATCTCTTTATAGAATTCACCGCTTTTTCGTATTCTCCGTTGTTGAGTATTAAAATCAACCTCAATCAAACCAAATCTCGCGGAAAGACCTTCCCGCCATTCAAAATTATCCATAAATGTCCAATGACAATACGAATTAACCTTAGCTCCATCAGCAACCGATTTTGTTAACGCATCCAAATGACTATAAATAAAATGCGATCTCTTTTTATCGTCTTTATCGCATATTCCGTTTTCCGTAATATGTATAGGAAGATTATATTTATTGTGATATTTCATTATCACATTATACATCCCATTCGGATAAATTTCCCATCCAAGATCATTATATTCGGAATTTTTTTGTGTTTCTATCCTGATAAACTTTCTTAATGGGTTAAAACTAAAACCGATAATATCTCTTGAATAATAATTAATTCCGATAAAGTCTGAGTATATACCTTTACCGAAAGGATATCCGTTCCCTAAGGGAGATATTATTCTACCGTTTACAAAACCCTCTACAAATGAATTATTAAAAAAATCATCGTATTTTTCTGCGGCCTTTTTATCAAAATATTTATCAGATGCACTCTCGATATCCCTTATATGAAATGCAGCACCCACTTTAGAATCTTCATATCCCATATTTGATCGTTCCCTGTGAATTGTCATATATGATCTAATATGGGCTTTTATCATTGACAATGCCCCTTTTTTAAAGAGTTTAAAGTTATTTATCTTTTCCGGTGGCCAATAACCGGCAATATACCCCATTACCAGATATATATTTGGTTCATTTATTGTAATCCAATCACTTACAATATCCCCGAAAGACCTGACAAGCAATTCTGTATATCTGTCAAAATAATCCGGTGCCTCGCTTGAACACCACCCGCCCTGATCCTCAAACCATAATGGGTTAGAAAAGTGATGTAATGTGATAAAAGGTTTAATCCCATTGGCAATAAGCTCTTCTATCTCTTTACGATAATGATTTATCGCTTCATTATTGAATTCACCCTTTTTGGGCTCTATTCTTGACCACTCGATACTCATTCTATAAATTTTGATACCGATATCTTTCATCAAAGCAGTATCCTCTGCACCCCTGTTGTAATGATCGCAAGCTATATAACAATTTGTATTATCCTTAATTTTACCGGTATTACAAAATCGATACCAACTGTTATTTGTATCTCCGCCTTCGATCTGAAGTGATGCTGTTGCCACACCAAGCAACATATCTTCGGGTAAACTAAAACTCTTCATTAACAATCTCCTGCAGTTGTTTTTTTCTGCTACTAATATTTATAAGATATGGCGATCAAAATTAATCAGCTTGTGGTTTTCTTCTCAAAATAACCAATCATTTTATAAACAGATAGTGTGCCTACACGGAGATTTACGGTAATCTTGCCGTCCGGTTTAACATCACTTGCCAAAATTATGAGCTCCAATTCGTTATTAGTCGAAAGCGGCCAGTAGTTGACAAATGACAAACCGGAATTCCAAAGATTATCAGGTGAATCAGCTTTTTTAATACTTATTGATATTGTATTTGTGAAAGAATCAACAGACCATCCGGTATCCTTCGGATCAATAATTGAAATAGTATCGCTTGAAGCGTCAAAAACCTCAAAATATCCTTCTCTAAACCTTAAAGTGTATTTACTGCTGTTTGTTCCAAAAAATTCGCCAAAAGCAGGATTTGTTTCATTCGGGAGAGAAGAAACGCGTCCATGTATTGTTTTATAGGCATCTAATTCACTGTTATAGAGAATAAAATCTACAGCGACAAGATTCCACTCACCCTGAATCTTTGACGGGTCAAGTATTACTCCACAAGAAACTACAAGAAAAAAAACAACAAGATACAAAAAAGTATTTCTCATATTTGAATATTATATATTTATGTTTTATTAGTCAATATAAAATAATTTTTTAATAATCAAGTCAAAACTGCATTGATTAAAAAAAAATGATTCCTTTTGCTTAAATGTCTCCTTTTTGGTTTAAATTAAGTTTTCTTGTAAATTTTTAATGATTGACGAATTCATTTTCATTGTATATTATTTGTCTATGAATAACGAATTTGACTGTGCATACAAATATCTAAGTCTCTAATAAAAAAATATTCCACGAACTTACTACTTCTTTTATTGACGAGCCGTTTGTAAAAACTTTTGTAACCGATGGGTTCCCGATAGATACATTCCTAAGTTTGAGTACTACAAGATCATCGAAAAGGATATCCTTGATGAGGTTTTACTCAACATCCACAACCTTGCATCAGCGATAATTCTACTTGAAAAAAACCGTGATAGTGCAGGGTTAAAGGTTGCAGTTAAGCAGATAGTACAACTGATAAAGGACGAAAACATCGTCGATGTCAGGATGTTCACAAAGTGGTTTAAACGGATGTTCCGTCGAAATATCGATGAATCAATAATTGAATCCATTAACAATGTAACGGAGGTGCGAAACATGATAACAGAACACCCGACTTTTGACTATCGACTTTCGACTCGTAACTCGCTACTAATTCACCCCTCCGCTCCTTCGCGAACTCCGCGTGACACATTCATAATTCATAATTCATAATTGTTAATTAATTAACTACTTCATCTTTTTCGATGGAGAGGGATTTACTTGAAAAGATCTATAAATTTTTCTTTTGTGTAACCGGCTTGTCTGATAATGGATAATAGTGTTCCTTTTGATAAGTCACTATGCATAGGCACAACTACATTGTACTCAAATCCATCATTTCTTTTAGTCAATGCAACATGACTCCCCTTTTGCCTTAACCCGCATTATGCACGAAAATTCTACTGGATCTCGTATCTTGCTGATT
>CAZSQU010000010.1:0-60316 GCA_964608985.1 uncultured Spirochaetales bacterium
GATAAATGCGTTGAGCTTATTTATACCGCAGGACCATATATGTTTAATTATTTTTTAGCTTCAGAGCCGCCAAAGGTATATGATTTAATAAAAGTTTTCTATACAAAACCTGATGTTTTGTTCAGTCATACAAATGTTCTTGTTAAAATAGAAAATGGTGAGGTCTGCGGGTTGCTTTTATCTTTGCCGACTAAAGATATGGAGCAGATGGCAAAAAATATGATGAAGTACGGAAAGGAACTCCTGTCAAAAACAGGTTTTTTTGGAGCAATAAAGATGGTATTTAGGTCGGGGCTTCAGCGGTATCTCGATGTAAATGGAACAGATGAATACTATGTTTCTAACCTTGCGGTTTTTGAAAAACATAGAGGTAAGGGGATCGGAACAGAACTTCTAAAAAAAGCCGAAGAACTGGCAAAGGAAAACGGCTATAAAAAACTCTCTCTGGTAGTAGAACATTACAATAAAAACGCCAAAAGGGTATATGAAAAATTCGGGTTCAAAGAGGAACTCAATGTGATTTTACCTAAAAAATATCACAAACACAACCTTGACGGGTTTTATAAAATGGTAAAAGTTCTTTAGGACACACATATTTCGGTTTCAAAAAATTATTTTGGACAGAGCGTTTGCTTTTATGCTTTAAAGCAAAAAATAGATTCGCACCCCCATTCTTCAAATATATTAGATAAAGCTTGCCTTTTCTTAATATATAGGTTATTATGTGTAATCTATTCAAATACACTTTTAGGTGTTGTCAATTGTTTCTTTATTTACGGGCTATTGCCTATCAATGAAGCTTTTCAGTTCAGGCATGAAAATTATCATAAAATTGTTTTAGAGTACAAATTATTTTTACCAAGGAAAGAAGAATTAATGTT
This sequence comes from uncultured Spirochaetales bacterium, assembly GCA_964608985.1. Classification (GTDB taxonomy): domain Bacteria; phylum Spirochaetota; class GWE2-31-10; order GWE2-31-10; family CAYYKD01; genus CAYYKD01. Next base: position 882 of record CAZSQU010000010.1, read on the forward strand.
ATTTAGTGATTTAAATCTTATTGAGCCTATTCTAAAGGCTATAAACAAAGAAGGTTACAAAGAGCCGACTCCAATACAGGCGGCTACTATTCCAACGGCTTTAGCCGGCAATGATATACTCGGATGTGCGCAAACAGGTACCGGCAAAACGGCCGCCTTTGCTATACCGGTATTACAAAGACTTTCAGCAGATAGAGAATTCAAAAAAACCTATCGACCTGTCAGTTCACTGATTTTAACCCCGACAAGAGAGCTGGCGGTTCAGATCGGTGATAGTTTCAAAGCATACGGATTGTTTACCGGATTAAAACACACTGTTGTTTTCGGCGGTGTACCTCAAAAAAAGCAAACCGATGAGTTGAAGTCAGGTACCGATATATTAATAGCGACACCGGGCAGACTGCTTGATCTAATGTCGCAGGGTTTTATCAATTTACAGAACATAAAAATATTCGTATTAGATGAAGCGGACCGTATGCTCGATATGGGTTTTATTAATGATGTAAAAAAAGTAATCGCAAAACTACCGGCTAAACGGCAAACCTTATTTTTTTCGGCTACAATGCCTGACGAAATTTCAAAACTCGCTGATACAATACTATCAAACCCTCATAAAATTGCTGTTACACCGGCATCATCAACAGTGGAATCTATCGATCAAAAATTATTTTATGTAAGACGGTCAGACAAAAAAGCTCTATTAATCCATTTACTAAAAAATGAAGAGATAGGGTCTGTATTGATATTTACACGGACAAAACATGGCGCCAACAGGGTTACAGATGATATAATAAAAGCCGGCTTTACCGCAGATGTTATTCACGGCAACAAATCTCAAAACGCAAGACAACGCGCATTAAACAACTTTAAGCAAAAAACTATAAAAGTACTTGTTGCTACCGATATAGCCGCTCGAGGAATTGATGTTGACGAATTAACCCATGTTATCAATTTTGAACTACCGCATATACCTGAAACCTATGTTCATAGAATCGGACGAACCGGAAGAGCCGGACTCGGCGGAACAGCAATATCTTTTTGTGATGAAGAAGAACATTTATTTTTAAGAGACATCAGCAAACTCATAAAAAAACCGATACCGATTGTAGAAGATCACCCTTTTAAAATGATTCTTAAATTTGACCCTAACGGGCTCAAACAAACCGCCAACAGAAATGTTGCTTCCTACGGAAGATCTAAAAAAGTCTTTAATAAAAGACGGCAGCCATCTCTTTTATAAAATAATCATTTAAAATTTTAATAAATAAATATTGACAACAAATCAATATTTATTTATATTATGACTGACCGATCATTCATTTATTTGGGAGGGCTCATGTCTGACGATAAGAAGAAAAAAATAGTTGATGCGGCTATTAAAGTATTAGCTGATGAAAATTATGAGTCAATGAAAACGGCAAACATCGCTAAAATTGCAGGTGTCGCACAAGGCACTATTTACCTGTATTTCAAAGGAAAAAACGAGATATTCTCTGAGGTTATTATCAGTATCGGAGATAGAATATCAAGGTTATTTTTTGATAATATCAGCAGTATTAACTCGGTTATTGACAACATTCAAATTATTGTTAAAAATTTCTATCAGAAACGGAAAGAAACAGAAGGATTTTATAGAATTATCTATAAAGCATTTTCTGAACTTGATGACTCGAGAGTAAAAATAATTCTCGATAATATCTTTGAAGGTATTATTGATAAAATTAGGATGATTATCACATGGGCAAGGGACAAAGGTGAGATTAGCATTGTTAATGAGGATATAGACCTTGCGGCGACTCTTGTCTTTGGTTACACAGAAACGATATGGAAAAAGGAAATTCTAACCGACAAAAGAATTTCAGAACAGGAATTGTTTATGTCTTTAATTAAAATTCTAAAAGTTGTAAAATAATTTTTTAGATCAAAATGACTGACCGGTCATTCAAAATCCATAAGGAGGGTTACGATGAAAGGGCTATTAATAAAGTGGTATTGGCTGATTATAGTTTTAACTGTAATTATTACGCTTTTTTTTGGTTGGCAACTGAAAAATGTCAAGATTAATAATGATGTCAGGATTTTTTTACCTGAAGATCACAGTTCTAATCGAGCATTTGATGAGGTAGAGAGTATATTCGGTGGAACTGACCGGATAATTATTGGTGTCGAGTCAATCTATGGGACAGTCTATAATAACGATGTTTTCGCTACAATAGATAATATTTCTAATATGATTGAGAATGTAGAAGGCGTTCATTCTGTAATGTCAATTACACAGATCGACTTTGTTGATTCTGATCAATACGGCATATCTGTTTCCAAACTCTCAGAATCTGATAGCGACAACTACGATTATGAGCTTATTCAAAACAGGATTAACTCATGGGAGATTTATAAGGACAATATTGTTTCGGAGGATGGCACACTTTCGGGCATTGTTGTAAATCTCAAATCAGGTCTTGATATAAAACAAAAGCAGGATATATATAAAGCAATCGAACAAACACTTAACAATCACCCTTCATCAGCTTGTAACATCTACATGACAGGCGAACCGGCAATCATTGTTTTAATGGGACGAAGGATGATTAACGATATTTCTACATTAATACCTTTTGTAATTGCAGTATTGATTATTGTTCTTCTAATATCATTCAGGAATTTTGGTGGGGTAGTATATCCGCTAATCACCGTAATTATAAGCTCCATCTGGTCTATCGGTTTAATGAGTATGCTTGGAATAAGCCTATCGTTAGTCGCAACAGTTATTCCTGTTTTACTCATTGCAGTCGGGAGTGCTTACGGGATTCACCTCGTAACACACTACTATGATTCTATTAATAAAGCAGGTAACATAACCAAAGAGATGAATGCAGATATTGTTATCGGGTGTATCAAAGATATTTTCAAGCCATTAACACTTTCTGCTTTAACCACAATAGCCGGTTTCGGATCTCTTGTTACAAGCTCAATTGTTCCCATCAAGACATTCGGGCTATTTACTGCACTTGGGGTTTTGTTCTCATTTATTATTACAATCATTCTGATACCCGCAATACTTATTAATAGAGACAAATTCCTGAATATTGTGCCAAAAATTAGAATGGACTTTATACCGGGTGGAAACGGAATAATCAATTCGATTATCGCAGGCATCCTTCAAATCATTCGTAAGCACAAAAAATGGGTTATTTTGGTATGTATAATTGTTCTTGGTGGTTCTGTGTTTTTTTCTACCAAAATAATTGCAGAAAGCTCAATAGTGGAATACTTCCGTCCATCAACCGATTTACGCCGTTCAGATAAAATTCTCAATCAAAAACTTGGCGGCACCTTTGTAATCGATGTTGTTATCTCAGGTAATGAATCAGGATCGATTAAAGATGTAGAACTTCTTGATGCAATGGATAAAATGGCTTCATTAATTCGCACAAAATACAGCGAAAAGGTTGGTAAGGTAATATCTTTTGCGGAATTTGTAAAAAGACTCAATCAGGTTATGCATTACGATGAACCGGACAATGGCGCAGCATTTTACGAGATACCTATTGATATAAACAAATACGGATTAACTGATCCTGCTGATCTGAATAATCTTGTTTCAGAATATCTATTGTTTTATGACGGAGATTTGAGTACGGTAGTTGACGATGTTTTTGAACCCACTCAAACCCGTATGATTATTCAGGTAAAGTCCCTTGATTCTACAACGATGCGTAACATAAAACACGACCTCGAGCAGATTTTTGCCGACAACTTTGACACAACAAGATATAAAATGGTTGTATCCGGTTGGGCTGATATACAGCTTGCCGTTAACGATTTGATTGTTAAAGGGCAGATTTCAAATATTTTTGTTTCTATAATAGCGGTAATACTAATTATCGGCATTACTTTCAGATCGATAAAAATCGGTTTGCTCGGAATAATACCTTTAAGCATAGCGGTATTTACAAACTTCGGAATAATGGGTCTTTTAGGCATAAAGCTTGATATCGGGACCTCAATGATTTCCGCAATTGCTATCGGTACCGGAATCGACTATTCTATCCATATAATATCAGCATACTATAAAGCCCTCAAAGAAAATGTCAACCCTTCATTAATCTCTGAGAAAGTCATCGGTACAACAGGAAAAGCAATAATCTATAATGCAGTTTCAGTAAGTGCCGGTTTTGCGGTTTTATTGTTTTCTAACTTTATTCCCCTTGTTTATCTCGGGCTATTGATAAGCGTGACAATGTTTACAACTTCATTTGCAGCATTGATCATTCTTCCGATACTATTTGAAAAATTTTTTATCTCAAAAGGAGGCGTTAAATGAAACAGTTTCTAATCACAACACTAATGTTTACAATTCTTACGGCTTTTGCTGATCAAGCAGGTGAACAGATCGGTAGAAGAACCTTCGGGCTTACCCGACCAAGTGACCTAAGCGCAATCGCAACAATGACCTTAATCGACAGACAGGGCACAAGACGGCAAAGAAGACTCGAATTTTATTCAAAAGAAGCAGGTACTACTACAAGTACATTTATGAAATTCCTTGAACCGGCAGATGTAAGCGGCACTAAATTTCTTGCGATCGACCGAAACGGCACAGAGGAGCAGCGGATCTATCTTCCGACAATGAGAAGGGTCAGACTAATCTCATCATCAGGAAAAAACGGCCGTTTTGTAAACTCTGACATTCTCTATTATGACCTCGAAACAAGAAGGTTCGAAGACTTCGATTATAAGTATCTCAGAGACGAAACACTCGAAGGTGTTGATTATTCGGTCGTAGAGCTGACAAGCAGAGATCAGGATTCCCCATACGCGCGAGCTGTTGTATGGGTCAGCAAAAGGGATAATTTTCTTTATAGAATGGAATGTTATGACAGATCAAGTAATCAGCTTATCAAGAGAATAATAATTGTTGAGGTAAGCAATACAAACGGTATTATTATTCCCGTCCGAACAGTTTTCGATAACATTAAAGACGGAACAAAAACTCTGCTGGAGTTATCACAATTGAGAATCAACTCAGGTTTAAGAGATGAGATGTTTTCAATAACCAATCTTGAGAATTAGGAGGAATAAAATTATGTATAAGCAGATATATTTTATTGTTATTTTTTGTATATTTGCAGTAATTACGGCTCAGACCGATGAATATACAGACCTTTTTGATACACCCGCCAACGAAAATACTCAATCAGAGTTAAGCCCGCCAATGTCAAAGCACGAGTTTAAAATTTTCGGTGAATCTGCATTTAATTTTTATATACCGACAGTCCCGGAAAACATCAATTTTGAAGGAAGTATCCGGAGAATCGGCTATGATAATGACCTCGGCATTAGTTGGAACTACTACTACGATAACATAAACCTTGTATCCGTTGTTACAAACTGGAATATTGCCCTAACACTTTCAAACGAAGATTTCGGGCCTCAAAACATTGCCGTAACACCGCTTGAGAACTACATTGGATTTAACCTGTGGAAATTTAATATAAAAGCCGGCTACCAATTCTACGAATGGGGAACCGCGGACAGACTAAACCCGTCTGACACCTTAAATCCGCGCGACTTCACAATGGGGCCGGAGGCCGACAAACTTTCATTGTTGAGTTTGTACACCTCATTTCAGCCGCTTGACATAATAAAACTTGAAGCAGTATATGTTCCGTTCGTTCAGAACGACCTTTTTCCGGTTAATTTTGCCGATAAAATTCCGCAAAGTTTGTTCTACGGCATGACTGATGACGGTGGTATCCCTCCGATGCCGTTTATACAAACCCATCCGTCAAATGTAATTGTTAATAAATTTGAGTTTGACCTTACAAAACCCGTTGCGGCAGGAAGAATTATTTTCAGGGTACCTAATGTTGATTTTTCTTTCAGCTATATTTATGAGTTTGACAGATATTATACGCCGGATATTTCGCTTACAAAAGACAACTTTAACACACCATTTGGGCCGGCAGCTTATTACAGGATCAGTAAAATTGAGTTGAACAGAAACAGAATCCATCGCGTTTCTGCTGATGTCAAAGGTGTAATTAATGATTTTTCACTATGGGCAGAGTTCAGTTATGCGATTTCAACCGATTACAGCATGAATTCATACAAAATCCGTAATCACACCTTTTCATACATAACAGGTTTTGATTGGCGATTCGGTCCCGATAATGAATTTTACTTGAATCTTCAATATATGGGTGAGTTCAATCCGTTTTATGATTCAGAATTTTATAATGATTATACAGACGGACTGCCTGACACCACAGAGACAGCCGATAGAACCTACATGGAGAAATACTACTATCGTGCTATTACCGACCGTCTTGCTCTTACCGATGCGGGGCTTATACAGGGATTATCATTATTCGTTGAGCTTCCATTTACCGCAGGAAGTATAAGAATCACACCTTCATTAACAGCCGCCTATACTGTACCGTTATTATATAACTATCAACATGAAGAAAGGTACGGAAGTTTGTATGTTAATACAGAAATATCCATTGAACCGATTGACTCATTGTCGATAGTTGTCGGCGGTAATCTGTTTTTTTCATGGATCAAATATAAAGAAGCAGACCAATACTATAAATGGATTGAAAATGACGGAAGTGATAGTGATGATTATCTTAATACGGTTATTTTTAATAAATCTGATAGAACAGGTCTTTTTTACAACGATACAGGCGTTTATATAGCTATTAGTTACAAATGGGATATGATTTTAATAAAAAATTATTAAAAAACTATTTGAATAATAATAATTAATGATGTATAGTTTATCATCAAATTTTTATTATTAAAGGGGCAAAAATGAATCTAAGATCAAAAGTTTTTCTTTTAGTAGCAGGAATATTTCTGTCATTTACACTTAATGTAAATGCACAAGAAGCACTTGCTAATATTGAGGTTGTAGATACTCAATCACAGGAAGTTGCAGCAGGATTGGCCGCATCAATTACTAATCCTAATGTAAAGATCGCTGTAGGCGATTTCACAATCGGCGGAACTGCAACCGGTTTTGGTGATTTATGGAAAAAGAACCTCGTTCACTATCTTGCAATAGTTCCGGGAAGAAGCTACACATTGCTTGCAGAACCCGGCAACCACGACATTATCGTTGAAGGCGAGATGTTAAATTTCGGCGAATTCATTAGAATTTACACAAGAACATTAAAACCCGACACAAGAGAGATACTTTACTCTCACAAAACTGACATCTCTATTAATGACCTTATAACTACTCTTGTTGCACAAGCAGGTACTGTTATAATTGCAAGAGATGCTTATGAGGTAAACGATTCAATTGAAACAGCAACAGATATAACTATTGATGGGTCTCTTACTATATCGGCAAGTTTTCATGCGGCAACTGATGTCGATTTCTATCGAGTTACCGTTCCGGAAGGCGGAAGCAGTCTAAAAATCGAAACTCAAGGTTCTAAGGACACATATCTTCATTTATTTAACGAACAAGGAACCGAGATTGCAACAGATGACGACTCAGGTGAAAACTATTGTTCAAGACTTATTCAAAATCTTGAAGCAGGGGTTTATTTCTTAAAAGTCAGAGAGTACGATTCTTCAACAGGTGATTATAGTGTTGTATTTACTTTTTCTGAACCTTTAAGACCGGACGAATTAGAACCTAATGATGATAAAGACAGCTCAAAGGTTATCGACCTGTCAAGCGGTTCTGCTCAATTAACACTTAACTTTAATTCGGGATCAGATGTTGATTGGTTTAGATTTACCATAGCAGCACCTTCACAGTTCACTGCTACAACAGTCGGTAGTTTTGATACAATTATCTCTGTAACTGATGCAGAAGGTACAGAAGTTGCATCTGATGATGATTCAGGTGATGACTACAATGCAAAAGTAGAAACAGCTCTTAATCCGGGTGAATATTTCCTAAAAATAAATGAGTACAATAACTCAACAGGTGAATACACACTAAACATAACTGTTTCAGCTTCAGCTCAATAATTTTTGTTTATAAGACCGCAATCTGATTGCGGTCTTTTTTTTTGTGGAGGTCTTATGCGCAAATCACTATTTTTCTTATCTATAATCCTGGCTTTTGCTATACTTATTGCGAGTTGTGAGTACTTTAGGATGATGAGTTATGATGAGTGGATTGAGTTTAAGACAGGAGATCAAGAGCCGATTCCCGTTTTTCCACCAAATACTATTTTTGTTGCGGCCACACTTGACACATCAGGTGATACAACCGCTGACGGATCAATGGCAAGACCCTACCACTACATTTTTGATGCTTTTGAGCAGGCTTCAAGTATGGCAATGAGCAGTATTACACCGGGGCCGATAGTTGTTCAGTCAGGCACATTTACCGAAGGTTTTATGCATATGTAACCGGTCTAACTATTCAAGGCGGTTACTCACCGGAATGGCGCAAAACTTCTTCCAAAACTATAGTTAATTTACCAAATTCTGCCGGCATATCTGCAAGTGATATTAGTATAAGCTCATTTGAGTTCTGTCCGCAAGGAACTGTAGAAAACACAATTAATATTACCGGCGGAACAACAATAACTTTTACAAACTGTATTATTAATGGTTCTAATACAACTACGAATGACAGTATTGCCTGTAACATAACAGGTGGTTCTAAAATAGTATTTGATAAATGCGTGATAATTATTGGAAGTCCCTCCTCAACTAACACATACGGCATCTACTGTTATATTAATGCCCCGGACGGTGGGTACGATATTTTTACAGTTAAGAACTCCAAATTTTCCTATACAGGAAATAACAATCCGGTTGCTGTCTTTGGCGTTCAAACAGACGGTACTATACCGGTGATGCACAACAACATCTTTGTAATTACAGACGCAAACTCAAGTGCCGGTTATGATTTAAATCTGATCCATGTTACTGACAGCGCGCATTCTAATTATCCTTTTCAAATGATCTATAATAATAGAATTTCAGTTAGATCAAGAGCTAATATTTCAGTTCTTTATATTGGCGGAGATTCGGAGAGTACAATTGGTATATACAATAATGCAATTTATACAAACAATCAAACAAGTAACCCCGGGCCTACGAACACCACATTTTTATTAACCGGTGAAGCTATGCCCTTGAAAATTGTTGTTGCCAACAATACATTTTACGCCGATGTAAATGATGCTAACGAAAGAGCTATAGTATTTTGTAATTTTAATACAGATTTAGGATATCGTGCTGACCTTGTAAATAATATATTCTATGTCACGGGAACCGAAGCATCGCCAACTACTAATGTTACTATGATTCAAGATACAGAACCCTCAAGCATATATTTTATGGGAAACAACGGCTTCAGCATTAACGGACTTTCAAATATTCAGAATAACACCTCTCTTTATAGTGGCGCTTATATAATCTATTACAACAATATTACAGGTGATATAATTACTACAGGTTTTAGTTCAGGCAATTTCCTTTCATTTATGAACTTCGTTAGTCTTCCTGATTTTAATAGCGTAGATGATGACTTCAATCCATCAGCTAACTGGATGAGAGCAACTTCCTCGCCATACAATATGGGACAAATGCTAAACACGACAGTTTCATCAAATGGTATTGATTATAATCTCTCTTACGGCTTTGACTATGACATAAACGGTGTCAAGAGACCCGCTAATTGGGGTCTAGGGGCTTTTAACTTTCCTTAATCAGCCGTAAACCTGATAATATCGTCTTTTATTTCAAAACGGTAACTACTGTTTTTGGATTGTACAAACCCTGTTACCTCTTCTATTGCAGGATAGTCACCCATACCTTTAAAGAGTCTGGCGTCATCTATAAGTATAATATGGTTCTTTATTTGACTATTAAGTAGTATCTCCAATTCCTCATAGACAGGGCTCACCTTGTCGCCTTTTGCCGTTATTCCGCTTGAATAGTGTCCGTCAAGCCAGAAAACAGCTCGTTCATTTAAATCCTTAACGACTTCATTAAGGACTTTGCCGCTGTCCCCTTGAATTAGGGTAACATTTTGGTCCCTTCTAAATCTTCTCTTTGCCTTTTCGTATAGCGGAATACTTAATTCTATTGTGATTATTCTGCTAAAATTATTTTTCTGTGCCTCAACCATATCACCAAGATATGTCCCTGTTTCAACAAGCACCTTACAATTATATTTTTGTTGTGCATCTTTTATGGCAAGTTGTTTTACCATGTGCGGGGGCGGCACCGGTTTTCCGCTTTGTATCCATCTATCATATTGTTTCTTTGCACTTGTTTTTTTTAAACTGTTGACTATTCCTTGAGGCAATACGGATTTTATTATCCCTTTTACTGTAAAACTATTTTTGGCCATTACGATATCTCCCTATAATTTTCTGAAAATTTATTATATACAAAAATTTAAATTCTTTCAATATAATATTATAAATCCTGAAAAATTAATTAAAAAAGCGTAAACCTTCCTTGTCTTGCGAAAGCCCTTAAGACAAGTTTATTTTTTTTTGATGCTATAATACCGCCTGACGATGGAGCGCCTCTGCAGAGAATTGATTTAAATCCTACACGCGAAGCCATCTCAACAATCTCACGATTAACCCTCGAGGACACCATTATATCGGGCATACTATAATCACAATTATACAGGATATAACCGCATGCACGCAAAATATTATTGTGCCTTGCAATATCTTTAAAAAACCGCACTTTATCGTCTGTTTCTCCAAAAATCATAGCACCATGAACCCCGCCTGTTTTAATAAAAACTTCAGATTTTTCATTAAATATTTCTATAATCGACAGATAATGATCATTATTAACAATACTATCAAGAGTTTCATATATGATTAGTTTATTATCAACATTTTTACTGTTATCAGATGAATATTGAGCTTTTGAGCCGTTTAGTGTAAGATTAATGAGATCAGCACTATCTCTTATATACCCTTTGTCATATAAATATCCGGCAGCAAGATAATCAAGCTCTTCATCTATTGTTGTAATTGAAGTCAATAGTTCATTATTATGATAAATATTTAATTCTATATCATTAACAACATCTTCAATTATTTTTGTAAATTTACCGTCTTGATACCTTTGTGCCTCTATCTTTTTTATTATCATAGTAAAACAATACTTAATTTCGAATTATTTGTCTAATTATTTTTATTATATTCAATTTTTTATTGGCTGTATTGCTCTAATTGATTTATTTTAGTATAAGGTAATCTAAATTGTATTTTCAGGAATAAATATTTTATGCAGACTTCAAAAATCAGGAACATTGCGATTATCGCCCATGTCGATCATGGTAAAACGACATTAGTTGATCAGTTTTTTAAACAATCAGGTACTTTCAGATCCAATCAAGCGGTTGACGAAAGAATTATGGACTCTATGGACCTCGAACGGGAGCGGGGTATTACTATTACCTCAAAAAACGGTTCATTTATTTATAAAGACCACCTCGTTAATATTATTGATACTCCGGGACACGCTGACTTCGGCGGTCAGGTAGAGCGGATTCTTCAAATGGCGGATGCGGCCCTTTTACTTGTCGATGCAGCTGAAGGCCCAATGCCGCAAACTTACTTCGTTCTAAAAAAAGCCCTTACCAACCATCTCCCTATCATGGTTGTTATAAATAAGATAGACAAACCCAATGCAAGATGTGAGTGGGTTGTAAATGAGGTTTTTGATCTTTTCGTTAAGCTTAATGCACCGGATCATATACTTGATTTTCCTATCATTTATACTTCAGCAAAAAACGGTTATGCAACAGATGATCCTTTTGTAAAAACCGACAATATGATACCTTTATTTGAAGCAATCATTCATGAATTACCCGCACCTCCCTCAAATGAAGACAAACCTTTAACAATGTTAATCAGCTCAATTGATTATTCACCTTTTTTGGGTCGCCTCGGACTCGGCAAGGTTACATCAGGCAAACTTGTAATCAACAAGGATGTTGTTATAGGCAGATTTGGTGATACCGGTAAACCAAAGATCTCCCGAATTAGTAAAATTTACAAATTTGAGGGCTCTATCAAGGTTGAAACAACAGAAGCATGTACCGGTCAAATAGTTGCCATAGCCGGTAACGAAGACATATCGGTAGGTGAAACAGTAACAGACCCGCAGAATCCATTTTTCATTAAGTCAACCCCCATCGACCCGCCGACAATCACAATGGATTTTTACCCGAATGACTCCCCTTTTTACGGGCGTGAAGGCAAGTTTGTTTCTTCACGACATTTAAGAGAACGGCTTTACAAGGAAACGCTTTCTGACATTGCACTTGTTGTCGAAGATCACATTGATTCATCCGGTTTCAAGGTATCGGGTAGAGGGGAACTCCATTTATCAATACTTATCGAAAAAATGCGGCGTGAAAGTTACGAGTTGCAGGTATCTCGCCCGAGGGTAATTCTTAAACAAATTGATGATGAAACACACGAACCTTTTGAAGAGCTTACCATAGATGTAGATGAGAAATATATGGGAAATATTATTGAAATTGTTGCTCAAAGAAGGGGCATAATGCTTGAAATGCTTCAGGAACATGGTATTTGTAAGTTAAAATATAAGATTCCGACAAGAGGACTACTTGGTTTTAGAAATGAATTTCTAACGGAAACACGCGGTATGGGAGTTATGAACTATGTATTTCTCGATTACGATAAATACTCCGGCGATATCAAAAATAGAAAAAAAGGTGTACTTATATCGATGGACAACACCACAACAGTTGCTTACGCACTATTTTATCTTCAGGAACGGGGCAGAATGTTTATGGGACCGCAAATAGAGGTTTATCAAGGACAAATAGTCGGCGAACATTCACGGGATAACGATCTTGTCGTAAATATCGGCAGAACCAAAAAACTTACTAACATAAGAGCCGCCGGATCTGACGAGAATATAATCTTAACACCACCGGTTAATATGAGTCTTGAGGATTGTATTTGTTATATAAATGACGATGAACTGGTAGAAATGACCCCAAAATCTATTAGACTAAGGAAAAAAGTATTAAGTGAATCAGATAGAAAGAGGTTATCAAGGGTTAAAGATTAGTCATCTCTTCATCAATCCATTGAAAATAGGATGATAATCCGCATGGTACCGGTATCAGCAATATTTCCGGTACCGTATATGGATGGTTTTTAACAATAATTTCTTTTAATTTATAAAAAACATCGGTTTCGGTTTTAATAGAAATAGTATATTCCATCTGTTCTTTAACCTGTTTGTCCCACCAATAAAAACTCTTTACAGGATGCATTGATACTTGAACACAAGCGGCTAATCTTGCATTAACTATCAAACGGGCAAGCTTCTCACCCGATTCAATATCCGGGACCGTAACCGTAACAACACAATATTTTTCCATTTTAACCATTCCGTTGAATTATGATAATAATTAACATTATTTTAACATATTTAATGAATTTGACAAGCATAAATATTGTAAATAATTTTAACTGTTTTTATCCGGTAATCCGGCATTATGCTTATCAATATCTATTGCTTCCCATGGATACCTGATCCACACATTTTCAAGGTGCTCGCCAACATAGATTGATTTTAACTGATCTGGAAATCTACCCTCTTTTTCTTTAATTTTTTGATGGAGCACAGCCACTTTTATCTCTTTCGGGTTGTGTTTGTAAAGTTCTTCAAGGCAATATGCGAGTGTCAATCTGGTATCATCAACCTCATCGATCAGCAATATTGATTTACCTTTAATTTTCTTTTCTGCTTCATCGATCCACTGAATTTTTTTTGGATTTTTTGATATTTCATTTTGCTCAGAATACCTTTTGATTCCCACAACAAGTATCTCCTTTTTTAAAAATGTCCGGATTATTCTTGCGGGAATGAAACCACCGGTACCGATAGCCACGATAATATCAGGCGACCAATTATCATTAACCATTTGGATGTATAGTTTGTATGTTAATTTGTGGATTTCATCGTATTTGATATAAATAGTTTCCATAGTTTATATTGTCGTATTATTAATAATTAATTATAGAGTGAGTCTCAAATATTTATTGCCAAATTATATAGTTTTTAATATATTTACCAAATGAACAATGAAATACTCAATACAATAAGAAATAAGCTGACATATTTTAATGAAAATTCAACAGATAAGAATTTTAAAGAACTACAAATCTATTTTGATTATTATTCTTTAAATTTTGAAGGAATTATCAATAGATCGGGTTATCTTAAAACAGATATTGGAAGAATTGCGATTTTTTCGTTTACTCCGGTTGTAGATTCTAAAGGAGATATTTTACTGTTTCACGGATATCTCAATCACACAGGGATACTTGCTAATCTGATTGGATTTTTAACAAATATCGGTTATAGAGTAACAACAGCTGATCTTCCGGGACACGGATTGTCTGATGGTGAACGCACGGGAATAAATAATTTTTACGACTATAATATTGTCCTTGACACAATCATACAATCAATTAACTTTAATAAAAACTTGATTTTTATCGGTCATAGCACCGGCTGTGTTCCTGTTTTGAATATGCTTTTAGACGGAAAACAATATTTTAGTAAGGTACTGTTTTGTGCTCCGCTTATTAAGACAATAGCTTTTTCCTTAGGGCTTTTTTCTTGCCAACTTATTCCCGGTTTTGTTAAATATATACCCCGTATATTTAGAAAAGCTTCAAATAGCAAAGAGTTCATTGATTTTCAAAGATATCATGACCCGTTACAAGACAGGGTTATTGCAACAAGCTGGACAAGAGCTTATTTTAAGTGGATCAAAACGATTACAAATAAACACGCCGACACCAAAACTCCTGTTTTGGTAATACAAGGAACTAAGGATACGGTTGTAAATTGGCGATTTAATCTTCGCTATTTAACGAGTCTTTTCAGTAATATCCAATCATCTCTTATCAGTGGTGCCAGACACGAGTTGTTTAATGAAACAGACACATATTTTAGTCAACTTACAGAAATTATCAAAATATTTTTAAAATAGTTGCAACTTTTTTTTATTTCAATGTACTAAAGATTAACCTTCCAAATGGTTGGTATAGATTTTCCGGAAATATCTATCAATAAAATTAAGGAGCTATGTGATGAGAAAAGTAATTATAACAGTTTTTATGTTGGTTTTGTCTTTTACAGTTTTTGGTACTAATGCAAATAATCGGATGAACAATAGAAATCAACCCAACCCTTGCGTTCAATATCGACGACTTCTGAATGACAATAATCTTTCAGCTGAACAAAAAAATAGTATTGATGCAGTTACAGAACGATATGCAGAGGTTTTTGACAACTTATCTGACAGACTTACACAACTTAGAAGAGAACTTAGAGATCTTTTGCGCGAAGATAGTCCTGATAGAAACAGGATTAGAGCAATTGTTCAATCAACTTCAGAGGTTGAAGCAGATATTAAATATAACCGTATTGTTTTGAACCTTGATATTATGTCATTTCTGACAGATGAACAAAAATCTCAATATTTAAGACAAATGAGGCGTATTCAACATCATTCAAGCAATAATTTTGGAAACTTCTAATGGATTTTACCGAGATATACAAGGCCTATAAAGATAAAATTTATAGGCTTACTTTTAATTATAGAAATACAAGAGAACAAAGAGAAGACCTAATGCAGGAAATATTTATTAATATTTTTACTTCTTATGATAAATTTAAACAACAATCAAAATTATCTACATATATCTACGCAATTGCAAGAAATACTGCAATCAAACAAATAAATAGGGATAAAATCGAATCGCAAAAATATCAATTATTATATACCGATATACTATCAAAATTTGATTATAATCCCCATGTTAAATATGAAAACGATGAAAATATCAGTTTTATATTATCAATAATAAACAAACTGCCTGAATCATATAAAACTCCTTTATTTCTGTTTCTTATTGACGGATTGAGCCTTAAAGAAATAAGCAATATTCTCGGAATCTCAATAACTGCAGCTAAAACAAGAATTAGAAGAGCAAAACTTATTGTTAATAAGAAATATTTATCAAATATTAAAGGCGGGATATCATGAATAATAATTTTAAATTTAAAAAAGGGATTAAACTGTTAAAAAAAGTCAAGTCTCCATATTCATTCAGAAACAATAATTTGATTGAATACTTTGTTACACACAAGAAATTGTCTTTCGCTCTTGTACTATCAGCTGTTTTTGTTGCCGCTTTAATAACCATCTTCCCAATTGTAAGAGAATCCAATATCTATAACGAACCGTTTGACCATATTATTTACAGTGAAGCAAGCGATATTCACGACTTATTTTAAAATGAAGGCAATATCTAAGTTTCATAATTTAATTCAATGTCTTCAAGTTTTTCTGTTAAATCGAACAACTCATCGTAATATGTTTCTAGTTCTTTTTCAATTATTGAATGTTCTTTTGTTAAGGCAACGATTGTTTCCCCGTTTTTATGATCAGTAGATTTAATGATAATTTCCTCTTCAATTTCCTTCTTCCGTAACTCTTTTATTTTTATTTTTTCTTCAAGCTTTTCTATTGATTTCTTTAACGGACGGGTAAGCGCGTTTTTTTTCTCTATGAATTCGGCCCTTTCCTTTCTATCAAGTTTCCTTTGATTAGTAACAGGTTTTGTTTGTTCTTCATTTGACGGCCTTTCTGTTGACCACCCTTTTTTGTTTAAAAAAGTATTATAATCCCAAAGATAATAATTCACAGTATTGTTATCAAAAACGATTAATTTATTTGCCAGTGTTTTTAGAAACATCTCATTGTGGGTAACAAGTATTACAGCTCCGTCAAAATTATCAATAGAACTTAAAAGCGCATCTGTCGAGTCAATATCGAGATGGTTAGTCGGCTCATCGAGCATCAACAGATTTATGGGGTTTGCGGCAATCTTTGCAAGAGAAACGCGGCTTTTTTCACCACCAGATAACACTATAATTTTTTTTAATGCTTCTTCCTGTTCAAACAAAAAAGCTCCTGCAAGCGATCGTGCCTGCGTTATTGTCATTTCAGGATTTGAAGATGCGATTTCTTCCTCTACCGTGTTATTACCATTAAGCGATTCAACATTTGTTTGAGCAAAATAGCCTCTTCTACATGCCGGTTTATGGGTCACTAATCCTGAAATCGGTGATATCTCCCCATTAATAACCCGTAATAAAGTAGATTTACCTCTTCCGTTTGGGCCTATTATCGCTATTCTGTCATCCTTTTTAATTTCAAAACTGATATTCTCAAAAAGTAACTTATCTTCTTCATATCCGAATGAAAGATTTTCTACTGTTGCTAAAGGATCAGAATGAGTATCACGGTATTTAAATTGAAAATCAAGGGTTTTAATCCGCTCTAATCGCTCTTTTTTACCCTGTTTCTCAAGCATTTTTATCCTTGATTGAACTAAAGTTGCCAATGTTGCTTTTGATCTGAACCTATTTATAAACCGCTCTACTTCTGCTCGTCTTTTTTCATCATTTGCGATCTGTTCTTCATATATCTCTTCTTCTTTTGAAATCTGGTCATATAATTTCTCAGTTCCACCTTTGATCTTTTTAAGTTTTTGTCTGTGAATAATCATTGTACTGTCCACAACAGCATCCATAAAACCCCGATCATGTGTTATTAATAAAAGCTCACCTTCCCATGACCGTAAAAACCCGATAAGCCATCTGATTGTTGTTATATCAAGGTAGTTTGTCGGCTCATCTAATAACAGAAGATCGGGTGTTGATAGAATCAACCCTGCGAGATTTAATCTTACCTGATAACCGCCGCTAAGAAGCATAGGGTCCATATTTATCATTCGTTGATCAAATCCGAGACCGGCAAGGATTTTTTCTGCATACCACTTTTGAGTTGATTGCTCTTCCGGTAAGAATGAAACCGCAGTATCAATTACCGTTTTTTCAGAAAACTCTATATTCTGCCGTACAAATCCTATCTTATACCCTATCGGGATAGAAACCTTACCGTTGTCGGCTTCTTCTAAGCCGGCTATTATTTTAAAAAGCGTCGATTTACCCGAACCGTTTGCACCGATTAGACCTGCTTTTTCTTTCTTTGTCAGTTGAAATGATATAGAATCGAACAAAATTTTATCAGGGAAACTTTTAGTTATGTTTTCAATTTTTATCATTTTTTTCCAATATTATTTGTTTATTCGGCATAATATGTACGGTTTTTTCCGCTTGTTTTTGAAGTGTACATTGCACTATCTGCTTTTTTTATCAACAAATCAACTGTTTCTGCACAATCAGGATAAATAGATATACCGATACTCGGAGTAACATTAAAACTATTTCGCTTGAATACGGGGTTACTGTCAAACCGCCTGCCTATTCTATCAAGAATTAACGAAGTGTTGTTCTTATCAGTAATATTTGATAGAAGTACTATAAACTCATCTCCCCCGACTCGAGCAGGCATATCACAATCTCTTACAACATCTCTCAACACTTTTGACACTTCTTTTATCACCTTATCGCCCTCATCGTGACCGAATTGATCATTTATTAATTTAAAGTTATCAAGATCCATATACATTAGAGCAAACTTTTGTTCATTTCTTTTACTTACCGATATTTCATTTTTAATTCTTTCATAAAAAAAAGCCCTGTTTGGTAAACCTGTTAATTGATCGTGATATGCAAGATGCTTTATTTCTGCTTCATTGCGCTTGCGTTCAGAGATGTCTCTTGCCAGAAAAACATAACCTATAAAATCATTTTCTTCATTCATAATTGTCGAAAGTGATATTGACACCGGTATTCTTTCTTTAGTACTTGAAATCAAGTATTTTTCGGCATCGTTTATTCCATGCGATCTATTTATAAAACAATCAATAAAATAATCAAATGTTATCTCATGTTCAAAAAATGTATTAATTGTTCTATCTACTATTTGATCTCTTCCGGTTTTTATTAAAGAAACAGCTGTTTCGTTAACTACCTTGATAACCCCATAAATATCTGTCAAAAACAAAGCGTCTCTCATTGATTTTATTATTGACTCTGCAGCTGACGAAGGGGTTAATTTAAATAGATTGTGCCTAAAGACAGCATATCCAACAAACAAATTCCCAACAAACCATCCAAAAGCGGTAAACTCCGGCATGCCAAACCCAAATAATTTTAATAAACTCTCTGTTACAAACCCGATAATAAAAGACAAACTGCAACCGACAAGAATCATTATAAAATTTCTTTTTGATTTAATATTTTCTGCTTTTTTATACCCTTTGTAAATAACTGCTATTGATAATAAACCGAGTATTCCTATCCAAATAAGCGCAAGATATGTAAGAGTAGAATGACTGTTTAACTGATATGACCATCCCCACTTATAATTTACAAGGTTTACGGCTATATATTTTCTTTGTATATCAATAATAATAAAAAACAATGCAATAATTAAATTAACAACTGCAAGTAATATTAATTTATACCGTTTTATGTTAACAGCAGCAAAAAAGAGTGCAAACAATAAAAACACGGGCATAACCAATGGCCATATTATTGAACCAAAATTATACCAGAAAACAGGCGGATTACTTGGCGGAGATATTCGCATCATAAACTCATAAAAACCCCTTAATGCTTCAATAATACAAAGCACAAAAAAAGAGATGTTTATCGGATTTCGAAAATCCTTTGAAACAGCAAGAGTGCCAATCATCAAACTAAAACCGCACGAGATTATTGATATTATTGCAAATTCATTCATAATTTAATGTATATATATATAATTATCAGATTTGTCAACTTGGATTCGTATTTAAGTTTCAATACTATCCCAATCATCAGAAATACTAACTGATTTTAAAATGTTACATTGTAACATGTAATAATCAATAAGTTTTTCATCATTAAATATTATTTTTGTTTCTATAAAACCTTCTAAGGCACTTTCAAATTCTTTATTATAAAATTGTTCAATAGGTTTTCTCAATAGTTCTGAAATTTTTATCTTAGTCTCTATTATATCATCATCGTAAGCATTCAAAATCTCATATACAATCACCGATTGTTTACGCCCTTTTACCTTAATTTTAAGTATAAATCTGTATTTATAATTATTAGGATCATTCAAACTTTGAATTGTATTGCTCGAACAAACAATTTGCGCTCCCACAAGTTTAGTTAGCCCCTCAAGTCTTGATGAAAGATTAACAGTATCACCGATTACCGTGTACTCCATTCTGTTTGATGAACCAATGTTCCCCGCAACCAATTCTCCTGTGTGAATACCTATACCTGTTTCCAGCAAAGAGAATTTATTAATTTTTAATCCGGTATTTAATTTTTTTAGTTCCAACTGCATCTGAATTGCAGTCTTTATCGATTCATCTGCATGTTGTTTATATTCCAATGGAACTCCAAAAACGACCATTAAAGCATCCCCGATAAATTTATTCACAAAACCTTTTCCATGGGTTATAGTAGAACTCATCATATCAAAATATTCATTTAACATAGCAACAACCGACTCCGGCGACATTTTTTCAGAAATTCCTGTAAAATTCCTTATGTCTGAGAATAAAATTGTTGCATCCGTCAAAACTCCGCCAAGTTTTATATTTCCATGCATAATATGATCTCTGACTAAAGGATCAACCATTTTGCCAAAAACATCTTTGATTAATTCTCTATCCTTCAATCCTTCTGTCATATTATTAAAGTGAATTGTTAAATCACCTATCTCATTTCCTACAATAACCGGTGATTTTAGATCAATATTTCCTTCTTGAAGCTTTCTTGTAGACTCAACAAGATTATTTATCGGCAGTGTAAACGATCTTGTCACAAATACTACCGTAAGAATAATACTTATAAACATTATAATTAATTCTGCGAGAAATCCGCCCTTTGTAGAGTTTAAACTTCTAAAATATCCGTTTGATAACAAATTAATAATAATACTAAAGACCGGCATTACACCGACTATGACCAAGGATACTAATATTTGTTTCCAAATCCTTTTATTCTCGGATTTGAATATTATATTGTTTTTGGTAAAAAGAAACAATCTCATTTTTATTGTCATATCACTAATCAGCAAATGGTTGAAGTATGCAGGAATTATTTGATATGTATATGATATTGTTATTATAAAAGCCATGACTTCTAGAACAGAATTATACTTTTCGGGGTATTTAAAATATCCTGCTATACTTATTAAAAGACAATACAAAAAACCTTGAAAAATAATCAGTAAAGTAGAAATTAAAGAAAGTCTGTTGATTCGCTTCTTTAAAAGTTCATCGTTATTATCGATATAACTTTTTTGTATTCTTAACATAAGTACATAAGGGGCAATCACTGTCAAAGGCAGGTTAAAGAGTATAATAAATACAGCATTAGATATTAACGCAGGCACAGAGACTTTAAGCTCAAGAAATATTGTATATAACTGAGTAATAACCGTAAATATTAAAATATTAATCACCAGTCTTACAATAATTTCTTTTTGAAAAAATTTAAATGAATACTGTGGTGAATTTTTCATCATTTGACTCCTTTTCTTTATAAATAATAAATTATTTCAATAATATGTATATGTCAAGTCAGACTCATTATTTTTATGATTATTTACTATTGCAACTCGTGCAAATATTGAGTATATATATTTTGAATAAATTTTTTCATTTGGAGAATTAAATGAATACGCTTTACAAATATGCCGAACTGATAATTAAAAAAGGTTTAAATATCTATCCCGGACAATCCTTAAATATTGAGACCGGTATTGATGATTATCAATTTGCTGCAATTCTAACAGAAACTGCATATAAATTCGGTGCGAAATTTGTTAATCTTGCTGTTAACAGTAATAACCTTTTAAAACATCGTCTTGACTATACAAAGGAAGAATATTTGAATTATTCACCTAAGTTTCAAGAGATACGAATGCTTGAAATGGTTGCAGATGATTGGGCTACAGTTCGAATAGATAATACTGCTGATTCAGAAATCCTAAAAGATGCAGATGCCGCTCGGCTTGATATACTTGTTAGGAACAACCGCCAAGTCAGAAGAAAGCTACTTGATGCTTGTTCGGGAAATAAAATTGCATGGTGTGTTGTCTGCGCTCCAAATAAAAAATGGGCTGATATGATTCTTGGTGAATCTAATGATTCTTTAGATAAATTTAATAAAATATTTGAAAAAATTCTCCGTTTAGACAACAAAAACCCTCTTGAGATTTGGGACAAACACGGCGCAACTCTTGACAGGAGAGCTGAGGTTTTAAATGAATTAAAGATTAAAAAATTATTGATTAACAGTAAAACTGCTGATCTTGAAGTCACACTTATTCCGACTTCAGTGTGGACAGGCGGTTTATCCAAAACACAAGACGGACGGCCATTCTGGGCAAATTTACCTACGGAAGAACTCTTTACAACGCCCCACAGACTCGGAACTAAAGGCAAAATTAAAATAGTTAAACCCGTTAAGGTAATGGAAAAAACTATCGAAGAACCATCATTTGAGTTTAAAGACGGCAAAGTTATAAATTTTGACTCTAAATCCAATCGTGATATTTTACAAAAATATTTAAGTGCAGATGAAGGGTCTTCATATCTTGGAGAAATTGCTCTGGTTGATATATCATCGCCTATTTATCAGACCGGACTTATTTTTAACAGCATACTTTTTGACGAAAATGCTTCAAGTCATATTGCTATCGGCAACGGTTACGGATTTTGTCTTTCTAATGGCAATACTCTAAAATCAAGCGATGATTTTATTAAAGAAGGTTGTAATGTTTCATCCGTACATACTGATTTTATGTTTGGAACAGATGATACAGAAATAACCGCAATATCTGAAAACGGATCAAAACACACTATAATGAAGGACGGGCATTTTACTTGTTAGTTATTAAGAATCTTAGTATTGGTTTTAGAGAAAAACCCGGTGACCCGATAACCGATGTTGTAGATAATATATCATTTTCAATAAAAAAGGGGGAGACAGTAGGGCTTGTAGGTGAATCCGGCTGCGGTAAAAGTGTAACCGCTCTTTCTATAGTAAAACTCCTCCCTGTCGATTGTTCAGTTATCACTCACGGTTCAATTGAGTACGAAGGTCAAGATATAAGTAAACTACCGGTTGATAGGTTGCGAGCTATAAGAGGGAAAAAAATCGGCTTTATCTTTCAGGACCCGATGTCTTCGTTGACACCGCTTATTCCCATAGGTAATCAACTGATTGAAGCCCTCTCAATTCACGACAAAAAAACACCGGTTAAAATACTTAAAGAAAAAGCCTTAGAAACCCTTAATAAAGTCGGCATACCGCGACCTATTGAGAGATTTAAATCATATCCACATGAATTATCCGGCGGCATGCGTCAAAGAATAGTTATAGCTATGGCTATCATAAATAACCCCGATCTAATAATTGCAGATGAGCCGACAACAGCACTTGATGTGACAATACAAGCACAAATTTTGGATCTCTTGATGAAACTAAAAGATGAATATGGCTGTTCAATGCTTCTAATATCGCACAATCTCGCAATCATTAAAGGAACCTGCGATAAAGTTCTTGTTATGTATGCCGGTCGGGTAGCAGAAGAGTCTCCTTCAAACGAACTCTATTCAAAACCGCTTCACCCTTATACTAAAGCACTTATCGGAGCCATACCTGTAATCGGCAAAAAATCAGAGAGACTTTTTAATATAGAAGGGCAAGTACCTCCACCATCAGGCTACAATAGTGGATGCAGGTTTTATGGAAGGTGTAGCGAAAGTATTCCGGTTTGTAAAGGAGACAATCAACCTAAATTCTTTACAACATCAAACGGTCATTTTGTTTCTTGTCATTTATATAACTAATTTAATTTCTAATTGATTAATTTGTTGAAATTTTATTTTATTTTTTATATAATTCGTGTTAAAAATCGGAGTTTATCATGTGGGATAATCTGCAGCATATAATTTTTTATTCAATTTATTTTTTAATTATTATTAATCCTTTCAGCAAAATAGCTGTTATTTCATCTCTGTCTGATAAATTCGGCGATAAACAGGTTAGATATTTATCTATTAAATCATCAATTATCGCATTGTTTTTATTGTTATTTTTTGCATTAGCCGGTAATTTTGTTCTAACATACATTTTTAAACTCAATATGTATTCAATCAGGATAGCAGGTGGTTTTGTTTATTTCTTAATGGGTTTAAAAGCGCTTGATCGTGGCGTATTTTTTGATCTCGACAGTTCAAAGAAACTCGAAGACCTTTCAATAGTACCGATTGCATCTCCGATGATCGCCGGTCCGGCATCAATTGCTGCGGCTATTCAATTCACTTCAGAATACGGTCATACTTATGCGATAATTGCTATAACCGTAGCGATAGGAGCCAATCTCCTTTTTATGGTTTTTACACACTTTCTTACACATAAGATTTTTAAAGAGAATATAATCGGTGCTTTTGTAAGAATCACCGGTTTACTTGTAGCAGCAATAGCTGTTCAAATGATACTATCAGGTTTAGGTGAATGGATTAAAGGGGTAATATAATGAAAAACAATCTAACAAAGTTATTTATTGCAATTTTTATGTCTTCAGGATTTTTTGTTTTTGGAATTAATCAATCGAATCATTTAGTAAATCGGAAGGCCGCCATAATACCGTTTTTTAATCAATCCAATCTTCAGGAGTATGAATATCTTTCTCAATCTGTATCTGATATTTTAAAATCATTTATTGAACAAACGGGCAAATTTGAGATCATCAACAATGATGAGGTTATAAGGAAACTTAATGGAGCCGGTTTTAACTATAACCGCCTTTTATGGGAAGAACAAGCTAATGGCATCAGTACTATTCTTAATGCAGATGTAATTGTGTTTGGGTTTTATTCTGTATCCGGCAGGAATGTAACACTCTATCTGAACGCCCTCGATGCAGAAACCCGCAGATCAGCGATTACACTTGAATTAACTTCTGATAAAGGGGTCTCTCTTATTGATAACATTAAACGCATTTCAACAACAATGGCTGAAGAGATGAGTCAGAAACTCCCTCCGCTATCAAGAAGGGCCAATAGTTTTAAAAAAATAAGCGCAGGCTCTGCATTATTGGGTGCGGGTATCGGATTAACAGCAGCTATGTGCGCATCATCAACTTTTATGTATATTGGCACTTATGCCTTTACAAGTTTGAATTATAACTACTCGTACGAAGAAATCGATTTGGAAACAGCAGGATTAGTATTAAGTTTTTTCCCCATTATCGGTAATATATATACGATCGCTAAGTCTGTTTACTATTATAATAACGGTTATTTCTACTGGGGTTTTTATGGAATATTTCAAGAACTTGCATACCAAGCTATAACTATCGGTATTTTTGGTGTGATGTTGTTAAGTAATATTTTATCGGTTGCAATGATTTTTGCCGGTGCATTTATGCGCAATTATGAAGGCAAAGGGCTTACAGCTATTGAGTTTGGGGTGACCGGTGAAAAATTGAATATAATTAACTTTGGGTTACGGTTCGGGTTATAATAATAATGGAGAATAGCATTGAATCCGGCACGCTTTACATTGTTGCAACACCAATAGGCAATCTTGAAGATATTTCATTAAGAGCATTGAAGATTCTGCAAGGAGTATCTGTTATAGCATGCGAAGACACGCGCCACTCTCTAAAACTTCTAAACCATCACAGTATCAAAAACAGACTTATAGCTTATCATAGCTATAATGAAAAAAATTCAAGCCACGGTATAGTAGAAATGCTGAAAAGCGGTCAGTCTGCAGCTTTAATCTCAGACGGCGGGACACCTTGTATTTCAGACCCGGGCTATCTACTTGTAAAACATTGCCGTGATAATTCTATCCCGGTTATACCGATACCCGGTGCGAGTGCTTTTGTCTCATTACTATCAGTTTCATCTTTCAGAACAGACCGGTTTGCTTTTTTTGGGTTTTTATCCCCAAAGGGCGGTAGAAGATTAAATGAATTAAAAAAATCCTCAGAATTTGAAGGAACACTAATTTTTTATGAATCACCGCATAGGATAATTAAATTAGTTGAAGATATTAAAACAGTTTTTGATCAAACCGACATCTGCATCGGCAAAGAGATAACAAAAATCAATGAAACAGTATTTATCGGCAATGCTGAGCAAGCCTTAAATTACTTTAAAGACGATTATTCTGACTCAAAAAAAATAAATGGGGAATTTACTGTTTTGATTGCAAATTATAAAAAAAAATAATATTATATATTTAAGTTATTATTACCAAAGACGATAATAAAACTGTGAGGTGATGTATGAGTATTGATAAAATTGGAAGAGTAAATAACTTCAATAATGTAAGCAGGGTTAAACCTAAAAATAATATAGAAAAAACCACCGGCGCTGATTCCGTTAATATTTCTACTGAAGCTATGAGTATGGCAGAAAGTAATAGAATAATGGATATTGTCAGATCTGCACCTGATATAAGAGCCGATAAAGTTGCTGAAGCAAAAGCAAAATTAAACGATCCAAACTATCTTTCAGATGAAAATATGCTAAGAACAGTTGGCGAAAGGTTATCAAAAGTTATTGAAATATAGTTACAAAATGAATTCAAAAAAAGAGAGTAAAGACTCTCTTTTTTTATTTTAATCTTGGCAATTATCTATCGGTAAGTTTATTATAAATTTTGTCCCGCAATTTTTCTCATCATTAAAAATTGGACTAAATACGCTAATGTTTCCGCCTATACGATTAATAAGGTCTTTAACAACAAACAACCCGATTCCATAACCTGAAGTATTCTTTAAATTATTAGAACCCCTGAATTCGAACTTAAATATATTATCTATTTCTTTTTCTTTGATACCTTTTCCGTTATCACAAAAAACAATTTCGATTGCTTTATTGTCTTCTTTTGAAAGTCTTACATCTATTGTAATTAAACCGCCCCGATCAGTATATTTTAATGAATTATTAATTAGATTAATTAACACCTGAAAAAGTATTATAGATGGCAGTTTGTTATTCTTAACCTCATCATCTATTTTATATACAATTTCAACCCCTTCTTCTTGTGCGTCATGTTTAACAAGTAATAAAACATGATTTAGGATATCTGCAATATCCCCATACTCTATTTGATGCATAATATCACTGTTAGATTGCATATCAAGATTAATATCAACAAACTCCTTGAGTCTGAACCCGATATAACTTAGTAACTCAACTTCATCTTTATTTATCTTATTATAATTAGTGTAGTTGAGATAGATAAGGTCTGATGTCCCAATTACAGTATTACAGATATTCAATAATTCATGTTTTAGAATTCTATTTAATCTTAAATAATAATCATTCAGAAGTTTTAACGCATTATAATTTACTTGATTTTTATCTATTTTAGGAACAACTCCATAAATACTATTGAATTTATTCTTGAGTAAATAATTCTTGTTAAATAAGTGCTTATACTGCGACTCTCCGGAGTCAGATAGTACGCAATTAAGATCAGGATCCAAAT
Organism: uncultured Spirochaetales bacterium; assembly: GCA_964608985.1. Lineage (GTDB taxonomy): Bacteria > Spirochaetota > GWE2-31-10 > GWE2-31-10 > CAYYKD01 > CAYYKD01. The sequence continues at coordinate 28,389 of CAZSQU010000010.1, forward strand.
CAGCAAATATTCTTGAATGCGGCTTACCGACTATATTCTTTAGACCTAATATACCATAACTTGCATCTTCATATTCTACAACAAAACATTTGACAGGGGTTGTTGTCAAAACTTCACAATAATCATAGGGCTTCTCATCTTGTTTTACAACAATTATATCCCGTATTATTGTTTCTATCATAATTATATTTCCGCCTCAATTGTAATTTCAAGATCCATATCTATTTGAATCATCTCTTTTGATGTCATAAGCGGCTTAATTCTTTTTTTTAAGAAATTAATAATCCTATCCTTATCAGTCTTTAAAACAATGGTTTCTCTTATAAATACAGTGGAGATGATATCATCTCCGCCATCAACCTTAACAAACTTATTTACATGTAGTATCTCAAGGGCCTTACCCATTGCAACCGGACCTATTGCCGTGTTACTTCCAAGTATTAATATGTCTTTAACGATAGGCAGTTGAAATTCTCTGGTAATGACTCTTACTTTCGTTTCTCTATCCTGTTCCATACTATTACCCCTTTTAAACATATACATTAGTATATATAATTTAAAAACACTTTGCAAGATATATAAAACAAATATTTTACTTATTTAATAATATTTTAATCTTTTGAGATAAAAGCAATAGATAATGGTCTAATATTCCGGTACCGGATATATCGATGGGTTTTTGTGAATTATCAGAGCTGTAAAACAGCAACTCCATCTGATCAATTATAGATTGTTCAGGAACCCAGTATGATATATCTCTTCTAACATAACTTGAGTAATGAGTGGCAAAATTCCCGGGAAGTACAGCAGTCATATAATCCGTACTTGGGTTAAATTCGTTTTTCTTAAGGTTATATATAATTGAAAGTAATTCTTTTTTTGTAATATCTGTATATACTATTCTCTTTAAAGCATCGTATAAAAAATGGGTAATTAAATAATCGCCGTTAACACTCAACCTCCAGACTCGTTCAATAGCGTATTTCAAAAAAACCTGTTGCCTTCTACACCGTTCGATATCACCCATTGTAAAACTTCTATTCCTTATCCATCTAATAGCCAAGTCTCCTTCCAGATATTTGTCTATATTTACACCTCCGAGAATAGCGATAAATGCCTCAAATGATCGGAAGTTGTCAATCACTACAACTTTATGAATCTTGCTTGAAGTAAATTCTTCAACAACCTCTTTTAAATAATCGAGTCCACCCCAATATAAAGCGTGACCTATTTTATCGTAAGTGTAGTTCCCCTCATTATCCTGAACTCTGATCATACTGTCGCGGGGTATTGATAAAGAAAATATTTTCCCCTCAGGATTTATTTTGAGCAATACAATAACATCTGATCTCGAGCGTGTATCACCATTACAGTGTTTATCTGACCCGACAATTAAAATGTTTAGTCCCTGTCCCCACTCTGTTCCATTAATACTATATATTTGATTAACAAACCCCAGCTCTTGCGCAGTTTTTGCTTTGTCATTAGAATTATCTGCAGTTGTTCTCTGATAGTCTCTATATATTATAGGTTCTATCTCTTCCTCTGCTGATCCGGATAGCTTAATTACTCTATCAATTTTTATAACAAAATTAACTAATTTAAAGATATTCATAATTAATATAAATGAAACAAAGAATATTATTAATAGAAGAATTGATCTCTTTAACAGTAACACAAGCTCTTTATTATCCATATATAAAGATTTTCGGTAGAATTCACAAAATTATATATTGTTTTTTTGTTAATTGTGTTATATACCGATTTTACAATCTTAATTTATGACATAGGAAATTTATAAATGGAAAATGAGACTAATCCGGTATTCAAATCGGGAACTGCAATTGTTGTCGGACGACCGTCTTCCGGCAAATCAACTCTTGTTAATTCTATGTGCGGAACTAAAATTTCCATTGTATCTAAACTTCCTCAAACAACTCGATTCCTAATTAAGGGTATATACACAGACAATGAAGCACAAATAATTTTTGTTGACACCCCCGGTTTTCATAATTTTAATCTTGATCTAAATAGAGCTTTATCAAATTCTGCAATTAATGCTTTAGATGAAGGAGATTTTATACTTTTTGTAATTGACCCTTCGAGAGATTTTGGGGAAGAAGAAGAAGAATTAATTCAGAAAATAAAAAGACATCAAAATAAAACCATCCTTGTATTTAACAAATCTGACCTTGATTCAGAACGATTTCAAAGCAATATTGAAAACATCAAAGTCAGACTCACTCCATTAAACACATTTATTGTCTCTGCTTTAAAGGATGTTAACATTGATAATTTAATCCGATATATTAAAACAGTTTTGCCTGTCGGACCACAATGGTACCCTGAGGATTTTGTAACTGATCAGGATATTGGTTTTAGAATTAAAGAGTGTGTAAGAGAAAAAATATTTCTTACGACCGGAGAGGAGATACCGCACTCATGCTATGTTGACATAGACAAACTTACGGTAAACAATAAGTCTATAAAGGTTTATGCATCTGTTTGTGTTGAGAAAGAAAGTCAAAAAGGAATGATAATTGGAAAATCAGCAAAAATGATAAAACAAATAGGAGAAGAAGCAAGGAAAGAACTTATTGAAATCTTTGAGAAACCAGTTAATCTTTTTTTAAATGTTAAGGTTCATCACAACTGGAGAAAAAATATTACTTTTATAAAGAGATTTTTTGAATTAAGATAAACATTATTATTTGAGCTTTTGTTCAATAAGCATAAGTCTATTTATTTTTTCTTTAAGTTTTATCTGTTCACTAATGGTTTCGTTTTTTTGCAATTGCAACTGATACTTTCGTTTGATTTTTGAGACAATTTTTTTGGCCTCACTTACAACAGCAGATTTCAAATCATCAACCGCAACTTCTGTGTTTTTCAAACCGGATTTAATTCCTGTTTTTCTTTCAATTAAATTAATAAAGTCATTACTGACCGTTAGTTTTACTGAATTGTATTTTTCGGGCTGAAGATACTGCCACTCTCGATGTTCATTTAGCAGAGTTACTATATTATGCAGTTCTGCACAAAATTCATTGTTTGTCATTTTGTTCTCTATATATTTATTACTATTAAATCGGAATTATCAGGCAACTATTTAACATAATTTATTAAAAACATTGATAATTCACTATAATTTCGATGAATAGCAGGTTTTTATGAATTATTTTAATAATTTTTAAAATTAATATTTACAAATAATAATTATTTGTTTATATATTCCCAGTCTAAAGAAAGTTTTTAATAATAGGATGCTGATGAATATATATCATAACAATAAAAATGATAATGATCTGATAATATTTTTTTCGGGGTGGGGTATCGATTATCGTACTTTTTTAAAGATCAATACTCATCAATCTTTACTAATTATAAGTGATTACAACTCAATAAATAAATTTAAGCAAATAAATTCAATATTATCAAAATACAAAAATCATTTCGTTATTACATGGTCATTCGGAGTGTTCGTTTACACTAACATTTTGGATAGGATTAATATCAATCCGTTAAAGGTTATTGCCATTAACGGAACAGCTTATCCTATTGACAATAACTATGGAATACCGGAACGAATCTTTAATATTACAGCATCGAACTTAACAAAAGAATCTCTTATTAAATTTGATCACAACTGTTTTGACAATGAAATACATTATAAGACAAATCTCGAATCTACACCAAGAAGAGATATATCATCTTTGTATAGTGAATTATTAAATCTTCAAGATGTTTACTACAATAAAAGTCAAACTATTTCTGACAACTCGAAAACTCCTTCGAAAACACCCAAGAATTATAATTTTGATACTGCTTATATTTCCACTAATGATCGAATATTCAGTTATAAAAATCAGCTTAATTATTGGACTACACAAACAAACACAGTTATTAAAGAAATAAACACAGGACATTTTCCTTTTTATTTATGGAACCGATGGGAGGATTTAATTGAAAGTTAACAAAGAAATAATGATTCGCCAATTTAAAAAAACACTGCTTACCTATGAATCCAATGCGCTTGTTCAGAATGATATGGCTGAATCCTTAATTACACTACTCAAAAACAAAACCGGCATAGCTTATAACCGGACTCTTGAGATTGGATGCGGAACTGGTTTACTAACAAAAAAAATCATTAACGATTTCGCAATTAATGAGCTTTTTCTTAATGACATTATTGATAAATATGACACATTAATTCAAAAGAGAGTTCATAAGAATTTTATCATAGTACAAGGTGACATTGAGGAGTTATCAAATATTCCTGATAATCTCGATTTAATTATTTCTAATGCAACTTTTCAATGGATTGATGACCAACCTGCTCTCATTAGTAAATTAGAAACAAAATTGAACAACAATGGTATTTTAGCTTTTACATCTTTCGGTAGGGATCATTTTAATGAAATAAAAGCATTAACAAACATCGGTCTTGATTATATTGATTGTGATTTTTATAAAACCTTAAATAAATATGAGCTTATACACTGTTCAACAGAAACAACACAGCTTTGGTTCCCTGACCCTGTTTCTGTACTTCATCACATAAAATTTTCAGGAGTTAATGGTATTGAAACACCAAAATGGACAAAAGGCAAACTTGATGCTTTTTGTAAGTCATACATAAAGAGATTTAACACTTTAAAGGGAGTCCCCTTAACTTACAATCCGACATTTATCATTCTCAAAAAAAAGGCGGTTTAATAACATGAAAAAATATTTTATTACAGGAATAGACACAAGCTGCGGTAAAACATACGCAACAGGTCTAATTTCTAAATACTTGTCTTTTAATGGCTATGGTAAAATAACAACAATGAAAGCCATTCAAACCGGAGCTACACCTGATTCAATCTCGCCTGATGTTATCGAACACCGAAGAATTATGAACAAACCTATTTCAGACATCGACAAAGACCTCGTAACCTCACCTTATGTTTTTAAGTATGCGTGCTCACCACATCTTGCTGCTGCTTTAGAAAAACAAATTATTTATCTATCTAAAATATCAGATTCTATTACATACCTAGAACAGTTTATCGATACACTTGTAATTGAAGGAGCCGGCGGGATACTCACACCATTAACGCAGGAAATTTCAATTTTAGACTTTATTAAAGAACTTCATGGTTGTAAAACAATTCTTGTTAGCTCTTCTAAACTCGGTTCAATTAATCATACTGTTTTATCAATCAAAGAGATTCTCCGTCACAAAGATATTTATTTATCCGGTGTTATATTTAATGAATTTCTTCATGATGATCCGGTTATATCTGATAGTTCTTATGAGTATCTGACAACTCTTTTCCCGGAAATCAATTTTGTTAAAATCACAAACAACGAGAATTCAGATTACGACTTTTCTAAAATTCTCTAATACCCTTAAATATTTCTTCAAAGAGAACTTCTTCCTGAATTATTTTAATAATTACAATATTAGTATAAACATATAGAAACAAACTGTTATATGTTTTTCCTAAACCAATTTGTTCAATCTTTAATTGATTAGCATATTCTCCTAATTCTATAATAAAACTTTCCCCGGAAAAAAAAACAAATTCACGGAAAACAAAATAACCTTCCCGACTCTTTTTAATTAATTCATTAAAATACTTTTGCATTCGACTGTCCACGAAACTCATTACTTTAATGGGGTCTATTTTTGTAAAATCATTGACTTTATTTATAACCTCACCACCAACAATAATAAGAACTGATACCACCTCTACAAATAGTTTTATAGATTCTGACACTGTATTTTTATCAACATCACATGTAGAATTAACTCTTTCTTTATACTCTTTTACTATTTCTAATATTTGATAAGATGTTTTATTATGTACATCACTTACAGAGTTTAAAAAATAACCTTCCACTAACAAACGAATTAATCCACCAATGACAATGGAATTCAATGTTTCACGTGAAACTAACATGCTTGATTTACTTAATATAGAGTTGTCGGGATCAATTCTTTTGATATTATTTTTATTTGATGCTATTTTTTGAGCTTTTTTAAACAAATCAATGAGTCTTTCAATCTTATATTCACCTGCTATGGTGTTCATATTATTCTTAGTTTTATCTTTTTCCTCTATTATATCCGGATGATATTTAAAAAGAAGCTTATGATATGAATTCTTAATGTTAATAAAATCGAATTCTTTGTTAGAGTTTATATTGGCGTTAACAAAATCAGTAATTATTTGTTCAAAAATCTCTATAGAGTCTATTTCTTTGTTCATTATTCTTCCAATTATTTATTTAATATATATTAATTTCCTCTGGTTATTATAGCATATAATTATATTTATTTGCTTAGAGAGTTAATAATATTTTTTAAAAAAAACAATAAATAACAACATACAGTTTTGGTGTGTTACATAGATTTTTACTATACTTAAAGCCATTATAATTATTGATCTGCCAACTATGGAAAGAAAGAGAAAAGCAAATAAATCTAAACAATGTCATTTTGACCCTATCAATTGATTTATACAAATAATATTTTCGATTATAACCGATTTTATAACTGAAACAAAGAACAATAATGAGCAACGAAGGATTTCATTGTTTCACGTGAAACAATAAGTTAGTTAATAAACACGAGATGTCTCTCTTTCTCTTTATTTAAAAGACAAATTTTTTCTGTTTTGTATTTGTTTTCAATCGATATTTTAAGTTTTTTCTCAGCGCGTTGTAACTCTGTGGAAATTGTTTCTAATTTCCCTTTATACAAAATATATTTTTTGTATTCTTTGTAGTAGTTTTCTGTTAATTCTAAAATAATATCAATCGGTTTAAATGCCCTGCATGTAACAACATCTACTTCGGATAAGTGATTATTTTCAAGAACTTTATTTATTATAGAAACATTTACTAAACTCAATTCTTTTATTACTTTTAATAAATATTCGCATTTCTTTGCGCTTTTTTCTATCAATAATACTTTCTTATACGGAAATGTTATTGCTAAAAGTATTCCTGGAAAACCACCTCCCGACCCAAGATCTGCTATTGTATTATAACTTTCGAAATAATTAAAACCATCAACACAATCATAAAAATGATCAATTATTAATTGTTCTTTATTTATAGTCCTTGAAAACAAGTTTAACTCACTATTATATTTAATAATTATATTTAAATAGTCTGAATATTTTTTTAAATATGGAATGTTTTTTTGATTAATAAAACTAAATATATCAGATTCTGAAATCTGCACCACATTTTCCTTTAAATAAATTAGTTATGTTTTTTTTTCTATGTCTGATTATTATTGCATATAGGTAGTTTTACTATAATAGTAGCACCAATGCCATTTTCGGGTTTAACAAAATAAATATCACCGTTGTGTTCAACAATTATTCTCTTACATATTGATAGGCCCAAACCAAATCCGCCTGTCTCTCTTGTTCTTGATTTATCAACTCTATAAAATTTTTCAAAGACAAGTTCCATTTCTTTTTCAGGAATACCAATTCCATTATCAATAATTCTAAAATAAATATAACCATCTTTTTTTATCTCAGTTAAAACATCATCAACTATTATTGTATTTGAGTCAGCTTTAATTGAATTTTGTATAAGGTTGCTAAAAACTCTTGTTAATTTATCTGGATCTACCTCTACACCATATTTGTTTGAGATGTTTATTTCTATAGATACATCGATATTTACTGATTGAATTCTTTTTTTTATTTCATTGATTGTTGATATAAAATAATCTATCTCAATATATTCCTTGAACATAACTTCTTTTCCAATCTCAAGTCTTGTTATCTCGAGAATTTCGCCTGACATACTATTTAATAAATCGACTTCTTCTAATATAGAGTTGTAGTAGTTTTTAATTTCATCCTTGCTTAATTGAATATCAATCAGTAATTCTGTATAACCTTTTATTCTTCCAAGAGGGGATCTTAATTCATGACTAATTGTTGCTAAAAGATCATCTCTTATTATCTTCATTTTATGCAGCTCTTTTGACATAAAATTTATTGAATCGGATAGGTTCCCAACCTCATCTTGAGACACATGATCAACTTGAATACCAAGATTACCGGCGGCAATGTCTTTTGCGGTATTCGACATTTTTAATATTGGATTTACTATGCTTTTTGAAAATATAATTATAATTGGAATCATTAATAAGGATGTTATAATGGTTGAAAAAAACAAACTTCTTAAAATAATCAAGAAATAATTAAATTTAATTGAAAGTTGAATGCTTCTAAAAGGCATATTCTCTGAAAACCTAACCTCTCTGGTTATCTCAAGAAAGTATTTTTCCGATCTTCCATCATAGATTAAACGGGGTGTTTCTTTCAATTCAATAACACCTTCAATAACCGGTATTCTAATATTATAGCCATGAAATATTTCTTCTACAGTCCCAAGAATCATTTCTCTTTCATCGATTTGAAGTCTTTCTTTTATTTCATTTAGATCAAACAGGTTAGTTCGTTTTTGATAAAGATCTTCGATCTCTCTTTGGAATACAGATGTCTTTTCTTCAAGAATAGACATCTGATTATCGATTAGTTTTTGAAAAATGTAATAAGAAATAATTGATGTTAAAAACAAAGATAACAATAGAAAACTAAAATAATATAATATAATCTTCTTAGTTAAAGTGAATTTAACTTTCGGAAGATACTTCTTTGTATTCAAATCTATATCCTGAACCCCAAACAGTCTTGATAAAACATGATTGTGGTTTTTGAAGTTTTAATTTATTTCTTAAGTGGCTGATATGCATATCGATCGACCTATCGTAAACAGCATATTCTCTATCAGAAACAATTTTTAACAACTCTTCTCTGCTATATGTTTTTTCAGAATTTGCAGCAAGTAAATAGAGTATTTCAAATTCTGTTTTTGTCAATTCATATTCTATTCCGCTAAGCATTAGCGTTCTCTTGTTTGGTATAAGATCAAAACCCTTATATGATATTTCTTTCTTTTCAGAATATTCTTGAACAACTACAGCACTTCTTCTTAGCACTGTTCGGATTCTTGCTATAAGCTCTCTCGGTGAAAAAGGTTTTGTTATATAATCATCCGCGCCCATTTCTAACCCAATTACCTTGTCAACTTCTTCGCCTTTCGCTGTTAACATTATTACGGGTATAGAAAAATCTTTTTGTACTTTTCTCAAAATATCAAAACCGTTTCTATCCGGTAACATAACATCAAGAAGTATTAGATCAGGTTTTTCTTTCATTATTGTAGTTTCAACATCAATTCCCGTATTAGCAACTAAAACTTGAAACTCATAATGAGAAAAATACTTTTCTATGATTTCGGTTAATTTCTGATCATCATCTACAATTAAAACTTTTTTTCTATACTGCATAAATAACTCCTTGAATCAAATATTTACAATTATAAATAATTACATTTTTTGAGTAAATGCAATCAAATTTAAATTATTTACAATTAGCAAACATCAATGTTTAAAAAAAACACCTAGAACTTCATATTGGCAATTCTTTTGATTGCTTCTTTGACATCTTCCTGTTTACCGAATGCTGATAATCTAAAATACCCTTCGCCGCATTTACCAAAACCAACTCCCGGTGTTCCAACTACTTGGCATTCGTTTAATAACTTGTGAAAAAAATCCCATGACCCCATTTGTGTTGGTGTTTTAAACCAAATATAAGGTGCATTTATTCCACCTGAAAATTTTAGATTAAGTTTTGTAAGTCCGTCTGCTATTATAGAAGCATTTTCTAAATAATACTTTATTAAAGTATTTATTTCTTTTTGTCCGTTTTCTGTATATACAGCTGCAGCGCCTTTTTGAATAAAATATGCTACACCATTAAACTTTGTTGATTGTCTTCTAAACCACAATTTATTAACATTATGTTTATTGCCGTTACTATCAAATATTTCAAGACTTTTTGGCACAACAGTAAATGCACAGCGCGTTCCCGTAAATCCCGCAGTTTTTGATAAACTTCTAAATTCTATTGCACATTTATCTGCTCCATCAATTTCATAAATTGTTCTTGGAATTCCTTTTTCAGTAATAAATTTTTCATAAGCCGCATCAAACAATATTAGTGATTTGTTTTTTAATGCATAATCAACCCATGTCTTTAATTCATTTTTTGTTAAAACCTGTCCTGATGGATTATTTGGAAAACATAAATATATAAGATCTGTTGGCTTTGAAGGTAACGAAGGCTTAAAGTTGTTTTCGATAGAACAATCAAGATATGTGATATTGCTATATCTTCCATTCTCCAAACTTCCCGCCCTACCTGCCATAACATTAGTATCAAGATAAACAGGATAAACAGGATCTGTTATTGCGATAGAAATATCATTTGAAAATATTTCCTGAATATTTGCCGTATCTTCTTTTGCTCCGGTAGAAATAAAAATCTCGTCTGCATTTATATTGACACCATTGTTTTTATAATCGTATTCAGAAATTGCATTTCTCAGAAATTCATATCCATTCTCCGGACCGTATCCCTTAAATGTGTTAGAATCCGACATTTCATTAATCCCATTTGTCATGGCATCAATAACACTTGTTGTTAATGGTAAAGTAACATCACCTATACCCAGACGAATAATTTTCTTTGTTGGGTTATTTTCCCGATATTGATTAACATTCTTTGCTATTTCTGAAAACAGATAGCTTCCTTGTAATTTTAAATAATTTTCGTTAATTTTTATCATATTTTTCCCCTATAAGTAATTATCTTCCAACAACAAAATCTTCATAAGAGTTACACAGAAGATCTCCTAAATTTAAATAATTTAACGGACTATTAATAAGTCCGTATATTGTGGTAAATCTTGCGTAATAACCATCCCCGGCAGATCTTCTATTATTTGTAATGACAGGCAAAGAAACATTTGATGAAACATGTTTAATAAAGTTATCATTAAAATCGTTTAATAATACAAGAAATCCGTTGTTACTTTCATATTCTTTAATTGTGTTAAACAAACCGGTTAAATAATTTTCGTCCTGAACATCTAATCTGTTGTTGAACTCAACAGCAATCGGAACACGAATAGATAACAATGATTTTAATTGTTTAGTAATTGCAATCGAATCTTTAATAACAAAAAAATCAATTTTTAATAAATTATAAAGTGTTAGTATTTTTTCAAAAGAAATCTGATTACCGGTATAAACTGCATCAACCGGCAAATCACAACAAAACAGTTTATCAAACCTGTACTCTCGTACTAAAGGTAAAAAATGATCTGTTGATACATTATTATAACTTTTTAGATTATTTAATAGAGCAAACTCTTCTAAATCGAATCTATAGAAATCAATGTTTTGTTCCTTAATAAACTTGTGATTATAGTTATTTATAACTGACAATCCATACACAAGTTTCTTGGATATTTTCTTTTGTTTAAATACCCCAACCAAATCTTCCACTAATTTTCTCCATTAATAACTTCGTTCAAAATAGACTCGGTTTTAACAAAAACTCTAACTTGTTTTATTAAACCGTCACCTTCAGACTCCGTTGTAACTAACTTGTCATCTTTTAAACACATATGCACAATTCTTCTTTCAAACGGATTCATTGGCTCTAAAAGAACCGGTCTACCTGTTTTTTTAACTTCAATCGCGGCTTTATGTGCAATATTCAACAAAGTTGCTTTTCGTTTGTCCCTATAATTACCGACATCAATTATTACTTTTGTCCATTTGTTAAAGGATCTATTCATTGTTACATTAACAAGCGTTTGAATTGATTCAAGCGTTTTTCCTTTTTTGCCTATAATAATTGCTGAATCCGGTGATTCTATTTCAATGACGATTTGATCATCATCTTCATCAATCAAATATATTTTTGCCTCAATATTCATTTTTTCTAATAAATCTCTAACAAACATTAAAGCTCTATTACCAAATAAAAAGTCTTCTTCAAACTTAATTTTAACTGTTATATCATTTTTTTTACCAAAAGAAAAAATATTATTCTTTGAATTGTTTTCTACCTCAATCTTCACCTGATCCTCTTTAAGTTTTAATACATCAAGTGCTTTACTAACAACCTCAGATTGCTCTTTTCCTGAAAATTCTCTTTCTATCATTACTTTACCCCTCTAATAAATTGAAGTTTTTTTAATAGTTCTGTTCTATTTACAAAAACCTGCTGAATAAGGTTTAATATATTCATTACAGTCCAATATAATACAAGTGCAGAAGACACATTATAGAACATGAAGAAAAAAACTAAAGGCAACATAGCCATCATAATTTTTGTTTGATTGTTATTGGCACCCGATGCAGGCGTTAAAAAACTTGTTAAAAACTGCGTCAATACCATAAAAATTGGTAAAATATGAATAGGAATTCCACTCAAGCCGAATATACTTATTGGTATATCTAATATTTTATCAGGTGTAGATAAATCATGTATCCATAAAAATGAAGAGCCTTTTAATTCAACCATGTTAACAAGTAGTTCATACATTGCAATAAGTAACGGCATTTGGAGAAAAAGTGGTAAACAACCGCCGAGGGGATTAATTTTGTTCTGAGAATAACATTTCATTGTCTCTTCTTGAATCTTTTGCGGGTTGTCTTTAAACTTTAATTGAATTTCTTTAATTTTAGGTTGGATTGCCATCATCTTTTTTTGTGAAACCATACTTGAATGTGTAAGCGGTGAAAGTAACAGTTTTATTAAAATAGTTAATATAATAATTGCTATACCATAATTCTTTACTATACTATAAATAAATGATAAGCCTTTACCAATAACATTTCCGATTCCAAAAAGTATCATTCTTTCGAGTTTATTAATTCCTGATCCTATTAAATTAATATCGCCCATTTGCCTATTGTTATTATAAGGTCTTAATACAGATGACACTTTTGGACCTATATATATTCTAAAAGATGAATTAACGGATGATCTTGAAACATCCCTTGTTAAACCGGTAAAATATCTATTATTCTCCATTTCTCTATAATCAAAAAAATATCTGTATCTTTGTGAATCAGGTATAATGGCAGAAGCAAAATAATGCCCGTTACTAACAACCCAACCTCCGGCATCTACCGATACGGAATCATTAAATCTACTGTTGTTTGGAAACAACCTTCTGTTTTTGTGTGCTATATCAATAATTTTTTTCCCGTTATAATAAGAAAGAAGATTTTTTTGTCTTTTATCATGTTTTTCGCCGACTATCCCAAGTGTTGGTCCCCATCCAATACTAAAAGATGAATTTGAGTTATCAAATTTCATCTCCTCATTTAATGAGTTTGTGATTTCTAAATCAAGTTTAAAAACAAAGTCATTTTCATAAAATGTATAGATTTTTTTAATTGTATAAACTGATTGAGTATTGTTATTAATAAAATTATTTATAAAAATAAATTGATTACCAGCCCGTTCCAGTTTAAAATAGTCATTATTATTTAGTATTTGCTTTAAAGTATAACCGGTGTTCCATGCACCCATTTTTAAAATTAATCCACCGTCTTCTTCTGTACCTTCAAGAATATGATGTTCAGTATTGCCATCTCTTCCAAGAAATCTGTCATTTATATATACATCTTTTATAAATGCACCTTTATCTGAAAACAAAACCCTAAGATTATCATTTTGATAGGTTAATAACTGCTGACTATAATCATTTGATTCTGTAAGGGAACTAAATTGATTTTGAACATTAGTAACTATATTTTGTTGACTTGAGTTATTTGGTGTAGTGAAAGAACTATCTGTTGTTACCTCTGTATTAATTGTACTGTTTTGTTGATCATTTTTTGGTGCAAAAAACAACCAATAGACTGTAAAAATTACTGCGAGTACCAGCATAAAGTAAAACGATTTGTTATTGTTCATAAATTCTCCAGAATTATTTTAATGGGTCAAATCCACCTTTGTTAAATGGATTACATCGAATTATTCGATAAAAAGAAATCAAAAATGCTTTAAAAAAATTATATTTAATAAAAGCTTGTTTTGCGTAATCTGAACAGCTTGGAAAAAATCTACATGAAGGTGGAAATAACGGAGAAATGCTTTTTTGGTATATTTTAATTAAATTTACAGCTACTTTGTTTATAATCATCTATTTTACTAAATATTTTAAGAAAATCAATTTTTAAGTCACTATATTTGTCTGTAGTTTTCTTTTGTATAACTATACAATCAAAACCTTTGCATATAACACAACGATTATTCCGATAAAACTCTCTAATAATCCGTTTGTAATAATTTCTTTTTACAGCATTTCCACAATTTCGTTTAGATACAATAATTCCAAGTCTATTAAAATCCAAAAAATTATGGGTAACCACTACTTTATAATAGTCACCCTTGAATGTCTTTCCTTCTGTGAGTATTTTTCTAAATTCGTCTTTTTTTTTATTCGTTCGTTTTTGTTAAATTTAAATGAAGTCAATTAATTAACCTGAAACAGTTAGTTTTTTTCTACCGACTTGTCTTCTTCTCTTTAAAACTAAACGACCACCTCTTGTTTTCATTCTTGCTCTAAAACCGAATTTATTAATTCTTTTTGTGTTTGATGGTTGAAATGTCATTTTCATAAAAAAACTCCTATATCTACATATAAAACATATTCATATAATAATTAAAGCAGGATTATACCATTTTTTGAATAAAAGTGTCAAGTATTATTTCTTTTATTGTTTTCTTTCATTTAAAAAATTAATTAACATTGACTTAAATTTTTCATCTTTTTCAGAAATGTCATTGTTTTTTATTTCAATTTCATTTTTATCATTGTCTTTTTCAATTTTACCAAATTTAAAAATAATTTTTTCTATTTTTTTTTCTTTAAAAATTGAATTTATTTTTTCTAATAACTCAGTTTCAAATTGCTTTAAAGTACTAATCCAAGCAGGATGATTTGTAAATACAGTAATTGTCTTATTATAAATGTTCGAAGGAATTGTGTTATTATACAATTGATTTCCAATTATATCTTTCCATCTTGATTTAATTCGTTGTAAATCAAAATTTTCACTTAGATTATTATTTTTTAATATTTCTTCAATGATGTTTTTAACTTCTTCCAATTTCTATTCCATAAAAATTTTATTGATTTTGGTTTTTTCTTCAATATAGTTTTCATAATGTTCACCGGTAAATGTTGCAAAAACCTGGCTGTCATAAAATAACTCTTTTAATACCTGTTTTTTTCTAAAACTATCAAGTTCTAATATAACATCATCTAACAAGACTACCGGGTTGATATTTAATCTTTTTTTATAAATATCTGTTTGAACCATCTTAATAACAAGAGAAGCTAATCTACATTGTCCTAAAGAACCAAATTTTTCAAATCCTACACCATTGATAAGAAACATATAGCTATCTCTATGAATTCCATATAAAGATGTTCCGTTATTATAAAATTCATTTCTTTTTGAGTACAAAAAATCATATATTCTATGTGAATTGTTTTCTTTTAATTTAATAGAAGGAATATAAATAACCTTTGTTTTAAAATTATATTGCCCTGAAATTGAATATTTTTCTTGAAATAATTTATCGAAATTAAAAATAAATTCTGTTCTTTTTTTTATTATTATTTCCATCAGTTCTGAAATCTGTATATCATATACATCTACTAAACTATCAGAATCTTTTTGTTTTAATAATATATTCTTTTTTTTTATAATTTGATTATAATCTCTTAAAGAATTTAAATACTGATTATCTGTAAGACAAATTATAATATCAAAAAAGTTTCTCTTAAAAACAGGAGAACCATAAATAATATTAATATCTGTAGATGAATAAAGTACAGTTAGAAATTCACCTAAAATATCTGAATATTTGTGTATTTTTTTTGAATTTAAATAAATATTTTTCTTTTTACTATATTCAATTTTTATATCATTATTTAAATTATTATTTGAATAATCAATTGAAATAAAAAAATTCTGTTGGCCTCTTTGTATCATATCTGTTTCATTTCTCGTACGAAATGATCTTAAATAAGAAGAATAATATAAAGATTCTATAAAATTTGTTTTTCCTGTTCCATTAGCACCAATTAAAAAATTAAATGGTTTTTGAGAATCTAAATTTAATTCGTAATCGTTGTAATTTCTAAAGTTATTTAATCTAACTTGTTTTACAATCAAGATGTTACTTTACTCATTGGCATCATAATATAAATAAATTTATCGTTATCATCTTCTTTCATTGTTATTGTATTGTTAGCATCTTTAAATTCAAAAATTGTTTTTTCTGTAGATATAACAGATAGTGCATCAATAATAAATGAATAATTTAATGCTACCTCAAATTGATCACCATTATATTCAACATCTATTACTTCTTTACCTGATCCATGTGAAATATCTTCCGTGTATATTTTTAATAAATTATTATTTAGTTCAAAAATAATTCTATGTGATTCTTTATCACCAATTAATGAAATTCTATTAAGTGATTTATTTAAAAGAGATGTATTAACTTTGAAAGAGTACAATTGATCCATAGGAATTACTTTTTTATAAGGCGGAAAATCTCCATCTAATAAATTAGAAACAAAATAAAAGTTATCAATCTTAATGTGAATATTTTTATCGGAAATACCAAGTAGAAGATCACCATTGTTTTTTGATAATCTTATAATTTCTTGTAAAATTTTTGGAGGAACAATAATACCGTTTTCAAATGATTTTTTAATATCAAAATCACATTCTGTAAAAGATAACCTTTTGCCGTCAGTTGAAACCATTTTAATTGAATTGTCTATTGTTTCAAAATATATTCCACTTATAAATCTTCTGTTTTCAGTTAACGAAATTGATATAATTGTTTTTTTTATCATATTAACAAATATCTGTTGTGGTAATGAAATAAACTCAATATCAATCGGTTCTTCAATTCTTGGAAGTTTGTCAGAATCCAAAGTTTTTAAATCATATTGAATGTTAGTATTTTCTTTTGGACTTAAAATTATATTACCATGTTCGTTTGTTTTAATTGAAACTTCTTCACAATCAAAACTTTTTATTATTGAGTAAAATTTTTTACAGAATACAGCTATTTCACCTTCTTGTATTACATCAACTCCAATTTCTGCTAAAAAATTTATTTTTGTTTCAAATGCTGAGACTTTTAATTTAGAATCTTTTACTTGTAAAAGAATATTTGATTGTGAAGTAAAATTATTTTTTGCTGATATAATACTATCTGCAATACTGAGAATTTCAATAAGTGATTGACGCATGCATATAAAGTTCATAAAACACCCCGTTTATTAAGTTATTGATATTTCTTCTATATCTTATATCTTTATTAATGTAGTAGTTGTAGTAGTAGAGGCTGTAAATATGTCAATAAACAGTCTTACTAATTAACAATCAATACATTAAACATTTAATAAGTATGTTAACAATAATACACTTTTTAATTGTTATTAACAACATAAAATTTTATTAACAGATTATTATTAGGTCATAATCATATTATTATTTCTAAATAAAAATGTTAAAAAAATCTAATTTAAACTTTTAATAATATTTTCAACATCTTTTTTTAACATGGGGGAAGTGTTAAGCATATCATCAATTTTTTTTGTTGCATGCATAACTGTTCCATGTTCTTTTCCGCCAAAAAATGAACCAATCTGTGTTGTTGAAAGTCTTGTTTCTTTTCTACTTAAATACATTGCAACCTGTCTGGCAAGAACAATAGATTTTGTTCTTTTTGTTCCGGTTATATCATAAGATTTTAAATTATAATATTCAGCTACTTTACTGATTATTGTATCTACCGAAAGAGGCGATGTATGTGCCTCATTTATTTTATCTTTTAATTTATCCTTTACTATTGTTAAAGTAATTTTTTTTCTCATAATACTATAATATGCTCTTAATATTCTAAACGCGGACTTTAGTTCTCTTATACTTCCCGTAACATTTGTTGCAATGTATTCTAAAGCATCATTTTCAATTTTTATATCAAAAATTGCCGATTCATTTTTTAGTATTGCCATTCTAAGTTCAAAATCGGGTGGAATTAAATCAACATTTAAACCCATTCCAAACCGTTGTCGAACCCTATCATCTATATTCTTTACTTGATTGATCGGTTGATCACAAGAAAAAACCATTTGCTTAAAATCATTATATAATTGATTAAAAGTATGAAATATTTCCTCTTGCAGCGCTTTTTTATTTTCAAAAAACTGAATATCATCAAGTAAAAGAACATCAAGTTGTCTATATTTAAGTTTAAATTGTTGAGTTTGTTGTTTTGGTAAACATTCAAAAAACTCATTCCCGAATTCTTCTGATGTAATATACTTTACTTTTTTTTGCGGATAATGCTCTTTAATGTATTTTTCAATAGATTTTAATAAATGTGTTTTGCCTAAACCACTACTACCGTAAATAAAAAAAGGATTGTACTCAGTTCCCGGATTCTCAGCGACAACTTTTGCTGCCCTTGCAGCAAATTCATTAGAGCTTCCTATTACAAAAGATTCAAAAGAATAATCTTCCGGTTTTTCTGAGGTTTCATCAATAGTCTTTGGTTTGGATTGTATTTGAACTTCTTCTTTAAGTTTAACAACCTCAAGTATTTCAAAATTCGAATCTATATCATCATCTAATGTATCTGTGCTTTCCGGTTTTTCATTAATTTTTTTTATAACAAAGTCAATTGTACATTTTTGACCAAATAACATTGAAATAGCAGACTCGATGTCTGGTGTAAAACGAAACACATTGTCTTTAATGAAATTCGAAGGTACAGATAAGACCATTCTATTGTTATTCTCTTCAAAATGGTCAAAATTAATTCGGTTTATCCAAAGATTATAATCATTGGTAGAAATAAGTCCATCGAGTTTTTTTTGTGCCTCATTCCAAAAAACCGAATAATCTGTATTCATTATACCCTCTTTATTGACAAGTTATTAACAAGTGTTTTTATGGTTTTACTTTCTTGTATTTGAACCGGCTGAATTCAAATAGTTGCTTTATTTTTATAAATATCAATATGTTACCTAAACTTAGCTTACATAATTTAAATTTTTATATTTAAATTATTTGTTTAATATTGAATTATTGACAATTTATTAACAGTAATTATTTATAAATTTAAATTTAAAAAAAATCAATCGGCTTTGAATAATATTTTGTTTAATAAATAATTATATTGATATTCAATATGTTAAGATAGTTTAAAAGATTCTTTAAAAAAATTAAAAAATTAAAAAAATTTGTAATTTGTTAAATTTAAATGAATTTAATCGATTTAAATGAATTTTTTATTATATAAAAATTCATAATCTAAATTCAGATTAATTATTTGGCTAATAAAAAAAAACTGTAGAGACTGAAATTTAAAGATTGTTAATAAACAGTTTCTATCTTGTTAATATTTATATTGTCAAAAAAAATATTAAGAATATATTTGAATTTTCTATCAATTAATATATAAAAGACGAGGAGCAAATAAAGATGGAAAAATGTGAAATAGATAATTTTTATGAGAAACTAAAATTCGGTGATGATAATTTCTATGATTTGATGAAATGCCGTGTAAGTGAAATATTATTAATATCAACATTTTATGACGCATATACATTTGAACAGGATTTTAAATTATCACAGAAAATTGTAGGGCAATATCATCAGTTAAATCTGACAACTATTCCTCGGATATCAAGTGTACCGACAGCTGATAGTGCCATAGAGAAATTAAAAGAAAAAAAGTTTGATATGGTAATTGCTACTATGCGAATAGGCAAGCTTTCTCCATTTGAATTTGCTAAAATTATTAAAAAAGAACATCCTGATTTACCGGTTATATTATTGTTAACAGTAAAAACAGACATTGCGATAGTTAATAATAATATAGAGAAAATGAAATTCATTGATGAGGTATTTCTTTGGAATGGCGACTCTAAATTGTTTCTTGCTATGATCAAGCAAACAGAAGATAAGAAAAACATTGAATATGATACTGAAAACGGAATGGTTAGGGTTATTTTGTTAGTTGAGGATTCAATAAATTTTTATTCAATTTATATGCCATTATTATATACAGAGATTATGAAACAAACTCAACGGCTGATACTTGAAGAATTAAACGATATGCAAAAGTACTATCGTATGCGGCAAAGACCTAAGGTTGTTCTTGTTAAGAATTTTGAGGATGCAATTAAGGTTATTGATCGATATAAGGATTATTTGTTGTGTGTAATCTCAGATGTGAGTTATCCGAAAGATGGGATTATTGATCGCAAGGCCGGTATTAAGTTAATTACAAAGCTTAAAGAAGAAGGAATAGATGTACCGTACCTTTTGCAATCATCAGAGTTAATTCATAAACCAGATGCCGATAAACTCGGAGTTCATTTTATTCATAAACATTCTCCTATTCTTCTAAATGAGTTAAGTTCTTTTATATTATCTGATCTGGGTTTTGGAGATTTTGTTTTTAGAAATGAAGAAGGTGAAATTCTTGCACGGGCTAAGTCAATGAAAAACTTCGAGGAATTACTAAAAACAATTCCAGTTGATTCGTTTTTATATCACTGTACACGGAATCATTTTTCTGCTTGGCTTATTGCACATGGAGAAATACAAGTTGCAAGAAGAATTAGACCGGTAAGAAACTCCGATTTTCCTGATACAGAAACACACAGGCGGTTTTTGGTAAATATTTTTAAGGAAGTAAGAAGACAGCGTCATAAAGGGGAGATTGTTGATTTTAATCAGGACATAAATGATGATATCGAAAATCTTGTTGTAAGGCTACAGGAAGGCTCACTCGGAGGTAAGGGGCGTGGTATAGCGTTTTTAAATACATTGTTATGTATGATGAAATTTGAAAATAAATATGATGATGCAACGGTTAGAATCCCGTTTACTGCATTTATAGGAACAAATGAATTTGATGATTTTATTGCGAATAATAATTTAGGAGATATAATCGGGTGTCATAATGATGCAGACATTTCTCAAAGATTTTTGAATGGAAATATAACAAAACAACTTGAGGATACATTGAGGGAGTTTTTGAAACATACAGACAAACCTATTGCGGTCAGATCCTCAGGGCTTCTAGAAGATTCACAGTCGCAGCCTTTTGCCGGGATTTATAATACATATATGATGCCTAATAATAATCCTGATTTTGAAATTCGATATCAGCAACTTTCCAATGCTATAAAATTAGTTTTTGCGTCTGTTTATCTTGAGAACACAAAAAGTTACATTGAGAGTATGTCTTTTCGTGTTGAAGATGAGAAAATGGCTGTAGTAATTCAAGAAATAGTTGGAAATATGTATGACGGTTATTATTATCCACATTTTTCGGGCGTTGCACAATCCTATAATTATTATCCGGTTTCATATATGACGCACGAAGACGGTGTCGCCACTATTGCAGTTGGGTTAGGACAATCAGTAGTTGAGGGGGAAAAAACCTTCAGGTTTTGCCCTAAGTATCCCGATCTTCAGTATTTATCGGTAGAAGATACAATAAAATTTTCTCAAACTCATTTTTATGCAATTGACATGAATCTTGAGCGGATAGATTTCTCAAAAGGTGATCACGCAACTCTAAAGAAATTGGAAATAAGAGATTGTGAGAATCATAAGAATCTTTATCATCTTGCTTCTACATGGGATATTGAGAATAACAGAATTGAAGACGGAATAAGTTGTTACGGTCCAAGAATAATTAATTTTAGTAATATACTAAAATACAAGTATTTTCCTCTATCTGAAATTCTATCAGATATTCTCGAGGTTTCCGAAAAAGCATTTGGAGTCCCTGTAGAGATAGAATTTGCTGTTGATCTTACAAGTAATAAAAGATTGGGGATAAAGCCATCGTTTTATTTATTACAGGTTAGACCGTTAACAGTTAATGAGGATGAAATTTCAATTAATCCGGAAGAGATCGAAAAGAATGATTTGATTTTATATACTGAAGATGGAATGGGAAATGGAATTATCTCTGATATAAAGGATATTATATTTATAAATCCCGAAAAATTTGATAAGACAATGACTGAAAAAATGGCATTAGAAGTAGAAGAATTTAATAGAGAGTTAAAGAACGAGGATATTAAGTATATATTAATTGGACCGGGACGATGGGGAACAAGGGACAGGTTTCTCGGCGTACCTGTACAATGGAAACAAATAAGCAATGCGAGGGTTATTGTTGAGTGTGGTATGAAAGATTTTGATGTTGAACCATCACAAGGTACACATTTTTTTCATAATCTTATTGCTATGAATGTGGGTTACTTTAATATAAAAAATAAACACAAAAAAAGTTTTGTTAATTGGGAAACCTTGCTTAATAGCGAGAATATTGTGAAAAAAGGTGAGTATTTTATTCATATAAGAAGAGATAAGCCATTTATAACAAAAATGGACGGGAAAAACGGTCTTGCATTAATAAGTAATATTTAAATACCTGAGTATGCAAACATATCCGGAGAGTCGTTAGGTTCACCAAGGTAGTAACCCTGCGAGTAATCTGCACCCAATTCATTAACTTTTTCATATACCGATTTTGAGTGAACAAATTCACAAACAGTTTTAAGTCCGAGTTCTTTGGCAAAAGATATAATAGTTCGAGTAATTATTTGACAGTTTATGTCTTTGTCAATGTTTTTTATCATTGATGCATCAATCTTAATGTAATCAACATTTAATCTTAGAATATGATCAAAATTTGAGTATCCGGATCCGAAGTCGTCAATTGCAACCTTGCATCCCATTGCTTTAACATTGTCAATAAATGTGATAATTTGACTGTAATTTTCTATACCTTCTGATTCAAGAATTTCAAATACTATTCTGTGTGCAATGCTTCTGTGTTCATTGAGTTTTGTAAATATATAAGAGTTAGTATCTTCATTTAGTATATCAAGAATAGAGATGTTTATTGAAAATTCTTTATTTGTTGTTTCTGCAATTGTAAAAACTTTGCGAATCATTATTTTTGTTATCTGAGCATAAAGTCGGGCTTTTTGAGAAACCTCAAGAAAATAAAATGGCGAAATGACATCTCCGTTAGAATCTAACATTCTTACAAGACATTCGAATTTTTCAATCTCACCTGTTTGATTATTCACAATTGGCTGAAAAAATGGAATTATTCTGCTTTCTTTTAAAGCGCTTTTTATCTTCATACTCCACTTAATGTTATGTTCATATTGTTTGGTTATTTCCATTTTTTGATCAAAAACTATAAAGTGTTTTCTTTGTTTCTTTGCTTGTTTGAGAGCCATATCCGCATTATTTAAAAGAGTAAATCCCGGTGAGGAGTTTGTTTCTTCTGATGTTTCGTAAGCTACACCGACAGTGGTCGTTATATTTATTTCATTATTATCGTAAACAAAAATTTTATCATTTATTTCTTCAAATACATATTTAATAATAAAATCACGAATCTGTGATTCATCTTCAATTTTATGTTTGTTTATAAGAACTGCAAATTCATCAGCGACAAGTCTATAAATACGAGTGTTTTTATTTTCTAAAACTGCCTCAAGTCTTTTCGCGGTTTCCTTTAATACAAAGTCACCTACATTGTTTCCGTAGAAATCATTAATTTCCTGAAATGAATCAACATTTAATAAAATAAGTGTTGGATTTTCTGTGTTTTCAAGATCTCTTATCAGTTTGTTTCTATTTGGAAGGTCGGTTAAAGAGTCTGTGTATAACTGATTGAGAAGAGCATTTGAATAGTTAGATATTGAATCGGCCATAAGGTTGAAGTTTTTGCCGAGTCTACCGATCTCATCATGTGATTTGATTTCGGCTCTTGATGTAAAGACATTATCAGTAAATTCGTTTACTACCTTATTAAGTCTTTTGATATGATCAAGGATTATAAATTTGAGTCCGAAAAAAGTTAATATTAGAATTATAACAGATAACAATAATGATCTGAAAACAATTTTAATAAACATTTCTTGTATTGATACTGATAAGAATCTGTCTGAGGTAACAAAAGTCAGACGGCCAATAGATATACCGAATTTCTCTATATCAGCTGTTGTGAATGACATTGCAGGGTTCGGAATAAGTTCTGTTTTTTTTGCCTGTTCTGAAAGTTTAATAGATTCCCATTGTTTATCACGGACAAATCCGGTTATTAAAGTTTCATTTGCATTTGTTATAAATATAGAATAGATATTCGGGTTATTCATCTCTTCAGTTAAAACGCTGTCAACGAAACGCAAGTCATAGTTCCATAACGGGTCGGATAATATTTTTGTAACCCTGTTTTTTGTTTCTTCGGTATAAGAGGAAACTTGAGTTATATATGCTTGTTTTGTGTTATAAAATGTAATAAGGCTTTCTATTACTATTGTTATAACAATACTGAATATAAGTATTATTGCTACTTTAAAATAAACTGTAGGTTTGATTTTCAAAATAATATTCCTTGCCTGTTAAACATAGTATTATAAAATGTGATTATAGTATAAATTATCAATAAATCAAGATAAAAATAAAATTAATAATAAACTCTATCGGAACCTTTTTCTCGTAGAAATTTAACAGTTGAATCTGTCATGTGCGGGTGTCCGCAAATATAAAAATCAGTCTCTGTTGGTGAAGGCATTTTTTGAGATAAATAGTCAGTTACTCTGCCTTTAAAATATTTATCGCTTTGCGGGTTTTCTACAACTATTACAGTGTTTACATCAAAAAAGGTTTTGTATGGTTCAACAAGTTTATCTACAAAAAGGTCATTTTCATTCATACACCCGAATATAACTGTAATTTTTTTCTTGATGTTGTTCTTTTTTAATTCATCCATCATGTGAAGAAATGGTATTAGCCCGGTTCCGGTAGCTATGAATACGGCATCTCTATCGGACGGATGATAAACTAAGTCAGTAATCGGCATTCTAAAATATGCTTTATGTCCGATCTCGATATTTTTTGCATAATTTGCACCTACGCCGTCAGGTCGAATGTCAATTATCAAAGTAAGTTTATTTTGTTCTATTTTTGCAACAGAATAAGCGCGCCATTCATCTTCACCAACGAATAACTTGATGTGTTGTCCCCCTATGAATTGTAATTCTGTTTCAAATTGAAATGTAAGTCTGTAAATATTGTTGCCTTCTTTGGTTTTTTCAATTAATTGCCCAAACCATTTATCTTCTGTTACAAGTTCATTTTCATTAAATTGAACCATAAATGTTTCTTTCTGTTTGGGTTTAAACGCAAATACCTTAGACATAACCTTTATTATTCCAAAACAACCGTTTAAATAACTGACTGTGCCCATACCACTCATTAAAGCAGGAACTATTCCATTCGATATTATATCTGTACCTGTTAAGTAAAGGTTTTTGATCGGCGTTTTTACTTTAAGATCTTTTATTTTGTATCGGTTTGGTGTTTCAGGAAGTCCATAGAATGCACCGCTCATTGTATTACTGAAATGTTCAAAAGTGAGTGGAGTTGCTACCTCTTTATAAGCTATAAGATCGTTAAAACCGGGTATATGTTTTTCGACAAGTTTAAGAATACCGGCTGTGATTTTTTCTTTAACCTCGTAATATTCAAGTTCCCGTTCTTTCCATGTTCCGGTTTTCCATTTTGCAAAGAAATCATAAGGCATAATCGATACAATATCTGCTGTGTGAATTTTTTTATTAACACCGCATTTAAGCGATGGAAATGAAACGAAACAATAACACGCTGTTCCTTCCAGTGCCATTTTAAAACTCTCGCCGAAGGCGTTAATATCGTCTGTATCGGCTATCCAGTAGTTTTCACCTTTTATTCCAAGTTTTGCCGGAGATTCTTTTAACCCCAAATAGATATTAATACCGCTGTAACCATTGTCGTGATTTTTTAGTTGGGTTTGTATCGGCAGATTCAATGATTCCGGAAGAATTTTTAAATATGTATTCTTTGCTCCTATAGCTGAAATTATTATCGGTGCAAAAAATTCTGTTATTTCTGTCGGGTTATTGATGTTTTTTGCCCTTACTCCGTATGCTGTTTTATCGTTAAGAAGAATTTCTGTAACTTCACGATTTAGTAATATTTTACCGCCTCTTTTTTCAATGGTTTTTTCAAGGCTGATTGCAATCTTCTCTGAGCCGCCCTTAGGGAATACTGCCCCGTTAAAATAATGATGCTCTGTTACGGTATGTGCGGCAAAACTGCTCCTTGAGGGAGGGATTCCATAATTACCCCATCTTGCTGTAAGCGCGGCTTGTAAGCGCGGATTTTTTATATGTTTATTCATATATTCTGAAGTGGTTATCTCTGAGTATTTTTTTAAAATCAATTTAATAACATCAAAAGGCCATTTTAACGGACCTCTTAGAAAATTTGAAAAGAAGTATGACAAGTACCAAATTCGTCCAATTTGTGCGTCTGTAAAATATTTATTAATCGATTTTTTGTCATTGGGGAATTGTTTATATAGGCACTGTTTAAAACCCCGAACTGTTTCTTTTACGGGTATTTTAGAATCTGCAAAACTTAAAATATCGAAAACCTCAGGCATATTGTTCCACTTAAGGTCACCGTTTGTTGTAAGATCAAAAACCTTTGCGCAAATTCTGTCGAGAAATCTTTTGGTCATATTACCGACATAATGGAGACCGACATCCCAACTATAAGGTCCTCTTTTGAACTCGTGAGTAAGTCCGCCTGCTTCAAAATGTTTTTCTAAAACCAAAACTCTTTTTTTGTTTACTATTGTTAAAAGTGAAGCGCAACTGAGCCCTCCGAGACCTGACCCGATAACTATTGCGTCGTAATTATTATTTTCATTAACAGTATCTTTTTTTATTGACATTTGAATTTTCTTCCTTATAAATATCTTTTTTAATTATTAAATATTGGTTATTAACCAAAAACTAATCGTTTATTTTTACTCTTCCGCCAAATGAAAGTGACACTCCGAGATTTACATAAAAATCAACAGGGATTACTCCGGTTATTGTATCTATATAAGCCGGGCTTGTATTGTAACCGTTAATAATTGGTAGAAATAAAAATTTTGAATAAATATCTACACCGATTATAAAATTATCGTTAATAGTATAAGCGTTACCTAAAACAACTTTAATGCCAAAATTTACCGGATTATAAACTGCTGTATCCGGCATTATACCGCCTGCAGTATCGATATATCCATTACCCGATATAATAGTTCCGTTATTTTTGTTGATGTAATAAAAATTACCGGGCCAAAAATGAGCGAGTAATCCTACCGATATATAGAAATTTTCATATTGAGGTCCCTTATAAGCCATAGGGTAAAACCTTGCCATAATCGGAATATCAATAAAAATGTTATGATTCTGAATTACGAACGAATCATTATTTATTGTTTCTTTAGTACCCCGAAGATCATATATAAAAGAGGTTTCTACAAAAAGCGACCAATATTCAATAAATTGAATATTAACTCCGAAAGAAATCGGGACACTAAGTCCATAAAATTCTTTATATTGAAATAAAGATACTGTAGAAGCAGGAAAGTTATAAGTAATACCCGCATTACCAAAAAAAGTAAGATTTGACTCATAACCGAAAATGTTTCTTGCATCGATATTAAATGAATATAAAGAAACAAAAATAGAAATAAATACCGATAAAAAAAATTTATTTGACATAGGTTGTACCGTTTTTTGCATCCTTAATTGTTATTCCGAAACCTTGTAGATCATCCCGGATTTTGTCTGACATAGCAAAATTCTTTTCACTTCTAAAATGTTTACGAAGTTCGAGAATATAATTGATAAGATTGTTCTCAAGTACAGCATCACTTTCGTCTATAGTTTCAAATAAAAGCCCCAAAATATCTTCGGCAAATATTGAAATTAAAATATTTACTTCTATTAGAAGTGATTTGTCCGGATTTGGCTTGAGAATCTCATCATTGGAAATTTTAAGCAGATCATATAATGATGCAATTACAACCGCTGTATTAAAATCATCATTAATCGCTTCGTAAATCTTGTTTTTAATAGATATTATTGATTGATTTTTAATAGAATCTATATCTTTTATCTGCTTTTCTTCGGTAGTTAAAAATGATCTGAATGAAAAAACAGATCGTTTGATTCTGTCAAAACCGTTAGAGCAGGCATCAAGCGCATCGTAAGTAAAATCTAACGGGCTTCTATAATGACCTTGAAGTATGTAAAAACGCAATACCGCCGGATTATACTTTGTAAATAAGTCCTCAAGGACGATAAAGTTACCCAGTGACTTACCCATCTTTGTGCCGTTTACGGTAAGCAAGTTGTGATGGATAAAATATTTAATAAATGGTTTGCCTGTTAGTGCTTCTGATTGAGCAATCTCACACTCGTGATGAGGAAATATATTGTCTATCCCGCCGCCGTGAATATCAAGTGTAGAGCCGATATACTTCATAGACATTGCAGAACATTCAATATGCCAACCCGGATAACCTGCTCCCCATGGGGAAATCCATTGCATCAAATGCCCCTTCTCGGCTTTTTTCCACAATGCAAAATCCTCAGGACTTTTTTTGTCTCCTGCATTGTCTATCCTTTCGCCTTCAATAGTATCATCAAGTGTTCGTCCGGATAGTTTGCCGTAGTCTTTAAATGAACGAACCGAAAAATAAACATTACCTTCAGGTGTTGCATATGCATAACCTTTGTCAATAAGTGCAGAGACAAACTCTATCATTTCTATTATATGTCCGGTAGCTCTGCTGCTTATTGATGGTCGGAGAATGTTTAGAAGATCCATATTTTTGAAATAAGAAGTTTCGTATTTGTACGCGATCTCAACGGGTTCAAGCTGTTCGACTCTGGCTTGTTTAGAAACCTTGTCCTCACCCTCATCGATATCTCCGACAAGGTGACCGACATCTGTAATATTCTGAACATATCTAACCTTATAACCGAGATGTGTAAGATACCTGTATATTGTATCAAATATTACATAGCTTCGTGCATGCCCGAGATGCGGATGACCGTAAACTGTCGGACCGCAGACATACATTCCAACAAAAGGAGGATTAATCGGTTTAAATATTTCTTTATTTCTTGATATGCTGTTATATATTTTTAATTCCACTTGATATCCTCAATTATAAATACATTTTAAGAAATATATTATAAAATTAAAAAAAAATCAACATTTAAATTTGGTTACCTTTTTAAATAAAGCAATTTTAAATATTAAATTGACTAATTTAAATTATTATTTTAGTATTTGATATATTATGAATAAAACTTTTAAATTAATAAGTATATCTTTAATTCTGTTGACTTATTGCTGTGTTTATCTAAATGATAGCTTTAATAACCGTATGGATCAATTTATAACGAATTATGTTGATTATAATATGTTTTCAGGACATGTTTTAGTTGCTAAAGATGGTAAGATAATTTTTAATAAGTCGTACGGATATGAAAACTTCGGCAATAACAAGACGATTGAACAAGATACAAGAGTCTGCATCGGGTCTGTTTCTAAACAGTTTGCAGCTATGTCAATAATGATTCTACAAGACAGAGGATTGCTTGATATTGACAATAAGATTTCAGAATATCTGACAGATTATCAACTTGGTAATAAAATGACTGTAAGGCAGTTACTAACTCATACTTCTGGAATTACAAGAGATATTTCAAACATTGCCGCCGGATTCGATGAAATGGGCGTTTTTAAGGAGAAAGAAGAAATCTATCGAATAATTACAAGTGCTCCATTGGATAATAATCCGGGAACAGTTTTTTCGTATTCAAATGCCGGGTATTTCCTGCTTGGGCTTATTGTTGAGGAGGTAAGCGGTTTAGAATACGGAACTTTTTTAAAAACAAATATTTTTGACCCGTTAGGCATGAATAATTCAGGATTTGACATTAATCATGTATTACCGGCGCATACTTTTACAACTCAAGGTATTGTTTCCGATTGGGACTTTCATCCTTCAATTACATTTGCGGCCGGCGGGGTTTATTCTACTGCATCTGATATGTATCTTTGGGACAGAGCTCTATATACGGAAACGCTGATACCTGAAGAGTCGATGAATGAGGTATTTGATAAAACCGTTAAAACAAGCGATAATGAATGGTACGGTTTCGGTTGGACCCTATCACAAAGAAACATAAATGGAAAAAACATTGATATTATAAGTCATTACGGACAAACCAGGGCTACTACTTCGATAATTTCCAGATATCCGGATTATGACGCAGTAATAATAGTTACGGCAAATATTGGAAATGCTTCTGTAAATTCTATTGTGAGCTATGCGGAAGAAGAGATAATAAGGTAGGTTATAAATGCGTATATTTAATAGTTTATTATTGACAGTCACAGTCTTAATTATAACCGGATGCAGAACAATGATGCTAAATCAAAATGGAGAAACACTTAATGCGAGCCGTCAAGAATCGTGTTTTTATGCAGAGAACGGAGCTACAGTGACTCAATTCGGCAACTCAGGGCCGGAGATTGCTTTGGGGTACAGACATAGGTTTGCTATAACTGACAACTTAGAATTTCAACTAAGAACCGATAATTATACTAATCTTGTATTTCATTCTGCTTTCTATATCTCTACTTATAACTATTTAGATGCAGGGGTTAAAGTGTCACTCTATTCCTCAGAGAAGTTTAATATGGCAATACTTCCATACGCCGGAATATATGGAGGTGTTGCGTGGTTATCTTTGTTTACCAACGGGATTCTGGGTCCTGTTACAGGAGTATCTTTGATCTTAAGTAATGAGATTCAAAACCAAAATGAAAATTTAAAAACTTCAATATATTATGGTTTATCATTTGAGATAAAAGAGGATCTGCTATCTTTAAAGGATTCATGTTATTCATTGTCAAAAGGGTATATTACACCTTTGCCATTTATTGATATTGATGCAGGTATTTCGTTTGGATATGAACTTCAATCAAAAGGGGTAAATAGACTCGACAAGACGGTTATTTCTGCAAATAGGTTTGAAACTGGGATTACCGCATCTTTTAACACATCATTGTTTTATAATCCCCAAAAAAATAATATTGAAGAATTGCGAATGAATCCGGTTAAATTTTCTGTGTATTTTCTTTATGGATTTGGTAGAATCTATTAAGAATTTCTAAGTTTAATTCTGTCCTTAGCTACAATATTTCTAATGAAATCTTTAAATTGATTCAGTTGTTCTTGAATTTGGATTTTTGGAATAATAAATGCCTTATTGGCAGCAATATATAATAATATGTATTTTTTGTTTTCTATTATTTTAAAAACTTTATCAGGTGTAATTGTAACTGATGAAGCAGGCGATGATATTGTAATGGAGTTATCAAAAAATTTGTAAAGCTGCGGTTCTCTTAAATAAACATCGGTTTTATATATTCTTGATGCTTGTTGATAAACAGTAAAAGGTAAAATCATATAAAAAAGAGTTATTGTAAAAGCAACTATTCTTACCGGTGAGAATAACATAGATTTTGAAATGATAATATCGTAGATTATCCAACTGTCAATAAGAAGCAGTAAGATTACGGTTGAAAAAATTAAAACACCTCTTAACCCGCTATACAAAAAATAAAAATTAAAACTTATGTAGTCTTTCTTAGAAACATTTATAGTGAATTCCATTTAATTTTCCTTATTAACCCGCATTATGCACGAGAATTCTACTGCAGCTTGTATCTTGCTGATTATCTACGAGTTACTCGATTTTCGATTCTCACATAGTGTTACTATGCTGCGAGTCTCAAATCTTCATAACTCTAAGCTAATCAACAATCTACTTCGCTTCGCTACGATTATCGTGCATAACGCGGGTTAAGAATAATTAACAATAAATAATACAATTGTCAAGTAATAAACAAAATCAAAAGTTACAAAGGGTGCAGATTTAATTTTTGGCAAATACCTTAGTGCAAAATAGAATTTTTAAAC
>CAZSQU010000011.1:0-14587 GCA_964608985.1 uncultured Spirochaetales bacterium
CCTGAACGAATACCATACCGGAATTCTCTTCTGCACTTATACTTACCACCGCACAAAACATCAATACCGTAACCAATAAAACATTTATCTGTTTAAGCATCATAACCACCTTATATTCTTTATATATAAATATAATTAATTTGGAAATTTGTGAAATAAATTTTAATGAATTTGAGTTGAGCAGGGACAACCTATGCCTGCCTCATTATGCGTGAAATAATCCTATCAGCAAGCATAGGTTGTCCCCGCTTGTACTTCCACATAAAATATTTTAATTTCCTCCGCCATTTCTGCAATTACTTTTTAATAAAAATCGTTTTTATTAAGAGGAAAATAAAAAAATAAGGACACTCCATGAGAAAAAACAGAGAAAGAAAATTAAACGGTACATATTTTGTTAAATCAAGTTTTCTATTAGATTTAATAAGAGATTTAACCGGAGTAGAAGTCAAAGAAAAAGTTGAAAAGTTTATTAAAATTATAAATGAATTGCCGGTTAAACTAAAATTATGTATAGTAAAATTTGCTTGATCTTTTATTTGTTAAACATGCGTCAAAATGCGGCAAAGAATACTCAAATAAAGTGATTATTCTGCGTTTATTTGCCACATTTTTCCTTGTTTTCCAAAAAAATATGCTTCGCAAAAATTCAAAATTTATTTTTGCAAGAGCCTCTATCATTAACTAAATTGCCAAAAAAATAAATCTGAACCCGATTTTAATAAAAAAACTATTGACTAATATACACAATAAAAATATAATCCAAAACTTATAAAAATATTCTTATGGTAATTTGATGACAAAAATCGTTGCTTTTACAATTTTTTTTCTGCAATCTATATACACTACCCTGCCTGCAATTATGGCGAATACTGCTCCGGTTTTAACAAGAAAAATAAATTTTCTCGGATATCCGCTTGATCATTACATCACAATAGGCGGGATAAGAATCCTCGGCGATAATAAGACCTATAGAGGTCTGATTTCAGGAGTTGTTTTTTCGGTTATAACTATCTCTATTCAATATGCTACCTACAAATTTACAGGTTTTGATTACACACTATACAATTTTGAACAGGTGAATTTTATTGCACTCGGATCTCTGATGGGATTCGGTGTTATGTTTGGTGATGCATTCAAGTCTGTAATTAAAAGAAGAATGAACATTCCTCCGGGACATAGCTTTATTCCATGGGATCAGCTGGATTGTGTTATCGGCGGGTTATTATTCGGCAGAATTGTCTGGAATTTTCCGATAGCTTACGGTGTGCTTATAATAATAACCACTTTCTTTTTACACATTCTTTTTAGACAAGTCGGATATCTATTGGGCATTTGTGAAAAATGGTAAATCATCAATAAATCAAATTTAATATTTATAAATAAGACAAGGAATAAATTATGCGTTTAAGTAATTATTTTTTTAAAACGGTAAAAGAAACACCTGCAGAAGCAGAATTAAAAAGCCATAAATTAATGATCAGAGGCGGTTATATAAAACAAGTTAGCGCCGGAATTTTTTCATACCTGCCGATTGCTATCAAAACCTTAAGAAAGATCGAAAATATAATCAGAGAAGAGATGGTTCGTGTTGACAGCTATGAAGTCAATCTTCCGGTAGTAATGCCGTCAAGCCTATGGTCAGAAACAGGAAGATATGAATCTGTCGGAGATGAGATGCTCCGCTTTACAGATCGTATCGGGCGAAAAATGCTCCTTGGAATGACACATGAAGAAGCCGTAACTGACCTTGCACGATATGTTATTAATTCATACAAGCAACTTCCTGTATCACTTTTTCAACTGCAGACCAAATTCAGGGATGAGCCCAGGGTGAGAGGCGGCCTTATTAGGGTACGCGAATTCATTATGAAAGATGCATATTCATTTCATCCCTCAACAGAGGATCTTGACAAATACTATAACAGAGTTTATGACGCTTACTTTAGAATATTTAAGCGATGCGGAGTTGATGCAATTGCTGTATCCTCTGATGTCGGGATGATGGGCGGAAGTAAAGCAGATGAATTTATGGCTGTTACGGATTGCGGTGAGGACACGCTGATCTTATGCCCATCTTGCGGCTACAAAGCCAATAAAGAGGTTGCAACAGCAAAAAGAGTTTTTGAAAAATCAACTCCGCTAAAACCCGAAATTATTCATACCCCGGATTGTAAAACTATTGAAGAAGTTTCATCATTTTTGGGTTTAACAAAAGATAAAATGCTAAAATCATTAGTTTATAAATCAGATGACTCTATTGTTATGTGTGTTATAAGAGGTGATCTTGATGTGAATGAAGTTAAACTCAAGAATCTACTCAAAACACAATTACTTGTACTTGCAGAAGATGAAGATCTAAAAAAATTCAATATAATTCAAGGTTATGCAACCCCGGTAAATTTAGATAAAAAAGTAAAGCTTATCGCAGATATCTCTGTTGCAAACTCATCAAACCTTGTTGCCGGATCAGATAAATACGGATATCATACAAAAAATATCAATTTTGATATGGATTACAAAACCGATATTATTGCAGATATTTCATCCGTCAAAGAGGGCGACAAATGCCCTGATTGCGGTGCACTATTAAATATCACACGCGGTATTGAGATTGGAAATATTTTTAAACTGGGAACTAAGTACTCATCATCAATGAAAGCTGTATTTCTCGATGAAAACGGAAAAGAAAAAGACCTTATTATGGGCTGTTACGGAATAGGTGTCGGACGACTTATGGCAACAGCAATTGAAAAGATAGCAACAGAAAGACGAATTATTTGGCCGATATCTATCTCACCTTTTGAGATTGAGCTTATAGGTCTCGGAACTGATAAGAATCCTGATTTATCAAATATTCTTGAACAAATCTATAACGATCTTAAATTAAAAGGATATGATGTCATTTATGATGACAGAAAAGCATCGCCGGGGATCAAATTTAATGATGCCGATCTTATCGGTGCACCTGTAAGAGTCATAATCGGTGAAAAGTCATTGATTAATGGCGGTGCAGAGGTTCATATAAACGATAATGAACCTGAAATAATTAAAATTTCGGATTTAATTGATTATATTGATAGATCAGTAACAAACCTTAAATCTACTCTCAGTCCATAAAAAATTACAAAAAAAATATCTTTTTTATTTTTTTTTATTTTTATTATGCTATAATTCTAATTACAATTTAATGGATTTATTTAATAAATCCATTTTTTAATAAGGAGATGACATGTTTAAGAAGTTAATTTTTTTGACATTATTATTGTTTACAGCGATATTTTCTTTTGCAGCAGATATTACCGTAACTAAGACCGGAACAACCGCAGTGAAAGGTAGTAACGGATTTAACGGTTATGTAGAAATAACCAATAGCACAGGATATGATATATATTATATTTATGTCAGTCACACAAGCGCATCCGGTTGGGAAGATGATGTTCTCGGTAATAATGTTCTGTATAACGGGCAAACTGTTAGGGTTAATCTTAACGGATTCCCAAGTGCAATTTTTGATATTAAATGTCAAGATGTCGATGAAGACACCTATTTTTTTATGAGTTTCAATGTATCGACAGATGATCTTAATGTTACTCTTGCTGATTTGGACTCAAGCGGTGGAAATAGCAACAGTAGTCAGACAAGCAGTTCTTCAGTTTCATCGTCATACTCATCACAGCCGGTAGTAACAAATACAAGGGCATTAGAAGAAATGTTCGGAACAACTCTTATAAATGCAAGCGGACAATCGATACCTGTTTCATCACTTCAAGGAAAAAAAATAGGCATATACTTTTCTGCGTCATGGTGTCCTCCTTGCAGAGCTTTTACTCCGACACTTGTCAGAACTTATGAAGATATGATTAGAGAAGGTAAACTTTTTGCGATTGTACTTGTACCAAGTGACAGATCGGAAGCTGATGCAATGTCATATATGAGAAACTATAATATGCCGTGGCTTGCATTGCGTTTTAATTAGCCCAAAAAAAATACACTCAATCAAAGCTTCAATGTATCGGGGATACCGCACCTTGTAATTGTTGACTCAAACGGCAATACGCTTTCAAGCAATGCAAGAAACGATGTCACACAATATGGATCGAGAGCTTATGATAGGTGGTAAAAAATCAGATATAAACAGAGTAAAAGAGAACATTTTTTATCTGTTTACCAATGATTTTTATATAAATTTTATTTTTTAAGGAGAGGATTTATGCTAAAAAAGATTTTTGTTGTTTTAATGGTTGTTTTAGGAGCAACATCTGTGCTATCCGCACAGAACCTTACTGTTTCAAAGACAGGAACTATATCAGGTAAAGTAGGTACACCTTTTAATGGTTATGTAATAATAACCAACAGTACCGGCTACACATTTAATTATATCTATGTAAGCCATGCAGATGAGACAAACTGGGGAGATGATGTACTTGGAAGCAGTATACTTTCTAACGGTGAATCTATTAGAGTTAATCTAAGCAACTACCCCAGCTCAATATTTGACATTAAATGTACAGATGCAGACGGTGACACTTATACTTTCAGGAAATTTAATGTTGCAACAGATGACTTAACAGTTACATTGAGTAACCTTGATTCAAGCGGCGGTGCTCAATAGTTTATTCAAATGTTGTTAAAAAAAAGGGGTTAAAACCCCTTTTTTTAATTTATCCTTCTAACTCTTCTATCTACTTGTGATTTATATTGTTGATTTAAAGCAGGACTTAATGAACTAAACACCTTGTTCAATGCACTTTTTAAGAATGTATTAGGGATCCTGTACCTTCTTAATAACTCCATAGCCGCAGCATCAGCTTCAAACTCATCACTGTCAGCTCTTACTAAAGCGCAGGCATCTTGCGCCTGTCTGATTATCTGATCAAGTTCTTGTGATAAAGCAAGCTCAGCTTCTGTATATATTCCTGTAGAATCAAGCTCATCAAATTGATTCTGTGCATTATTTGTAGCTGTTTCCATTGATATGGTTTTCATGCCATGCCTTAATGCTATATGCCCCATCTCATGGGCAAGAACAGCTACTATCTCTCTGTAATCTGTTAAAACTCTCAATAAACCGCTGCTTACAAATATATATCCTCCGGGTCCTGCAAATGCAATTGGTTGTGGATCATTTAGAATCCATACATATACTCTTCTGTCATAATTTACAGTTTGCCTGTTTAATATATTTGCAATAATATTAAGCCGCTTTGTCATTTCAACATCATAAACAACACCGTTCTTCAAAACCGATAACGATACTGCCATACCGACAGCTTCGAGTCTCTGACTGTGTACTGATGCCGGGTCACCCAGTAACTCTCCCTGTCTTGGAAAATAAGAGAGTCTGGTTTCATTCATAACTGAAAAAAAGTCCATCGGCCTGAATTCTGTTATTTGATAAAGTCTGTCAATATCAACAGTAATATTACTTCGTTGAGTGTATTCAACAAGAAAACCTTTAATAGCAGCAGTATAAGCAGTCGGCGAAATACTCATTTGTGTAACATTATTGTTTTCATTAAACATAGAACCATAGTTAAACCCGCCGGCTTCAGAAACAGCCATTGCAGGTATGAAACCCCTTCGATTTTGATATGAAATCTCAATCCATCCTGCGTCATCACTGCTGACAGCTATCTTTCTAACTTCAGCCCCCGACCTCAATACAAGAAGCGTATTATAATAACTTCCTGCCCCCTCTTTCAGATGCGTGTGATCTCTCGATATCCTTACATTCTGAGCACTTAAACTTAAACAAAAAACAAAAAACAGAAAAACAAAGGTTAATCTCTTTTGCATATAATACTCCCTTAAAAAATAAAATTATTATACCATCACAGATAAAAAAAAACAATATTAGATTATCTATAAACTTTTTTTATTTAATTCATAAAATATATATAGTGACTCTCTTGCAGTTTCAAGACAGGGCATAAATTCGTATTCGAGAAGGTCACCAATCATAACAAAATCATTTCGGTTTATAGCATCAAGAAGTTCTTTAAGTATCTTATTTATCTCCTCGATAAATGTTTCGATATTTTTATTGTCTGAAAAAAGCGAATCAATATTTATATCGGAGTTGTTTCTTATTACATTAAATACTTTAAGTAATGAATCAAGCACCGATGAGAGCTGACTGATAACATCCATACCTTCAATATCTTTGCCGCTTTGAAACATTACGGTAACTTCCGGTAATTTTAATTTAATTTGATCTATACCGGATATCAATTCATTCACCATACTTTGAATATCTTCACGGGATATTTTTGAATTTGAAATTGAATTAATAATAGCACTTAAACTATCTATCTCAGAAGATATTTCTGTTATGATTATAGAAACTTCATCTATGTTCTTAGAATCCGCAGGTAATACCTTTAAGTGTTTATTATAATAATCAAAAAGCTTGTTAAAAAGATCTTCAAGAATTAGCCCTTTTTCTTTGGAATATAAGCCTCTGTCTCCAAATAGAGAAACTACCTGATCAATACCATTTTTCATCCAACTAATAGAATCCGGCAAGTCATTGATTATATCAGATGATTGATTCAATTCAAAAAGCGTCTTGACTTGGTACAGATACCTGTTTATCTGAGATAGAGAAAGTAATGATAAGCCCATTATATCATTTGTAATCACTTCAATAACTTTTATTGAACTATTTTCTATATTGCGCATGCTTTCTTCATCAGCAAGAGAATACTCCACATCATTTATATAGATCGATGATATATACTGTTTCGGCTCAAGGGATGCAGCATAAATTGTAATACCGGATACAATTTCCAAAGCATTTTTCTCTGTTTCAAGTTCAAATGAAACTGAATTATTGTTAATGTAAATCTCCAAATTCGACACCTCTTAAATTTGTTTTTTATTGTTGCGGATACATATTTTGAAATTGTTTTGAAGAATCGTCTAACTGTTGCGCCGCCTGCTCCATTCGATTAAAATCTCGCCTCAACTCTCTCTCTTCATCTGCAAGTTGCTCCTGATAAGAACTTATTCTTCTGTTTTGATTCTCTATCCTGCTGTCAACAGTAGCAACCCTTGTGTCAAAGATACCATTTCCCCTCAATGTATATGCTCTTAATAAAGAATTTATCTGATAAGCAACACCATCATTTATAATATTATCTCCGGTTGTATCATTTCCGAACAACTGCTTTATACCATCCGGATAAGCCTGCATCATATCAATGAATTTATCTTCATTTACCTCAATAATACCGCCTCTTTGTATCCTTTCCATATCAAGCCCGAAATTTCCGCTTGCATTTGTAGATATACCGACCTGAGACAACATAGATAATTCCTGCCCATAGTTAGTACTATAAGGATTCATAAAAATTGATCTCATTCTTGACATTAAAGAATTCAATGTTTGATCACCGGCAAAAATTCCTCTTTCATTATTCTGGTCAGGATTAGTTGACACCTTATTTCTAAGCATTTCTACAAATTGGTTATATTCTCCGAGGAAACCGGTTATTTTTTCTACTATAAGCGTATAATCCCTATCAACTTTCAGTGTTTCCTCTTTGTCTGTAGAGTCAAAAACATTCAAAGTTACACCTCTAATCAAATCATCAATAGAATTGCTTTCCCTTTCCACCTGGATACCATCGAGGGTAAGAATAGCATTTGCAGGTGTTGCAAGTTCATGGATAAATCTGAGTCCATTCCTATCAGCCTCATCATATACCCGCATATCAGCCACTGTAATTCTTTTATGTGTATTCTTATTATTAAGATTTATTGACTTTATTATCTCTCCCGGTTGTAAATAATCTTCAAGATTGATTGTCAGCTTATTTAAAGTTCCGGTTATCTCAAGTTCAGGAATAGTTATAGTCCTTGAAGCCGTTACTATCTCAATTACACTATTATTATCTATCCGTTCTACCCTTGGCGGCTCACTTCTCACAAAGCCGGGTATATCAACTCTTATCTGCTCTCCATCTATCCTTGTATCTCCAATCTCAAGACCGGCTTGATCTCTAAAATTAGGACCTTCAGGAAAAACCTGATTATTATTTGAGTTTGTCTCTGACAGATCTTCCTTTTTTATATTAAATTCAAGTCTTAATCTACCACTCATAGGAATATCTTGATTAATCATAACTGTTGTATTTGTAGCAGGTTCTAAAACTACACTGTTATTATTTAATTGAACTCTGCTGTTTGCTGTAACTGTTGACGAGTTTATTTCAATATTTCTTTGTGTTGAGCTAACCTCTTCAAAGAAATTCATTTGTTTAAATATATTTTTAGTGAAATCATCCCCGAATGAAAGACCTCCATTAACTCCGCTCTTTCCGGATTCAATAACGAGTACACTTATCGAAGATGAAACATTAGTAACTGACGCCTTTAAACGATTTCTGGAGTTTCTGTTTACTATTTCAGCAAAACTTTGAAGATCACCACCGTTAAAGGTAATCGGAATTTCCTCTTCACCGGCTTTTATTCTGTAAACACCGGCGGGCATCCTATAGTTTCTCTCGAGATTTTCACTTGCAACTCTATGAGCTTGCGCTTTTTGTATTATGTTAATTCTATATTCACCGATCTGAGCGGCTCTGGTAGCAGTACCTGAAAAAGAATATTCATCACTTGATAAGGAAATTTTTTCTTCAAATGGTGCACGAATACCAAAAAGATCACCTGCGGTATCCCTAACCGAAACTGCCTTAGTATTGATCTCCGTCCATGCGGTCCTTTGTTGATTCATAAGCTCGCGTTCACTCTCCATTTGAGTAAGCCGCTGCCTCTTTGTTTCCATTATTTTTTCTATTGATTCTGTTGCATTAAATCTACCGGAAACTCCCGGAATAAAAACACCACCAGGCATATTCCCCCCAAAAAAATACTAACATTAAATTTTCGTCAAAAACCACAAAAACATAACTAAAAGTAAAACTCTTAATTATATATGTTTTTCATCAAAAATTAACTAAGTAAATTAATTATACCTCTTTATCATAAAAAATTCCCGAAGCTTCTCTTAAATGTTCCGCAAGATGTTGCAATTCTTCGCAAGGTATCTGTCTAATAAGCTCACCGGTCTGCTTGTGTAATACTGTTATGATAATTCTATTAATTTGAGGGTTTACCGACAAACGGATTCTTTTATTTAATACATCAGATTTTGATATGATAGAGCTTAACTCCTCCATGAGTTTATCCGTATCAGGAGGTGACATCTCTTTACTGATAAGCTTTTTTAAAGCCTCTTTAGACAATTCTGCATTTGCGGAGTGAGTTGCATCATTGCGGACAGATTCTCCGGGAATGTTTTTTCCTGTAATTATCAAAGAATTAACAGGAACATTTATATTCTGATTTAATTCAACACTATTCCCAAGCATAATCTCCTCCGTTATCCGTATCAAATCGATTGATCGTAAAAAAATCAATCAAGCGATAAGCCCTCCCCCTTACAGATTTTTTAAAAAATAGACATGATGCCCAAACGGGCACCATGATCTCGCGGTTTTTAACTCACACTAAGTTAGAGCAGTTGTTATTCAATAACAGACCCACTAGTTGTGCGGGCGCCTGCCTGTTATTTATAACTGTCTAATGCCTAGCCCAATAGTTGTAAAACTGATTGGCCCCTTGCATTTGCCTGTGCCAGCATCGCGGTACCAGCTTGTTGAAGAATGTTATCTTTAACAAATTCAACCATCTGTGTAGCCATGTTTGTATCTCTGATCAGCGACTCTGCGGCTTGAATATTTTCAGAAGCTACTGCAACACCTTTTTGTGCCATCTCAAATCTGTTTTGATAAGCACCAAGATCTGCTCTTTGCTTGCTGATAGTCTTCAAAGCTTCGTCGAGTGTAGCGATTGCATCGTTGGCATCGTCCGGAGTTCCAAGAGTCATTTTCACTCCTGTACCAACATCTTGAAGCCTCAATGCTGAAGCTGTCATTGTTCCGACAAACATTTGTGATCGTTGATCCACGTTTGCTCCAACTTGCAGCCACATTGAACCGGTAGGTACTCCACCAAGTTGCTGATTAGCAAATTTTCCAGTTAGCATATTCATACCGTTAAACTGAGCATGTTCAGCAATCCTGTTTACTTCATCTACAAGCTGACTTACTTCAACTTGTATCTGCATTCTATCCTCAGCAGTATAAATACCGTTTGCTGATTGAACTGCTAACTCCCGTATCCTTTGAACAATGTCTTGAGTACCTTGTAGATACCCTTCAGTTGCTTGAATGAAAGAAACACCATTCTGAATATTTCTCTCTGCCTGATTCAAGCCTCTAACCTGACTTCTCATTTTTTCAGATACGGCTAGCCCTGATGCATCATCTCCTGCACGGTTGATCTGCATACCGGATGCTAACTTTTCCATCGATTTAGATACATCAATTGCCTTGAACTTCAAAACATTGTTTGCATTAACCGATGAAATATTGTTGTTTATAATCATAAATTACCCTCCTTGATATAGCTCCTCGAATCATTCGAGAAGGTTTTTAAAGGTTATCTCCTTTCTGTCAGTTCAAAATAATATCGAAAAACCGCGAATGCTCATCTTTATTATCTAAACGGACAGGCGAATAAACACTTTACATTTAAATGCCGCATCACCTGTCGAACTAACATATACCAAAGAGGTATCTATGATTGATAAGATTTCAAAGAACTAAATACTACAAACCTATTGAAGAAGTTGAAGTACAGATTGTCCTCTTGCATTAGCTTGAGCAAGCATAGCTGTACTTGCTTGACCAAGAATATTGTTCTTAGTAAAGCTAACCATTTGCTCAGCCATATTAGTATCTCTAATAATTGATTCTGCAGCTTGAAGATTTTCTGATCCGATTGCAAGACCTTTTGTTGCCATTTCAAGTCTATTTTGGTAAGCTCCAAGATCCGCTCTTTGTTTGTTGATTCTTCTAAGAGCTTCATCAACTGTACCAATAGACATATTGGCTCCATCAGGAGTAGATAAAGAAACAAATTCTTCAGATCCGACTTGTCTGATTCCAAGACCTCTTGCAGTCATTGTACCGATGAAAACCTGAACTCTTTGGTCCATATTTGCACCAATATGAAACCACATTGAACCGGTTTTAACTCCACCGTTAGCTTCTGCATTTGAGAATCTACCTGTTAACAGATTCATTCCGTTGAATTGAGCATGCGATGCTACTCTGTCAAGCTCATCAACAAGCTGACTAACTTCAACCTGAATATACATTCTGTCTTCAGCAGTATAAATACCGTTGGATGATTGAACTGAAAGTTCTCTGATTCTTTGTAAAATGTCTTGTGATTCTTGTAGATAACCTTCTGCTGTTTGGATAAGAGAGATACCATTCTCTGCATTTTTTTCTGCTTGAATAAGACCTCTAATCTGACTTCTCATTTTTTCTGAAACGGCCAAACCTGAAGCATCATCACCTGCTCTGTTTATTCTCATACCTGATGATAATTTCTCCATGTCCTTTTGTGTGTTTAAACCGTTAATCTTCA
This sequence comes from uncultured Spirochaetales bacterium, assembly GCA_964608985.1. Lineage (GTDB taxonomy): Bacteria > Spirochaetota > GWE2-31-10 > GWE2-31-10 > CAYYKD01 > CAYYKD01. Next base: position 11,506 of record CAZSQU010000011.1, read on the forward strand.
AAACTCTGTTTGCATTGATAGCACTAATATTGTGGTTGATAATCATAATGTTTCCTCCATGAAACTTTTGTTAAAAGCAAGTATCCTTACTTGCCGTAAATAATCCGCCTTATACAAAGCGAATTCGCAGGACGCTAACGCAACCTGAATAAACCGGCTTATTTTAAGCCCAAACACAACCTCCTTGTCGATTATCAAAGTAGCACCCACTGTGCCCTTTACCCAAATGATCCCCACAACCATAAAGGATAAAGACCTTTCATATAATATTGTCGGATGATTACCACAAACACTTAAGTATAAATTAACATTTTTTTATAAATAAATCAAATTAAAAATTAAATAAAATAATAATAAAAAAAAATATTGACATTAAATCAATAAATAAATATAAGGATTTATTGAAAATTTGGAGGATCTTTAATGAACAAACATAGTATTGATGATTTTATGCTTAAAGAAAAATACTCTTTCCCTTTATACAGATTTATCTCTAAAGAAAAATTTGAAAAAGTAAAAGAATTCGCACAAGATAAAGAGACGCCTTTTTTACTTGTAGATCTTGATATTATAAAAAGTGATTATGACGAATTAAAAAGATGTTTACCATACTCAAAAATTTTTTATGCAGTAAAATCTAATCCTATGGATGAAGTCGTCTCATTATTGAATACTCTTGGATCAAATTTTGATGTTGCAACCAGATATGAATTTGATCAACTGCTTCGTCTCGGAGTGGATCCTTCGAAGATAAGCTACGGCAACACTATAAAGAAAGAAGCCGATATAAAATATTTTTATGAAAAGGGAGTTCGATATTTCTCAACAGATTGTGAGCAAGATTTAAACAAGATAGCGAGAAATGCCCCCGGATCAAATGTCTTTTTTAGAATTCTAACAGATGGAAAGGGAGCCGATTGGCCATTATCAAAAAAATTCGGTGCGCATCCTGATATTATCTATTCACTAATTCTTAAAGCACCGGAACTCGGACTTATCCCTTACGGATTATCATTTCATGTAGGATCCCAGCAAAGAGATATTGGACAATATGATGAAGCTATTTCAAAATGTACTTATTTATTCCAAGCAGCAGCCGAAGAAGGTATCTATTTAAAAATGATAAATCTTGGCGGCGGATTTCCTGCCAACTACATACAATACAATCAGAGTCTTGAGATTTACGCAAAAGAAATCACAAGGTTTTTGGAAGATGATTTTGGCGATAATATTCCTGAAATATGGATAGAACCCGGTAGATCTATGTCAGGCGATTCCGGAATAATTGTAAGTGAAATCATTATGATATCAACAAAATCAAAATACTCGGAAAGCCCTTGGGTGTATATTGATATCGGTAAATTCGGCGGAATGATAGAAACAATCGATGAATCGATTAAATATCCGATTTATTGCGATAAAACAGGCAACTCCATTGAGGTTATCCTTGCAGGTCCTACTTGTGACAGTATGGATATTCTTTATGAAAACTACAAATACAAACTGCCTGATTCAATGAAACCGGGCGATAAAGTTTTCATTTTTGGAACGGGAGCTTATACTCAAAGCTATAGTTCTATTTATTTTAACGGATTTCCTCCGCTTAAGGCATATATATTTAAATAAGTTTATTATTTATAGGGTACTTCTAATTACCTGCTTTGGATTGAAACCGATGATATTATTTGTATAGACTAGAAGCTAAAACCGCAGTATATCCGGGATATATGAGGATTTTAGCGACGAAGTATCTGCGAAAAAGATCAAGGTTCCACACCGAATGAGGTAAATAGAAGTGCCCTATAATTAAGCACTTCATATATAATTATATTGAAGTGCTTTTTTTATTGATTATTTAAACCCGATTCCATTTTATTAAGCTGTTGTTGAAAATATGAATTGTTCGGGCTTATACTAATAGCTTTTCTTATGAAAAAAATTGCTTTTTCATATTCACCGTTTAAATAGTAAGCTTCAGCTAAAGTATCAAGAAATGTATCGTTCAACGGTTCTATTGAACATGCTCTCTCGGAGAGTTCTATGGCCCTCAACAAATTGGTATTATTCTCACAATATAACCAAGCCAGATTATTACAAATAATCGCATTTCTTGGAGATGCTTCTAATCCCAATAAATAAAACTCTTCTGCTCTCTCAAAATCAGGAATAAGTGAATAAACAAAACCAATATCATGGAGAATTTCCGGATCATTCGGATAGTTATTTAGACCATCTTTTAAAGTACTTATCGACTGTTCATAATCTTTTATTCTCACATAGTAGTTCGATAATTCTAATAAGACGGATTTGTTGCCGGGAAACCTATCAAATGCAATCAACAATATTTCAAGATTTTTTGAATTGTTTTCGAGTTTCTTATATATCTCCGAAAGATACATGTAAGGATTAATTGTTGTTTGATCCCTACCGATTAAATCAAGTAGTACACTTTCTGCTTGAATAAAATCACCTTTGTCGATAAGAAGAGAAGACTTAATTAGATAGAAATACTCTCTTTCTGGAAACCTGTCAATCGCCTCTGTCGCCACTTCAATGACCCTTTCCGAACGACTATTTTCCATAAGTTTTCTGATCCAGTTTTCATACACCTCTACGCTCGAATAAATTTCAGATAATTTATCAAAATAGCTGTCATAATCAAAATCATCAGTATTTTGAAATGTAAGATAAAAATCAACTTCATTATTTACTGTCTCAATAAATCTGGAAATTATCGGAAAATCTGTACTTCTGATCATTCTATCTTTTAACTTAAGCTCAAATGTCGCTTCAATCTCATTATCACTGATCTTAACAATACTAAATTCAACACTGATATAGTTATTTTCTCTTTTTATGTTTCTTACTGAACTATCAACTACTCGATACCCGTTTGGGAACCTGTATCTTAGAACTTTACGGTATCCATGGAGATACCCCATGTTATAATCAAAATATTTTAACTCCGGTATATTAAAAAAACTGTTGAGATCATTTATTGAAAAAGTTATTTTTTGTCGTCCGTCAAAAAACAAATTTGTTATATCGTTTGAAATACTCGTCAATTCAACTCTTATTGGAC
>CAZSQU010000011.1:14597-59529 GCA_964608985.1 uncultured Spirochaetales bacterium
AGTTCTGTTTTTGAGTTTGAAAATAAGTATTTCTTAATTGTTGTTCATCAAGATTAACATTAGAACTTCGCAGTATCTCGGAGAAAACCCCCGTTAATGTATTTGAATATTTTATTGTTCCGCTTCCAATTAAATCAACATTCAATTCATAACTTTCAATAATATAATTCTTATCATAAGAAATTATAGGAAGATCAATGAAGACTGTCTGACCATTTATCATTGATAAACCATAACCACCTTGTACTACGGATGGAAGATTCCCGAATTCAGTAAAACCGGTAGAAGTATCAAGAAACAAGTCTGCATCTAACCCATCTTGTTTTGGAACATAAACAATCATATGATTGAAATAGTTTAAAGAAGGGACAGTTCTTACAATTCTACCATTATTTACAGTAGAAACCAATAACGGATATGCCTCAATTCCTAAAAATCTCAATAATGCAACTGTTAATACAGCCTGATCCTTACAATCACCGTATTTATTACGAAATACAGTTTGAGGAGTTCTTGGCACTATTGCTCCATCACCTAATGAAAGTGAAATATATCTGATACTTGATTGAACAAATTGATAGATTGCTTTAATTTTATTATCAGATGACTGATTATCAAGATTAATACGGGATAAATTATCTAATAGTGTATTGTCTGTTATTGAATAGTCAAAGAAAGTAAAATATCTTTCTAATAGCATTTCCCAACTTTCTGTAGCCGTAATATAAAGCATAGGCGCAATATCCGGTAAAGGTATATTCTCATCGGACAAATTGTAAAATGGTGGCCGTTCTCTTATTGCTTTAATCACTCGATATCCATCATTTATTCTGTTATCAAGAATTATTGCGTTATCTGTTATATAGTACTTGATATTGATAGCTTCAGGTGATTTAATAATAAACTCAGCCGAACCGGTTTTGATACCGGAAGAAAAACTGTAACTATCAAAAAAATCTCTTATTGAATTGTTCCTGTTTGTCGTAAAACTAATCTTATACTCAAAAAACGAGCCTGCTCTGATATCCGGTACAGGAAACTGAACCCTCTTTTGACTTGTATAGAGACCGCTGTCTTGATTAACAGAATTTTCTGTAATTACAACCGTATTATTATCTATACGGCTATACTCTCCCTCTGAATTATAAACACCTGCAATAACTCTGTCAATATTAAAATAATGTGAATTATAACCCAGAGAGAAATTCCTTAAAGCCGTAGCCCCTTGATTAGAAATAACCTTAACAACACAGTATATTGAATAATTATAATTATAATTATCAACTAATTCAACTTCCTTTCTCGTAATTAAAAAAACTATATGATCATTATCAGTTATTAAATCATTGTATTTTGAATCAAGTCTCCTTATTTCCTCCCAATCTCCGGGATAAGGCACATCATTTGTAGTATATTGATTCTGATCTAACAATGAAAGATATAAAATTCCGACTTGATCATTCCTGTTTACAGCTAATAATAATAAAAAATATGTTTTTGCAGATGCCCAATCCTGTAAATTAAAATAACTGATGCCTAATAATTGAAGAACCCTAATATTCTTATTGTCAATTCGATACGCCATTAATAAGGTCTCTACTGCCCCAAGATAATCTCTGACCCGGTATTCTACCTCAGCTTTTAATAGTATCAGTTCAATAGATTGCGGATTACGATTTATATATGTATCAAGTAAAATTATTTTTTCTATATCTGACCTGGTACTAAGGTTTTCCTTGATACGACTAATATCAGCATTTGTAATACCGTAAACGAAATAAGTCCCTATTAACAACAATACAATTATAAATTTATTTTTCATCCAAATAACCGCCATTTTTTTTTAATACTTTTTCTGTTTTACTAACTGATTATCGAATCAACAATGGACATTAATTCCCGTTCAAAATCCTTAACCTTAACTTTTAATGACTCGGAATTTTCACCTTTTGTGGTAAAATAGAACTTAATCTTCGGTTCGGTACCTGAAGGTCTGAATGTTATCCTTGAACCGTCCTCAAAATAATACTGAAGAACATTTGATTTTGGAAGAATATACCTGCTGCCCTCACTATCTTGTATATCCTCGTTTTCAAAATCAATTGATCTGATAATGGATACACCGTTAATCTTTGCCGGCCTATTTTTTCTGAAGGTTGTCATAATCCGATCTATAACTTCCTTGCCTTCAAGCCCCTTTATTGTTCTTGACTGCAAAGAATCCTCATAATATCCATATTTTTTATAAATCTCATCTAAATAGTCAATCAAATTTCGGCCTTGTGATTTTAGCAATAAAGCTGCCTCTGCGATCATTACTGAAGCCCCTAAACTATCTTTATCACGAACAAAATTACCGGTACAGTAACCGTAACTCTCCTCACCGCCATACTGAAAGATATAATTCTTATCCTCTTCAAAATGCTTCTGTTTTGTAGCAATATATTTAAAACCCGTCAAAACATTAAATACCTTCACACCAAACGATTCAGCAATTTTATCCTGTAACGGTGTAGTGACAATCGTTTTAATAATGGCACTATTTGCAGGTAATAACCCTAATCTCTTTTTTTGAGATAAAATATAATAAATCAATATCGCACCTGTTTGATTACCGTTTAGTAGAACCATCTCACCCGATCTATCCATAACAGCTATACCTACTCTATCAGCATCAGGATCTGTTGCAATAACAATATCAGCTTTAATTGACTTAGCTTTCTTTACTGCAAGAGAAAGGGCCTCTTTTTCTTCGGGATTGGGATAAATAACAGTGCTGAATTCCGAATCAGCAACCATCTGTTCATCTACACATATCAGTTCCTCAAATCCCGCATTCAAAAAGCAATCCGGCATAACAAGTGAACCGGTTCCGTGTAATGGAGTATAAACAATTTTTATGTCTTTTTTATTAGATTTAATAAGATCTCTGTTTATTACCAATGATCTGATATCATTAAAAAAATCAACATCCAAATCTTTATCTATATAATTAATTGTCCCACGGCTGATATATGTTTCAAAATCACCGGTTAGAACCATATCCATAGAATTAATTTTCCTGACTTCATCTATTATCAAACGATCATGCGGTTCTGTAACCTGAGCTCCATCATTCCAGTATGCTTTATAACCGTTATATTCCTTTGGATTGTGGCTTGCGGTTATGATAACACCCGTATCACAACCTAATTTTCGGATTGCGTAGCTTAACATAGGTGTTGGTCTCATCTTTTTAAAAATATACACTTTAATGCCGTTTGCGGCAAAAACAGAAGCTGTTGCCTTGGCAAACTCAGTAGATAATCTCCTGCAATCATAACTCACAACAGCGCTTAATTTCTTTCCTGAAAATGACTGCTTTAAATGATTTGACAGTCCTTGAGTCGCTTTCATAACTGTATATATATTCATCCTGTTGGTTCCCCAACCGATTATACCTCTTAAACCGCCTGTTCCAAATTCAAGGTCAACAGCAAACCGCTCATTTATCTCTTTATAATTATCAGATGATACCAATTGTTCTATCTCATTAACACACTCATTGCTGTATGGCGGTTTAGTCCATTCTTTAATTCTTGTTAAAACGGTCTGACTTAAATCCATAAACCCCTCCGGATTATTTGAAATATTTATTAATAAAAATTGGTATTTGATCTAACGGCATTATTCTGTCGATAGCACCGGTTTTAATGGCTGAAGCAGGCATACCGAAAATCACACTGCTTTGTTCATCCTGTGCTATGGTAAATCCGCCGGTTCTCTTAATCTGCGATATACCTTTTGCACCGTCACTCCCCATTCCTGTAAGAATTATACCCATTGTTCTTGAACCATTTATACTTGATATTGAATTAAATAAAACATCAATTGATGGTTTATGACAATTGACCTCTTCTGAATCTTCGATTACAATCCTTCCTGAGTCAACTTTCATGTGAAATCCGCCTTGAGCAAGATATACAACACCCGGTGTTAACACCTCACCACCTTGAACCTCAACAACTTTTAACTTAGAAAGATTATTTAATCTCTTCGCAAAACTGCTTGTATAAAGTTTAGGCATATGTTGAACTACCAATACGGGAACTTTTAATTCTTCTTTAAGTTGCGGTATAATCTGAGTTAAAGCTACTGTACCTCCTGTTGAAGCGCCGATACATATATACTCAAACTGATTATTAGGTGTAACAGGCAGATTACATGATGGAAGCCCACCAATAACCGGTACATCATCGTCAACGGAAGGTTGTTTAAACATTGTTTTACCGGGCAATTCAAAACCGGAAAAAACTCTGATTTTTGTCAGAAGCAGATCCGAGATAAGATTAATATTATTTCTTATAGAAGATAATGATGGTTTTTGAATATAATCTACTGCACCAAGCTCTAAGGCTTTAAATGTAATATCTGCCCCATCCCGTGTAAATGAACTTATCATAATCACAGGAATAGGTTTTGTAGCCATTATTCTTTTTAATGTTTCCAATCCATCCATTTCCGGCATTTGAATATCAAGTGTGATAATATCAGGATTTATGAATTGTAGTTTCTCTAAAGCTACTCTGCCGTTCTCTGCCTCGCCTACTAATACCATATCTGAAGCACTTTTAACTACTGTACCCAATATGTCCCGAATCATCGGCGAATCATCAATTATAAAAACCTTGATTTTTTTTTCCATTAACTATTTTAGTGCTTTTTCCAAAGCAGACAACATCCTTTCCGGTTTAAAAGGTTTTACTATGAAATCTTTAACACCGGCTTTAATAGCTTCTACTATCAATTGCTGTTGTCCAAGAGCTGAACAAATAATAATTTTTGCTTCCTTGTCTTGTTGAAATATCTGATGCATAGCATCAAGCCCATTCATATTAGGCATTGTAATATCAAGAATAATAACATCCGGTTTTAATGACTGGTATTTTTCTATTGCCTCAAGCCCGTCAGATGCCTCACCTACAACATCATAGCCTTTATCAACCAAAATTTCTTTTTGAACCATTCGCATAAAAGACAAATCATCCGCTAATAAAACCTTAACAGCCATACAGGCTCCTTTTATAATTAAGATTAACGAGATTCTTACAGAATAATTAAAAGCATAATAGAAGTTATCTAATCAATTAATCCCGCAACAAATCCCGCTCATATTGAGTAAAAGTATTATAGCAGATTTTTAATAATATAAAAGCATAAAAATCATTTTTTTTTAAACAGGCTTTAATTCTTCTTTATTAAGCGTATCGTATAGTTTATCAAGAGCAATCGGATCAACTCCTTCACCATAAAAATCAACATCCATCTTAATCTTATTCCACTCTCTGATCGCCGCTTTTACAAGGGCGGAAGTATCGAGAATAAGGGCTATACCGCCATCACCAAGTACAGATGCTCCCGCGATGCCATCATTATTCCTCAAAACCTCATCAAGAGATTTAATAACTATATCCTGCTCACCGATAAGGTTTTCTACAACAAGACCTACTTTTCTTCCCTCAAATGATACAACTACAATATAGAGTTCATCATCAGGAGATTCCGGTCTATCAACCTCAAGAGAAACAAGTTCAGCAAGAAAAATCAATGCAAGAGTTTCATTACGGTAATCATATATCTGGTATTCGTCAAAGAACTTAATCGCGCTTCTCTTAATCATTATTGTTTCTTCTACAGCAGAAATTGGTATCGCAAAAATATTTCTTTCAACATTAACTAAAAGCGCTTCAACAATTGTTAATGTCAAAGGAAGTGTTATCAAGAATCTTGAACCGGCCCCTTGAGTTGTGCTAATCTCCACCCTACCTCGGAGTTTTTCAATTTTTGTTTTTACTACATCCATTCCTACACCGCGTCCCGACAAATCTGATATGATCTCTTTAGTGGTAAAACCCGGTTGAAAGATCAAATTTAATATATCTTGATTACTCATGCCTGATATCTGTTGTGCTGTTAACATACCGTTAGATATAGCTTTTTCTTTTATTTTGTCATAACTTATCCCTTTACCGTCATCCATTATCTCAATATAGATACTGGATCCTTCTTGATATGCTTTTAAAACAATCTTCCCCTCTCTCGGTTTACCGACACGCTCCCTTTCTTCAGGAAACTCTATCCCGTGATCTATCGAATTTCTAATAAGATGAGTCAAAGGCTCTGCTATATGCTCAATAACTGTTCTATCGATCTCCGTTGATTCACCTGTTATCTCAAGGGCGATGTTTTTATGTGTTTGATTAGCCAAGTCCCTTACCATTCTCGGAAATTTGGAGAAAACATTACCGATAGGTACCATTCTCGCTTGCATCATACCTATCTGCATTTGATCGGTGATACGGTCTAAAACATTTGTTGCATCTTCAATCTCGGTTTTGATTGCTTGAATAGACTCAAAATCATTAATACGGTCAGTTATTTGGAGATATCGCGATCGTGTAATAATAAGCTCACCGACAAGATTCCAAAGATTATCAAGTCTTTCTATATCAACTCTAATTGTTTGCTTTTGGAGATTCTCAGTCTTATTTGTGTCTTTCTGAGATCTATCTGCCCGTACTGTTTTAGATAACTCATCAGACTCTTTATTAGACTGAGATTTCTCTTCTTCTGCAGAGTTATCGGTTGTTGATTTATTTAAAGATTCGGCATATTCTTTAGCCCATTCTTCCTCAATTTTTTCGGCATTTTTTATAGCGTCATTATCTAAAACATCCTGATATACCATATCAATACCGAGTAAAGAGCTGACAGCTTGCTTACTTATTTCAAAAACTTCAGATTTCTGAACCTGATCTACATCGGCCGCTGCTTTCAAATCATTTATAGACTTATCCGAAAATAAAAAAATATCCATTTTACAAAACTTATCATCCTCGGTTTCCGTTTTAATATCCGGAACAGATTTAACGACAAGCCCCATATTATCAAAGTTATTAAAAACAAGATATGCCCTTGGATACTTCATATCACATTCATCATCAAGTTTTATCATAATCTTATAAAATGTTACGCCCTTATCAAATTCATCTTCAATCTGATTTTTTTCCATATCGGAGAAATCAACTTTTGATATATCACCTATCTTTAAAACTGATTCTTCAGTTATCATTGAATCCGGCAGTTCAACATCTGTTTTGTTGTCGGATCTTTTTTCGGACTTTTTTTCTGTTCCAAGTCCGCCATTTTCTTTTAAAATATTATTTAATGCATTTTTTACATCATCGATTTCTATATTGGTATCATTTCCTCCGGCTTGTATAGTAGCAATAATATCCATTATCCTGTCGTACGCCATAAATAATATATTCATTATATTGGTATCAACTATAAGCTCTTCCCTTCTTACCCTTTCAAATATATCCTCCATTTTATGGGCAATAGTTGACATATTCATATATCCGACTAATGCAGCTTCACTTTTTATTGAATGTGAATATCTGAATATCTCATTTATTGTTTCTTTACCGGTCGGGTCTTCTTCAAGCTCTAGAAGTTTCTTATTCAGATTCTCAAGCAATTCTACAACTTCTTCAAGAAATGCGTCCTGAATCCTCTTTTCATCAATATATACCATATTTACTCTCCTAAAAGCATAATTCAGTTATAATGTTTTTAAGCTAAACCAAACCGCTTTATAATCATTACTAAAAATCAAGATATAAGATTCTTGCTATCCTTCAGCTCTTTATAATAAACCGGCGTACCGGAAACCATATCATACTTGAACAACTCAGATATAAAATATAACGATTCCGAATGTCCGATAAAAAGATATCCGCCGTAATTCATACAATTATAAAATCTTGTTATCAGATCAATCTGATCATTCTTATCAAAATATATCATAACATTTCTGCAGAATACAATATCGTAATCCGATCCAATATCATCATTCTTTAGATTACACTGTTTAAAGTCAACCATCTTCTTTATATCATTGCTAATTTGAAACTTTCCGTTCTCTTTCTGCGAAAAATATCTGTTTGTTAAACTTTCCGGAAGCAATCTTATGTTTTTATGGTCATATAAACCTTTTTTTGCCGTTTCTATGACTTTATTATTAATATCTAAACCAACTATGTTAATGTCAGCTTTATTATACCAACCGTTAAAATGAAGAATCATAGCTATAGTGTAAGACTCATCACCGGTTGAACAGCCTGCACTGAGTATTCTTATTGTATTCTTTTTATCAATAATCTTACTTATTACTGTGTCGTTTAATATCTTAAACTGAGAATCAGTTCTATAAAAAAAAGTTTCATTTGTTGATATGGCATTAATAACCTCTGAAATCTCTTCGTTTCTGCAATTATTTGCAAAAACTATTTCACAGTATTGATCGAAGTTATCAAGACCTAAATAATCAAGTCGTTTTCTTAAACGATTCGACAGTAAAGTAACCTTATTTTCCTTTAGAAATATTCCTGAAGTATTTTGTATTATTTCAGAAAGTTTTTTAAATTGCCCGCTGGTAAGTCTTTCCGGCTCTTTCATAAGATCTGAAGTATTAATTGTTTGTAAATATAGTTGATCATATTTAGCATCCATCATTTCCTCGATTACTCATCAACTCTTATCTCTTCACTGCTTTGAAGAATTCTTGTGATATCAAGAATAATTATAAGTTTTTCAGCAAGTTTACCGATACCCTTAATAAATTCCGCTTTAAGACCCGACGAGGTCGGAAGTGTTGCCTCAACCTGATCACTGTTTAAAACAATTACTTCGGCAACCGCATCAACTATCAAACCGAATTGCCTTTTACCTACCTCTACGATAATAATTTTATTCTTTTTGTTAAACTCTATCTGTTCCATACCGAATCTCTTTCGAAGATTAATAATAGGTACAACATTCCCGCGAAGATTTATTACACCTTCAATATACTTCGGCGACTTTGGAACTACGGTTATCTCCTGTATTTTTTTTATCTCAAACACATTTTCTATCGGTATAGCATAATACCCTCTTCCAAGACTAAAAAGAATCAACTGATTCTCTGTACCGCTTAATGCATGTTCAATAGCCATATCTATCTCCCGTTATAGTTTAATATACGATTACTATTTACCAATCTATCAATAACAGACTTTGCGAAAACACTGTTTATTCTCTTTACGGCATATTTTATATCATCATAAAGAACTTTTTTGCCTGTTTCACCAAGCATATTCAATCCGGTAACCGAAACTGATTCATCTTCATCATTAATTGCTTTGACGAGAAAATCATAAAGAACATAACTGTGTAAAGGTTCAACCCTAAAAACAGCTTTAATAATAGCTGATTTTACATCAGAATACCTTATTCGAGTAAATGCCTTAATCAATAAATCTGTAGACCTGTTCATTTTCAAACCTGTTATAGCCCAAACTGCAGCGCAAGCAACATCTGTATTATCAGAATAGATATTTTCACTTATAAAAGGTAAACTTACCCGTTCACCTTTATACCCCAGTGCAATTAAAGCATTTATTTTAACATAACTGTTTGATGAATAACGCAATCTGTCAATCAGTTCGCCTGATTCCATATTTACAAGCTCTTCGGACAGCTTGTGTGTGTCGAATTTCATTTCAACATTATTGTTATACTCTTTTAAATGCCTGACTGCCGGTTTACCTGAGATGTTTTTGAAAAAAATTCTTATAAACGAGGCAAACTCTTCACTCTTTCTTGTTATTCTGCCAATAAAACTATCAAGTTTCAATTTTGGAATGAAATCAATGCCGGTTCTATATATCTTATCATACTGCGATCTGAGGTCTCCGTCTTTCAAAATAGTATAAGCTCTTACTATTTTCTTAAATCTTTCTGAAGCATCGGGGGTCTTTAGAATATCCGGATGATATTTTACAACTAAAGATTTGTACGCTGACTTTATCTCTAGTATAGTTGCATCTTGTGAAATATTTAAAATATCATAATAGCTTTGATTATGAAATTGTAACATCTAAAATCCCTTTTTTTGCTTCTGCACCAAGATTTTGTTTTTGTTGAAGATCAACCAGTTCTTCATGAAACTCGATTAATATCATTTGTAGTTTCTCTAACGCATCTGTTGCTCTCTCATCTATCGCTTTATTAATCTCTAATGCAAGACTATCAATCTCTCGTCTAAAAGTTTCATCAATCATAAGAGTCTCTAGAAGATTATCTACTCTAAACAATATACTGCGTGCCTCATTCTTTAATCCGATAAATCTTAATTCTTCATTCTCTACTACATCTTTCTTACCGGAATCTCTTATAAGAATGTCAAGCTCATCTGCCGTTAAACCGATTTTAGAATTAATAATTATTGTTTGTGATAAACCTGTGTCAAGGTCTTTTGCAGAAACATGAACTATTGAATCAACATCAATGTCAAACTGAACCTCAATCCTCGGTACACCTCTGGCAGCTTTCCTTATTCCCGATAAAATAAACTTACCAAGCAGAATGTTATCAGATGCATTTTTATTCTCACCTTGTAAAACTACAACTTCTACCTCATCTTGATTATCGGTCACTGTAGTAAAAATCTTTTTTGCATGATTAGGTATAGGGGAATTTCTTTTAATTACAGGCGAAAAGAGTCCGCCTTCAATCTCAATACCTAAACTCAAGGGGGCAACATCCAATAAAACAATCCCTTTTAATTCACCTGTTATAATTCCTGTTTCAATAGCCGCGCCTAACGCTACTGCCTCTTCAGGGTCAACCCCTCTATGTATCCTATTACCAAAAGCCTTAATTAGTGTCTCTTCAACAAGAGGAATTCTAGTCGAACCTCCAACAAGAATAATTCTGTCTATTCCATTTTTATCGAGTCCGGCATCGCTGACAGCCATAAGGGAAAGTTCAACGGTTTCATCGATCAAATCTTTTATTAATTGTTCAAATTCTTTTCTGGTAAGATCAAACTTAAGATGTTTAGGACCGGAAGCATCCGCACTTATAAAAGGCACATTAATCTCTGTCTCATCTTCTGATGAAAGAACTATTTTTGCCTGTTCACACGCCTCAACAATCTTCTGCATAGCTAGAGGATCCTGTTTCAGATCGATACCCGTACTGTTTTTGAACTGAGCTGTAACGATTTCAACAAGTCTTCTGTCAAAATCAATTCCGCCGAGAGCATTATTGCCCCTGGTTGATTTAACCTCAAATATTCCCCCGTCAAGCTCAAGAACAGACACATCAAAAGTCCCCCCACCCAAGTCAAAAACCAGAATATTATGATATTTATCACTATGTAAACCGTATGCAAGTGCAGCGGCGGTTGGTTCATTTATAATTCTTACAACATTAAGACCGGCAATCCTGCCTGCATCCACAGTAGCCTGTCTTTGAGCATCGCTGAAATATGCTGGAACCGTAATTACGGCATCATTTACTTTTTCACCAAAGAACCGCTCCGAATCCTCTTTAAGTTTCGCAAGTATTCTGCTCATAAGATACTGCGGTTTATAATCCTTACCATCAATTTTATATATAACATCAGACCCCATATCTCTTTTAACATTTTGTATAGTCCGTTCTGCATTTGTTACTGCCTGATTCTTAGCAAGATCGCCAATTAGTATTTTGCCTTTTGAAGTAAAAGCAACAATAGATGGTGTTAACCTAAAACCCAAACCGTTCGGAACAATCTTTGGTTGACTGTTTTCAACAAATGCAACCGCAGAATTAGTTGTGCCCAGATCAATACCGATTATTCTACCCATATCATCCCCTCGTAATGCTATTCATGTTAATTAACAATTCAAGCTCCCCGGAACTTAAGCCGGTTTTCTTTTTGATTTCCTCAATAGTATTACCGCTATTATACATTGCAAATACCTGTTGGGGGATCGAGACTTTTTCTTCATTTTCATATTCCCGATCTTCCGCTCCGGTAATTAAAACCGGCTCATTTAATATTTCGGATGATTTTCTTTTTTGATTTACGATTTTTTTTGGATTATAGGTTTTATCGGGAATATATTCATCAAATATATGTGTTATTGACTCTTTTTTATCTTCAATTTCCATGGAAATCTCTTTTAAAGACTCCACTAACCTTTTCAAATCATTATCACTATCACGAACGCAGCTCTTTAGCATCGCCACCTTCTCCTCAATGATAGATATATTGTCATAAGTTGTTTGATTTAGAGACACTATCAAAGAATTAATCTCTTTTTTTACCTTATTTAGAATCTCTTTATTGACGGCTTTGAATTCCAATCGCCGTCTAACAAACCATAGCCCCAGAAATAATATGGTAAGATTAATTAAAAACATTACAAATTGACCAATCATTTATTCCCCTCCCCCGATTGATAAATGAATTGAGGTATCATTAATACCTGTTTAGATTTATTAAAATATCATCACCCCAATATATCGATGTTCTCTCCGATCCCCGGTTCATGTGAATCTATAACAAGATTATCATCTGAATCTGTTAAATCGTTATTTTCATCAATACTTGAACCGCCTTTTTTTTTGGGGTTACGCCTCTTGTTATTATCATTGATTTTCCCTACCCCGTCAGATAGATCCTTAATTATTGGAATATCCTCAGAATCAAGCTTTGACTTTTCATTTAGATTATGTGTCATCGCATCCTGTCTGATCTCAGAATTTTCTTTTTCTAATGCGTACTGCTTGCCAATTTGATTGATATGTGAAAACACGGTTTGCAGATCTAAAGGATTTATTGACATTTCCGTTCTCCTTCTATAAATAGAGAAATTCGATCAATGATGTCGTATCATTAAAATGTTTACTATAATATGATCGGAAATACCGGCACAATCTAAATAAATTATAATTGATTTAACAATAAATACCTATCTATTATCTTCTTCCTTGCAAGCAACAGCAAAAACCTCGTTATTTTGTAGAACAAAAGCATTTTTCTTATATTCTGTTTTAAGAAACAGATACGAATTTTTAATATATAGTTTAACACCCGGAAATGCAATTTTTGATGCGACAATTCGCCCCTGGCTCTTGAGATCATTAAAATACCTGTTCAGCTCTTCAATCTCTTCATCACATTGTGATATAATCTGTTTAAACTTTTTGCCCTCCAGAGTGAGTTTTTTCATCTGTTCTTCTTTTTCATCTGAGAGTTTTTTCATAACTTTCTTTTGATTTTCAAGGGTGGACAGGTTTGTCTTTAAAGGTTCAAGTTCCTTATAAGTTTTTTCTCTTAAGGTTTCTACCTCTTTCATCCGCTGCCGTTTCTTTGGATCTATACCAACCTCAATAACTGTTTCAGGACTTGCCACACTGCCGAGTGTTTTTGTTTTAACCTGTTTACCGGCCCTAATATGCCCACCGACTATTGCCCCCCGCTTACCTATACAAGTTACTTCATTAACAGCATCAATAAAAGAGTGCAGTATCCCGTCCTGAACATAAACACCATCTAAACAATCAACATGAACGCTTTCTAAGAATTTTGCAAATAATGATTTACCGGTTCTGATTTGAGCTTCACCTTTACCTTGAATACCTCCGGTGACTATAATATCGCCTTCTGCATCAAGAATTGCTTTGCCGACAGCACCGTTTACCTCAATACTTCCTGCCGCTTTGACACTAAATCCGTCATCTACATTACCTTTTATCACGACATTCCCAAGAAAAAGTATATTACCCGTTTTTAGATTAACATCGCCTGCTACCGTAAATACCGGCTCAACCGTAACTTTACCGGCTTGAATTAAAACCTGACCATTAATCTCTGAAATAATTTGTAATTTATCTTCTGATAACTTTGTGTTCTTTCCTGGATTCAATGGAACATCTTTACCTAATCTTGCAGGCATAATCTTATTTGTAACTGTTCTTCCGGATTCACCAATAGCAGGAGGCTCTTTTGTAGCGAGAATCTGACCGGCAACTACATTCTGTACTATATTTAACTCTTTAAAATCTACCCTGCCGTCAACTTCTTTAAGCTCAATATGATCTCTGTTTAATTGAAAATTGTATGTTATTATTGCATCACGACCATCTTTTGGTTTTTGATAAGATGCTACAAGAACCGGTTCGTTATATGTCGGATAATCAAAAAGTTTTACAAGAACATCATCTTTAATACCTACAACAACATTGTTATTTTGTAGAATAGTCCGCAGCTCTTCTAAATCAATATCAAAGCCGCCCTGTTTCGGCGAAGTTAATATTAAATACGCTTTAGTTTCATCACTTGTTATTTGAACACTTGCGGTAGAATCATTAGCAACATTTATTGGTAGTGTACCGATCTTTATATACTCACCGGATGCCATTTTAACAATATTTTTTATATTTTTTGGATCTACTCCGACAATATTCCGGTTCTTAATCATCTCCATGGCTTCAGTTTCTGTTACTTTCTGACCGGTTCCGATCGGAGGTGTTACTTTTAGTAAAGCACCTCTATTGGTAACTCTAATAAAAATCTCACCGTCTTTATCAAGAACTTGTTCTTCAAACTCAAAACCTTCAATATCAGCACTTCCGCCTTCACTTGATGTATTATCACCGCCAAAAACACCGTCAAGAAGATCAAATTGACTTTTGGATTTAAAAACTTTTACTTTGAATTTCTTACTACCAAAACCAAAAAGCCCCTTACTTCCAAACTCTTCAATTTCGTACTCAACACCGCTTAAGTCAGTACCAAGATTTTCACATGCCTGCTGGAGTGCTTCTTCAAGACTCAATGCCTCTACTTGAACCCCGTCATCTTTTTCCTCTTCGATTAGCTTACTCAGTACTTCCCTTAATACCTTCATAGATTTTTTATCCTCAGGCTATCCCTTCTTTAATCTCAGACAATTTAGCCTTAAGCCTTATTATTGCCTTTGTATGCAGTTGGCTAACCCTCGATTCGGTAACATCTAATACCTCGCCTATCTCTTTGAGTGTCAGATCCTCATAATAATAAAGAACAAGTACTTTTTTCTCTTTATCAGGCAACTCATTTATTGCTTTTACGATTAAATTTTTTATCTCTTCCCGTTCAACGCTTTTATCCGGACCATAATCATCTGAACATTCAATAGTATCTAATACGGTGATCTTATCATTATCATCTCCAAGGTACCAAGGATCGCTTAACGAGATCATTGTTGTGCCCGAAATCTTTGTTAAAGTAGAATAAAATTCTCTGATATCTACATTCAATGCCTCAGCAACCTCATGGTCCTCAGCAACCCTTCCGGTCTCACTCTCAATTTTATTGATAGCAGTCTCTATCTCTTTTGCCTTTTGTCTTATTGAACGGGGCACCCAATCTATAGATCTTAATTCATCGTAAATTGCCCCTCTTATTCTTGTTACAGCATAGGTTTTAAACTTTACATTCTTCGCAGGATCATATTTTTCAATTGCATCTATAAGTCCAAAAACCCCAAAACCCACCAAATCATCGAACTCAATACTTCCGGGTTTGCCCATTGAAACTTTACCGGCCACATATTTTACTAACGGCGCATATTGTCTAATAAAATGTTCTCTGATCTCCGGGTTTTTGCTTTCCTTATAATTCAACCATAGATCATCTTCATTAAGATCTGAATACTTATCCTTCTGCAAAACTTCCTCCCAAATAAATCACGGTTCACCGATAAAACGAGGCGTATCAGTAAAATTCTATTGACTTTACTACAAACTAAATATAATACAACTTTTTATTTATATTAACAACAATTATTTTTATTTTGTTATAATAAAAATAATTAAAAAAATCACAAATATCAATACACCGCCAACAACCCAAAGATACTCAACAATCAGGTTTTCAAGAAGTCCTTTTTTTCTGATTTTTGGTAAACGATCGGGGAATAATTCCTTTTTTACAGTAGAAACCTTAACATCTTCACCAAAAAATGTATAACCTGATATTCCGGGCCCGTAATTAAACTTGACAAGTTTACCGTGATCGGTATCCATCATCTCATCAAAATCGACAAAATACCAACCATCATCTTTTTTCTTATTCTTTTCAGATGACACATGAGGGGTTTTGACGGACAACAATCCTTTTATATAATCAGCAATATCGGAATTTTCTATTATATGTGCTTTTAATATATCACCTGCTTTTAAAGCAGATATCGGAACACCATCTACCGGGTCCAAAACAAGATCTGATTTGAGCAAAATCATAGAATCCTTAGCATTTCTAAGCTCACTTTGACGGTTGAAATGTCCGGGCTTAAAACTATCCTTTTCGATCTCTTCAAGATCAATATGTTCACCTTTATTAATCTCAAATACATCCGTCCGTTCAATACTCAATTTCAATACAATATCAATATCCTGCAACAGACCGGCAATAGAATTGATTAAAAATTCTTCTAAAGCCTCGGCTCCATCCCCTTTTTTTAAAGGCATTTTATTTTTTAACTGCCTGGTAAAATTCTCATTTGCAAACATAAAATCAAACTTATTCTCTAAATCCGGATCGTTATTAAAACTTGATACAAAGCACATTATGTTATGCTTAAGGTCTTTCCATTGATTATTAAGATCAAACTCAATTGCTCTTCTGTCATCCATTCTGACAGAAATAGTAAAATTATCTACTTCCCCCTGCTTATAATTAAACTGTAAAACAACTGCGCCAAAAACCTTTCTTGTCTGAGCAACAAATTTCATCTTCAGAATAAATATGTCTTTATCAACAGCTTTGATAATATTAATTGCACCGTGCAGATCCCCTCCGGTGAACCCCAAAAGCATCTTAGCTAATTCGGGTAAACAACCTGTTTGTAATACAAGTTCATTAACTTTGTCTTCTGAAACCATTAATTAATCCGCCTTTTATTCGTCTCTTTTTAATTTTGTTTTGATAGCCCGTGCCATATCTTCGGGTGTAACATCAAAACCAAGCATATCTGAAATATGCTTTTCTCTATCATAAGAACCTGCTTTTGAATTAGATTTTAAATCTGAATAACCATCGCTTCCGTAATCATCTTTATCATCATCTGCTGATTCATAATGATTACTATTATATGCGGAATAATCTCTGTCTGATCCTTTACTTCCGGTATCGTTATTATCATCAGAATCAGAAGTATCCGTACTCTCCTGTAAACCGGCATCGTTCTCAATATTTTCATCATCAGCGGCATCAAAACCTTCTGCTCTTAATTTGTCTTCAGATATTCTGTCATCAACCGTAATATCTACATCACCGTCTTCTGAGTTTGTAGCGGCAGAATCATCACTTGAACTAAAATCAACTTTAAGTATATCAATAAAAACAAAAAATATTCCATAAACAAGCCCCGAAGTTAATAATGCAGTTACTATTGCCCTTAAAATTACAGTAAAAAATGGATTGCCGGATATTGCATTCACTATAATATTAATTACCGCAACAACAACACCTATCACAACCGAAACAGTTATTTTATTCATAGATATTCCTTAAACATAAAAAACAATCCTAAAGGAAAATATTTATTTAATATAGCAGAATTATAACAAAATATATATATAAATCAATAGATTATCAAAAAAAAAGTCCGGCTTATCACCGGACTTTAAAAAAATATCTTTAAAAAGATACTATTTAATCAAATACCAAGTTAAAGAAACACCTATTCTACTTTGATAACCTAACAATGCCATACCTGCACTTGAAGGATCATTTTCATAAGCTGTTTTAAGGGTTTCAAAGAAACCAACAAACTCTTCAAAGTCTTTAACTGTCCATTGGTAGTAAGCACCTATTGCAAATTGACCCATTTTAAAGTCAACTCCGGCTCTTGTTACCATACCGGGTCTGAACACAAAGTTAGAATATGCTGCCCAATCGCCTTTCCATGTTTCAAGTTTTGTGTATTCTTCAGGATAGAAACTGAACATAAAGTTAACACCCATCATAAAATACGGCATTATAAAAAACGGCGCTCTGATACCCGCTAAAGCAGTCATCATCAAATCAACACGACCATTATAGTTACCATCAAAAGGTAAAACAACAACATCAAAATCTGCAATAAACATATTAGCGGTTATTCTTGTTTTAAAACCGTACTCAAGTGACGAAAAGATGTTAGCTACTATCATAGCTCTACCCATTAGAAGACTCATGTCATTAAATGCTGCTTGCTGCTCTGCATCAAGCCCCGGAAATTCGTATGTTTGGCCTTGATCTAAAGCATAAGCCATTCTCGCACTTTCTATCAAACCGAGAAGGTTAGATGTATTGGCAAAAACACCGAAACCGATATTAAAACCAAGCTCCTTTTGCAGCCAATTATTATCTTCTGTCTTTGCGAAAAGAGATAATGACATAGCCATAATCAATGTTACCAAAAATACTTTCTTTGCAACTTTCATAAAATTCCTCCTTAAAAATTCTTTAGCGTCTCTATTTTAGCAAAAAGTATTCCATTAGTAAAGCATTTTTTTATTTTTATAGATATCAATTAGTTAATAATTATCTAAGATTGTCAATATTTACAATTAATAAGTAGTGTATAAATAAAGATACAAGACTGTATAGTTTTCATATAAAATCTCTAACCCGCGTTATGCATGATAATCGTAGCGAAGCGAAGTAGATTGTTGATTAGCTTAGAGTTAGGAAGATTTGAGACTCGCAGCATAGTAACACTATGTGAGAATCGAAAATCGAGTAACTCGTGGATAATCAGCAAGATACGAGATCCAGTAGAATTTTCGTGCATAATGCGGGCTAATAAGCTGTTAAATATATTTTTTCTTATCGATGATTAATTTCTGAGGTCTTATAATCACCTCGGAGATAACCGTACCTTCTCTGGATTTAAGAATCGTATCTATTGTGTTTACCACACATTCCGGCTCTATGTATGAGTAAGGATCAGATGATGGCGAAAAATTCAAATTATCATAAAACGGAGTCTTGGTTATATCCGGAAGAATAGTTGTAACTTTTAACCCGAGTTTTCGATGTTCTTCAAAAAGATTATCTGCAAATGTCAATAAGCCCGATTTTGTCGCAGAATATGCAGCTCCTGAGGGGGCAGGCTTCTTTGCTGTTATAGAAGAGATAAATATTATATGCCCTTTAATTTCAATAAGTTTTTTTAATATTATTCCGGTCATGATTATCGGAGCAGAAAGATTAACCTCAATCATATCAGATATTTTACTTGAAGAGATCGTTTCGTGCGGTCCAAACAATCCAAATCCAGCGCTGTAAATAAAAAGATCAACACACTTTTGTGTTTTTACGAATTCATTGAACTTAACGATCCATTTCTTATCGGAAAGATCAAGCGACAGATGACAGTAATGCTCAGAATCAATAACAGGTGATCTTCTTGATACTCCGGTAACGCCGTATCCTTTGCCGATAAGATATTTGACTATTGCTAAACCTATCCCCGATGAAGCTCCTGTAACTATAGCTCTCTTCATTTATTACCCCTGTTTTCATTCTATAATATCATAATTAGTAAAAATTTGAATCAAGAAATTTTAGAGCACCTTAAAACTTCAATTTCTACAAAATATATTATTTCTACTTAATATTCAATTTTTTTCTTGATTTTTAATAATTATTATTAGATAATAAATTATGGAACCATTATTAATTTTTAATATTTTTCCCCGCCTTTACAACTCACCGGATGAATGGAATGAAAAGCTTGGGGATATATCGCAAATGGGATTCAATGCGGTATTTGTAAATAATATATACAAAACTGATTCAAGCAGATGTTTATACGCAATATCAGACTACTATAAACTAAATAAAGATCTTTTTTCAAAGAATAAAGATGAATTTGAGCAACTTGATTTCTTTATTGATAATTCTCATAATAAAAACATTAAAGTTATACTTGATATAACTATTTCAAGCATATCTTTAGAATCTTCGATTGCTATTGATAACCCCGAATGGCTGATAAAATCTGATAACAACTCTTTTGCACATCCTTCAAGCTGGATATCGGGGCATTATCAAGAGAAAACAAATCTAGGAATACTTGATTACGAAAATGAAAAGAATATCGGGCTTTGGGAATATATCAGAGAAATAATATTATTTTATCTGAATAAAGGTATTGACGGTGTCAGATTTGAATCTGCTTACCGGATGCCGAACAAATTTTGGAATTTTTTAATAAATGAGATAAAAATAAAACACCCTGACTCAATACTAATCGGTGAAACGCTAGGATGTACACCCATTCATATTAAATCGCTCGTTCAAACAGGATTTGATTATATTTACAACTCTTCTAAGTGGTGGGACTATAGTGAACCGTGGTGTATTGAACAATATGAATTAACCAGAGAATTCGTCCCTTCAATATCTTTTCCTGATAACCATGATACTACCCGCTACCCCATAAAAGATATTATAACAGAAAGCGAACACATAAGAAAACTCTATTTTGCCGGGGTTTTTTCGGGATCAATGCTTATCACAAGCGGTTTTGAATTCGGATACTCAAAGGATCTTAATACTATTCTGACTACACCTGAAGATCATGAAAACACAGGTTATGACTTTAGAAATCACATAAAAAAAATAATATCCATAAAAAAGAAACTTAAAACCCTTTCAACAGAAAGTAAGATATCCCTTCCGCCCCATTCAAATCCTACAGATGTTCTTTTTATGGTCAAATCGTGTGAAGAGGGGATAACAATTATTCTTCTAAACAAATCCGCCACAAATGAAAAGGAAACACGGATTTATGATATTAAAGCGATAATAGGCGATGCACAATTAAAAGAAGTCTCTCCGGAGATTAAGGATCGCGGAATAGAAACCGATCTTTTCAAGCTCGATCCGGCAGAAGTTAGAATATTTACAACAGAAGTTTATATATAGGGCACTTTATCAGAATATACACCGTATATAGCAGTTACGGTTTTTTCGGGATTTAAAACATAAGATTCGCTGATTGATATACCCAATTCAGCCATACCGAATAGATCAAAGATTACTCGTTGAAACTCTAATTTAAGATCACCGTACCCCGGAGAAAATCGTCTTTTTGTGAGAATACTGCTCTCTTTAACTAATGAAGAACGGACTATCTCTTCAACGCGATCAACCGCCACATCAACTGATTCAGATCCCACGGCATCATAAATTACCGCTCTTTGAAGATCATCGTTATTTATCATTTTTTCTCTTTGTTCAATTATCTCTTTACCGCCGGTTGCAAAAACAAACAATACCTTATTACACCCATTAAGAAGTTTACATATATCGTTTGACTCGATTTTTATACCTTCATTTAAGAAAACAAACGGATTTTCAATAGATATAATTGGAATATAAATATAACCGGAAGTTATATTTATAAATGAAAAAGCTCGGCTTATCTCTTGGTTTATCAGTAAATTCTGATTTTCGTCTAACTCGGTAAGATGAAAATTATATCCCATTCTACTTAATATCCGCTTATGGGGTAATTCAATATAAAAGTTATTTAGAATTCTAGGTTTCTTCATTTTGATTTATAATATATTTTGGGAATACTAATTTAAAATCTGTCCATTCTCCAACGCGGGAAGTCACATCAATAGTTCCGTTATGATCATTAACAATATTCTTAACCATAACAAGTCCCAATCCCGTACCCCCCATATCCTGTTTTGTTGTATAAAAAGGCTCAAAAATGTTTGATATCTGTGTTTTTGATATTCCGACACCGGTGTCAGTTACTTTAATTGTAACGGTATCATTCGGAGATTCTTCAAGAATAATATCCAGTTTGTTATTATCTGCAGTATAACTATCATCTTTTTGCCGCATTATTGTCATTGCGTGAGAACTATTAATCATAAGATTTAAAATAACCTGCTGAAGTTTAGATATGTCTGCTTCAATTAGTACAGGATTATCCGGTTTACTTATGCTAAGCTTAATTGATTTAGGTATAAAACACTTGCCTACATTATATGCAAATTCAATGGCACTACGGATATCAACAATCTCTTTCTTATTTTCAGAGGTTTTTGTTATCGCATATAGTTGTGATACTGTACCCTTGGCATGAATGATTAGGTCTCGCAAGGTTTCAATATACCCGTTTTTATCGTCTTTTATTCCATAATCGACTTTAATTAATTCTACCAGTCCCATTATACCTGTTAATGCATTATTAAAGTCATGAGAAAAACCGGCCGCTAATGTTCCAACTAACTCCATTTGCTGCACCCTATTGATATTTTCATTGTTTTTTTCATATAGAGTAATATCATCAAGTACAAATACAAAATAACTATTACCATTATCTTTATAACCGTAAACAAGAACCTCAAAAATAAGTTCCTGCTTAATATATATGTTTTTTTTATGATAAACAATATAGTCTGCCGTTTGTCCGCCTATCCGTTGAACTATATCTTCTCTATTTTCAGAAAGTTCTTTAATCAACTCAAAAATTGATTTATTTTTAAGTTGCTTATGATTAAATCCGTATCTTTTTACAGTAGCACTATTATAATCCTTAATAGAAAAATCGGAATCTGTTGTTATTATCATTGAAGGCATAGCATTAATTATAAGATCCAAATGGTTCTTTACACTAACCAACTGTGTTCTCTGATCATAGATACTTCTTGCCATACTTTCAATGTTTTTACCGATCTTAGAGAGCTCATCATTATGGAAATCTTTAAATTCCACTGAATAGTCTCCGTTCTCGATACGATCGATTGCGTTATTAATAAGATCAACCCTTTTAATTAGAAGTTTATCAAATATTCTAAAACCTATTAGTAATAAAAGAACAATAACACAAATATTTAAAATAAATATTGTACCGAATATTTTATAAGTAAACATAAATATTGAATTAAAATCATAGACAACAACACAGTACAGATTCTCTGATATGAGGTTAGGTCCTGATTCAAATTTCATCAATTTAACAAATGTAAAAGTCGAACCTCTTTTAAAAAGAACCTCATTATTGCTTTCGCTCAAAACCGTATCAAGCCGGCTTCTATCCTCGACATGAATTATAGAAACAGGTGAATCGCTCAAAATTGATCTGTAATTGGGTTCAACTCCTTGAAATATATCAAAATCAAGCAAAAAATTCTTAGATAGATTAGTTTTATCAAATATGTTATTTACTATGTCATTAACAAAATCGATACCAAAGGTATTCAGTATATTCTCTCCGAACCCGATTGAGGTTTCAAATATATAATCGCTGTTTAATGGGCTGTAATACTGATAGATGTTTGTTTTACCTGTTTGTGTTGATTGGGTAATCCTTTGGGTAAAAACCTCACCTTTACCATAAACGCTTTTTAGAAAATCAGAAAATTTATCACCAAAGTTAGTCAAATCAAGATTCTTATCAGGAGAGAAACTTGTTTTTTCTACAATACCGCTTCTGTTTATAATATATACCTCGTCAAATGAATATCTGACAGCGGCCGCCTTCAATTCTTCCGGAGTAAAATTAAAACTTCTGTTTCTTTCGTAAAGATAATCATGGATATTAATTATACTCTCTGAACCTTTTTCTATTGTCTGTTTCTGCATAAGATAAGTAATATTATTAAAAAGGATCATTTTTTGTGTAATCTGACTGAATACACCGTTTTTCTCTCTCTCCACAAGTTCTGACACAAAATAATATGAATTAATAAAAACACCTATTGATGTTAAAACAGAGGAAATTGTTACGATAATAATTAAAGTTGTAAATATTATTCTCTTCATAATTTATGGTATCTTTGAAACCTTATAAGTATCCGGCTAATTCTATTATAAAACACTTGACTAATAAGATTCTATCTTATATTATTTCGGATATTAATCAAGCATAAATGGTTATTTTTTTAAATAATCTTTTTTCTCCGTGATTTATACGGAGCAGGATTTTTTTTATTAATTAGCTCTTGAGGAACTACTGCTTTTTACCGAATAGACGGAGCTAATATTATTATTTTTTATTAATTCAGAGGTTACTATGCACACCAAGTTTATTTTTGTTACAGGCGGAGTATGCTCTTCGTTAGGAAAAGGCATATCAGCATCATCAATAGGGGCTATTTTTGAAGCGATGAAATTCAATGTGGTTATGACTAAGATAGACCCTTATATCAACATAGATGCAGGAACAATGAGCCCTTTTCAACATGGTGAGGTTTATGTAACCGATGACGGTTCAGAGACAGACCTTGATCTCGGTAACTATGAAAGATTTCTTAATATATCTGTTTCAAGTAAAAATTCAATAACAACCGGTCAAATTTATGATGAAGTTATTAAAAGAGAACGGCACGGTAAATATCTCGGTAAATGTGTTCAGGTAATACCGCATATAACAGACGAGATCAAAAGACGGATCAAGAAGAATGTTGACAAAGATACAGACATTCTTATCATTGAAATAGGAGGGACAGTAGGCGACATTGAATCAACACCGTTTCTCGAAGCGGCAAGACAATTTTCAGCTGATGTGGGCAGGGAAAATGTTTTATATGTTCATCTAACACTGATTCCGTCGATATCAGGTGCCGGAGAATTAAAAACAAAACCGACACAGCATTCCGTTCAAAAACTTAGGGAGATCGGAATCCAACCTGATTTACTTATCTGCCGTATGGATGAAAAAATGGATCAGTCAATGAAAAAGAAGCTTGCACTGTTTACAAATGTCCCGGAGAACGGGATTATTGAGGCAGTAAACATTAAGCATTCTATCTATGAGATCCCGTTAGAATTTAAAAATCAAAATTTACCTGAATTCATAATTAACAGATTTAACTTAGAAAACCGTAATTGCGATCTTTCAATATGGGAAAATTTGATTAATAGTATAATTTCAGCAACTAAAAAAGTAAAAATTGCCGTTGTCGGTAAATATGTCGATCTGCCGGACGCTTATAAATCTATATATGAATCTCTTTATCATGCATCTTACAATAACAACCTAAAACTTGAACTCACAAAGATCAATAGTGAATCGGTATCTGAAGAAAATGTTGCTTTAAAATTAAAAGGATTTGACGGAATTCTGGTGCCGGGCGGTTTCGGAGATCGCGGGATTGAAGGAATGATTGCAACTGCAAAATATGCACGGGAAAACAATATTCCTTATTTTGGTATATGTCTTGGGATGCAGATAATGGTAATAGAATATGCAAGATCAAAATTATGTCTTACCGATGCAAATTCAACCGAATTCGACCCACACTCGTCAGCACCCGTAATCAGCCTTCTCGAAGAACAGGAAGGAATAAATGAGAAAGGCGGTACTATGAGACTCGGTGAGAATGTTTCTATCATAATTAAAGACACCCACCTTTATCAAGCATATTCTAAAGATCAGATTTCAGAAAGACATAGACATAGGTATGAATTTAACAACCGTTATAAAGAAGCATTGCAGAATGCAGGACTGATTATCAGTGCTACAACCGAGGACGGGTCACTTGTAGAATCCGTTGAATGGAGCGGGCATAAACTTGGATTTGGAGTTCAATATCATCCTGAGTTCAAATCAAAACCATTTAAACCCCATCCGCTTTTTAATCTTTTTATCAAGAAATCTTCGATAAAAGAGGCTTAGATTGAATAAAGTACGGATTATATTTATCACTATTGTTCTTTTTTATATTATCATATCCTCCTGTTCAGTAGAGAGGGATCTGATAGTGATCAATAACGATTTACCACCAATGCCTGATATGGTACAAACAAACTATACACATAATATATATAAAAATTCCCGTGTATATCTCAGATCAAGTATAACCAATGCCTCTTTTTTCTTTACTACCAAAATAATTAAATGCAGTAATTTTACAGGCAGGGTATTTGACCTAAATAAACAGATTACAACAGAGATCTTTGCTGATGAAGCATCTATAGACGAAAAAAATAAAACAATTACCCTAAACGGCAATGTCCGGCTTGTATCTCACCTTGAAGAAACAACCGTTTACAGTGAGCAAATGAATTTTGATTATGATAAAGAAATACTCCTAATTAATACTGATGTCGTTATTGAAAAAGATGACGGATCTTATCTTAAAGCCACATCAATGAAAAGCGATCTTAAAGAACAAACAAACTATTTTACTAATCTTGAAATGAAATTTTATTACGAAGAGGATGAAGAGGAAGAGAATGAATAAATTTAATTTACTGACTGCAATCCTTTTTTTCTCTTTATTCACTCTATCATCAACAGAAAAGGATGAACTTGTTTTGAGGTCTGAAAACGGCTATTACCGGACAGTGACTAATCAAAAAGTCTTTGTAGCGCAAGGCAATGCTTATATTCTTATTGATAATAATGAGATATATTGCGACGAAATAGAAATTTTCATGACTTCTGACGATAGAGTAGAAAAAGCAATATTCAGAAGAAATATCAGAATTTTTCAGATTGAAGATGAAATAGAGATCGGCGGAGAATATGCCGAATATATAAAAAGGGATAAGCGATTTGTTATTAGAGAAAATGCATTCTATATTGATGTAAAAGAAGAGGTGGCTGTTTTCGGAGACTCTATTTACAGCTATGAAGAAGAAAAAGTAGCAATAGTTCAGGGCAATGTCAGAATATTTCAAAAAGATATATTTGCAAGAGGTGCCTTTGTTAAATACACCAGAACCGATAAAAGAATGGAGATCAGCGGATTTCCGACTGTTGAAAGTAAGGGGTCTGTATATAGCGCAAGAAAAATCGTTGTTGATGTTGAAAACAATACATTCATCCTAGAGGGTGGACTTGAAGCAAAAATAATCAATGAAAGCTCAAGCCCCAACCAGCAAACAGAATCTCAACAGATGGGAACCGAACAGTAATTATGAGCGGAATTACAAATGAGGTTTTTCAAACTATTATTAACCAAGAATGCTCTACACTCGAAATTAGAGGACTTGTTAAAAGATTCGGGGCAAAAGTAGCAGTCAAAAACGCATCCTTTTCCATGAATCAAGGTGAGATCGTCGGACTTCTCGGCCCGAACGGAGCCGGTAAAACAACTATTTTTTATATGGTAGTAGGTTTTGTAAAACCAAGTAAAGGTGATATCTTTATGGATAAGCACCGGATTACAGAAATGCAGATGTTTAAAAGAGCTAAACTCGGCATAAGTTACCTATCACAAGAAGCTTCAATTTTCAGAAAACTCACAGTTGAACAAAACATTGATGCTGTACTCGAAAACTTGAACATTTCAAAGGAAGAAAGAAAACGAAGAAAAGAGGAAGCAATTGAAGATCTTGCAATCGCAAGAATTGCGAAACAAGCGGCATATTCATTATCCGGCGGAGAAAGAAGAAGAGCCGAAATCGCAAGAGCCCTTGTTTTGCATCCAAAATTTCTTCTGATGGACGAACCATTTGCCGGAGTTGATCCGATAGCAGTTGACGATATTCAAAAAATAATCAGAAAACTTAAAACAAAAATGATCGGTGTACTTATTACCGACCACAATGTTAGAGAAACATTAAGCATTACTGACAGAGCATACATAATAAATCTTGGTGATATATTCAGAGAAGGAACATCAGATCAGCTTGTTAATGACCAAATGGTTAGAAAGTTATATCTTGGTGAGAATTTTAGTTTTTAGGGAACTGTAATCAGCGACTTAAAGAAATCCTGTTCAAAACCTGAAATCTTAGGGGTTTCAAGAGAAATATCAACATATACTTCACCAATTTTATATTCATTATCAAAAAAAACTTTAAATTTAACCGGTATTTCACCTGAGTTTGCCATATCCGGTAGAGCAACCCTAAGCATTGTATAACTTCCGAAAGTAAGATTCGGATAACGAAGCTTAAATGAATTATATGCCGAAGGTATCATAATAGAAGACATTTTTGAACTATCTTTTAATTTAATAGCATCCAAAAGATCTATAATCAAAGCTTCAATGCTTTTTATTTTTGGGTCAATCATTTCATCTGTAATAAATCTGCCTATATGTGTATCACCTGATTCCACGCGCTTTCTTGATTGCGGCTTGTCCCAGTCAGTTGAGTAAAAAGTATCTGAGAACTCTTCAGCACCCAAATCAAAACTATCTTCATTATTGAAATTTTCAAAACATCCGACAAGAAGCATCGTTACAATCAATAATAAAGCTTTTTTTTTTAATAATCCCAATTTATATTCCTATTACATCTTGATATACTCGGTGATCTCTTTCACAACCTTATCTAAAGTAAAACCAAAATGATCTGCAACATCCTCCGCTTTACCTGACAAACCAAAACAATTTATACCGATAACTTTACCTTTCATACCTACAAATTTATACCAGAAAACATCAGAACCAACCTCTATCGCTACCCTTTTGGCTGTTTCCGGCGAAACAATGCTGTTCTTATACTCATCTGTCTGCCTATCAAACAAATAGTTAGAAAATAAATTAACAACTCTTACATTTTTGCCTAAACTTTCTAACTTTTGAGCCGCTTCGATAGATAAAGACACCTCTGAACCGGAAGCAAATATTATCAAATCAAGTTTATTACCCTTTCCCTTATAAACAATATAGGCCCCTTTATCGGGATTACGATCGATTTTTCCAAGATATGGGACCTTTTGTCTTGTTGTAAGAATAACAGTCGGAGTCTTTTTTGAAGAGAAAGCTAATCTCCAAGCATCAGCAGTTTCTACCGGATCTGCGGGTCTCATTACATTTAGATTTGGAATAAGTCTTAATGTGTTGATATGTTCAACAGGCTGATGTGTCGGACCGTCTTCTCCAACAAACAATGAATCATGTGAAAATAAATAACTGACAGGTATTTCCATTAAAGCAGACATTCTTATCGCCGGAAGCACATATGTAGCAAAAGCGAGAAATGTACTAACAATAGGAAATATTCCTCCATATAGATATAACCCGTTAGCAATCCCCCCCATAGCGTGTTCTCTTACACCATATTGAATATTGTTTTTCGAATAATCATCTGCGGAAATATGTGATCCGTCTTTAATGAGTGATTTATTTGAACCGCCGAGATCTGCTGAGCCGGAAACAACAAAATCTAAATTCGCAGTTAAGTCTTTAAGAATTTTATGAGATGAATCCCTCAAAGCCGCACCATCTTTAACTTGATTCTTAAAATCTTCTACAATACTCGAATCAAAAACATAGTTAAAATTATTCTCATATTGCTTTTTAAGGTTTGGATTTTCATCTGCCCATAAATAAAAATTGTTACACCACTTATCTTCCGCAGATTTTAACTGTTTTTTTCTTTTATTAAAATACTCATAAACCTCATTGTCCACGGTAAATTTTTTATCCGGATCTAATCCGAGTGATTTTTTTGTAATAATTGCCTCATCACCACCCAAAGGAGCTCCGTGACAAGCTGGAGAACCGGCTTTTCCGGGGGATCCTTTACCTATTATTGTTTTTGCTATAATTATGATCGGTTTATTCTCTTGAATTCGAAGTACTTCCGCCTTATCAAAACCTCGCTTAATATCTTCAAAATCATGTCCGTCAATATTTAAGACAGCCCATCCCATTGCCTCAAATCTTTTTTCAATATTTTCTGTAAATGTAATATCAATTTTACCTTCAATTGTTATCTCATTTCTATCATAGATCAGAATCAAATTATTAAGTTTTAAATGACCGGCTAATGAACATGACTCATAACTTATTCCTTCCATAAGGCACCCGTCTCCGGATAGACAATATATCCTCGAATCAAAGATATTATATTTATCTGTATTAAATCTTGAGGCGTTCCTCTTTGCCGCAATTGCCATACCAACACTATTTGCAATCCCTTGCCCGAGCGGTCCAGTTGATGTCTCTACACCTTCAGTTAGGCCATATTCGGGATGTCCGGGTGTTTTTGAATGAAGCTGTCGAAAATTCTTTATATCATCTATGGATAGGTTATAACCGCTGAGATGAAGTAATGAATATATTAACATTGAGCCATGCCCGGCAGACAAAACGAAACGGTCTCTGTTTATCCATCCCGGATTTGCAGGATTATGTTTTAATACCTCACCAAACAAATAACTGCCTATCTCTGCACACCCCATAGGTAAACCGGGATGACCTGACTTTGATTGTTCAATTGCATCTATAGTAAGAGATCTAACAGCTTTTGCAGCACTTTTTAACCCGTTCAAATCCATTATTAACTCCATTTTTTATCATAAATAATAGAATCACTTATATCAGAAATACTCTTTTTTTTCAATAACTAATATTTTATAATCAACTTAATTTAATGATGATTTATTCCGTTAATTAAAAACGATATTTAATTTACATTTATTGAGGTTAATATTTTAGTATTTACTGGAAAAATAAATGTTATAGTGATAATATTATTTTGATGCGGTCTGTTAGCACCGTGATATTTCAATAAGAGTTAGGAATAACTTTATGAAGAAACTGTTAATGGCATTTTTGTTATGTTTTGTAATGAGTATATCCTACTCACAACAAAATGCGTTCTTGATGAATTTAGCTGCAAAAGATGTTGTAACATTTAATGATGCAATAACAGTTATGAGACTGCTTTATAATGAGTTTGATTCTTCATCTGTATATATTGATAATATAATATGGGCAAGCAATAAAAAACTTTTTAGGGTTACAATACCAATAAGCAATGATCAATTTAATCCGGCAATATCAAGAAGCGAATTTGCCTACTGGATAACAAAAATTTATCCCCTTGATACAACGCCGCTTCATAATCTCAACCCTTATTACAGCTACCGTTTATGCACAGCCATAGGGATTATTAACAAGGGTAGAGGTCCTTTTGATACAATAAGCGGATCTGAGTTGCTTGATACATTTACATTTATTGATTATTATATCCGTTACCACAAAATAACGGCAAGAGCCGGAACTCTTGATGTTGATGAATCGCTTTATGCTGAGATACCTGAGTGGAGAAGAACCCTTTATCAAGAGATGGATGCACAACTTGAATTTGAGAAAAACCAGAGAGAACAAAATTTTATAAATCAAAGACCGGCAACAGATAATCAGACAACCGAGGATGTTCAGAATTCAACAGAGCAACAAGAAACAATTGAAGATTTCGATACGATTATTATCGAATAAGGATAGAATTATGAGACCTTTAATTATTATTTTTTTATTGATCACTGCACAATTTTTTGTCATAGCAGATGAACAAAACAATCCGAGTGCAGACAGATTAAAAGAAATATCTTATATAGATGAAGGTTTTGTTCCGGATGAAGAGGTAAAACCTAGTGAGGTTTCATTTAATCTCGGAGGAACAATCAGTTTTAGTTCGAGAATCAAATTTAAAGATTTTGAGATACTCCCTACAGGCGGATTCCGTCCAATCCCAAATGAATTCTGGTATGGTGATGCAAGAATAAAATTATGGGCTGATATATCATTACTTAACGGAAGTTACCTACATATCGGAGGAACTGCTCTCCTTAAAGCACAAGATCTTAATAATGAGGTTAATCTAATACCGCTATTTAATTTAGATTCACTATACGGGCATATTGTTTACCCGCTAGGCAGTGTTGTTGTAGGCAGATCGATCTACAGAATGAATTCATCACTGGTTTTCTCAGGTCCTCTTGACGGTATAGAATTAAACATTGTTGTCCCTTATCTCAACTTCAAAACATTTACAGGTTTTACAGGGTTACTTGGACTATTGCATCCATGGTTTAATCCTTATCTTGTAAGTTCAGCAGACAGATCATTTGTAGAAGTATCTAATATACTTACCTCAGGAATTAGTTTTAAGATAAATGCACCGCAATCCAGAAGAATATTTTTTGCGATTGATGCAGATATAAACTTCTATTCTCAACATATTAATCCTTATTTTTTATTACAGTATGATTTACAGTCAATATTCCAATCAATGAACACAGAATATGATATAAATACATTTCACCTCGGACTTAACTTAGAAGGTAAAATTATTCAAAATCTATCTTATAAAGTCCATTTGTCAGGTGTGTTTGGAACAAATCCCACTTCTTCTGGAACAGTTGGAGCCATTGTTGCATGTGCATTTGAAACATATTTAAGATATACCATACCGCATTCATTTAATACAACTCTTCAGATAGGTTATGCCATAGGCACAGGCAATGAAGAAGGTATTGGAGAATGGTCGTCTGACAGCGAAGACGCCGATAAAGGTTTTTGGTCAGATAAATACGATGGAGCTCAAAACAACAAATACTTTTATTTTGGCAGATTTGACGGCGGATATGTTTTGAACCCGGTATTATCCAATATTCACTCACTATCTTTCAGATTCTCTATTAATCCATTAAAAAATTCTACAACTAACATATCATTCTATGCTGCTTTTTATCAAACATTTAAGGTTTTTAATACGGGAAGTATTAGTGATGATGAAGCAACTGTTGATGAATACCCTGTTGCGTCAGAGATCGATACAGGTTTGTTAGTATCTACACATTTCTTTACACTAAGTCTTGATGCAGGCATAATGATTCCACTGACTGCTTATAGAGCTGATGATAGAAATCCGAGAACAAGACTTGGTGCCGTTATAGCTTTTACATTCTAACGGCAAATATAGTTTATAATTTCTTATGTATGTAACTTTTAGGGTTGTTGCCGGAGTAGTCTTCTACGATATGAGAATCACCTCTTAAAATATACTTGTAAATAACCAGACCATCGAGTCCTACCGGCCCTCTTGCATGAATTTTGGTTGTACTTATACCAACTTCTGCTCCAAAACCGTACCTATAACCATCCGCAAATCTTGTTGAACAATTTATCATAACCGAAGAACTGTCAACCAATACGCTAAACCTATCCTGCATCTCTTGAGACTCTGTAACTATTGCGTCTGAATGCCCGGATCCATAATGATTAATATGAACTATTGCCTCATCAATATCATCAACTATTTTTATTGATAAAATCAGATCAAGATACTCCTTACCCCAGTCTTCTTCAAAAGCTTCTTCAATATAAGGGATAATCTTTAAGGTTCTTTTATCACCTTTTAGTTTAACACCTTTATCAGTTAACGGTTTATATACTGCTTTTATGAATTTATCAGATATGCTTTTTTCAACAAGTAGAGTTTCCATTGCATTACAAGCCGCAGGGTATTGCGTCTTTGCGTCAACAACAATCCTTACAGCTTTATTGAGATCAGCATATTTATCAATGTATGTATGGCAAATGCCGTCAGCATGCCCCAATACTGCAATATTCGTATTATTCTTGATATATCTTACAAATTCATTAGACCCTCGTGGAATTATAAGATCTATAAATTTTTCATATTCCAATAAACTTTTTACCTGTTCCCTTGAATCAGCAAGATATAGGATATCAGCAAGAGAACTATCAGCTTGTACAATTGACTTTTTCATCAAATCAAATAAAACTTTATTACTGTAATGGGCTTCACTGCCGCCTTTGAGTATTGCACAATTTCCTGACTTTATACATAAAGAACCGATTTGTATGAGAGCATCAGGGCGAGATTCAAATATGACACCAATTACACCGATCGGAACACTTATCTTAGTAAGAATAAGACCTTCATCAAGCAATGTTTTATCTAAAACTTTATTTAATGGATCATCTAATAATAAGAGCATCTCAAGGGATTTAACAATATCATTTAGTTTTGATTGATCAAATATCAGTCTTTTTATAATAACATTATCTAATCCCTTTAGATTAGCATTATCTATATCTTTTCTATTTTCAATAAAAACCCTGTCTTTTTCTATTTTTAGATTGTTAATTAAATTAAAAATAATTCTGTTACGCAGATCAGAGGAACTTGCCGCTAAAATCACTGATAATCGTTTAATATTTGCTAGGATATTTTCCATCTATTGGCCTTTTCCATCGACACCGGTACCGGCGACTACGACTATTGCAGACACCATCAGCAGCACATTAAGAACTATACACACAACCAATAATAGATTAAAATTCATTATAGTACCAAGAATAGAATAAAAGTGAGTATTTATTGAAATGAATCCATTTATCATCGCAACAAATATCAATGGGATTGATGGTAAAAGTACATAGTATCTTAAGCCCATCTGAAGTCCTGTTTTTGACCTGAATTTCCACCCGAGAACAATCATGAAAAGCGAGAGTGTAAATATCATAAAATCTTTAGAAATCTTATCTATAATGGCTGTTTTAATAAAATTATTGTTAAAACCCATTGAAAATGTTTCATTACCTTGACTAACCCCTGAAAAAGAGCGCATCTCATACAATCTGAATATAGCAAAATCAAGAGCCCTCTCATAATCGTAAGAAAAGTTATACAGTGTCGATATATCAGCTTCGATTGTAAATATATAATCATTTTTTAGTGTTTGCTTTGAACCATTACTGACTTCTGATTCAGGATAAAACTCTAAATCTCTGTCATTAAGTGAATAGGTGTACATTGTAAATATCTGTTTATTTTTAAATTCACCATAAGGAGCAGTGACAGTCTTAGTTACATTAAAATTATCATCAAAATCAACAATCTTCACATCAAAAACATAATATGTTCCACTGAACGGGATAATTTCGCCGAAATAAATAAATTGATTTGGCTTAGCCATAAAACAAAAACTTTTTTTACCGGGTAAACCTCTAATACTGTCAATTTTTGAAAATTCTACCGCCTTTGAGGTTAACTCTGCATAAACTCTGTCTCGAAAATCCCTGATCTCTCGTAATCTATAATTAATTTGCAGTATCTCTTCGAGTGTAAAATATGCTTCTTTTAAAGCACCCTCTTTGTATAAATAATCCGCCTTTCTACTCAATTCATAGATATGAACCATTTGACGCTCTTGTTCTAACAGTTCCCGTCTGAATGAATCCCTAGATATGGAATTTTGACCGGAAACAACTGTATTCATCTGAAGTATATTCTTAATTTCACTAATTTTTAAACCAACTTCATCTCTTCTTAACTGATCGTTATCGAAAATATATCTGTAATAATACCAAGCGGTAGTATAATCACCTTTTTTGAAATATATTTCAGCTAATTGGTAATAGTCCGTAATTACCCCGGAAACCCCTGTATCTTCTAAAGATGTTACCTGAAGAATCTCTCTTGTAAAACCGGCAATAAACAATATTCTCCAAAGTTTTTCTCGCTCATCGCTTCGTAGATTATCTTTTAGAAGATAATTTCTTCCGTAGTTGTCAAGTGAATATATAGAAGTTAAAAAAGCTTTATCCTCATTACTTTCAAGTTTATTTAATAGAGAATTATTAAAATGTTCTAAACCGATCCTTTGCGGCAGATCTCCGGCTCTTGTTTTTTCAAATGAAGCAATATTGACCTCAGTTAAAAGAACAGCCACCCTTTCTACAATGGTATTATCGTCCGTAATAATCTCAAGGTATTCTTTATAATAGTTAAGAGCTTCTTCAAATAATCCGTCTTTTTGTGATGCGCACCCCTTGTTAAATAGTGCCCGAGCTTGAGACGATCGATTAATTGCATTATCAAGAGTTCTTCTGCTTGAAGGCACGATAAATTCCCTGCCGAGAAAAAAAAGGGTTGTTATAAGTAAAAGTAATATTATTGAGGGTACAACGATCTCTGAGAATTTAACTCTATGCTTAACTGCGAGGAGTTGATCGTTTTTATTAAAAATGAAAGCAAAAAACATCAAAAAGAATGTAGTGTAAGCTGTAAAATAATTTCTGAAAAAATTAATAACAAGAAGCGACTTTAAAACATCACTCCCATAATTCTGATGGTAAAGTCCGACATCAACGCCTGCATTTTCATCAAAGGTGTGTATCTCATAATTTAGTTTTATACGATTTTCCAAATAATCTGTTATGGATAAATAAAAATTTATGGACAGTATAATTAAACTATAAATCAAGAAAAAAATAATTGTTTTATTTCTGATTCTATTAATAAATTCTTTTTTGCCCATCTAAGCTTTTTTTACCCCTCTATGATATATTAAGAACTGAAAACCTTCTAATGCGCCTGCAATAACAAAAAGCGTAATACTGACAAAATAATCACCAATAATACTATTCTTGAATATCGTATCAATAATAAGCGAATGATATTCTGACCATATAAAAATAATATAAATAAAACTAAAAAGAAGGAGAAAAGACAATGCTATTCTTAACAGCGGAAAATAATCAAATCTAAATACGGATAGAAATGATGATATAAAAACAATAACAGCTGACAAATAACAGATAAAAGGTAGAATATCATCATAAATTAAAAATGATATTAAAAAACCTCTTATTACTTCTATTAAATAACGATACTCTTTTAAAAAATCAACACTATTTCCCTGACTGCCGTCGATAACAAAATCAAGAGTTGCTTGCTCACCATTAATTATCGGCGATATTAGTATCCTATCTTCCAGCTTTCTATATCCGATTCGTGAATAATAATTGCCGGTTTGATTTTTAATTATAATCAAACCTGTAAAATTATTATCATCAACACCGTTGATATAGATACGGATATCTTCATTATAATCAAAAAAACTTCTTATCGGAAAAAGGTACTTTGAATCAGCCGGGGCGTTAATAATCGTATCAGATATATCAGGTTTTAAAAAAATATTTATGGGAATTAATATAATCAATGAAATTATAGCAGGTATAAAAAATATCAGATACCTTCCGCCCGCGGTTGCGGCTATAACAACAAAACTATATATTGACGCCGAGAAAACAATCGATATTATCATCGAACTTAAAAAAACTTGAAATAAAATCAGAGATAGCCCTTGAAATAGTGTGGCCTGATCACTTTGAATGAACGGAAAAATATTGTACGAAAGAATAGATAAAAATACGGCAACAAAAATAACTATAAAAAAAAGAAAATATTTTATTAATGCAGATCTGATTTTATCCATAATTATTTATCTATAGTACAACAATACTAATGTGCCCAAACATGGTATTTCGCTATTATTTCCTTGAAACTATGAGCAATATGTTTAGCATTTGCACTTGCCAGTCTGAATGTAGTCTTCAATATCGTATTTATATTTTCTTCAATAAACGGTAATACAACATTATTAATATCTCTATCAAATATAAAATACAATATGCTTAAGTCTCCTTTCTTAGGTAATGCAACAGTAAATGAATCATAACAATCATGAGGTTTATTTGGTATTATTACATTATATTTGCTGTCCTTAGTTAAAAACTGCTCACACTCAGAGAATCTAAAAGGCATAAATCCTGTTGAACCGTTTGGCCTGAAAGTCGGTTCTGTATGTTTCTGTGTATAACCTGTAGGTTCGATCATACAAAACATTTTCTTCCCTTGTGCTTGAAATTTAACACCTTCACCATAAGAATTTACAGTCTTAACGCCGCTATATGAAATCATCTCCAATAAAAACGGATCAAGTTTTCTTTGAGGATCGTCAATATCAGGTGCCATAACAGAAAGAATGTACCCTTGATTAATCTGCGGCAATAAACCTTTATTCAGTGCATCCTCAAAAAACATTGCCTTCGGCATTGATTTATGTTGTGTTTTTTCTTCCATAATAATCCCCTTTAATAACAAGTCTTAATTATTATAATATAAACAAATTAATCTCTTTTGTAAAAAGATATTTTATTTTTTTTTGAAAAAAAAAGTTGCCAACTTGTTAATCAATTATTAATTAAATATGCCGAAAATACTACTAAATATATACTTCTGATAATAACCGTTTATTTGTCTTTATCACAATAAAGCTATTCGAAGTATATAAAATTATTACAAGGTAGAAAAAATGAAAAAGACGATCATAATAATTGCAGCTTTTATGTTTTTAATAATCAATCAAAGTTTATCATACGGATTTGATATCAATACTTTGCTTATAATAATCGACGAATCAGAAAACGGAAGATACAATGAAGAGTTAAAACCGGTTAGTGACGGTATATTTGAGGTTTTATGGGAAAAAGAAATGATAGTTTTTGACTATCAGTTGAGTCAACCGATACAATTAAACGGCAATAATCTGAGTATAAATAGCTACTTATCAATAGCAGCTGAATCCGGTGCAGACGCTGTGCTACTAATTAAACTTAATTATTCTACCGAGGTTGAACAAAACGGCTTAAAAATCGTCTTAACTAACTGTTATTATAATCTTTATTCTGTTAATAATCGTCGATCATACAAATCAGGGGTTATTCCTTTAAATATTAACAACAGAATCGAAATTGCTTCAAAAATCATATTCCTCAATGATATAGGAAAACAAATAATTAATAATATTTGTGAATAGTGCAATCAATATTATCTTTTTACCGTTTATATATGATATAAACGGAGGACAATTTGAATTCAATAATTAAAACCATAATACTATTATTAATACTGACATCATGTTCTACCGGTTTTATTATTAGAGGGCATAGTATTTATAAAGATATATATGTTTATCTTTTATATGAGGAACAAACTCAATATCAATTAATCGTATTAGACCCAAACAGCAAAAAACTGATAGATTCCAAAATCATCACTCCACAAACACATTATATCTCGTTAACTGAAAGTAATAACATCATAATTATTTATAGAATCACCCCTAAAGATACCAATAATTACATGATAACAGGTTATCAAATTTATGAACAGGATAAGTTAGCAAATGATATAATAGTTATTGACGAATTCAAAACATTAAAACCGGAGTTATCCCTTATTACAACTAATAACAAACAACAGATCATAGGGGAGATTTATGAGTTGCAAAATATATTCTCGATAAATTCTGTATCAATCACCGATCAAGAAAACAAAAAACACTCTGTCGAATTTAGTATCGAAAATAACTCTATAATAATAAATCCTGATATAACAATATCAGACAACACTGAATGTTCAATAAACATAAGTTTTACAGCTAAGAAATTCGACAAGGAAGGTTTTTTACTAAATGGGAATAATATCAGCACAAGTTATATTACAGGCATTCCTATCGGGGGCTT
The DNA here is from genome assembly GCA_964608985.1 of uncultured Spirochaetales bacterium. GTDB lineage: Bacteria > Spirochaetota > GWE2-31-10 > GWE2-31-10 > CAYYKD01 > CAYYKD01. The sequence continues at coordinate 53,544 of CAZSQU010000011.1, forward strand.
GTTTCTGTAACCGGACTGAATATACTTTGAAGGTCTAACTGTATTGTTTTTTGAGGTATCTGAATATTGCCGTCATAGTATTCTTTAACATCAGGTACGATCTGTTCTGCCATTCTTATCATAGAATCTGCCATAGAAGTATTATTAATCTCTCTATATCTGATACCCGCCTCATAATATGAAAGTGCGGTAATTACTCTGTCCCTATCTGTCAAATGTGTGTATTTTTCTGTATCAACAGCATTAATCAGTAATTGTGACATTAAAAAAAGAATTACCAATAATACAAACCGTTTATTTGCCGATAAACTTACTTCTTTTAATTTCATAATTCCCCCCTTAATGAAACAAACTAAATGTATGAAAGAATATTAATCCTTCTCTTTAATCGCAATATTAATCTCAAGCGTACCAAAACGACAAGCAAGATTAACAGAAATAGTTTTTAATTTAATAAAACTTATTGTAAAATCCTTGCCCATAATTATCGTTGGCGGCGTGATATGAAGTATTTTATCTTTACCTGAAAGCTCGATTGTTGTTCTGCCGGTAATTATATTTGCAATCTCAGCTACTGCTGATTCAATGAAATCCGGAGTTATTTTTGTAGTAGGACTCGGCGCAACCGCTTGTGCAATTCGTTCTGCGGTATGTTCTTTAATACTGTAAACAACCTGCCCTTGAATAAAACCTGTTAATCCTACAATGATAGAGAAATCATTTGAAGGAGTAGGATCATCCTTAAGTGTTAAACTTGTTCTCTCCAATTTCAGTTGAGCTAACTGTTCAAAAACATCAATAGCATTTGATATAAAAGGGTTAATCCATTCAGCCTTCATTATTTTCACCTCTGTTATTCTTGATTAATAACATATTTATTTTAAAAGTCAATAAAATTAGAATTAATATTTATTTCTGACGGCATTCTCCAAGATCCCCTCGGTGATAAATCAACAGAACCGACCTTAGGTCCGCCGGGAATACAGTCCCTTTTCCATTGATTTGTTAAGAATCTTTTCATAAAAATACTAAACACCCTTTTTATCTCTGAAAGGGAATATCGATTTTTAAAAGCTTTTTCTGCAAGGTAAACAATCTTATCTCCATTAAATCCGCATCTTACAAAATAATATAGAAAAAAGTCATGAAGCTCATAAGGTCCGATGATTTTTTCTGTTTCCTGAACAATCTTACCGTTTTCCGGAGGAATAAGTTCGGGCGATATCGGTTGTTGAAGTATATCATTCAATATTCCTTGAACTGCCACCTCATAATCATTAATACTTAAATGCTCAATTAAACATCTGACAAGCGTTTTTGGTATAGAACAATTAACATTATAAGAACTAATATGATCGCCATTGTAGGTACACCAACCTAAAGCAGATTCTGATAGATCCCCCGTTCCTATGACTAACCCGTTATTCTGGTTAGCTATCGAAAACAACAATAAAGTTCTTGCCCGGGCCTGCACATTCTCATACACAACAGAATGATCATTAACATTATGTTCAATAGATTGAAAAATAGATGTAGAAAGCTCATTAATCGGCTTCTCATAAAGTGTAACACCAAGTTCACGAGCTAATAAGAGAGCATTCATCTTAGTTCTGCTACTGGTTCCAAAACCGGGCATGGTTACAGCAATTATCAACTCGGGTGATAAACCTTCATCTAAATATGTTTTATGAGCCACTAGGAGGGCAAGTGTAGAATCAAGTCCGCCGGAAATCCCGATTATTGATTTACCGAACCCGCTGCTTTTCAATCTTGTATATAATCCGGACTTTTGAATTGATATAATCTCCTCACATCTTTCACTAAGACCTACCCCCTTGGGAGGCACAAACGGAAAGGGGCTGATAATTCTATCAATATCAATGTTGGAATAGTTTAAAGAAAACCCTATGCGCTGGTAATCTGTTTGAGACCTGAATGAATTTATTAAGGAACGCTCGTTAGAAAGCCGCTCAAGATCTATATCTCCAAAAACAATCTCAGTGTTCTTAGAAAAGCGTTTTCCTTCAGATATTATTGAACCGTTTTCTGATATAATTGTATGACCGTCAAAAACAAGGTCCTTTGTTGATTCACATATTCCACTGCTTGCATACATATAAGCAGATATAGTTCTTGCCGACTGACTTACCACAAGATCCCGTCTGTATTTATATTTGCCGGTTACAATATTGCTTGCAGAAAGATTACACAATATCAAAGCACCGTTCTTGGACAAATATGAACTCGGTGGTATCGAAGTCCACAGATCTTCACATATCTCAATACCGATTGTTACTAAAGGTTCTTTCTTGTCAAAAAAAACAACCTTGTTCCCGAATACTACATCATACCCGTCAAATGTAACTATTCTATTGTCGCTATGATACTCATCAAACCACCTCGGTTCATAAAACTCTTTATAACCGGGAAGATAACTCTTTGGAACAATGCCGATTACTTTACCTTCAGAGATAACAAATGCGCAATTATATAGTTTACTTTGATAAAGGAAAGGGGCGCCTACAATAACAACCCTGTTTTGTGACTTAACGGCTACCCTTTTTATACCTTCCAAAGCTCCTGTAATCAAAGCTGAATTATTGAAAAGGTCCTGACAAGTATAACCGGTAATAGCCAATTCAGGGAAAAGCACAATAGAAACACTTTCCGGAATACCGTCGATTATCTCACCATAAAGATCTCCGTTTCTGACAGGATCAGCAATATTGAATACCGGCGATACACATGCAACCCTAATAAATCCATATCTCATTAGAACAACTCCTCTAATAAAACAATTAATTGATTATAGTCAAGTTTTACCGGATTTCCATCCATACTTGAACCGGCAGATTTATTGACATAAGTAGAAATTTTTGATTTATCTATCCCAAAAGACTTAAAATTACACGGTATTCCTAATGATTCGTTTAAATTATAAAGATAATCTGCAAAATTAAACGGCTTAACCTTTAATATATCGGATAAATCGTTATAAAGACCGGAATTGTATTTTAAGTTAAGTTTCACAATATGAGGTAAAAGAACAGCACATAAAGTTCCATGTGATATATTCTCAAAACCGCCAATACCGGAAGCCAAACCGTGTACTGCTCCAAGACCTCCGTTTGTTAATGCTGTACCGGATACCGATGAAGAGATAAGCATATCGGTTCTTGCTTTAATATTCGACGGATCAGAATAAACAACAGATAAAGATGAAATCACATTTGAAATATATGCGGATGCAAACGATTTAATAAAACCATCTGATTTAATAGACACAGATGACTCGATCAATTGGGTTAAACAATCGAGCCCCGACCTGACTGAAATATCAACAGGTAATGATAAACTTAACAATGGATCAAGAACAACTGTTCCGGCTAGTATCCGGTCATCTCTGAAAGATTTTTTGAAACCGGCTTTTCTGTCTGTTATAACACAGTTTCTTGTGGATTCTGCACCGCTTCCTGCAACAGTCGGTACCGTTATTAACTTAACCGTTTGATTAACTATCTTTTTGCCGCAACCTACCCCCTCAAGGTAGTCTGCCACAGATCCGTCATTCGTTAACAGAGCTGATACTGCCTTTGCCGCATCCATAACGCTGCCGCCACCGATACCTATAATGATTTGAGGATCGATAGATTTCACTTTTATTACCAGATCATCAATATCTTTACAGGATGGTTCAGAAGGTACACCGGAAAAAACCTCAACTGTCTTTGTTTTATTTTTTAACAGAAACTCAATCGATTCATAATATTCTACACATTTGTTTATACTTGATTTTCCGGTAATAAAAGCGATCCTGTTGTATGGAAGACCTCTCATTAGTTCCCTGAAAGAACCTTCGCCGCAGAATACATTTTGTACAAAAATGTATTTTTTCATAACTGATAGGTAACAATAAATGCAATGAATTCAAGGTCTGTCTTACCCGTATTGATTATCGAATGTTTTGAACCGTGAGGGGTAATAACAACCTCGCCTGTTTCAACCGGCTCTTCTTTGCCGTTATCGATAACCTTTCCGTTACCTTTTAGAATAACATAGTATTCAGTTTCATTTATATGCTCATGTTCCCCGATGGATGCACCGGGTGGCAATGAAATGGTGCAGGCAAGCCGCGAATTCTTCATGTTTTCTTTAGAATCAAAATGTGACAAACTTGCAATCCCTTCACCGCCGCGCATATTCTTAATTGTCTCATCTTTCATCATACTTTTTTTAACAATCATGATTTACCCCTGATTTATTTATTAAGGATTATTAGCCGCATTCTTCATGTAGTCTTTAATCCACAGGTATATGACACCTGTCAGCTTCGATGCATAATCCTCTCTGATCATTTTAGAGTCATTTATGTTGTAACAAACACCAATCTCATTTTTATCTACAACCTTACGCATAACAATTGCCGTGTTGATCTTGAGTATTTGCTGATTCATAAAGATTTTTAATTGTATAACATTTTTTGTATTTATACAACCCATTTGTTCAGAATCACTTAGGACCAAACCTAACCCGTTTAAACTGAGGTCTTTGAGAAAACCATGAATAGTTAAAGTCGGATTACTCAAAGAAACAATCTCAACCTTGTGTCTCTTATGCAACAGATTTAGTCTGATATACGATCTCTGTGGGGTACTGTTTTTTTGAAATACAAAACCTGTCAGTTTTAATGCGGCATTTATCGCAACTTTACGATCATGAAAATTCTTCTCAACAAATAGAATTTTTTTATTTTTAAAAACCTTGGATATACTCGGATCAATAATACTTGTGTGGACAATACTTTTATCAGGTAAAAATGAATTAACGAATGTTGCAATATTATTTGATATTGAAAGATAGTCAGATTGTTTGACTCTATTTCTGATAAAAATGCTGTCAAGATTGTAAAAAAACAAAGAGTGTTCGCTAATCTTTTCTCTTATCGCCGGAATAGAAGTAAGCTCGCTATCGTGATCAAGGATAAGAATATCTCTTTTAAGAAGCTCTATCTTATCAGCCTCCCCAATACAGGCAGGTACTTGAAGCCAATACAACATTTTTGGACTTGCAACTATTTCACCGCCTGAATACTCCATATGCTACTCCTTAAATTTGTATTATTTAGAACTTTATTCAGGATATGTTTAGTTACACTTTTATAATAATATACAACATATAACAATAATGTCAAGATATTTTTTAGTTAAATTGTAGTATTTGTAGATATTATAGTTATTAAAATATGATCTTATATTGATTATAATAAAATAAAATGCTATAAAAAAATAAATTTCTATTATGGAGCTTATATGAATATTGCCGAATTCTGCAATAATTTAGGTTCAACACAACCTACCCCCGGCGGCGGAGCTGCAGCGGGATACTCCCTTGCTATGGGGGCATCTTGTGCCGAAAAAGCCGCAAGATTTTCAATTAATGACAAAATAGATGATTATATCAATTCATTTATTTCATTAAAAAATTCGGGAATTAAACTCGCCGAAGAAGATCAGTATTATTTTCAGAAGTGGCAGGACTCTAGAAAACTCCATAAAGATACTGATGAACAAAAGAAAATCAGGTCTGCACAAATCAATGAAGCTGTTGAGGGGTGTGCAATTACCCCGTATAAAATATGTTGTGAAGCTGATAAAATGCTTCAAATTATTGATGAATTTCTGCCATTCTGCAATAATATGCTGATAAGTGATGTTGCGGTTGGGGTTTCGATGGCAGGGGCTGCTTATGAATCAAGCATCTTCAATATTATCATTAATCTGCCTTATATTAAGAATAAAGAAACATCAGTAATGTTACAAACCTTCTTAGATAATTCAATAGCTGACTTTGAAGAAAAAAAAGACCTTTTATTATCAAAATGTAAAGATATGCTTACCCCGAATTAAATTCGAGTAATAAAGTCTATTGTACCTTTAACCCGCGTTATGCACGATAATCGTAGCGAAGCGAAGTAGATTGTTGATTA
>CAZSQU010000012.1:0-57890 GCA_964608985.1 uncultured Spirochaetales bacterium
CCAATAAATTTCGCTTATGAACTAAATAAAGATGTAAAAATGCCTGCGGCATTTTTTTTATTATAGTTTTTTTGAAGAAACCTGAATAAGTATTATTCCGGTTTACCCAAAATTTAAGATTGCACCCATCAATATACTCTATAAGGGTTAAATTATAATTTGAGAAATATTTCAAGAAAAAAAATGTAAATAGTCTTTTATTCTTTTCTGCGTCTAAGTCTGTACAATTTCAGAGTATCAGCATAGCATCGCCGTAGCTAAAGAACCTATATTTCTGTTCTACTGCGTAAGAGTAGAGCTCCTTCAGTTTATCAAGCCCGATCATAGCAGATACAAGGACTGCAAGAGATGACTTTGGTGTATGAAAGTTTGTGAACAAAGCCGATGTTACTTTAAAATCATAAGAAGGATAGATGTAAATTGAACTTTCCCCTTCACCTGCCGTAATTATTCCGTTATTATATGCCGTCTCAAGTGTTCGTAGAGATGTCGTACCAATCGGGAGGATTTTTTTGCCGTATTTAATCGCATTGTTGATTTTATCGGCATTTTCCTCATCTATCTGATATCTTTCACTATGAATTCTATGATCGGTTATCAGATCGGTATATATCGGCTGAAATGTTCCGAGTCCCACATGAAGAGAAACAAAACCGTAATCAATCCCGTTTTCTGCCATACTATCGAATAATCTTTTGTCAAAATGCAACCCCGCAGTAGGAGCCGCCGATGAACCGTACTCCTTACCATAGATTGTCTGATATCTGTATTTATCTGTTTCATCCGGTTTTTTATCAATATATGGCGGTAAAGGTATCTGCCCGTATCTGTTCAAATATTCAATATTAAAAACCGGATTGTCCGAATGAATCATCTTAATCCCGTCTTCCAGTGTTTCTATAACACGAACAACCTCTCCACCGGGAAGCAGCGACTCTGTGTTTTTTTTATATTTCTTTGAGCTGTCGGTAATAACAAGCGCATTATAATCGTCGATTATCCTTACTATTAAAAACTCGCCGTTAGTACCTGTTGAGGCTTTTTTGACTTGCAGTCTTGCCGGTATAACTTTTGAATTATTAAAAACCGGAAAAAAACCGGAATCGATGTGATCTGTCAGATCTCTTGTAAACGAATTCTGTACAGAGTCGGTTGACCTGTCGTAAACAAGCAGTCTCGAATCTGAACGGTCAGGGACAGGTGTAAATGCAATCAATTCATCAGGCACAACAAAATCAAAGTCTTCAGTCCTCATTGATGGTTCCCTGTCGTAGTTCCGGGGTAATAAAAATTAAGTATCTGATCGTATCTGAACCCTTTTAATGCCATCCCTTGCGCACCCCACTGGCTCAATCCAACACCGTGACCGAAACCCATACCCTCAAATTTTACAAGCTGATTATCCCTGTCAAGGTTCATTATAAATTTATTACTTTTAAACCTGATCAAGCCGATTTTCCACCGTACATCCTTTGGCGAAAGCACAGTACCGCCGAGCTCAATTCTTGATACCTGCCCGTTTTGAGCCGTTTCTATTACAGGCGAGTTATTAATAAGATCAAACCCGAATATTCTATTAAAATCATCAAAATTCATAGCATAATCCCATCTATATCCCGGAAAACCTTCCGAATACGGATCGGGTTTAGACACAAGATAAGGCTTGTCTGCGTTTACACCGAAGTAATCTCTGCCGCTAACGAGTTGCCCTCCCGAATTTGCATGAAAAAAAGTTATAATCGGTTCATTTTCGTAGGTTAGAATCATACCTTTAGTGCTTGTAACCGCATCCTTAATCTTAAAAAACATATTGTAAAGCATCAGTTTATCGTATCCGTTATAAACCTGATAATTTGTTGTGTTGTCAACATCAAAATTTTTTGTATTATAATTTTTGTTGATATTATAAACCGCATAGGTTCTCGATATTACCGCCTGAGCTTTCAATGCCTCACTCATAAAGTAAAGAGGCATCTCAGACGGCAGAACCGAGATCAGATATGTTTCGAGAGGCACAATATTTATTACCTCAATCTCATGATTGCAGGCAGTTATGATAAAATAACCGAGGTAGTGCGCTCCGTTTACAACAATCATAGAATTGTCCGACGAACTGATTTTAAGCTGCGAACAAAAAGGCCGACCGTTTAGCAAGGCGTTGTTTTCTCCGTTAAACTCAAAATGCAGAGTATCAACGGAAGTGTAATTTACATCCTCACCGGTTATATTATCCTTAACAACAAGCGGCGATTCACTTTCAATCAACACCTCATTTTCATTGAGGATCTTCACTCTGATATCCTGTGACCGATTGGTATCATAGAGCATTTTCTCAACATTCACCTTACAACCCGTCATAACCGAAAAGGTTAATAATACTAATATAATTTTTTTAACCACTTCCTATACCCCGCCGCTAACCAGTTTTTTGTTTTGTATTGCCGCTTCGTATAGTTTCTCATACTGCATTGCGGCTGTATCCCAACTGAACCTCTTTCCCATTGCAACTTTAATCATATTATTCATGTGGGGTTTTCTGTCATAATATGTACTTACTGCCCATCCGACAGTATAATAGAGTGCATTTGAGGTGTAATCATAGAACTTAAAACCCGTTCCGGTCCCGCTTATCTCGTCGTAATTTTCCACACTTTCATCAAGCCCCCCCACGGCTCTCACTATCGGAAGTGTACCATACCTCATTGAGTATATCTGATTCAATCCGCAAGGCTCATATCTTGATGGCATTATAAAGAAATCAGCCCCCGCTTCAATCAAATGCGCCAATTTATCATCATAACCGATATAACTTCCGATTTTACCCGGATAAACAGAGGGAAGCCACCTGAAATAGTCCTCATAAACCTTATCGCCCGATCCGAGTATTGCGAACTGAACCTCCATATTTGCAACAATTGACTCAATAGTTCCTTTTAGAAGATCAAGCCCCTTTTGATCGGAGAATCTCGTTACGATGCCGATAACCGCAATTTTTTCATTTTTATTTAACAGCATTCTGTCTTGAAGTGCTTTTTTATTGATCTGCTTAGGAACAAAGTCCCTTTCGCTGTAATTGCAAGCAATATCGGTGTCTGTTTCGGGATTCCACTTATTGTAGTTAACGCCATTTAGTATCCCTGTGTAACCGCTCCCCTTATTATTCAAATACGGCGAAAGCCCGCAACCCATATCTGTGTATCTCGTCTCATCAGCATACTTTCTGCTGACCGTATTTACCGCATCAGAATATACAATGCCGCCCTTCAAATAATTAATTGCTCCGTACGCCTCAAACTTATCCGAAGTAAAATTGTGGTAACCGAGCCCTATGTAATCAAGATTACCTGCAGGATAGACACCTTGGTACCCCATATTGTGAATTGTCAGAACACTTGCTGCTCGTCCGAGGAACTTGTCATTCCAATCCCATACCTTAAGATAAGCAGGTGCAAGTGCTGTTTGCCAATCGTTGGAGTGAACTATGTCAGGAGAGAACCCCGTATCCTTACATAACTGAAGTGCAGCTCTTGTAAAGAATGCAAATCTCTTAGGATTATCGGGGTAGTCATTGTAGGAATTATCATGATACAACCCCTCCCTGTCAAAATAGAGCTTAAAGTCTATAAGATAAACCGGCACAACCCCGACCATAACCCTATAAACCGAACACCATTCCTCACGGTTCCCCATCCATACACAGCAGGAGTTAAGGACCTTCTGCACCTCATAACCTTTAAGGTCAATAAATGAATAAAAAGGGATTACTACTCTGACATCGTGCCCCCTTTTTATCAAAAATTCCGGTAAAGCCCCGGAAACATCGGCAAGTCCGCCTGTTTTTGCCAGAGGGCTGAACTCACTTGAAAGAAACAATATATTATATTTGTTCATGTATTTTCCATAAAAAAAATTAATTAACACCAAAAAAACCTGATGATCAGTTATTATAGAACTTGATTTTAAAATAATCAAGATTAAACTTAATATTTTATGATGACATAAAATCAATAAAATAATTTTTTATTTAAATAAATTTGACATAAATGTTAATTATTGTTATTGATAAGTTACTTTTTTTATTTTGAGACATTTACGGGAGAATAATTTGTTTGGACAGTGGGAAGGGTTCAGAAGAGACAAATGGCAGGAAAAGATTAATGTTAGAAATTTTATTCAAAAAAACTACATACCGTATGACCGGGAATCGCAGGAAAGTGATTTTCTTGCAGGACCTTCCGAAAGAACAATAAAATTAAAAGAAAAAGTTGACAATTTGATGTCTGAAGAGATGACAAAAGGGGTACTTGACGCAGAAACAGAAACGCCATCCTCAATTTGCGCTTATAAAAAGGCATACATCGATAAGAGTCTTGAACTCATTGTAGGCCTTCAAACCGATAAGCCTTTAAAAAGAGCAATATTTCCCGACGGCGGAATTAAAATGCTTAAGTCTTCTCTCGAAGCTTACGGATATACAATAAATAAATCATTGGAATATATATATACCAAAATAAAAAAAACGCATAATGACGGGGTATTCTCGGCTTATACCGACGAAATGAAAAGAGTCAGAAAATCAGGACTTCTCACAGGACTTCCCGACGCTTACGGAAGGGGCAGAATAATCGGAGATTATAGAAGAGTTGCATTATACGGCGTTGACTATTTGATTTCTGCTAAGGAAAAAGAGATTCAAATTACCGAGCTTTCCGGCATGAGTGAAGATATAATCAGAGAAAGGGAGGAACTGTTTATGCAGATATCTGCCCTTAACGATCTCAAGAAAATGTCTTCTTATTATGGTTATGATATTTCAAAACCGGCTTGCAATGCCCATCAGGCAATCCAATGGACTTATTTTGCATATCTTGCAGCAATAAAAGAACAAAACGGAGCTGCCATGTCACTCGGCAGAGTTTCAACCTTTTTTGATATATATATTGAGAGAGACTTAAGAAACAAACAGATAGATGAACAATTTGCACAGGAATTAATCGATCAATTTGTAATAAAATTAAGAATGGTAAGATTTTTAAGAACCCCGGAATATAACGAGCTCTTTTCAGGTGATCCGACTTGGGTTACCGAAGCAATCGGAGGAATGGGACTTGACGGCCGTACACTGGTAACAAGAACCAGTTACAGATTCCTGAATACAATTAACAACCTCGGACCCGCTCCGGAACCTAATCTGACAATCTTATGGTCAAACAGTCTTCCGAGAAACTTCAAGGTTTTTTGTTCACAGATGTCAATTAAAACATCTACTATACAATACGAAAATGATGATCTTATGAGAGAATATTTCGGCGACGATTACGGTATTGCATGCTGTGTATCGGGCATGAAAATCGGTAAGCAAATGCAGTTTTTCGGAGCAAGAGTAAACCTTGCAAAAGCACTTCTTTACTCAATAAACGGCGGTATTGACGAAATAAGCGGTGAACAGATCGCGCCACCGACGAAACCCATACTGTCGGAATATCTTGATTATGACGAGGTCATGAAGGGGTTTGATTCTATTCTTGAATGGCTTGCAGGTCTTTATGTAAACACAATGAATATTATTCATTATAATCACGATAAATATAATTACGAAAAAATACAAATGGCATTGCACGATAAAGATATTATTAGAAATATGGCTATGGGCATAGCAGGTTTATCCGTCGTTTCAGACTCGCTTTCAGCCGTTAAATATGCAAATGTTAAAACAATAAGAAATGACAAGGGAATTGTTATTGATTACAAAATTGAAGGCGACTATCCGAAATTCGGAAACGACGATGATAAAGCAGATGATATAGCATTTGACTTAATTGAAACATTTTATAGAAAACTTAAAAGAAGACAGTATTACCGCAATGCGATTCCTACTTTATCAATATTAACAATAACATCAAATGTAATTTACGGCAAAAAAACAGGCAACACTCCGGACGGCAGAAGACAGGGAGTGGCTTTTGCCCCGGGAGCTAACCCGCTGCACGGAAGAGACTCAAACGGCGCAGCTGCTTCTTTTAAATCGGTTTCTAAACTTCCTTATGAATATGCACAGGACGGAATTTCATATACATTTACCATTCTTCCCGACGCACTCGGATTAACTGATGAAGAAAAAATAAATAATCTCGGCACACTGCTTGATGTTTATTTCCGATTCGGCGGTCATCATATAAACATTAATATATTCAGCAGAGATGTCCTTATTGATGCAATGGAAAACCCTGATAATTATCCTAACCTGACCATAAGAGTCTCAGGCTATGCGGTTAATTTTATAAAATTAACAAGAGAACAACAAATGGATGTCATAAGCCGCACATTCCACACAGGTTACTAATAATGGAAACACAAGGACGAATACATTCTATAGATACAATGAGTACGCTTGACGGTCCAGGTTTTAGATTCGTAGTCTTTATGCAAGGGTGCCTACAAAGATGTATCTATTGCCATAATCCCGATACCTGGGACGAAAACGGCGGGCAAGAATGGACTGTAAACGATCTATTTAATAAAATATTAAAATACAAAGAACTTTATGCCGCCTCATCCGGAGGTGTCACTTTTTCAGGCGGTGAGCCGCTTATTCAGCCTGAGTTTGTTTATCAATTAATTGAATTATTAAACAACGAAAATATCCACACGGCACTTGATACTTCCGGCTTTTTTAAAAAAAAAGATAATGATATCATTTATAAACTTACCGATAAAGCAGACTTGATTCTTCTCGATATTAAATCTGCCATACCGGAAACCCATAAAATTATTACAGGAAACCCGATAGAAAGCTTTTTGGAATTTATTGAAATTTTAAACAAATTAAAAAAACAGATTATATTAAGATACCCGGTCATTCCCGATTACAACAACAACAGCAAGGAACTTGATGAGATTATCAATCTTATTACAACAATCCCTTCAATAATAAGAATAGATATTCTGCCTTTTCATCAGTTGGGCAAGGTTAAATGGGAAAAACTTGAATTTAATTATATCCTGCAGAACACTTCTCCGCTTTATCAAAAAGATGTTGAAGATATCAAACAAAAAATTATCGATAGAACCGGGCTTAAAGTGTTATAGCAATTAAAGTATTTATAGTTTTTATATTTAATTTTTATAACAATATTATTAAATATTTTATTATTCAATATGTTTTTTTTCTTTTTTAAGTTGTCAAATTCTTGTTTTTAATCTATAATTGTTTATATTTTTTAAAAATTAAGGAGCTCTAAATGAAAAGATTACAATTGCTGCTTGTTATTACTTTATTCACAATAATTTTTACCGGCTGTGCCGCCAAAAAAGGTTTGCTTGATCTCAGGGCGCATTTTACTGCCTCTGGTCTGACTGAACTGAACGATGAAAAGTTCATTGTTAATAATAGTATGCCGGTGAAACTTGTATTGAGGGCTTTCGGAATAAAAGACTTTCAGATGTACGCAGACGAACAGAACAGCTTTATTCTGATACAAACCAAAAAAGAAGTAGAGCTTGCTAAGATGATCGACAGAACAATGGAAATTGCATCAGGAATCGCACCGCTGCTCGGACCGGAAGCAGGAGAGATCAGTAATCTTATCGGCAACATCTCCGGCAGCAGAGAAGTTGCAGCAAAGTACATCAGTGTTAACTCAAGATTTGTAATGATACACACTGATACAAACAGCAGACTTGAAGCAGCTTTTAACAGCTTTGATCCAAACGGTAACAGTGCTTTTAAATAAATAGTTATAAGGGTAAACATGAGAAGACTAATTGAGAACCTTTTTGGAATAAAGGTAAATAAAACAAGGGTTAAACCGCTGACGGTTAAAATTCTGATTTTATTTACCATATTTATTCTTGTATCGAATTTTGCAACGAATTATATTAATCTTACTTTTAACAGAGCTGAAATGGTTAATAAACTTAAGGACTCGCTGATTAAGGACCTTAAGAATGTCTATAACTATTCTAACTCACAATTTGAAATCTATAGCTTCAACAATGATCTCGAAGGCGCAATGAATAACATCAGATCACGGGCAATTATGGATTTTAATCTTGACAGATCGGTTGTATTATTGGTTAATGAAAACAGCGAATTCTTAAATCAAGTTTACAGGCACGACAAAGAGATGTACTTTGCAGACAATGAAGCTCTTAACCTTATGATAAAAAACAGGGAATCCGGCAAACTTGAGGATTTTATTGAATTTAAATATTCAGGGGCTAAATACTTCGGAGTATACAAGTATAATTCAAACTGGAATACATATATTATTCGGGCCGAAGAGATTAACGAATTTTATAAAAGATCAAACTGGATATTTTTTCTTGTTTCATTAATAATTATATTGATGACTCTTGTAGCTACAATTATTGGTGCATTCTTTATCAGCTTTATACTGAGATTTATTCATATTATTACCAGACAGATCATGGAAATGTTAGATAAACAGCAACTCGGGGTAATTGAACTAAAAGGTGCTACCAATGACGATGTTACATTCCTCGGCGTTGCATTTAACTCTTTATCGAGTACAATCAACAATTTGATGAATATTTTCTTGAAATTCGTAAACAAAGATATTGCGGCTAAGGCATATAAAGAGAGAACCATCAAACTTGAAGGATCCCGTAAAGAGCTTACAATTCTTTTCTCAGACATCAGGGGCTTCACATATATGACCGAAACACTCGGCATTGATATAATAAAACTTCTCAATATGCATTATGAAAGTGCAATCCACTATATTATGATGCACGACGGAATAATCGGCTCAATAATTGGCGATGCATTACTTGCGGTTTACGGAGCACTTGATGATAACGAACAAAACAAGTCATTTCAGGCGGTTACTTCTGCCTATGAGATTCAGAAAGTAACAGAAGCACTTCGATCTTCAATGAAACAGATTCGTGCAGAGATAGAGATCGAACACGGCAATCTCACCGAATCGGAAGAAAAAGTCTTTAAGGCTGTTCTTATAGAAGTCGGTGTCGGTATAGACGGCGGTGAGGTATTTTACGGCACAATCGGCTCAAGTACCAAGATGACTAACACGGTAATTGGCGACAATGTAAACAGTTCTTCCCGTCTTGAGGGCTTAACAAGAATTTATAATATACCGGTTATCTGTTCAGAATATGTTATGAACGACATAATCAATAATGTCAAAAACCACGGATTGATTTTTATTGAAATAGATACAGTTCAGGTCAAAGGCAAGACTATCGGCAAGAAAATCTACCTGCCGGTTTTTGATCGCGATATTGATGATAACTTCAGAAAAGGGATAGCCGATTTCTCTGAAGGCCTTGATTTATATTATAAAGGCAAATGGACAGAAAGCATCAGGTATTTTGAACAGTCAAATCTACCGATGGCACAGGTGTTTTTAGACAGAACAAAAAGTTATAATAAACCGGAAGGTTGGGATGGAATATGGACAATGACAACAAAATAATCAGAACAAAAGACGCAACAAAACTCTTTCTCAAAGAAACGGGAAATTTCATTGGTGATGAAGCTAATATATATAATATAGAAACTGAGCTTGCAAAAACAAAGAAGGTCAAAAACCTCAGATACAAATTCCTGTTGACTCTATTCATTATACTAATGTTGACCGTAAGTTACTCCATCGCAAAAGCCGTCGAAGAAAGCGGCAAAAACTTTACGATGTCTATTGAAGAGTTTAACGATGTTAACCTTAGAGATATACTTGCCAGCGCCAAAAGAAACGAGAATCAGATAACTACACTTGAGAATGATCTAAAAAATATAATCTATAACAGAGATCGCTCGATAGAATCTTTACGAATACAGACCCAACGGGAGATCGATACTATCGCAGGGTCTGACCTCACAGGCGATATTATAGAACAAAAAATAGCGGTTATACAAGCCGGAGAAAGAGCAAGAAGGGACCAAATCGTTGCACAGTTTGATATAGAAATAAGAAATAAACAGATAGAGATAGATCAACTCAGAGAGTCTCTTGAAAGTATGGATCAGAATTCTTTGTCTTCTGCAAGAGAGAGCCAAGGTGTTCTTGACAGTAATCAGCAAATCCTTGAAATCAAACTTGAACAACAAAGAGCGCAGTATGAACATCAGATAGCGCAGATTAATCAAGCCAACACAGTAAATTTAAGAAACACCCGTTCTTATTACGAAAACAGAATAAGAATACTTAATGAAAACCACCAAAGAAATATTGAAGCACTTATTCTAAAATATAATCCTTTGCTTTTAACGGGAAATATTAAACAGATTATTGACAACACTACAGACCTTGTTGCACGACAGACAGACTCATACATGATTGACCCATTAGAATTAAGAAGTATTACTTCTGCGGCAAATCAAACGGGCATTGACATGAGCTTTATCACGGAAGCAGATCAAAGAGGTGACAAAATAAAAACGCTTATTCAGTACCTTAACAGAATCGGCTATTCCAATTCGATACCATTAATCATTTCTCATATATCCGTTAATGTAGAAAGAATAATTAGTTTTTACCGTTCAAAATATATCGAAGCGATTAATAAGGTGTTTGAAAGAGATACCACTATTGCGACTCGTGATGAAACGATAAATCGCCTTAATTCGCAAAAAAACGATATTATTGAAGCGATAAGCTTAGTAAACTCCAATGGCAATCCTCCAAATACAGAACAGATTGTCGGTTATATACTTAAGTCAAACGATATCTTTAATATTTCAATATTAACTCTCGACAGCTTTACTCCGACCAATTTACAGGCTGTTTCTATTTACAGAGGAAGCGAAAAGATCGGCACGGCAATAATAAACATTAGAAGCGGCAAGGTTTTTGCACAGCAAGGAATTCTTACCAGGGCTGACAGGCCGATAAATTCTTTTGACCGGATAACTATTGCAATCCGGAGGTAATTTGTGGCTTTAAATAGTAAGTTCATCGGGGCACATGTAAGTACAGAAGGGGGCGTTGAAAATGCCCCCATTAATGCCGCTAAAATTGGTGCAAAAGCATTTGCAATGTTTACCAAGAACCAAAAAAGGTGGACTTCACCTCCGTTTTCACAAAAAAGTATTGACAATTTTAAAACTAACCTCAATCTATCAGGAATAGCGCCGGATATGGTATTGACACACGACAGCTACCTTATTAATCTGGCGAACCCCGATCCGGAAAAACGGGCTAAATCACTAGAGGCATTCTTAGACGAGGCACAGCGGGTTGAACAATTAGGACTGACTCTCCTTAACTTTCATCCGGGTGCCCATCTTAACGGTATGACTGAAGATCAAGCAATAAGATTAGTAGCCGACGGGATTAATCTTGTTCAAAGCACATATAAATCTGTAACACCGGTAATTGAGAATACAGCAGGGCAAGGTTCAAATATCGGTTACCGGTTTGAACATCTTCGTGATATTATAGAACTTGTTAATGACAAGTCAAGAGTCGGGGTATGTATAGACACTTGTCATACATTCGCCGCCGGCTATGATATCAGAGACACAGAAAATTTCAACAAAACATTTATGATTTTTGATGAGATAGTGGGCTTTAAATATCTTAAAGGTGTTCATATCAATGATTCTAAATCACAGCTCGGCTCCCGACTTGACAGACACCACTCAATAGGGTTAGGGTTATTGGGAAGCGCATTTTTCTCAATACTAATGAACGACAATCGATTTAATAACATTCCTATTATCCTCGAAACCATAGATGACTCTCTTTGGAAACAAGAGATCGATTATCTCTATTCACTTCTTTCTTAAGGGCAACAAGGGCAGATTTGGGTGTAATTTTAATTTTTTTTTATTTTTTTCTTGCAATATTTTATTAAGTTTTTTATTGTTAATAATATTGCCAAAGATAATAATTTAAACACATCTTTAAAATATAAAAGGAGCTGATAATGAAAACCATATCAACTAAAATAAGAAATGTAGGGCTTTTTGGTCACCAATCCGTAGGAAAAACATCTCTTAATGAAGCGATGCTATTCTCCGCCGGCGCTATCCCTTTAATGGGTAAGGTTGATGAAGGAAAGTCGGTCAGTGACTTCAGCGAAATTGAAATAACCAAAAAAATATCTATACACAACTCTCTGTCGTATATTGAATGGAATGATCATACAATCAATATTATCGATACTCCGGGATCAGCTGAGTTTACCGGCGAAGTGGCTTCTGCATTAAAAGCCGTTGACAGTGCGATATTTGTTGTTGATGCTGAATATGGCGTTCAGATAGAGACAATTAAGATATGGCATAAAACCGAAATTCCAAAAATGGTTTTTATTAACAAAATGGACAGAGATAATGCAGATTATGAAAGATGTCTTTCAAACCTTAGACAAAATTTTCCGGAAATAACCTTCGTGCCAATATCAATACCTATCGGCAAAGGAAAGAATTTTAAAGGTATTGTAGACCTCATAGATCGTGAAGCTCGCTATTTTGAAGAAGGGGGCAAAAAAACAAGAAGAGAAAAAGCCCCCGACTCAATCGAAGGACTTGATGAACACTTTAAAGAGATGATCGAAACAGCTGTTGAATCAGATGAAAAATTAATGGATAAATACTTTAACGGGGCAGCTCTAACTCACGAAGAGATCGTTGAAGGTTTCAAAAATTCAATCATATCAGGCACTATCATCCCTGTATTTTGCGGTGAAGCTCTTATGAATTCAGGAATAATAGATCTACTTGACAGTATTGTCAGTTATATGCCCCCGCCAACCTCTGTAGAACCTGTCGTCGGCAAGGATAAAAACAACAAAGAGTTAAAAATCGAATGTGATCCTACAGGAAATACAACTATCTTTGTTTTTAAAACAATAATGGATCAGTATGTTGGCAAAATCTCATATTTCAGAGTCAGAAGGGGTTCTGTCAAAGCAGATCAGGAATTAATGGACTCAACCGAAGGAATTAAAGAAAAAACAGGTAAAATATACAAAGTAATCGGTAAAAATGTAAAAGAAGTACCCGAACTGGTTGCCGGGGAACTTGGCGCACTTGTAAAACACGATCAAGTCCTTACAAATGACACCCTTTGTGATATTAACGACTATGTTGTTTTACCTTATATCGATTTTCCACAGCCGACATTCTTCCAGAAGATAACAACCCCCAATAAAAAAGATGAGGAAAAGTTAATTGCACTTATTCAAAAAATCTCTGAAGAGGATAAAACCTTTGGTGTAACATTTAATCCTGAAACCCACGAAAATGTTGTTTTTGGTATGGGTGAACTCCAAATGAAACTTTATCTTGATATGATAAAAGATAAAAATAAGATCGAATCTATTTTAACTGATCCGACGATCGCATATAGAGAAACAATTCGTAAAAAAGGGACAAGCGAATATACGCATAAAAAACAATCCGGCGGACATGGACAGTACGGCAAGGTAGCAATAGATATATATCCGTTAGAAACAGGTAAAGAATATGAATTTGTCAATAATATTGTAGGTGGTGTCATAAGTAAGGGATATGTACCCGGTTGTGAAAAAGGTTTTCATGAAGCTATGGCATCCGGAGTCCTTGCAGGATTTAAAGTAGTTGATGTCGGAGTAAGACTATTTGACGGCAAAGAACACCCGGTCGATTCTTCTGAAATGGCTTTTAAGATCGCTTCAAGATGCGCATTCAAAGAAGCAATGAAACAAGCCTCCCCGGCCTTATTAGAACCGATTATGCAGCTTTCTGTCTATACCGAACAAAAATTTGTTGGCGATATTCTGTCTGACATCTCATCCAAGCGAGGTAAGGTTGTCGGACAAGAGGAGCTTGCAAACAGCATTACAAAAATTACAGCGATGATACCTCAAAAAGAGCTTATCAGATACACAATTGACCTTAAATCAATTACCTCAGGAACAGGTAGTTTTGAAATGTCATTTGACAGCTATCAACAGATAACAGGTAAACTTGCCGATGATATCATTTCATCAAGGAAGTCATTCTTACAACTTGGAGATGAGTAAAATATGAGTTTTTACAGTAAAATTATTAATTCCTGCGGTTTATTTACACGCAGGACTCTTATAATGATTTTAGTAATATCCGGTCTAAATATCATATACAGTAGAAATACTATACCTCTTTCTGATACACAATCATCAAGCACTGCAACAAACTCAAGCATTTCATCTTCTGCAGCTGCCGGTCAATTATATAAAGTAAAATTTCAAAAACAAAGCGGCATATTTATCTATGGATATATTAATCTATCGAACAATTTACTCAGTCAGTTAGAATACACCGGAAACTATACAAATTTCCGTAGCATTACAACAGATATGATTAAATCTATAAGAATTCGAGGATATACCAACTATAAAGAAACAAATCAGAATCTTTCTAGAGTTTATTATTTTCCATTAAGGTTTGATATTACTCTAAAAGATGGAAGGATAATAACAGGGATTCAAGGCAGAATCCCCGAAATAGAAGAATTTACACTTTTTAATTCCTTCAGAGAGATATCGATTAATTTCTTTGAACAATATATCCTGCCTACGATAACAAACCCTAATGACAGAGCTATAATAACAAGATACTATGCAAAAAGCCAGGCAGACGACACCTATAAACTATCGGGACTGCTTGACCCCGCTGATGAAAGAAAAATTCGTGATATTTTCTTCAAATACAATATAGGTAATAAATTCTTTACTTTTTTTGTAAGGTACTGGCTTGAGGATACACGAGTATTCACAGACAATCAATCCAATAACTATAACGCCGCGCCTCCGGTTAATCAGGACACGGTTATATATATTGAGTTTGAGTAATTTGAACCCAATATTACCAAAGGGAATATTTTAACAACCTGCATTCAATAGGACCATTATAAACCTTTTTCTTAAATTCTGTCCGAAGTCCGATTTTCTTAGAGGCGCTTAGATCTCCAGAAAATATAAACGCCTGAGATTGCTTAGCTTTATTTTTTAAGAAATCACCCAATTCTTTATAAAAAAGTTCCGGCGCATCTATCTCTAATCTTGTTCCGTATGGCGGATTGGTTATAATACAGTAATTATTTAAAATCTGATCTGTATTCTTATAATCTGCCCTGTAAACTGATATCCGATCCTCAAAACCGGCAGATATAATATTCTTCTGTGCACTTCCAATATTTGTTAAGTCAATATCAGATCCGAATATCTTAACATTTGTTTTTTTAATACCGGCTTTTAATGCCCCTTTAACTTTATTAAAAATATCTTTATCAAAATCAAGCCAGTTTTCAAATGCAAATTTCCGGTTTAAATTCGGCGGTACATTATCAGCTATCATAGCGGCTTCTATAAGAAATGTGCCTGAACCGCACATTGGATCATATAAATCCTGTGCGCCGTTGTAACCTGCCAGTATTAATAACCCCGCAGCAAGATCTTCTTTTATGGGCGCTTCCCCTTTGTGTTTTCTATAACCTCTCTTAAACAACGGCTCACCTGAACCATTTAAATAGACAGTAATGTTTTTCCCGTCAACATAGACAATAACACTAATATCCGGGTTTTCCTTCTCTACTGACGGGCGTACTCCATCAGTAACATTTTTAAATGTATCTGCAATAGCATCTTTTACACGATGAACTACAAATTGACTGTTATGAAGAATATCCGATCCGCCCTTTACATCAACCCTAAAACTCTTTGAATTATCAAATAGTTTATGCCAATTTATTTTTTTGGATCGGTGATAAAGCATATCGTAATCCGTTATAGTAAATCCGCGGATTTCTCTAAGAACCATTGTAGCTGAACGGAGTGACATATTCAACTTGTAAAATGTTTCTTTATCACAAACGAATTTAATTGTATTATGTAATCTGTCGGTAATGGTTACATTGTTATCCGTCAATTCTTTCTCAAGCGCTTCCTCTATACCGGTTTGGCAAATTGCTGCACAAGTATAAATATTTTCATTCTGCTCTACTGTTTCTTCTTGTTTCATAATAATCCTTAATAAATATCTTTTAATAATGTAGAATCTTTTTCAAAAAACCAAATAGTACTTCATAAACTCTTTGCATCAAAATTGCTATGGGGCCAAAAAAAATAAAACTAAAAAACGAACCGTTCTGTTTAATGAATTCATATAAATTAAATTCTGCGTATATCTCAAAAAGAGACATCCCTTTGATGAAAAAAGATATTAACGGAAAAAACAGCACAACAAACAAAGAATCCGCTATCTTTTTTTTAAAAACTGCCGCTCTAATAAGCAAACTCAAAACAACTATCAAATATGGTACCAAACAACCTAAGAATATCAATAAATCCGGCAGATATATCAACAGCAGGTCGCCGATAAAAGTAGAATTCATATTCAAGACATGAATTACCGGGTGCCTCAAAATATAAATAACACTCGATAACAATGAAATAGCAAGATAAAATGTTAATAACTCAGGTTCAAGGTGTCTCTGCTTTTCACTTTGCATATAATGCCTCAATATTGTATATCTCGATATTATTATCTCTAAAATTTGAGAACACCAGTAATCTGCCATCATTACTAATATCAAGTCCGGTCGGCTGATTACCTCCATAGAATTTACTGACAATCTCTTCAGTTACTAAATCAATTATCGTTATTTCTCCCGGCCGCGGGCTGTTTAATAGATAACTTTCAGGATTATTCGGGCCTCGCGATGATGTTATTAAGAATCTGTTATCGGGAGTCAAGTCTATTGTGTTTGGATTATAATCAACTTTCCATCTTTTGACAATAGTAAAACTTTCAGTTTCAATCTTTAATATATCACCATAGCACATATCACTGACAAATATGTATTTATCGTCATTTGATAATACAATATGTCTCATTGCGGCACCGCTTCTTCTAATCCTCGATATTATACTCCAATCAGAAGTGTCTATTTTATATATCTCTCCGCCTTCAAATGTAGCAACATAAAGATACCTGCTGTCACTAGAAAAACCCATCCCACGCGGGGCTGAACTTGTGCTGATCATTTGTTTAATAGTACCTGAATATGAATCTATTATCGATATATTATTAGAAGACCAATTTGAAACAGCAATTATATTCAATTCATCCGACCATGCTATAAATTTTGACCATACCCCATTTGTATCTAAAGTTCTTTGGTAATTAAAATCAGGATAACTATACTGATATATTTGTCCCGTATTCATTTGAGAAACATAAAAGCGTTGATCAACCGGTACAAACAACCCCTCTGCAAAACCGCAACTGTTTGTAATATCCGGACATTTCTCATAACGAGACATACTCAAAGATTCAACATCAAAGACTTGAAACCCATGTTCAGAAAGCAATGGCATGACAATATACTTATTGTCCGGTGAAAATATTACCTGCTTAGGCTGACGGCCCGTATTAAAAATACCTATTTGTTCTATAATCATCTCTTGTCTTTTATGTTCAAATACAATATCTGTCATCCCATGCCTGACAAATATTAAACACTGCTGATCGGGCAATCCGTTTCTTTTAAGTATAATTCTCTGCGGACCGTATTCCAATATTGTGTTTAAAGGGGTCAACCCGAGCTTTGTATTATTATACCACACCTCAGAATTGCCGTTAATTAAACTGATTTTTACAGGATAAGTTTCTTTAGTTAATTTAATCTCAATAATCTGTTCATTTAACATTTCAACATTTCTGTAGTTTCCTGTAAATGAACGATACCCTTCTTTAGATACAGTTATATCCAATTCAATCTGATCCGTACTAAATTCCATTCTGCCGTTAGATAAAACTCCATTAATCGTTATTTCAGCATCAGCCGGCTCTATTGCTAATTTATATCGATATTCGTGGATATTTGATTCATTAGAAATATTTTCAGAAACAGTTTTACATGATGTTGTAAACAATAAAGCAAACAATATTGTAATAAAACCGGTCTTAAGTGATATTCTTATTGTCCTTTTATAATTCATAACAATCCCACATAGATTAATTAACCAAAAAAATAAATTCACACCCTTTTTTTTATATATATAACATTTTTATTGACTAAATAAAATAAATATTGTATAAACTAAAAAGTAAAAATGCTGGGTTAGCTCAATTGGCAGAGCAGCTGACTTGTAATCAGCAGGTTGCGGGTTCAATTCCCATACCCAGCTTTCTTATACGGGAGGGTGGCCGAGCGGTCAATGGCAGCAGACTGTAAATCTGTCGACTCACGTCTACGGGGGTTCAAATCCCTCCCCTCCCAAGAAGCCCTTTTTTAATAAATTGGGCTTTTTTTTATTCCTAATTTACTTTTTGACACCTTTATTTAATGGCCAGTTGAAACAATTCTTTAAAAGATTCAGAAATTGTAGGATGTGCATATTGAATCTCAGCGGCTTTTTCAATAGTTACGCCTGTAGCGGCTAGAGTAATCAACTGATGTATAAGTTCCGTAGCACCATAACCGACAATAACACCACCTGCAATAACACCGCTGTTTTTATCAAATAATAATTTTATAAAACCGTCAGTTTTACCTATCGCATTTGCTTTACCCGAACTCTTAAAATGAACTTTTACTGATTTGTTTTTTTCTGTATCACTTGATCCGAAAACGGCAACCTCAGGTTCACTATAAATACAAAATGGTGTTAAATTGTAATCTATTGAGTTGTTTCCTGCCGCAACATTATTTATCTTATTGCAAATACTCTTTACCGCTACCCGTGCCTCTTCATAAGCTGTGTGTGCAAGCATTGGTGATCGGCTTACGACATCGCCGACTGCATATACTTGATGATTATCTGTTGACATATCACTATTCGTAATAATATAACCTCTTTCATCTTTTTGTACACCGCTACTATCGATACCTTTAATATCAGTATTAGGAATCCTGCCCATTGCCGCAAGAATGACATCAGTCTCTATAATAAATTCATTATCTTTTTTTGAATAAACAAGTTTATATCGTGAATTTTCACCTTTAGATATTCTAAGGAGTTTACTGCCTGTGACGACATCAATTCCTTTTTTCTTAAAGACACGCTCCACATATTTTCCGGCTTCACTATCCATATTCGGTAGAAGTGTCGGCTGATATTCAAGCAATGAAACACCGGAACCAAAAGCGTTATATATGTAAGAAAACTCAACACCTATTGCCCCGCCTCCCACAACTGTTAGTTTATTTGGGATACTTTTTGGATTAAGCATAGCTGTGCTATCAACTATAAATGAGCAGTCAACACCGGAATCAACAAAATCTGTAACCGGCTTGTTAACAGACCCGGTTGCAATTATAATAAATTTTGAAGTATATGTAGCACCTTCAACTACAACAGATGCCCCCTTTATCTCAACAACCTCTTTCTGTATATACTCAATCTTATTAGTTTTAAATAAATGAAGAATCCCCTTTTCCATATTTTCAGTTAAACCTGAAAGCACAGTATTTAGACCATCGATATTTATTGATCTATTATCTGCTCCATCAAAGCATTCTGCAAGGTCTTTGGAATTATTTATCATGTTTGCTATGTTTATCATTGCCTTGGTTGGAATACACCCCACATTCAAACAGCATCCGCCTGCTTTAGCTTTTTCTATAACAAGGACTTTAAGACCGGCAGTAGCCGCAAGCTCTGCGGAAAGATAACCGCCGGGACCTGCCCCAATGACAATAAGATCATACACCACAAACTCTCCTAATCATTGCCGAGTTTTATTAAAACTTGCCTTGCTTTCTCTTGAATCTCAGGATCAGAATCACCTGTAAGTCTCTCGATAATTGAGTATCCCCCGGATAATGAGAATTTATCAATATACTCTATCGCAAGATACTTGATCTTCGGATCGTCGAGTCTGGCAAGCCTGTTTAAAATCTGTTCATGATTATGGGTAATATTTTTACGCATATAAAACCTTACAGCATATTCAACTGTATGTACTTCCGTAAATCCGATAAGATATGACATTGTTCTCATAACACTAACGGGATCATACGGATAGGTAGTCTTTTCGATAGCTTCTATTGCTTTAATATTTATACGCTGATTATGGTTTGTCAGATAAGGTTTAAGCATCTCATAATATCTTTGATCGCCATACTGTTCAATCTGTTCAAGGCAAACAAAGATCAATTCAATATTATTAGTTTCATCAAGAAATTTTTCAATTTCAATAAGTGATCTATCTTTTAACAATAAAGAATACTTTCTGATAGCAAGAACAGATAAATTCTGGTTAGAATTTCTCATTAAAGGTACAAGTAAAGAAGCGATATCACTGCCGTCTGTTGATCCTATCGCATTCATAGTATTAACAAGGATACTCTGGTCTTCTTCCTTAAGTAGCATACCTATCAAACGCTGTCTTTTGTCATTTTCTAGGGATGCAAGCATTAGAGAAATCTGTATCTTTTCAGCAACACTCTTTCCGTCAATATTATTGATGTCCTGCGGGAACAGAACTCTCGCCAACTCAGGCAAGTAATCAGTTATCAACTTTGAGACTGCTATCTTATATCTTTCATTTTGTCTTGCTATGTTTGAGTTATAAGCAGAATTCAAATCATTTTTAATCTTCACAATGTCTTGTGTTTCAAGAGACAGGTCAATCCATTGCGGTGTTTTTGTCAGTAACTCTAATGCAGCCACAGCCATTACAATCTCACTTGACCTATTACCATCCTGAATCATTACTGTAACAGAGCTCGAAATTAGTGACGGCAAAAACCTGAAAGCCGTATCTTTATCAGAGTTTAATGCAAACATTAAACCGTATAGTTTAATGATTGAGCTTGAATGCTTTAACATAGCCGAATAAGTTGAAACAGCTCCCGAATCCCTCAAATTAATTAGTTCTGTTCGAACAACCTCATCAGGAATACTATCAATATTATAGTAAACCCTATCAATATTATCAAAAACAACGAATTGTTCCCCTTTTCCTGACTCGGAAAGAGCTATATTCAGTATGGTTGCCATAAAAGCGACAAGAATAAAAACAAAAAAAAGTATCCTTTCTATAATTCTCATAGATATACCCGTTTATTTATTAAAATTGGAGTAAAACCCCTAAACATCCCGTCAATAAAATAAATCCGGGATAATTCCGGATTATAACAAACTAACAAAATATTGTCTATACCATAACTTCTGTTTTTAACTCAATTAAATAAGTTTTTAAATATATTCAGGGTTTTCTATTGAGATGTTTTTTTGTTTTTCAAAATCATATTGTCAATATTTTCTTCCGCTTCATCTGTCACCAATTTTTTGATAAAATCCTCAAATATAACAACTTTATTACGGCCGGTTGTTTTTGCATAATACAAAGCCTTGTCCGCTCTATCAATAATATCTTTTGTTGCCTTGTCTGACGGATAAAACTCTGAGATACCGACACTTATCGTAATCCTGATCTTATCACCTGAACTGTCCCTGATATCGTGAGCTTCAATAAGTCGCCTTAACCTTTCGGCCGGAACAAGCGCATTTCTTGCGTTTGTCTCAGGGAGTAAAACAAGAAACTCCTCCCCTCCATATCTGCCTACCGAATCAACCTCTCTAAAAATTCTGTGATTCTTCAATATATCACCAAAGACCCTTAGAACATTGTCCCCGACAAGATGCCCGTGCAGATCATTAATGTTCTTAAAGAAATCAATATCTATCATCAAAATTGAGAACACACCATAATGATCAAGGAATTTTCCTGCAGGATTACCGTTTGGTGCATTCTTTATCAGCATTTCAGGATTTTCTTGAGAAACTATATTATTTATCCGCCAAAGCCCTCTTGATGTCCGTTTACTTTCATTTTCAAGGACCTCTTCTATCGCTCGACGATTTAATATATTTGTCAGATAGTCTATTCTACTCATATTTTTAACATTTTCATATAAGACTTCTATGTTCTTTTTTTGCTCTTTCACAATCTCTGTATCAGCTATGTACTTGAATGACTCTACAATATAGTTATTTATTCTGCATTCTGTAATAATACGGCTAAATGCCGATAACAAAAAAGATTCGAAATTTAATAATTCGGCTTTAGTAATGCCTGCATTTGAAAAAAAATAAAAGAAATCCCTCTCTGATGCTATCTCATCTGTCCTGTTGTCAGCAAAACCCGTTTGTTCAAATGCATATAATAAATGACAGTTATTAAAACCGTTAATCATATTAAGGTCCTGCCTGATATGATTCAATTCATCTGTAGATATAAGATAATCGAATACCAGTATTAAACTGTTTGTTCTATTGGCAATCTCTTTATAATCAGCCATATCTGAATGAAAAGTGTGAATACCTGCATTTATAACGGTAATATCGGAACGGAAAACTATTTTTTCAATATTGATACTCTTCGGAAGACTATCTTTTATTATAATTAGATAATTTTTCATAAACAAGTAATATAATAATATTGATAAAATGTAAATACTAAATATAATTTTGAGATTAATCTATTTCATGAGATTATCAAAGTCAACAATCATTATAATTTATGCTATTTTGAGTGCAATTATATATCTACACATTAGCTGTTCTAAGGATAATAAAATCATAGATATTGACCCGCCGGAACTATTATGCGCAACCGCCTATCATAACGGATGGATTTTATCATTTGATGAGCCGGTACAATCTATATCCGCTAAATCCAACCAATGCAGCTATAATCAAACCTACCGTTTCCCGACACCGCAAGTATTTATCTGCTTTGAGCAAATCAAACCTGAATCAAATACTCAAGTTTTTGTGATTCAAGATAAATACGGCAACATTGCTGAATCTTCAATTGAACTCCCGTTTATCAATATCAATCCGGCAAAGATCGAAATTACAGTAATAAACATATATTCTTCACCAAACTCAAATCAATTTATTAAGATCAAGAAGGATAACGGGCTAACAGACGGCTATATTTTATCTGTTTTTGGGCATACAGATCAATTTGACCTGACAATAAAAGAGTATTTTCCAGAAGAAAGTTTTTCTGTTGTTATAAATAATAAGAATCTGTCAACAAACACAGAGATTTTTAAGCTGACTACAACATACGGATTGATTATTATAAAAGACAACAATAATGTTATTAGAGACTACCTGCTCTACTATGACAGCAGTAAAAACGAAGCTGATAAAATCACCGGCAGAAGGAGATACGGGGACTTTATCAGAACATTAAATAACGGAGGTATAACAAATCCCGTTCTCACCGACATCAGAGGAACAGGAAGGGGGAGGCCTTTTTATAAGCCGCAAACGCCCGCTGAACAAACTGAATAAAAAAGGGGGCTTAATAAAGCACCCTTCTACTGGGACAGATGGGACTTGAACCCACATAGCTAAATCGCCACATGCCCCTCAAACATGCGTGTCTACCAATTTCACCACCATCCCTAATTGTTACTAATAATAACATAAATGCAGAACATTGTCAATTTGAAATTTTTATGGATGTGATTTTTAATTTTAGTAAACCTAAAGTTTTAATTAAAACTGTTATTCAGATTTAGAAAAGAAAAATTCCTCCGTTATTTTTATCTTAAGCCGCATTTATATTTTGGGTGATCTCATCAAACTCTCAGCACGGAAAAACACAAACAATAAATTATTAAATTACCAAGAGAATAAATTCGCACCACCCATATTTCAAAATTAATTGACTTTTTTCATTATTACTTATATAAGCTAATTATCAACTAAATTAGTTTTATTTTTAGGGGGACATTTTGAAAATCTGGATTAAAATGATAATTGCCTTAGTTCTGGGAGTACTTGCAGGCGTTCTTCTGCCGACAAGTCTTATATCATCAGAAATCGTAGCTTTTATCGGCAAGATTTTTACCAGCACAATACTTTACCTTACGCCTTTTTTTATAATAATCAAAACTTATCTTGGTTTTTTGGAATTAAAGAAACATAATAATATGTTAATTACAACCGGCATTTTTCTTGGTTTTTTGATTATTTCATCTTTAATCTCAGGATTTATATCTATATGTTTAATGAATATGAGTATTTTTCAAATATCAGCGCAAACAGTCGTAACACAAATATCTGACATGCCTATTGAAGCACAATCTTTACAAGGATTACTCGGTCTTGTTCTTACAGATAATATGTTTAATGTTTTTATCAACAGCGGCAATTTTATACTCCCTTTTATATTTATAGGTTTATTATTCGGTCTTGGATCATATTATGCCGATAAAAAAGGACTTTATTTTGTAGAAACCATCGAATCACTGGATGCTGTTTTATCCCAGATAGTAAGACAAGTTATGGAGTTTTTCCCGATAGGCGCGATTTTTATTATTGCTTACTCAATCAAGACAGATCTGAATAATATGATGAACACAACACTAATCTACAAAACCCTTGCGTCTGTTATAGTAATCGGGTTAATAATAGTACTTTTTTATACTTTATATCTTTATATCTTGCTAAAAAAAGACTTCTATAAATTCTATCTCGGTTTTCTCGGTGCAGGACTTATGGGTTTTATTACAGGCACGCCGATGAGTACAGTTATACCTTTAAATAAGCATATAAACAAAAATCTTGGCGTTGACCCTGAGATTGCCGATTCACTTACACCACTCGGAGTTGTTTTTAATAAATCGGGGACAATTATTGTTTCAGCAGTATCAATAATGATGATACTCTCCATTTATTCAAACTCTAAACCATCTTTCAGTTTTCAGATGCTCATTCTTGTTTTCTTAATGTTATCAAGTCTCTTACTTGACGGAACGGGCATTTCCGGTTTTTTGGTTTTAATTTCTATGGTGCTCGGTATAGACTCATTGAAACTTGAGCAAAACAGCTATCTTTTATTGATACCATCAATACCTATCCTATCAAGAATAGGAATTCTTATTGATACGCTGTCAACGGCAATATTTGTTCTGACAACAGCAAAGATTCGTAATAAGATCAAAACTCCACGGTACATAGACACTATTTGATTGTTCAGGAGCCAAAATGAAGCTATATGAGGAAACTATTGTTATCAATAACAATGAGTTGTCCTATTATGACAATAAACTTGAAGCCCCACAAACTCTGATTTTTTTACATGGATGGGGGGCAGACAAAAATAATCTTTTTAGCATATATGAACCGCTCTTAAATAGTTATAGAGTAATTACACCTGATCTACCCGGTTTCGGTAGTTCTATCAGACCGAGTGTTACAGTCGGCTCAGAATATTATGCTGATGTTATTTATGCACTGATTTCAAAACTTTCTCTACCGAATGTTTCAATAATCGGTCATTCTTTCGGCGGTAAAATCGGGATCATTTTATCAACAAAACATCTTGATTTAGTTAGAAACCTTGTGTTAATCAACAGTTCGGGCTTAAAACCCCGTAGAAATCCCATCTGGTACATAAAAGTTTACTCCTACAAAATAATGAAATTTATAATTACAAAAGTAATTCGTAACAATCAACTCCTAGAGTCATTAAAGTCCGGCTCCGGTTCAGATGACTACAGAAATGCCGGACAAATGAGGGATATTCTCGTAAAAACTGTAAATGAGGATCATACCGACAAACTAAAACTGATAAATTGCCCGGTATTCATCTATTGGGGAGATAAGGATACTGCAACCCCTGTGTGGATGGCTCATAAGATGCATAAATTAATCAGGAATTCAGGAATTTTTATTGTAAAAGGCGGCGGTCATTTCTCATTTATTGATGACAACAGAATAACGGCAATCATAAAAGAGCTTATTAAATAAATATACTTAAGCAAGAGGTTAAATATGGCTACAATGATTTTCCTATCAACAATACTATTAATGGTTTTTATAGTTATTATAATCAGAGGTATTTTTATTATTCATAAACTTCAGCAATTGAGCTACAAAAACCTTAAACTTGTCGATTGGCTCCAAAGTAATAGATACCGAAATGTTTTATTATGGGATATTTTTGAGTTATTCATGCCTATGCTTTTTATTTACATACTTTTTTATGCAATTAATACTACCCCTTACTATAAACATATAACATCATTAATTATGTTTATTGTTTTTACATGGAAGATTTTACACCCTTTTTTTGCCGGTTGGATAGGTTTTAGAGCAAAATTAAAAAAGAAACTCATTTACACTCAAAGGGTGATCAGATTATTGATAACATTTTTGATCTTAACAGTAATTACTTTAATTTTCAGTTTTTACTTTACTGCGACACCGATAGATGATTTTACACTCTCAGCAATGGGATTCCTCAAATTTAACGCTTTTATTCTTTTTTTATCAATTATTTCACCAATACTGATTATTGTATCAAATTTAATTAATTTCCCAATTGAACAAAACATTAGGATGATTTATTTCAATAAAGCCAGACGCAAGCTTTCCAAAACAAATATTATCACCATCGGTATAACCGGTAGTTTTGGCAAAACATCAACAAAGTTTTTCCTGAATACAATATTGAATGAACACTATAAATCAATCTGCACACCGGAGTCATATAACACACCTATGGGAGTCAGCAAGGTTATTAATAGTACAGATCTATCTTTGTACGATACATTTGTTTGCGAAATGGGGGCAGACCGTTTTGGTGATATTGAGCATCTCTGTAAATTAGCCCCGCCGGACCATTCGATCATCTCTGCAATAGGCGTTCAACATCTTGAAACATTTTATACCATTAATAATATTATAGAAACGAAGCTATCTTTATTTAATAAAACTAAAACTAACGGTTTCAAGGTTTATAACTACGACTCTGAAATACTTAGAGAGAATATTGATAAACTGAAAAACAGGTCTAATTTATACTCATATACTATCAATCCGGATTTTGCCGGCGTCACCGATATTTCTGCTAAAGATATTAAAAACACAAGAGACGGACTCCAATTTACAGTTTGTTTTAAAGACAACACAGAGTTTGTTGTAAAAGCTAAACTTCTCGGGAATCATAATGTATCAAATATACTTGGTGCTGTATTATTATCTTCACTTATCGGAGTCAGTAAAGATAAAATAGTCAATGGTATTGCAAAAATTACCCCGGTACCCCACCGATTGCAGCTTATTGATCCGGGAACCGGCGTTCTTGTTCTTGACGATGCATTTAATTCTAACCTTGAAGGTGCGGTTGAAGCATTAAGAATTCTAAATGAGATCGAAGGAAATAAAAAAATCATTATTACCCCCGGATTCATTGAGCTTGGCGAAAAAGATAAAGAGTACAACTATAATCTGGGCTCAGCAATAGCAAAATATTCTGACATTGCCATTCTTGTCGGAAAGAACAAAACCATTGATATCAAATCAGGTATTATTGATAACCAAAACAACCACATTGAGATACACGATGTTAATTCATTAGAAGAAGCTCAAGAGATATTAAAAGCAATAGTGAGATCAGGGGACATTATTCTTTTTGAAAACGATCTACCCGATACATTTTCTGAATAATTTACCGGTTATACAAATGTATCATATCTAATAATTTTCTATTGCTTTTTTTAATTTTTTTTATTAAAATGTTATTAATAATTTATGGATTAATTATGATTAATAAAATATCAGTGGCAGTTTCAACAATCCTTATTACTTTGATAGCAAGTGTATTATTTCTACTATCATTCTATTCGATAGATTCTAAAGAAATTGTTTACTCCGTAACATCAAGTATATATTTTATCATACCGCTGATTTTGTTGAATATACTTATATTAATATTCCCATTTATCTCAAAAATGACCGTAAAATCTTATATTTCTTATATATTAACCCACTATTCATTACTATTATTATCTATTGCGATTATATTCTCATTTATAACGAATCGTGAATACACCTTTACACTCACCACAGGAGATGAGTTGGCTTTTAATACAATCAGAAATCAGCTCGGCTTAATTAATGATAGTATGGTAAAACTCAGACTCAATAGAGTTGAAGCTGATGAATACCGCAATAACTCAAGGATTAAAACAGTCCGATCAGTAATTGATGTAAATATTGACGGCAATAATGAACAATGGGTAATAGAGATTAACAAGCCCATAAAAGTATTTAGCACCAAAATTTATCAACTTGGCTATAATACAGGTATCATTAGTGCGCAAATCGAGATTAACAATCAAACCTATACAATCAGAGACAACCTTCAGTTGTCAATAAACAACAAAACTATTTTGATCGAGCCATCAGAGATCAGCGGAACAAAGATCAGATACAGATGGATAGTATTATCTGACGATAACAGCTTTTCAGAAGGTTTTATAACAATTACAGATAGTGTTACCGAGATTGATTCAGGTATCCGTTTGAGAATAGTCGAGGAAACCCCGGGTTACCTCACAACCCTTAAAGCAACATATAAACCATTTAACAAAATACTCACTATTACTGCTTTAATATTTATTTTAGGCTTATTTATCGATCTGTTTATTATAAAACATTTTTTTAGAAGGAAAGAATGATGATATTAGAAAATGCTCTGATTATTATATCAATAATAATGATAATTCTTCATTCACTATTTACCATTTTTAAATTTAGAATTAATTTTCTTTTAATTTATTTTTCGATTCTACCGCTTTTTACTTGGGCTGTATTCCGTATAATGGTTACCGGTCATGCTCCGTTTTCCGGAGTGTACGAATCAATGATTTTTTTCACAATGCTTTTGAATTTAAAAATTATTTTTTTTATCAATGATTATTCCAAAAAATTAAATTTAGTTTATTTCATTCCGTCGTTATTGATTCTAATCATATCGCTTTTTTTACCTTATGAAGTTAGAAAACCCGATCTTCTTGTTCCTGTTCTTCGATCATTTATTATGTATATACATATTCCATCATATTTTATTGGCATTGTTTCTTTAACAATCGCTTTTATCTTATCTTTGATCGCAATTAATGACCCCGAATTATTACCAAAAGTAAATAATGAATTGAAGATCGGTTTTTTCTTTATTACTATCGGTTTAATAACCGGGAGTTTTTGGGCTGAACTAAGTTGGTCAAAATTCTGGAGTTGGGATGTTAAAGAAATATGGTCACTTATAACCTGGCTCATTATGATAAATGCAATCCACCACAAAAACAAACTAAAAATAATTTTTACAATAATTGCCTACGCAGCCATGATTTTTACATATTTTGGGGTTTCATTTTTTATGAAAGGTCTCCATGCATATTAATCCTGATGATTTATCTCCCCTTCAAGTCTCATAACGATCTTATTCTCTGCCGTTGTTACCACTTTAACGAAACTTGAGAATTTTAAAGAAAAAATCATCATATTCCAATTTTGATTATCAAAGCTCATAGATATGTGTTTTCTTGGAAAATTTATATATATGAACATATCTCTTAATGCTCTTATCGCTATCGCATTGTTTGTACCGTTTCTTCCGACAACAAGATTACCGGCAAAACTAAGCTCGCTTGTAATTGTTGTATTTTCCGGAATAAGTAAAATGTTATTTTTTAAATCAATCGAAAGCTCCTCATCGTCTTTATTTGCAAGAAGCATATCCGGTTCCATATTAAAAACCCTTCTATTTCCATTAATCGTCACCGATCTTGCCGTTGGCTTCTGAGTAACAGCAATCGAATAGATCACGCAATTATCCGCTAATCTGTTATCCGGTGTATAGTCAAATTCCATTTTTACATCAAAATTAATACCTGCAAGCTCATACCACCGACTTCTATCATAAGAGATATACATCTTATCACGATAATTTGTAATATAAAGGGCTTTTTTTATTATAAACTCATTCTCATTCAGAGAGTATAGAAGTTCACTTGTAAGCCTTTCGCGACTTAAAAATGATATAGATTTGTTTCTTCGAAATTCAATAACTACAGGCAGATCAAGGATTTTTTCCATAATGTATTTTTGCTGATCTTCGGGTCTGTTATCAAGTCTTCTTACAGCAGGATCATTTTGAACCATTTCAATACGATCAATAATAATCGACATCCAATCAAATAGAGTTTTCTGGACAGAATCCGATGTGGGCTTAACACAGCCTGCATATATTAAAACTAATGATAAAACAAATGATAATATTCTAATTTTCATTGAAACTCCCATAATAAATGATTTAACGGCTACTAATAATATTTTCCTGAAAAAAAAGCTGATTCTTAGGATCAAGAAGAGTCCTTTCTTTTAAAAGATAGTATCCGTCATCGGTAAGATTAATGGAACAGTCTCTGTTATAGATCAACTGTTTCTCGCCTAACAACTTCTCAATATTCCTTCTCTGACGGCCAATAATCCTATCGATTAATGCACTATCAATGTAAACATTATTTGACACTAATATACTTATTGACATCTTAAGAAAAAGTCCTGAGCCGATCCATTTACCTATATCATAAAATGTAGGATCATTATTTATCATCAATCCAAGATTGTGTTTTACTCTCCAAAACCAGTGTTTAAAATGATTCGAATTCTGATAATTAAGTATAATGTTTGTTGTTTTTTCAACCTCGTAAGCATCAACAAAAAAAGAAAATATCTCCGCAAACAACATTAGTACTTTACCGCCATGAGTTTCTAACTCATTACCAAATAACTCGCTTTTTAAACAAATATCCTTTTGGCAATTATAGTATTTCTTAATATTATTAATATCATCGTCATAGCACATAAATATAATCCGTTAAATTTTTATCACCAATATTTTATTATACAACTTTTTTGGATATATTCTTTGCGACTTAGAAATATAAATAAATTTATTTCCTACGGCCAAAAATTCTTAGAAGCATAAGAAAAAGATTAATAAAATCAAGATAAAGCTGTAATGCTCCAAAAACAGAAACCTGTTTTAGTACGCCTTCATCACTTGCTTGATAAAAAAATCTTTTCAGCTTATTAGTATCGTAAGCGACCAATCCGACAAACACTACAACTCCAACGACCGATATTATCCAGTAGAGCATGTCTGATTTTAAAAAGAAATTAACTAATGATGCAATTACTATCCCGATTAACCCCATGAAAAGTATATTGCCGTATTTCGATAAATCCTGCCCCGTTGTAAATCCATAAATGGACATTGCTGCAAAAGTACCGGCAGTTATAAAAAAAACCGTTGCAATAGACTGCCCCGTGTAAGCAAGAAATACCCATGAAAATGTCAAACCGGTCAAAAATGAATAGAAGAAAAACCAAAAAAGAGCCGAACCGAATGACATTTTCATAATTCTGGCAGACAGAAATATTACTACACCTAATTGAACAAAAACAAGCCCATAAAATACGAACCTGTTACTAAACAACAAACCTTTAAGAAGTACATTTGTTGATACAAGATATGCCGTAAAACCTGTTATTCCGATACCTATTGACATCCAAAGATAAATTTTTTTAAAAAATGCCGCAAGTGCCTTATCTGTTGTATTTACAATTCTTACTTCATCCTCTCGATACATAATCAAACACTCCTAATTAATCGTCTTAAATTAAATTAAAGACACAATGGCGATGCCGTCAATAAATTTACAGCTTAAACACCAGTCCGTAAGAAAAATTATCGTCTTGAGCACCAACCTCAAATGCAATGTCTTCCTGCTTTAATACCAACAAGACTATACCAACAACAGTTGCAACAAGCCCCAACGATAAGAAACCTATACTTGTGAAAAAAACAAATATATGCGGATACATCAAAGATGTGTACATTTCATAAAGATACGGATCAGTAGAATCTTTATTATAATAAATATCATCAAATTTAGGTATAAAGTAACAAAGATCGGCAACAAGAAATGTAGTTCCGGTTACCATGAAAGAGACACCACTTGAAAGGGTTGCTATGCCTGCTATTTTAAGTGGAGAAAGGGCACTTGGGGTTTCAGTAGTTTCAACCGGCCGGGTCACCTCAGGTCTTTCTGCTAAGAGAGTTTCATAATTACTTATATCATCAGCCATAATAAGAATATTTTGATTATACTCCTCTCCGGTTTTATTAAATCTATAACTCTTGGTAAAAATCGGCGATCCGTCTTCCCCGTCTCTTACCTCAATATTTACACTATATTTAAAACCGCCGGTAACATTTCCCATTATTAACATTTGAGCATTTAATGCAGCGGATATTCTAATTAAATCTTCGGGGCTATAAGCCGGTTTACCGGTCAAACCAAGATCAGTTAATATACTCTGAACTAATGCCGGTTCAACAACATCAAATTTTCTTTGTTGAATTACGGCTCCTCTTAATGCCTCATTTATAGCATTGAGATCATTATTACTAACAGCAGTACCGTTAAAACTGATTATTGCTGCTCTGCTAAAGGTTTTTACTGTTTTTACATAGGGGGCTAAAACCTCTTTCATTCTATCTGCCATTCTGCCGGCGATATCATCGAAAACCGTTGTGATCTGTACACCGGTAGGTCCCTCAATCTCAACTGTTGTTGCTGATTTTCTCACCTGAGCATCAAGTGCATTTAGATTGATACTTATAACTCTGGGATTGAGCAATTGAAAAAAACCGAATACAACAACATCCGCTTCAAGTATCTCAGATATTTGAACTGCTGTATCCTCCCAAATAAACCTGTTAATATCAAAGTTGGCATCTCTAAGTTTCTGTTCTACAGTCGTTTGATCGATTAATATAAAACTGTCTGTTGCCTGTAAGGCTGCCCTCAATGAATCTGCTATCCCTGTTGACAAGAAATTATTATCCGGCAGCTTTGTAGAGTTATAAATCGGAATAATTGCTACTTTTCTTTTAATTGTAACACTTGTTTCTACCGCAGAAATATTAATAACTGCCAAAACTAAAATAATAAAAAAAACAAAAAACCTTTTCATAACTAACTCCTAAACTTTTATTAACATGTCCCGTCCGGGACCAACTGAAATATACGATATTTTAACCTTGATAAGCTCTTGAATCCTTAAAACATACTTTCTCGCATTTATAGGAAGATCATCAAAAGTTCTTACACCTGATATATCATCCTCCCATCCCTGCATAGTCTCATAAACCGGTTTACATTCCGATAAAACCCGCGTTGTCGGAAAATGAATCGTTTTCTTGCCGTCAACCTCGTATGCCGTGCAAATCTTCAGCTCATTTTGACCTGAAAGCACATCAAGAAGGGTTATTGCTATCTCTGTTGCTGAAGATATTCTGCAGCCGTATTCAGATGCAACGGCATCAAACCAGCCTATTCTTCTCGGTCTTCCCGTACTTGCACCGAATTCATTACCTTTTTTTCTTATGGAATCTCCGGTTTCACACATAAGCTCCGTTACAAACGGCCCCTCACCTACACAGGTTGAGTATGATTTCATAACTCCGACTACTCTGTCTATCATTCTCGGCGGAATAGAAGAACCCGCACCGGCATAACCGGGAAGTGGGCTGGAGGAGGTTGTAAACGGATATATACCGAATTCAATGTCCCTTAATGCCCCTAATTGCCCCTCTAAAAGTATTCTTTTTTCTTTTTTTACACAATCTGATATATAAGGGATTGTATCAGTAATAAATTCACTTATTTTCTGACCATAATTGTACCCCCATTCAACCATTTCATCAAGGTCGATGGGTTTTCTATTGTATATTTTTTCGATAATTTGATTCTTCAACTCAAGATTGTTCTTTAATCGTTGATATAAATAGTCTTTTTGAAGAAGATCTGAACATGAAATACCGACTTTCATATATTTATCGCTGTAAACAGGAGCTATCCCGCTTTTTGTAGATCCAAATTTCCTGTCTTTCAATCGCTCTTCTTCATAAACATCAAGCAGGATATGAAAAGGAAAAATAACATGCGCACGATCAGAGATCATCAGA
Source organism: uncultured Spirochaetales bacterium (assembly GCA_964608985.1). Taxonomy (GTDB): domain Bacteria; phylum Spirochaetota; class GWE2-31-10; order GWE2-31-10; family CAYYKD01; genus CAYYKD01. Next base: position 33,809 of record CAZSQU010000012.1, read on the forward strand.
TTTGAAATAGACCCTATTGCAATCTCAACATGTTTAATCTCATTATACAATGCTTCGGGATTAACAACCGCACCGTTACCGATAATATTCATAGCTGATTTATTAAAAATCCCCGAAGGTAACAGATGGAGTGCAAATTTGCCGTACTCGTTTACAACGGTATGGCCGGCATTATTCCCGCCTTGAAACCTGATAATAACATCAGCATCTCCGGCAAAGTAATCAACCATCCTCCCCTTGCCTTCATCTCCCCAGTTAATGCCGCAAATAGCCGTAACACCCATTAATTGCTCCAGAATAATTGATTTTTTAACTATATACCATAAATAGAATTTTTGCAATAAAAATTAAATCATTTAAAAAAAAACAAGTTTACAATAATTAATAAAAAGTTTATATTAAAAAAAGTTTTTATCCTGTGCATTATGCGGGGGTAGAAAAATGTTAAACCTGTAATCAATTTTTTTGACACATCTTCACTATAAATAAGTAGGGGTTATGAAGATTATTAATGTTGCAATGTTTTGTTCGTCAAGTGACAATATTGACCATTTTTATTTTGATGAAGCGGTCAAACTTGCAGATATATTTATAGACAACAACATCAATCTCGTTTATGGTGCCGGCAAAACCGGTATAATGGGCGCCATATCTCGCCGATATCACGAACGCGGACAAAGGATAATCGGCGTCATACCAAAAAAGCTAAATAAACCGGGAATAGTTTATAAAGAATGCGCTGAGATTATTGAAACTTATACAATGAGTGAAAGAAAATCTATCATGTTTGAGATTGCCGATGCTTATATTGCATTGCCGGGCGGCTTTGGAACACTTGAAGAAATATCAGAAGTTATAACCCTAAAACAACTCGGCTATTTTGATAAACCGATTGCAATATTCAATACAAATAAATTTTATTTTGATTTGATTTCTTTTTTTGAAAAATTTTTTGTAGAAAAGTATGCTTTGGAAACAGATCGCGATCTGTACTTTGTTTCTGATAACCCTAAAGAAGTTTTTGATTATATTATAAAGTATTGATTTAGGAATAAACCTGACACTTATATAGTGCCCGGTTATATATATATTTCAGGAGGACTCTATGGCTTATGTAATCTCAAGTGACTGTATTGAATGTGGATCATGCGTGTCTGAATGTCCGGTTAACGCAATCAGCGAAGGATCACCATATAAAATTGACGCGAACGCTTGTACCGACTGTGGTGCTTGTGCCAATGTATGCCCTGCAGATGCTATTTCACAAAAATAACCTGTAAATAATTGATTGATGGGAGCCTCGGCTCTTATCAATCAATTATTATTACCACCCTACCGTTTCTTATCGCTTCTTTAGTGCTGTCCGACGAAAGCATAAGTTTAGCGTCTCTTTCACTGATTACAATAACTGCGCCTTGCCTGTCACCGACTCCGGTAGCAACTATTCTCAATGGTCTGTTACCAACCCTGTTTGTGTGATCAGCAAGAATATCGTATGAATAACCGACCATTCCGGTGTTTCTAATAACATCGGGCAATACATTATATTGATTAAAAACTAATCTGTCATTAGAATCCCTTACAGCAATGAAAAGTGAAGGTCTTACTACTACTTCATAATTATTAAACGATCTTAATGTCCCTCTCGCATCAATTATTACCCCTGTATAATCAGTGCTATAATTAAAACCCATATAACTTTGAAGTGATTCGGTAAAACTCTCCCTTCCACCCATGAGAATATTCATTATTGAGTCAGGACCATACAGATTGATATAATAAGTGAATCTTATTGAATTGATATCGGGATATTCTATTCGATATAGTTTTGCATTATCGATTAATGAATATAATTCGCGGCTTTTATATCCGTCGCGGTCAAAGTAATCGAGTAAGGATAACCCCTCCTCGACATTCAACAACCGCAACACTCTATAATAGTTGACTTTTGCCTGCTCTCTTGCCCGCTCCATTTGTATCATACGGTTTGATGCAGCGTTATGATCATTGGGAACAGATATCGTCAAATGAGAATAAACTCTTCCGGTAACCCAATCAATTGAATGTTCCTCCTCCGCATAAATCACCTGAGTTAAAACAAAAATAATTATTAATACCGGATACAATTTCATACTATCTTATCCTTATAACATCTCCTGCCCTGATATACGCAGGATTGATAATGTTATTGATCCTTGCAAGATACTGTTGGGTGACACCAAAACGCATTGCGATATGTGATAATGTCTCACCCGGTCTTACCCTGTAATAGTTGTTGTTTGTTGCTGCGGGACGAGATGCTGTCGGAGCTTGTGTGTGTACCTGCGCCACATGCCCGCCGTTTGTAGGAATATATAACCTTTGCCCCTGCCATATACGATTTGCATTTCTAATGCCATTTATACTCATAAGAATACCTATAGGTATCCCATGCCGTTGGGCTATGATAGACAGACTGTCGCCGGGAGAAATATAGTAAACAATATAGTTGCTTCTACTTTGGCTTCGCAGCGTTTCCATATTTGCCATAAGTCTTTCGGCATTATCTACCGGCAAACGAACCTGATAATTGTAACTTGCTGCAGGAATAAAAACAGTCTGTAAAGCAGGATTGTGCTCGGCAAACTCCCTTTGAGTAAGCCCCGCCTGTCTTGCCGCAAGTCCCGTAGAGGCCATAAAAGGTATATGCATATAAGTGTATTGCGGCCCATTCTCTACATAGTCCTCAATACCGTATTGTTCAGGGTGTCTGATCATTTCGATCATAGCAATAAACCTTGGCACATAATCGCGTGTTTCTCGAGGTAATACCATCTTATCTACAAGATCAAAATAATCTGTTGATCCGCCAGCCCTTGTTATTGCTCTTTTAACATTAAAACCACCGTAATTATAAGCTGCAAGTGTTAGATGCCAACATCCGAATTTTTCATAAAGAAATTTCAAATACTGAGCTGCTTTTCTCGCGGCAATAATCGGATCTCTTCTCTCATCGATCCACACATCAATCTTCATGCCCATCCATCGCGCTGTACCGGGCATAAACTGCCACATTCCGGTAGCGCCTTTATTAGAAACCACATAGTTTGAAAAACCGGACTCAATAATCGGCAAATAAGCCAATTCTTCAGGCAGATTGTATTCTCTAAAAATTTCCTTTATTTCATGTATGTAAACTGAGCCCCTTGACAACGCCCGTTTAACAAAATTTATACGGGTTCCGGAGTATAAATCGAGCTGTCTCTGAATGTGCGGATTCATCTCATAAGTAAAAGGGGCATAAACCTCCATCGGCCTAATTGTAGAATCCCTGTTAAAAGTAATTGTACTCATAACAGTTGCTCTGAAAGCTGAATCACTCGGTAAATGAATATTATTTACAACAGTTTCTTCCGACTCTTCCGGATTCTGATCGTATTCTTCAGTAATGGAAAGATCCTCTTCCGTATTTATATCAACACCTATTCTTTCTCTATTAATTGTCAATGTGTTAACAATAGGATTATTACTGTTGTTTCCTACGACATTAACAATACCCGGAACTAAATTCACCGTATTTGATGTGTCGGATTGAACCAGCTCTACCTTATCATCAATAATATTAGCAGAACTTTGACACCCTGTATAAAGTATCAACGAAGCAATTAAGATCGTTCTCCAAAATATATTCCTTTCCACTCCCAACCTCCGTTTATTCTATAATCATAAGGATAATCTACTCTCTTGAAGTAAAAATACCATGTCCTCAAATAAGTAAATGTCCAGTTATAAGACTTAATATACGCCTCAGTATCATTCGAGAACTCTTCTAATTTCGGCTCAAAAATGATATTGCTTAACCATTTATTATCTATACCAACTTCATCAAAACTTGATACATAGGATGTCTGCTTGCTCCAAAGTTTCCCTACAAAACCCGTCCTCGAAGCATACATGCCAAGCGCTTCTTGATCCCGAATTCTTATCGCATCCTTTATATTCGCAATCAACCGCTCCAGATCTTTATAAATCCAGTATTTATTCAGCTTATAAAAATAAACCTCATCCCGTATCTGTCTAAGATCAAGCTGATCATTAATACTCGATATTGTTTGTGACATCCTAATAATTTCTTCTAATAACAATACAGATTTATCCATTCTTGCATAAATTTTGTAGAACTGAGCAAAATCATATTTAAATATCGGTATATCTATATAATCATTAAAGTAAGTATCCATTATTTCATAATACTTCTCAACATCTTTATAAGGCGTAATATTTGACCTGATAACTCTTTGTGCATTAATCAAGCCGATTGGTGTATAATCATGCTGCAGATTGTATGCATCGGCTGAGATTTTGGCTCCGTAAAATAGAGCGCAGCTTTTTTCATTCATATCCCAATATATATCCGAGATCAAAAAGTTAAGATATGAACGATAGGGCTCCTCCTCCTTCTCAGCTTGCAAAAGAAAATAATCTATCGCATAAGACTTGTGATCATCATCAACAAGATAGTTATTAACAGTTTCTGCCCACACAATAAACTGATCAATGTTGTTGACGGAAGATCTTTTTTCATTCATTGTATTAATAAAATGTAAATCACTGAAATTTATCCTGTAACTTCTATCAACCAATGTCCCGTTACATGCTGAAACTGTAATCAAGACCAGACAAAAAAGGATTAATTTTTTAATTACACTGTAAATAGAACAGATATTCAACATTTCCCTTGCTACCTTTGATAGGGCTTTCGATCAAACCTGAGATCGAGAACCTGTTTATTATAAATTCATTTTGGATATAGTCAACTATTTTTTTTCTTAAATCAGCATTTCTTATTATACCATCAAACTCCAACGGTAAATTCAGAATACTCATCAGTCTGTCATACTCGAACTGCGGTTTTATCAAAACAATAAATTGTTTAATTTCCAATGCATTTCTTAAATGATCAACGATAAAAAAACTACTTGTAAAACTAAGATCTGATACACATAAATCAATCTTATCCTTAATAACTTCTTTATTTAAATTTTGAGCCATAGTGTTTTCAAAAGAAACAACCCTCGGATCAACTCGTAATCCATAATCGAGCTGATTAGTACCACAATCAACAGCATAGACTTTATAAGCACCTTTATTTAATAAAACTTGCGTAAATCCGCCGGTCGAACTCCCCAGATCAACACAAACATACCCGTCAACACTCAAATCAAATGATTCAAAAGCCGCCTCAAGTTTGTGCCCGCCCCTTGAGACCAATTCACGCCTTTTTTTGAAACTGACAACAGATTTATCCGAGTCAATAGCAAGGTTTACTCTTGTTTCCGGTTCACCATCAACTAAAACCGTTCCGGCAAGTATTAAGCCGGTTGCCGTTCGTATGTCAACATCCATAATTTCCCGGACAAGCTCTATTAACGGGGTTTTCATTTGACTCTATTCATCAAAAATTCAATCAGCCCGTAAAAAAATGCAGGATCAACAAAACACGATTTTGATAGTTCTAAAGCCGATGCAGCGTAATTTTCCATCATCTTACGGGTTTCATCAATACCCACCGAAAGGGGCATTGATGACTTGTTGTTACGGCTGTCCTGACCGGTACTTTTACCGGTTACTGCGCTGTTACCTGTTATATCAAGGATATCATCCTGTAATTGAAAAATATGACCGACTGCAGTTCCGATCTTTTCGATATTTTCTATAACCGTATTATCCGCACCACCGTTAATCGCACCAAGCATCATGGCAAGCTCAATCATGCAGCAAGTCTTATAATAATTAATTTCTTTAATCGAATCAAGCTCAAGTTTAGACCGCTCACCTTTTAGATCAAGAAATTGCCCTCTAATCATACCGGCCGTACCTGATTTGTCATTAATAGTTTTAATTATCTGCGGCAGTTTGTGGGTATCGGTATATTTTGATAAAAGACCGAAAGCCCCCGTTAGTAATCCGTCTCCCACAAGGAGAGCATAAGCCTCATCAACTATTGTGTGTAGAGTCGGCTGACCACGCCTCATCTTGTCATCATCCATACACGGCAGATCGTCATGAACCAGCGAATATGTGTGAATCATCTCAACGAGAGCGGCAAGTATATAACTGTTATCATTCGGTTTTGCGAATGCCTTATTTGTTTCAAGTAACAAAAGCGGCCTGATCCTTTTACAAGGGCTAAAGAAAATATAATTAACCCCCCATTCTACCGAATGAAATAACGGGTCTTCATAATAAACAAGTTTTTTTAGTCTGTATTCTATATCAAGCGACCTGATCGCTTCGTCAATATCCATTTATGTAACCTTTACTTTATTATTGATAACGATTATTACTATATATATTTAAAAATTTCAAGAAAAATATTTATTTGTGATATTGAACGGGTGCGAATTTAATTTTTGGCAGGTTTATAATAAAGCGAGTTACACAAAAGTAAAACTTCGGTTCTGAGAATCACAGGCGTTTGCCAAAAATTAAATCTGCACCCATATTGAACTTAATGAGTTTGAGTCTTATTTAATTACATCAGACAGTTGGTTCCCATATAAACTCACCGGCTATATTAATATATCCGGTTTTTTTGGCAACAATAACCTTAGCCACACCGTTTACGAATGGTTCGGCATTATCAAAATGGGGCGGTATTATTGTTCTTCCGCTTTTATCAATATAACCATACTTAGAGTTGCCCAAACGAACACCGGCAAGATCAAGTATATCTCTTATTATATTTCTGTCTTTGTCATTAACACCCGATGCGAGTCTGAACTCGGTTCCTTCATCAAGATAATACTTATTTAGAGTTGTAATATAATTACCTTTAAGTTTCTTTAGAATTGCGTTTTCATATTGTTCGGCAACAATTTTTGCAGGAACATCTGCTATTTTTACAGCGGCAAGCCCCTCTGAAAAGCTGTAAGCATACTCAAATGATGGTTCTATCACAATTTTACCGTTAGTATCAATATAACCGTAACTCCATTCAGAATTGCCCTTAGCACCTATAACAGCCAAACCATCTGAAAAAGACTCTGCAAAACTAAATTGAGGTTTTATAACATATTTTCCTTTAGAATTGACAAATCCCCAGCGACCTTCACTAACTAATGCCAGACCGTTACTAAACTCCTTTGCAACCTCAAACTTTGGTTTAATAACTGCTTTGCCCTTTTTATCAATAAAACCATAAATCCAACCGTAATAAGCTGTCTCTGCAATTAGAGCAAGGTCCTCTGTAAAATTCTTCGCTATACTATAAGTCGGTTCAATAGCATATTTGCCGGATTTATCAATATATCCGTAAAGTCCTCGATCTTTGACACGAGCCAGCCCCGAACTGAATTGATCGGCAAATTCAAATGATGGATCAATAACCATTTTACCTGACTTATCAATATAACCGTATTTGCCGCCTTTCTTAACAGGACACAAAGACTCACTGAAGTCATGAGCATCGTCATAAATACACTCTATTACGAGATTGCCTAAGTGATTAATAAATCCGAATTTTCCGTTTAATTTAACCCTTCCAAAACCATCTGAAAAACTAAAAGCCATATCATATTGCGGCTTAATAACCGGAATTAACCCTTTTTCATCAATATAACCATACCTTCCAAATTTAGAAACAGGATATAAACTCATAATATGATCCTTAAACAAAATTTTATGACTGACAAAACATTATATTAAACTTTTGGTACTTTAGTCAAACAAAATATCATAAATTTTCTATTAATGATTGACCGTCCATTTCTTTTACCGGCTCGATCCCCATAATCTTTAAAAGTGTATAGGTAACATCGGCAAGTTTACCGCCCGATGTTTTAAATTTAATCCTATCCTTCTGAAGTTCAACTCTTTTTGATATCAAATGGCACCAAACCATAAACGATGTGTGCGCGGTCATTGGACCGCCTGTATTATAATCTATCATTTGCTCTGAATTACCATGATCTGCTGTTAACATTACCACGCCGTCTTTTTTGAGAATAGCACTTACAACATCACCAACGCATTGATCAACAACCTCGCAGGCTTTTTTTGCGGCTTCAAAGTTACCTGTATGGCCAACCATATCAGGATTTGCAAAATTAAGAACTATAAAGTCATACTTATCGCTGTTAATCAGTTCAACCGCTTTGTCCTTAACCTCAAAAGCACTCATCTCCGGCTCTAAATCATAAGTAGCGACTTTTGGAGAAGGAATCAACGCTCTGTCTTCTCCATCAAACACCTTATCGGATTGTCCATTAAAAAAGAATGTTACATGTGCAAACTTCTCGGTCTCAGCAATCCTCAACTGCTTCATTCCCTTTTTTGAAATCAGCTCACCGACAAGTCCGTTAAGTGAAACCGGCTCAAACACAACCTCTACTTTTGCTCTGGAAGAATCCTTAACTCCCTCATAATACTCTGTAAAACAAAGAAATTTCAGATTTTTAATATCTTTTACACTAAATCCGCTAAAATCATTCTCGACAAACGCCTTTGTCAACTCTCTTGTCCGATCCAAACGATAATTAAAAAACACAATCAAATCATCATCAACTATCTGCTTGAATTCTCCGGTTACTCTCGGTTTAATAAATTCATCGGTCTCACCTTTAGAATAACCATCTGCAAGGGCATCATAAATATTATCAAATCGGCCGTCACAAACCCCGCCTGTAAGCATATCATAACAGATTTTTACCCGTTCCCATCGGTTATCCCGATCCATGGCGTAATATCTTCCTGTTATTGACCCAAAAACACCGCATTTATGATCATTTATCGAGTGTTCTATATCCTTAATGTACTTTTCGGCTGACTGCGGTGGTGTGTCCCTTCCGTCAGAAAACACATGTATAATAAGATTGTCCGACTTGCAACCGAGATCAGCACATAATTTAATTACAGCTTTTAAATGGTTGTTATGTGCATGAACACCTTGATCCTGAACAAGCCCCATTACATGAATAGGTTTATTATTCTTTATCTGCATCTTAACTGCGTCATTAATTGTTTTAATACTATAGAATGATCCGTCATCTATCGATCGGGATATTCTTACCAGCGACTGATAGACTACCCTTGCCCCGCCGAAATTAAGATGCCCGACCTCACTTGACCCTTGATTGGCGGAAGGCAAACCAACCTGTTCACCCGAAGCGGCTATTAAAGCAGAGGGATATTCAATCAGATATTTATCATGATTCGGTGTATTTGCATGGTGGATGGCGTTTTTAATATTATCCGTATTATATCCCCAACCGTCTCTAATAATTAAAGCATATGGTTTTTTCATTATCTACTCCCTCTACAAACAATAATATAAACTAACAGATTCATTATCTATTGTCAATCAGATAGCAATTTATATTTTACAATTGTTTATAACAGATTATTCGGGTCAATATCGATGTCAATTCGCACCCCGCCGGTAATCCCCTGCTTAATATCAGCATTTTTAATTATTTTTATAAGTTCATCATGGTTTCGGTATTTTATCACTATTTGAAACCTGTATAAAAGATTATTCTTGTAATAAATACATGGTACAGGAGGGTCTATCTTCAATTTATATTCATTTATTGAATTTAAGATTGTATAAACCTTATCAGCAAATGCTGTGATTGCTTCAATATTCTTTCCTTTAAACACAATCTTAGCAAGCCGATAGTATGGCGGAAGATCAAGGGTTTTTCTAAAACCTGCCTCATTCTCAAAAAAATCCTGATAATTATTGTTTATTGCCGCAGTTATTGAATAATGCTCCGGATTTACTGTCTGAATAATCACACTACCTTGAGTGCCGCTTCTACCCGATCTCCCTGCCACTTGTGTTAATAGTGCAAAAGTCCGTTCTGTCGCCCTAAAATCCGGCACATTAAGACTTATATCCGCATCAACTATTCCGACCAGTTTTATATTCTTAAAGTCAAAACCCTTCGAAATCATCTGCGTTCCAATTATCAGATTGAATTTACCTGAATTTATATCTTCTACTATGGTTTTAATAGAATTTTTAGAATTAATTGCATCTATATCAACCCTTATTATTCTTGCATTTCCGAATACCTTTTCTAGATGATCTTCAATTTTCTGAGTACCAACACCGGGCATAATAAACTTATCACTGCCGCATTCAGGGCATTTATCAGGAACATTAAAATGCTGCCCGCACCTGTGACAACAAAGCTTACCCTTTACCCTATGAAAAGTAAGATTAATCTCGCATTTCTGACAGGCAAAAGTATGCCCACAGTTTTTACATGAGAGATTTATCGAATAACCCCTTCTATTCTGAAGTAACAATACCTGATATCCGCTATTTATTGTTTCGTTAATCGCATCTCTAAGATACGGGCTGATAAAATTATATCCGCTTGATTTAAATTCTACAATCTTAACCGAAGGCATTTCAATCCCGCCGAACCTTTTGTTCAACTCAAATCTATTAAAATATCCGCTTTGCGAAAAGTACCACCCCTCAAGCGAAGGTGTCGCCGATCCCATTACCAGTAAGGCCTTATTATCAAGCGCAAGTTTCTGAGCAACAGTTCTCGCATTAAAACGGGGAGTTTCTTCTGACTTGTAGGAATGTTCGTGCTCCTCATCGACAATAATTAATCCGAGATTTTTAACAGGGGCAAGAATTGCACTTCTCGTACCAACGACAATCACAGCTTCGCCGGTAAATATACGCATATATTCTTCAAAACGCCTCTTTGTTGATAATCCTGAGTGAATAATCGCGCAGTTATCATTAAATATTGACTGAATTCTATCGAATATCTGATATGAAAGTCCGATTTCAGGCACTAATACTATAACTGATTTATTCTTTGTAAAATAATGCTTGATTAACTTAATATAAACTTCGGTTTTACCGGATCCTGTAACACCATAAAGATAAAACCTGTTTTTTTCATTCTTATCTGCATCATTGATTATACCGCTAAAAACCGCCTCTTGATCCTCAGACAAGCTATTTATATCGCCGGTTGAATAATTACATTTATTTTTATCTTTTTTTGCGTATTTTATGCCTTTTGGTACAATTAAAGAAAGCACCTCTCCTACACCGCAAAGATAATAAGAGCTAACCCATTCGGCAAGCCTAAAACACGAATCATCAAATACCGGTTCCTTATCGATAACCTTTATTATCTCTTTCACCTTATATTGAGGAACTTCATTTGACACTCTTATTGCAAATCCGCGAAGCTTTTGCCCGTTAAAATTTATTAAAACCCTTTTACCGCAAATTTCTTCAGGTTTGACTCCGGCTGGGGCTATGTAGGAATATAGCTTATCGGTATTTATCGGGACAGCGACCTCGACTATAGCGGCAGACATAACTACAAACCATCCATAAAGTTCCGGATTTTCTTTAGATCATCCCAAACCGGCTTCTTTAAAGACGGGGTCTTAAAAACAATATGTGGATCAAAAACCGGAAAAACAGGAATATTATTAAAATAAACAAGCTCACCATGATTAAGTTCAAGATTAAACTGCTTCTTTAGAAGAGATGAAATTGCCACCTGCCCAAGCGTAACTATTAACAAAGGGGCAACAATATTAATCTGCTTTTGAAGATGATCAAAACATTTCTCGATATGTGGAATTGTTATTTTTTGAGAGGGAATGCATTTTACAATGTTTGTCACAAAAAGTTCATCGTATCTTAGACCGATAGAACTGAACCATTTCCCCGTAAAATCCTCTACCGCCCCTGATAATGGTCGTTGCGATTCTATATCGGATTGAACGGGCGGACTGCAAAGTACAAAAACCTTTGCCGCAGGATTGCCTGTGCCGGGTATCCGGATATTAGAGCCGCAACCAAGATCACAGCTCTTGCAACTGATTACCTTTTCTGCAAGCTCAATTATTTGTTTCCGTTTATTAATTGTAATGAATTCAGTATCATCGACAGTTTCTTCATTGACCGACAATCTTTCGTCGCCGGCGTATTCTAAATCAATGTTATCCTGCTTATAGAAGCCGTCTGAGTAATACGCGCCGAGCCGGCCATACAATTCATTGAGATTTTTTACCGCTTGTGTTCTTTCCATAGCAGTAATGTTATATCGTAATCTCAAAAAAGTCAAACAGTTTTACTTGGTATTTCCAATGTAATTAAGACTAAGGGCTTTTATATATTGGTTAATATTATGTCTTACATCGTATTTTGGATAGAAAAATCCCATTCCATATTCTCTGTACCCTTTCTTGGCAATAAATGTCTTATATATAACACACTCAACATTTGCTATGTTGTATTCTACTCCGGCAATATGATCGTTAAAAGAAAGACGATAGATTTTGCTTTTTTTTAACTTCCATTGAGTCTTTATTCTTATGCCTTCCATACTGATATCAACAAGAGCAAAATCTGCCGGTTCCTCACTCTCATCCAGCTCGATTGAACCGTAAACCTTTTCAACCGGGATTCTTGAATAGCGCCTTTCATTTGTCAGATTAAATGATTTTGGATGACTAATTACTATCTGTTTGTCCGGATAAACACCATTTATCTTAGCATCTCCGCTTATAAAAGCATTATTAATTGCATAACATATGTGAACCTGAACCCCTTTTTCCGGAATATAATCAGGAGAACTAAAAAAATCAAGCGTTATTGATCTTGTGTCAATATAGATAACCTTAGTTTCATATACAAACAATTGTGTGCCGTTTTGAATCTCCACCTCTATTAGTGTGCCTTTTACAAGGGGGTAATTCTTTTTCCTAAGCATTTCTGCGTCTTTGCTTGAAATCTTAAGTCTGTCAATGTTTTTAATAAAATGCTCAGCAAATTTCTCTAACACACTTGCAGGGACCTCTGATGCTATTCTGTCCCTTTTACGAAAGTCATCAATAATCAAAAAAATCTGCTTTTTCTGAATTAGATTTATTTCAAAATGTGAGCCGACAAGATCCTTCAACATTTTTTTTCGTGCGGCAATCGGCTGTTTCAAAAGATACTTGACCACTCTGTATATAACAAAACCTGCTATAGCAATAAGAATTATTACAAGAAATATAAATAACTCATCAGAATTCCTTGAACCTGTAAATGCTTCCGAAATTCTATTGGCTTGTGCAATTATTGCTATAAACAATGTTAAAATAATCATTTTTCACTCCTTCTATATAAAAAATTGAACATGTTGTTAACCCGCATTATGCACGAAAATTCTACTGGATCTCGTATCTTGCTGATTATCCACGAGTTACTCGATTTTCGATTCTCACATAGTGTTACTATGCTGCGAGTCTCAAATCTTCCTAACTCTAAGCTAATCAACAATCTACTTCGCTTCGCTACGATTATCGTGCATAACGCGGGTTAAACGAATAAACTATTTATTCAAAGTATATAACATTAAAAAATGAAAAGCAACAAAATTAAAATAATGAATTTAATTCATAAAACTGTAATTTATTTCAAAAATAACAATAAGTTTATCTAATTCTTTGGTTTATATATAAAATTAAAGGAGAATTAATTAAAATTATGAATAAACATAGATTTCATTTTGTAATAGACAATGATCTTTTATCAAAGATTGATAAATTTATTCTTGAAAAATCGTTAAAATCGAGAGAAAATGCAATAAACACTATTCTTGACTCTATGCACAAATTTGTAATAAAAGAAATATCCGGAGGTTGTCCAAATCAACTATCAGATGTTCATGAGGAACCCGTAGATTTGAGTATTACCGTTAATATTAACATTGAGCACTTTAATAAAATCAGATTTCTTAAATATGTTTTTAAAACATTCAGCTATGCGACAATATTGAGGAGACTTATTCGAATATTTTTTGATGGAATAGAGATTGTAAGAGGAAAGAATTGTAAGGTTTTGATTACGACACATATGAACATTTTCAAATCATATTTAATAACAATTTCAGATAAATTTCTAATAACCAAACTCACTATTCCCCCTATCTGACGGAATTTCTACAGAATCAAAAGAAAGAAGGACTGCGTTTTATGCAGCCCTTCAAAAATCCTATTACTAATCTTTATTCTAATTCCAATTTGTAGGCAAACTAGTGCTAATTTTTACTGAAGCATTACCGCCTGTTGATCCAGTACCTCTGTTTAACAACTTTATATAATAAGTTTTCCCTGCTGTTGCATTAAAATAAAAGTATAATGGTACCGACCTTGAAGAAGATGAATCCATATAATAACTATCACCGGATACAACAATAAGACTCGTATTGCTTCTTGATACTGTTAATGCATTATAATTTAAACCGTTATAAAATGTTATATCATTAGCCCAAGTAGGAGCACTTCCTGAATAATTATATTTATCTTTAATCCAGAAATATAAAGTTTGCGTAGTGTCAGCTGTAAATTTCACCCATCTGCTTGTTCCATTAGCGCCAATACTCAAATCAGTTTTCAATGTATCTGCAGATAAATCAACTCCTGTCGATCTCCCGTCTTCAACAAAAGGCTCATCATAGTCTAAAACTCCGTTAATGACATCAATTGTAAAAAGATCAATCCCTGTTACGCCAGTATCTGCTGTCCAATTAGCTACATCAAACTCTCTTGATCCGTCTGTTGTTCCAATTATTTTATAACAATTTATACTCCTCCAATCAAAAGGTTTATTTACAATTGTATCATTTCCTCCTGTAACAAAGTAAACTCCGCCATCACTTACAGAATAAACACTTCCTATCCCATCCTTATCTATACAAACAGCAGTGCTTTCATCACAAGCAATACCATGAGCATCTGCAAACGGGATTTCATGCTGTACAATAAGTCTTGCCACAAAAGCAAGAAATCTGCCCATTCTATCCCTTGCATTAAAATGCGTATCTGTAATAAAATTTGTCATAAATACAGGAAGAGAATCCTTAAAAAGAGATTTCTTAATTGTGCTTTCTGCTATATAAGCATGATATATATTTGTTAAAGCATCAGAACTTTTAACTCCGCTATTATTTGGCAAATATGAATACTCAGATAGAATTGCCATCCCCGCACTTGTTCCGCCGATAGGTACTTTCTTAGTAGAAATAAGATAATTTAATGCTTCTTGAAGTTTTGTATCATTCCATAATGTATAATATTCAGTTTGATCACCGCCCATAATAAAAACCGCTTCTGCATTTCTTAATATTTCATAAACAAACATTGAGTTAGCTTTATCCGCTGTATCAATCTGAAGTGATATCACCGAATTCCACCCCTGTCCGGCATTGTATAGTGTTGTCCACTGAGTTGTCGATCCTGTTGTTAGTTCGACAAAATCTCCCGCCGTCCCTTTACCTCCGGCTCTTTCTGACATCCACTCTGTTGTTTTATACACAAAAGATCCACCACCTTTTAAAACAAATCCGTTTTCTGTCGCAGCTACCGGATTAAATCTGTAATTTGCAGAACCGATTCTGCAATATGAAACCCCAGCTTCTGAACCTGAAGTTCCTAAACTATAAAACTTTGTTGTCTCTACAGCCACGGGCAGATATAAGGAACTTTTGTCATCTCCATCAGTAACCATAACGGAAACCCAATATTTTGTTCCCGCAGTTAAACCTGTTGCATCTATACTGTTTATATCTATTTGATTAGCGGCTAATAAATTATCTCCGGTCACAACCAACATTTTAGATACTGTGTCAATATCAGCTTTATTATTTGATATTGCAATTGTATATTTCAAAGAGTTTTGTGGGGTTAAGACATCAGTTGCATCTAACCAATTAATTGTAACTTGAGTATCCTGATTATCAGTTATATTAATCGATTCAGCAGAAACAATCGGTGCTCCTGCCATTGTAGTTTCTGCATATCCCATCGGATATAAAGAGACATTTTCGTTAGTATCCTTTACAGCTACTCTGATATAATATAATGTAAATTCATCTAAACCACTAAGTTCTGTTGTTGTAAGGGCTTTAGTCCAGTCTGCAACTACACTATCATCTGACAAAGCTTTAACTTCTGTGACAGAATCAATTAGTGTACTATCTTCACTAATCACAACTTTATATTGGAGATCTGCAACAGAAGATTGATTATCTTTTGAAGCACCCCATGTAATAGTCATTGAATCGATGGTTAAATCCGACACAACAATGGATGTTCCAACAGTAGGACTTTTAATGTCTTCAGATTCATCATCAGGATCGACTATCGAACAATTAAAAGCAAAAAAGAGCATAAAAGCGATAATGAAACACTTGTAATAATTTGATCTCTTCATAAACGGCAATCTCCACATTTTTTTATTTATTAAGACAAATATATCATAAAAAATAAAAAAATCAATATATTTAAAAAAAAAACCGCTTTTTTCAAGCGGTTTTTTTTTAAAAGTATAACTTACTTAAATTATTCTTCTTCTTTCAAGATTAATTGGAAATTCAAGTCTGTTGAAGCACTTCCAAGTTTAATTCTAAATACAACTTCACCTGTTGCAGGAGCTTTAAAATAAGCTGTAGAAACCTCATCCGCTTTTGTGTCTTGATAGAAATAACAATAGTATCCAAAATCATCTGCTTCTAAAATACCACCAACACCATTATCTAACCATTCTAATAAATAGTCATCTGCTGAAGCATCTGATGATTCAACATAGGTTATCATATCACCTGTTGAATCTGCCAATATACAGTCTCCAAGAACCCAGTTTGCTGAATCAACCATATCACTTATAGTTAAGTCATATGTTGCATCTGCAGTTAGACCAGAAATCATAAGCGCAGCATATTCGTTAGCGGCAGGAAACACTAACTTGATCTTCTTGTTCAAAGCCCAAGTATAAGGTGCATCCAAAGTAGTATCTTCAGATTTAACTGTAGTTATTTTTACAGTGTCATCTGGGTCTCCCGTTGGTGGCTCACAAGCCGCAAAGAATACAGCCATTGCAACAGCTAACAAAGCAATTGCGGAAAGAATCATTTTTCTCATAATAAAACTCCTAAAATAAATTTATTAAATCCATTATAATACTAATATTTTATTTGTCAACAATTTTTTTATTAATTTATCAAATATTTTACACTATTTCTTTTATATTAAGCTGAATATTAATAATAATATTGATATAATTTAGTAATTTTTATATAGTTAAATGTTATAGTGTCTTTTATGGAGGAAACATTGAAGCCCTTACCTATCGGGATTAATACACTCAGCACGATTATTTCTGAAAACATGGTATATGTTGATAAAACAGAGATTGCATACAATCTTTCTATCAATCAAGGGAGATATTTTCTCTCACGCCCGCGCAGGTTCGGTAAATCATTGTTTCTTGACACACTAAAACAGATATTTGAAGGCAACAAAGAGATTTTTAAGGGCTTATATATCTACGATAAATGGAATTGGGATAAAAAGTTTCCCGTTATTAAGATAGACTTTGCAGGCGGTAATGTAAGAAACAGAGTAGAACTTGATGAAAAGTTATCGGCAAGTATCAAGATACATCAGGATTTATTTGATATTACATTAGAAGAAGACGGCATTTCAAATAAATTTAACGAACTAATAATTAAACTCACATCAAAATACAACTCAAATGTAGTCATACTAATCGATGAATATGACAAGCCATTACTTGATAATATAGAAAATCCCGATATTGCAATGGAAGTCCGCGAGGGATTAAAAAACTTTTACTCGGTAATCAAAGAACAGGATGCAAATATTCAGTTTGTTTTTGTTACAGGTGTAAGTAAATTCAGCAAGGTCAGTATATTTTCAGGCATAAACAACCTTCGTGACTTAACACTTGATTCAAGCTTTGCAACAATATGCGGTTACACGCAGAATGACATCGACACTACATTCAAAGACTACCTGCAAGAGGTTGACCCCGAACAGCTCAAGCTATGGTATAACGGATACAACTTCCTCGGTGATCCGGTTTACAACCCTTTTGACATACTCCTTTTTATCTCAAACAATCACTCTTTTAGAAACTATTGGTTTGAAACAGGAACCCCGACTTTCCTAATCAAACTATTCAAACAAAACAGGTATTTCTTACCCGACCTTGATAACATTGAGGTAGGCGAAGAGATACTATCCGGCTTTGAACTCGATAGAATAGAACCGACAACTATACTTTTTCAAACAGGATATCTCACTATTAAAGAAGTTAAGAACGATATAGGAGAACTTCAATTTAGATTAACCTACCCTAATCTTGAAGTAAAAAAGTCTCTTAATAAGTATCTTATAGCCGGATATGCCGAGATTACTGCAGAAAGATTAAAATATCAAACATCTTTCTACGATTCACTTATGAACGCCGATATGCCGCTCTTAGAAAAAACAATCAAACGACTATTCGCAGGCATTCCATACCGCAATTTTACTAATAACGATCTGCTTGATTTTGAGGGGTATTATGCTTCTGTTTTGTACGCTTTCTTTGCCGCGATAAACTGTGAGGTTGTCCCCGAAGACATCTCTATACACGGACAGGCAGACATGACTATTAAGCTCGGTAATAATGTTTTTGTTATGGAGATTAAACTCGGCAAAGACAACGAATCAGATTTCAATGAGGCACTAAAACAGATTCAGACAATCGATTACGCGGCAAAATATACCGGCATTCCCGGAACAGGCGTTTATGAGCTCGGCCTGATTTTTGACCCCGACAAACGGGCATTGATAAGGTTTGATTGGAATAAGAAAGATTAAATTTACTAATATGGAGGAAACATTGAAGCCCTTACCGATCGGGATTAATACACTCAGCACGATTATTTCTGAAAACATGGTATATGTTGATAAAACAGAGATTGCATACAATCTTTCTATCAATCAAGGGAGATATTTTCTCTCACGCCCGCGCAGGTTCGGTAAATCATTGTTTCTTGACACACTAAAACAGATATTTGAAGGCAACAAAGAGATTTTTAAGGGCTTATATATCTACGATAAATGGAATTGGGATAAAAAGTTTCCCGTTATTAAGATAGACTTTGCAGGCGGTAATGTAAGAAACAGAGTAGAACTTGATGAAAAGTTATCGGCAAGTATCAAGATACATCAGGATTTATTTGATATTACATTAGAAGAAGACGGCATTTCAAATAAATTTAACGAACTAATAATTAAACTCACATCAAAATACAACTCAAATGTAGTCATACTAATCGATGAATATGACAAGCCATTACTTGATAATATAGAAAATCCCGATATTGCAATGGAAGTCCGCGAGGGATTAAAAAACTTTTACTCGGTAATCAAAGAACAGGATGCAAATATTCAGTTTGTTTTTGTTACAGGTGTAAGTAAATTCAGCAAGGTCAGTATATTTTCAGGCATAAACAACCTTCGTGACTTAACACTTGATTCAAGCTTTGCAACAATATGCGGTTACACGCAGAATGACATCGACACTACATTCAAAGACTACCTGCAAGAGGTTGACCCCGAACAGCTCAAGCTATGGTATAACGGATACAACTTCCTCGGTGATCCGGTTTACAACCCTTTTGACATACTCCTTTTTATCTCAAACAATCACTCTTTTAGAAACTATTGGTTTGAAACAGGAACCCCGACTTTCCTAATCAAACTATTCAAACAAAACAGGTATTTCTTACCCGACCTTGATAACATTGAGGTAGGCGAAGAGATACTATCCGGCTTTGAACTCGATAGAATAGAACCGACAACTATACTTTTTCAAACAGGATATCTCACTATTAAAGAAGTTAAGAACGATATAGGAGAACTTCAATTTAGATTAACCTACCCTAATCTTGAAGTAAAAAAGTCTCTTAATAAGTATCTTATAGCCGGATATGCCGAGATTACTGCAGAAAGATTAAAATATCAAACATCTTTCTACGATTCACTTATGAACGCCGATATGCCGCTCTTAGAAAAAACAATCAAACGACTATTCGCAGGCATTCCATACCGCAATTTTACTAATAACGATCTGCTTGATTTTGAGGGGTATTATGCTTCTGTTTTGTACGCTTTCTTTGCCGCGATAAACTGTGAGGTTGTCCCCGAAGACATCTCTATACACGGACAGGCAGACATGACTATTAAGCTCGGTAATAATGTTTTTGTTATGGAGATTAAACTCGGCAAAGACAACGAATCAGATTTCAATGAGGCACTAAAACAGATTCAGACAATCGATTACGCGGCAAAATATACCGGCATTCCCGGAACAGGCGTTTATGAGCTCGGCCTAATCTTTGACCCGGACAAACGGGCATTGATAAGATTTGATTGGAATAAGAAATAAATTATTCCCATAAATATTTTTATATGTTATAAAACACTTTAATATTTCATATTTTAAGGAGATTTATATGTTAAGTGTGATTCTTTTACTAGCAGGATTTGTTCCTTTGATTTACGGAGCAGACCTTCTTGTTGACAATGCTTCTTCCCTTGCGAAGAAACTCAACATCCCTTCTATAGTAATCGGTCTAACGATAGTTGCATTCGGAACTTCAGCACCTGAACTTATTGTTAATATATTTGCTTCTGTTCAAGGCAATTCTAACATTGCTCTCGGTAATATTGTCGGATCAAACATTTTGAACATAATGATCATTTTAGGGATTTCTTCTATAATATACCCGCTTGCTGTCAAATCAAATACAACATGGATTGAGATACCTTTATGTTTACTTGCAGCGATTATAATAATTGTTTTTGCAAATGATGTGTTTATAGATAAAGGTAGTTTTTCGGCGATAACACGAATCGACGGTATAATACTATTAATGTTCTTTCTAATTTTTTTATTTTATAACTTTCAACTAATGAAGACAGGCTCTTTCAGTGAAGAAATTTCTGTGAAAGACCGCGCTGTCTGGTTATCAGTATTATTAATATTCGCCGGTTTATTGCTCCTTGTTGTCGGCGGCAAACTAATCGTCGATAATGCCGTAAATCTTGCCAGATTTGTTGGAATTTCTGAAAGAATTATCGCATTAACAATAGTTTCATTCGGCACATCGTTACCCGAACTTGCAACAAGTATAGTTGCGGCGCGCAAAAGAAATGTTGACATAGCAATAGGTAATGTTGTCGGCTCAAATATTTTTAATACTTTTTTTATACTGGGAACATCTGCAGTAATAAGCCCTGTTGCTATCCAAGCAAATTCACTGCTTGATATGGCAGTAAATATTTTTGCCTCATTATTATTGTTTTTCTTTATAATTAACAGCAAAAAGAGGTCGCTTGTAAGATGGGAAGGCATTGTTTTTATTCTTTTATACATAGGATATCTTGCAGCTATGTTTCTTTTAACATAGAATATTTATATCCCTTTATCATCGAAATCAGACAATAGATAGTCGCTGTTTATATTGTGCATCGATTTTAAAATGTTTTCTCTGACATTCTGCTCGTAATCAGATATTTTTTGAATAATCTCTCTGATTACGAGCCGTTTTGAGTTCTGATTATAACCGCAGTTACAAGTAAACGGCTCATAGTTAATCTCTTTAATATATTTGGTTATCAATGATTCCTTAACAAATGCAAGTGGACGGATAATTGTTTTGTTAAATTTATCATAATGAAAACAGGGAAGCATACCGCCGGTTTCTCCGTTAAAACAAATATTCATAAGCATTGTTTCCGCTATATCATCAAGATGATGCCCAAGTGCTATTTTATTACAACCCAATTCATCAGCAACCTTCATCAATTCAATTCTTCGTTGTGTTGAACACCAGAAACAATTCATCTTTTGATTATCTTTTATCCTTTTAAGTACAGGCAGGTTTTTTACTGTAAAATCAACATTTAAACCGTGAACATATCTTTTGATTATTTCAATTCTATCTATGGGGGCAAAATCCGGATGAAGATAGACTGCCGATAATTTGTATTTAATAGGAAAACCTTTTTGTCTGTGCACCAGATCGTCAAGAAGTGTAATAGAGTCTTTACCCCCCGACACAGCGACCAATATTTTATCGTCCTCTTTTATCAGTTTATATTTAAATATCGCCCTGCCGATCCTTTTAGAAATACTTTTTTGTAAAGACATCTACAATGACCTGACAAAATTTATCGGAAAAAACTCAAAAATTAATGGTTCTCTTACACCGGAATACGGCTGAAAAACAAGTTTGAGATTATGATCGCCATTACTCACACGCGAAAAACCAAGTCCCTCACTACCCGATTCCGGCGAATACTGTTCTTCAAAAGTCGCCTTGTTGAAATTTATTGCCGAATCTGCGTAATATTTCATCGCCCTGACAAGATATTCCGAATTTCGTGTATTCTCATATTTTCGTTGATATACGGCACCAAGATTATTTGCGAACATTGTCAGATTATCGAGTATTATTCTATGGTTATTTACATCCGTAGAAAGCGGTGCATTCAGTTGAGCAAGCTGCTCAAAATGTCTGATACCTTCAAATAATATGCTCTCTGCAAGATCAAATTTTTCTAATTTATAAAGTATTGTTCCAATAAAAAACTTCAGATTGTTATTTGAAGGATATTTATCGGCAAGCGAATTTATCCTTGTATATGCATTATAATAATCATTACTTCTATAATCAAGCCAGCCGAGTCTAAACACCATATTGTCATTACTAAAACCTTTTTGTTCCGCTATCAGATAATTATCCCTTGCGTTTTCATAATCCCTTTTTACCATCATATTATACTCACCGAGATTATAATATGCCTTACCAAAAGTAGGATCAACCTCAATAGCATCAATGTAATACCTTTCTGCGAGAATATCGCCGTCTTTACTGTAATGATAATATTCTCCGAGGTCGTTATAAGCATTGGCAAGAAGCGATCTGTACTCAGGCGACTCGAACCGTAACGGTTCATTATCTTTCATATAATTAAGTTTGGCAACAGTATCCTCAAGGTGTTTGAACTGTTCTTCTATCAGACCCACAGCCTTTTTATATCTCGAATATTGATAATCAATCTCCGGCATATTGATTTTGCCTCTCGTCACCTCATTAGCGGATCTTAGGGCTTCTCTTGCAGTCTCTAATTCACCGATGTCGATCAAAAAACCGGCGAATTCTGTAAAAACTTTTGGATCAATATTGCCTTTCAAATTATTTTTAACAAAATTATAGTGTTTCATCGCCTCCTGATAATTCTTTTGAATAACATGAATTCTAAATAGTCCAAACACAGCTTTTTTGTTCTTACCTTCAAGCTCAATTACATCAAGATATGCTTCCCGCGCCATCTCAATTTTGGGCTTTTGCTCTTCACTCCAATCCATATAGGTTTCTGCAATACCGAGCATCGCGTCAATATTTTTATCTCTATATTCAAGTATCTCGTTAAAAGTGCTTATTGCCCTTTCATAATCATTTCTCTCTCTCAGTAAATGCCCGTACTCGATCATTGTTCCCAAATGCCCGGGCTTCATACTCAGACCAAGAAGATACTTTTCTTCTGAACTCATATAGTACTTTAGATCGCGATACTTTCTTGCATATTGAATGGTTTCTTTGAACCGCGGCTGAATTCTATAAGCAATCTGGAAATGCTCCTCACCTTCAAGCCGGACATTGTTATCAAGATATTCAAGCCCTTTTTTATAATGATGTGTTGCCCTCATTGTCGGAATAACTATACTTCTGAACAAAGCAAATATTGCAACTATCAAAAGAAGTGTTGCAGCAGCTTTACCAACTACCGGCATTATGTTTTTCTTTAAATTATAGAAAAATGAAGTCTTTTCCTCTTCAAGCTCTGCGCCTGTTTTCCTCCATTCATGAACATGTGATAAAGATGTATCTCCGGTTAGTTTCTCATACTGCCGTATAATATCTGTGACACTTTTACCCTTTATCAACTCCATTACAAGCGGTTTAACTTGTTTATCGCTATATTTCTTATTTATTAATGCTGTTGCTATCTTTTTTTCGGCTTCATGAGGTAGTGAAGACAGTGTGAGAATAACCTTTTTTCTTTGTTCTTCAGTCAGTAGGAACTCACCGGAATCACTTGAAGAACTCGAAGATTCTTCTTCTAACTCTGAATAATCATCACTTCCAAGCTCCTCAACAGCCGCATCACCTCTTCCGCTTAAAGCAAGATCATCAAGGGTTCC
>CAZSQU010000012.1:57900-58528 GCA_964608985.1 uncultured Spirochaetales bacterium
CTCCATCTTCATCTTTATCATCAGAACTTGAGGCATCATCAGATAATGATAATTCAGAAATATCAGATAAGTCAAAACCCAGATCATCTTCTTTTTTATACGGGCTTTCTTTTTGTGTATCTGCATCTAAGGAAAGATCGCCCAGATCAAAATCACTTGTAAGATCATCGCTTGTACTTGAAGCCAAATCATCAAGACCACCCATGCCTAGATCGTTTAGATCAAAATCGGGTACATCCTGAAAACTATCTGACTGATTTTTCTTGGGTTTTGAATCATCAGATCCTTCTGAAAACAGATCATCTATTTCTGAAGGGTTAATATCTGACTGTTTACCCGCAGACTTTTGCTTATCCGAAAGAAGATTGTCAAGAGAGTTAAGGTCGCTATATGAATCCGCCTCTAAGCCCAGCTTTTCAAGAACCTCTGTAACCTCTACCGTTTCTTCAACCTCATCTGATACTGTTGCCTCAGGCAACTCCTTTGAGCCAAAGTTTAAACTTTCAGACTTCTCGCTCTCCCCGATAAATTCCGCGCCTTCATCACCGCCACCCATGATATCCACCAAGCCGGCATCACCGCCGCCGCCCAATAGATCACCCAAACCATCATCTTCAGGTAAACCACC
>CAZSQU010000013.1:0-56653 GCA_964608985.1 uncultured Spirochaetales bacterium
TTACTTTTTATAACTCGCTTTATTATAAACCTGCCAAAAATTAAATTCGCACCCGTGTTATTTATGCCATTAAATAAATATTGACTTATAGCTTTTATTTTTATAGTATAAATAGTTAATAAATTCTGCTACTAAATGGATATATTTATGTTTAAAGTAATAGGGACCGGGCATTACCTGCCTGAGAAGGTGTTGACAAATGCAGACCTTGAGAAGATGGTTGATACTACAGATAAATGGATTATCGAAAGGACAGGTATTTCTGAGAGGCGGATTGCCGCTGATGATGAGTTAAACAGCGATATGGGGGCTAAAGCCGCGATTGAAGCTATAAAGGCTGCCGGTTTAGAACCTAAGGATATTGAACTTCTTATCGTCGGTACTTCTACGGCGGATTATACTCTTCCTGCGATGGCACCGATAATTCAACACAAGATCGGCTGTGATATGATACCGGCTTTTGATATAAATTCAGTCTGCTCCAGTTTTGCGTATTGTTTTATTGCTGCAGCAGGTTTTCTAAATTCGGGCTTGTATAGGAACTGTCTTATTGTCGGAAGCGATGTATATTCGAGGATATTAAACTGGGAAGATAGAACTACCTGCTGTATCTTCGGTGACGGAGCAGGAGCGGCAGTACTTAAATGGGATGATAAGGCAAGAGGTGTTTTGAGTCATATCTACGGTGCTGACGGCGGTGACCATGATCTTATAAAAATTCCTGTCGGCGGATCAAAGAACCCTACACACAGGAATCAGATATACAATAAAGAAGATTACTTTTTTCAAATGGCAGGAACAGATGTTTATGAATTTACTATAACAACAATTC
The DNA here is from genome assembly GCA_964608985.1 of uncultured Spirochaetales bacterium. Classification (GTDB taxonomy): domain Bacteria; phylum Spirochaetota; class GWE2-31-10; order GWE2-31-10; family CAYYKD01; genus CAYYKD01. The sequence continues at coordinate 833 of CAZSQU010000013.1, forward strand.
CTCAAGTAGCCCTTGATCTTATAGAAAAGGCCTCTCTTAAACCGGATGATATTGATATTGTTGTGCTTCACCAAGCGAATAGAAGGATAATCGAGTCTGTATCCAAATATACTGGGATCCCTTTGAGTAAATTTGTTATCAATATTGAGCGGGTAGGTAACACCTCGTCTGCATCAATTCCGATAGCTTTGGATGAAGCGGTCAGATCGGGGCGTATAAAGGATAAAGATAAGGTTATGATGATCGGTTTCGGCGGTGGTTTGAGTTGGGGCGGAGTTGTGTTTGAATATTAGGATATTTAGGGGAACTATATGGTTTTGAGTGAATATAAGGAAATTGTACTTTCGCAGGTAATCAGGGATAAAAAAGGTTTTAGTGTTATTGAGCCGTATAGGATCCCCCAAACCCATGGTAATGAGTTTGTTTTTTTTATAAAACCTGAGGTAACAATGGCCGGAGACTATGCTGTTTCTAAGGTTATTGATATCGCATCGTCAGTATTTGCAAGAAATTCTATAGAGATATCAGGTTTATTTATCGCCGGAAATGAATATTTAAAAAAACACAATCTAATTGAAGAGCATTACGGAGTTATTAATTTTGTTGCAAAAAACGGTGTTTCTGTTCTTACAAATGCTCCCAAGGAGCGTTTTAGGAGTGAGTATGGTGTTGGCATCGATACAGTTAAGGTTTTGGGCGGTTTTCAATTCTTAGATGAATACAGGGCTTTTACCGTTGATACACTTAATGATCTTTGGGAGTCAGGAAACAGGGTCAAATTAGCGGCGGGAATTTATTGTGAAAAACATATTGTCAAGGGTGAGACTATTTATATTCTTAACGGATTTAACCCTTATCAACTCTCATTTTTTACGGAAACAGGGAGATATATAATAATTGCATCGTTATTTACGGCTATGGATTGGAGTAAAATGAGAAATGATATTGCCGGTGTTACCAATCCGTTTAAAGCGGCATCAGGAAGTATCAGGGCGGAGATTTTAAGAACAAAGGATGAAACCGGTATAGATGTGAATCCCGGTCAGAATGGTGTACATTTATCTGCAGGACCTTTTGAGGCGTTGGCTGAATTGAAAAGGTTTTGTTTTGATAAACACAAGTCTGTTGTTTCTTATGATGATATTTATACGGGTAAATACCTCAAGGGATCCGGCTTGTCAAATGATAAACTTGATAGAGCCGTGTCAAATCCATTGATTAATTATAACGGCGATTCGGTTTATCTGTATGATGCAACTGAAGAGAAGAATTTAAGTAGTATAAAGTTGTTTTCAAATTTGATTTAGTGTTTTTATTCTTCTTCTTAATCTAAACAATATCCAAAAATAGTGTGGCAATCAAATTGCACCCGTTACTTGAGGATTTGATCTTATGTCGTTGACATTTATTGTTCTTTTTTGTATAAGTTTAGAAAATATTTTAACGGATTAGTTATTGATGTTAAAGAAAGCTTTATTTTTATTTTTTATTATTTATTCAAATGTTTTATCATATTCAATAATAACTCATAATGATTATTATAATGCGGGTTTAGTTAGAAAAATCGGCACCTATGATCTTTCTATATTTAACAGAGCAAACTCATCTTCTTTTTATTTTGGAGCAGGTAATCTTGATTATCTTGAGGTCGGTGGTAATGTGAGTCTTCATCTTCAGCCCCCGGAATTATTCGGATTGATTCTTCACGGGGATTTTTATTTTTCATGGGTTAATGGCCGTACTTTTGAAGGAAGCACTCTGAGTCAGGTAGGGGATATAATTGTTTATTACGGTGAAGGGTATGCCGGTTTTCAGAATCCATATACGAGTTTTAAAGTGGGGTTTCAGAACCTTGTTTCATCAGATGCTATATATCACCACCTGTTTCTTGATGATTTTTCGGGATCTTTCTTTTCTATAAGATGGGACATCTGGATGTCAAGATTTTTTGATTTTCAGTTAGTTTATAATATTGTAAGACCACATCAGTCCAATTGGTCCAACAGTTATCCTGCAAATAACTCTATTAAGTACAGAGGACTTTATGGTAAATCATTATATTTTAAGAAATTGAATTTCCGACCTTTACCATGGATCAGGATAGGTATAATGGAGTCGGTTTTTTTTACCGGTGAGAATTTTAATCCATGGTACGCAAATCCTATGTCTTTTTATTATTTGACAATGGCTCTTCATGAGTTTATCATAGAGAAACAGGGGGCTGCATTAAATCTGGTTGCGTCGAGCTTCAAGCTTGGTGCGGATTTCAACATAGGTTTTAAAGGATGGCGTATTTACGGTGAGGCATTACTCGATGACTGGGACGGATCATTTCTACTTTTAAAAGAGGAGGTAATGCCGGTAAGATCCGCTTTTGTTTTAGGCGGAGAGATTAGGGGTTATCTTTTTACGGAGTTTTTCAAAACTAACGATCTTATGTCTTTTATTTTGGGAAATCTGTATTTTAATTTTGAATATGCCGTTACGAGTAAATATGTATATTCCCGTGAACCGAGTCATAACTACGAATATGTCAGGGAGGAGATCACCTCTACTTACAATCCGCAGAACCCTTTTTCTCAATCGGAGGTTGATTACCATCAGAGGCGGGGTAATTTTATCGGTTATATGTATGGTAACAATGCCGACAGTATAGATCTTGCGATCGGATGGCGGAGTGATCTGATGAGTACCAAAGAATACCTTGCAGATTATCAGAATGATATCTATTTTGATTCGATCAATGGTGATCCGGCAGTACCGAATAAGGTTGTTAAGGTTCAGCTTCATTACAGAAGGTATAGACTCGGTGACGAAAGAAGTGTTTCTACTCCATTTTATATAAATGAACATTTTTACTATGATATTGATCCCGATCTTGATTCAGACCTTGACGGTAATAAAGAAAACGATCTTTCTTATAGAAAAAGCGAGTTTCTCAAGATCGTTCTTACAGAAGGACACATATTTGATATTAATATCTATACAGATCTTTTTAGGATTTCATCATTCTATTTTGGTTTAGAATCAAATTTTTATTTTGAATGGGTGGTTAATAATCCATATACAAGGTATTCTACAACCGATTTTGAGTTCAAGTTTAATCTTGCTTTTATAGTTACATTTTGAGGTGATTGGTATGAAAAATAGATTGGTTTTATTGATTGTTGCAATTGCTGTTGTATCAAGCTTCCAATGTGCTATTCAATACAACTATGCAACTTTAAGAGTTGTTAATAAAATGGATTCATCTCTTGTTATTAAAGCGTATTTCATAGATAATTCAGGTGATCCGGATAGTCAGGGGATTGTAGTTAAACCGATAGCCGCAAGTAACGAAAAGCTTAGTCCTGATCAAACGGAATATTTTCATTTTACATGGTTGAACACTATTGAAGAAGGTTTTGTGTCTTTATCGTGGGGGCTCAAAGATTCTACACCTAATGTCTATGACTTTATGATTAACGGCTTTTATCCGATTGTTGATGGCCAAACTATAACAATTGAGATTGATGGTACTGATGATTTTACTGTCAAATAGATTAGGAGCGGGCTAAATATAGAACATTGAGTTACTGCTGTTTTGTTTTTCCATTTCAATGAGATCTTTGAGGGTGTATTTTGATAAAACGGATCTCACGGCATTGTTAAGGTCTTTCCAAACAATTCTTGATATACAGTTTGAGCCGCGATCACACACACTTTGAGTTTCTGTGCATGGAACGATCGATATGTCCCCTTCAAGAGCTTCAGTTATTATCATAACATTAATCTGTTCAGGCGGACGGGTAAGTAAAAAACCACCTTGTGCACCTCTTACAGAATCAATTAATCCTGCATTTTTAAGTATTATTACTATTTGACCGAGATATTTTTCTGAGATATTCTCAGCGTGAGATATATCGCCAAGTTGCGCAGGTTTACCGCCGTATGATTGGGCGAGTTTGATCATTAGTCTAAGTCCGTATCTCGTTCTCGTTGAAAGTTTCATGCGTATATACCACTTATTCTATAAGGTATCTTATCTATAATATAAATTACTTATTTGGTCAATAGGCGAAAACTTTTACTTTTTTATTAACGAAATGATAATCATTGTTAACTTAACATTGTTATGGTTAACATATTGTTAATATTGATAATAGTGTTGAACAATTTAGCTGTATTCTAAGGTTAGCACGGTTTTTGCTATTATTTGATAAAAGGAGTTTAATATGTCAGGAAAGGTAAAAGAGTTTAGTGATTCAGGTTTTAAAGGGGATATATCAAGCGGGGTTGTTCTTGTTGACTTTTGGGCACCATGGTGTGGACCATGTAGAATGCAGGGGCCGATTCTTGATAAGGTAGCTGAAGGAATAGGAGAAAAAGCAAAAGTTGGCAAACTTAATGTTGATGATAATGGTATAACCGCAACAGAATTTGGCGTTTCGAGTATCCCAACCCTAATTCTTTTTAAGGACGGCAAGGAACACAAACGGTTTGTTGGTGTTCAGAACGAACAGGTTCTTGTAAAAGCAATCGAATCGGCTATATAAGAGGCGTTTATATGTTAGATAAGATAAGGTCGCTTTTTAAGAAAAGAATTTTTAGGGCAGTTTTTGGGATAATTATTGGGGGGGTGGCAGGTTATTTATACTACAAACTTGTAGGATGCAGAGGCGGAACCTGCCCGATAACCTCAAACCAATATTATACAATTGCCTATGGAATGTTTGCCGGAGCTATATTAGGTTTATTTTAGTTTATTAAGTTAGGGATATTGTTTGATTGTTTTTGTTAACTGTGATATAATATTAATTATTTGTTAAGGAAATGTTATGAAAACTGTCAAGTATTATCCCTTGTTTTTAATTATTACGATTTTGATTTTATCTTTTGTTTCATGTGAGTACTTCAGAATAATGTCTTATGAAGAATGGGTAGAGTTTAAAACAGGATCAGGTCCGTCAACTTATAAATTTCCACCTAATACCGTTTTTGTAGGATATAATGATAATACAACTGATGCAGACGGTTCAATGGAGAGACCGTTTAATTCAATAAATTTTGCTATTATTAAAGCACAGGAGGGGTTGAATACGATCGGTAACGGATCGGGAATGGTTGCTGTTTGCAGTAATTCTACCTATACCGAATCTGTGTCCCCCAAATCTTCCATCAGTATTATCGGAGGATTTACTACCGATTGGAAAAAGGGAGACAAAACGCTAATATCGGTTACAGGGGATGAAGCTTTTTTTATAGACAGTGTAACTGATGTTGTGATATCAGGCTTTAGTATATTGGTAAATTCACAGAACAGTGTTGATTCTTCAATTGCTATGGAGGGGTCAAGCGGGGTTTATATCAGGGATTGTGAGATTATTCTGCCTAGTAATGTATCGCTTGAGTCTTACGGTATATACATTGATATGACATCAGATCAGAGTGTTACGATCGAGAACTGTACTATTGATATTTCGGGTTCAGCGGGGCAATCTTCAACGGGTATTTATGTTAATAATTCATCAAATAATCTTAATATTAGAAATAATAAGATATATAATAGTGCAGATGTTGCAGTAAACGAAAATATCGGTATATCTATTTCGTCCGGGTTTGCTCCTCATATCGATAATAATATAGTTACAATTAATAAAAGTGATTCAAACTCAGCAATGTACGGAATAAGCATAAATTTATCGAATAGTACATACTCTTCACAATGCAATAACAACAGGATAGCCCTGAGCGGGAAGGGGAGTATGTTTGGTATATATGTAATAGGAGATGCAGAGTTTATGATAACAAATAATTGTATCTATATAGATATAACCTATGATTCTCAAACTTATAATTATTACGGAATTTATGCGGATAGCGCTACTGCTCCAAAAATTTATAATAATATGGTGTATATATACCCGAATAGTAATTTATCAACAAATATTGCTGCAATGGTGTATTTCAGCATGGGTACTTCTTCTGCGGAAATTGCAAACAATATACTATATTTTGATAATACTTCAAGTCTTACTACGCCAATGTCCGTTACTGCAATCTACGCGGGAAACGGATCTTTTATACCGGGTAATCTTAGAAATAATATTTTTTATATTGAGCCGGACACTTCAACTGATCAGTTTGCCGCTTATTACAAAGCGGGTGCTCCGGTAGTTATTGTTGATTATAATAGTGATCTCACTGTTGATGTGTCGGCATCTTCTTTTAGATTTATTTCAGATTTAAACAACAAGTTTTTAGATCCTATTATTGATCATCCGGATTATCAATATAATGATCCGGATTGGATGCGTCCGGGAGCATCATCGGTTTACCGTTCCGGTTATAATCTGACTCTTGATGGGTATTCGTTCCCGGATATTAACGGAGTTCCGAGAGGGTCAACATGGTCAGTGGGACCATATCAAGAATAGTTCGGAGGAATAAATGGCAGGGGTATTTTGGGTAATTGTTTTTTTTGCGGTTCCTATATTGGCAACACTTTTTTACGGTGTAACTGATTTTTCCATCGGATTATCAGCGCTATCGGGTGGTTTTGAGTTTCTCTATTCACAACCCCTTTACGGACTATCAGTACTTGCCGGAAATATTTCATTTGTATGGCTTATCAATCAGCTCTTTATAGCCGGTCGTGTTAAAATTATTGAGCGATCTTTCGGGCTCGATAGAGAGTATAGATTTCATGCGTTAATGGGATTTGTGATTATACACGCCGGTGTTATCCACAAGATTTTAAAGGAATTATCCGGTTACAGTAAAACGAGTCAGACACTGTTTGGAGTTCTCGCTGTTATTCTTATGGGATTAATATCGGTTTACAGCATGTTTTTTTTGGGGCAAAGTTTTTTAACCGGATTCAAACCGATTAAGCTGTTCAGAGATTTTATGGTAAAAAACTTAAAAATCGGCTATAGATTCTCAAAAATAGTCCATAGTTTACTTATATTAGCAGTTTTATTGATAGCGCTGCATATTTATTTCTCAAGTGCATTTTATCTCCCCGTTAAATGGTTTTATATATCATATACAATCCTTGGTTTAATGGTTTATATCTATTTTAAAAAAAAATCCCTTTCATACGGTTACATTATTACTGAAGTGATTAAACATGCAAATAATGTTACAAGTATAAGATTCTTTAGGAAAAATGGCTCAAAACCTCCATTTGTTTCCGGACAGTTCGGGTTTTTTAGGTATAAAGGTGAATCCCATCCGTTTACAATATCAACCGATCCGTCAGACAACAAATTAATGATAACAGTTAAGTCTCTCGGAGATTATACGACTTCGATAATTCCAAATGCTATTGCCGGTGAAGAGGTTGGTTTTGACGGACCTTACGGAATATTCGGCAAATCAGTTTTCAGGAAAGATCGTCCGGTTGTTATGATTGCAGGCGGTATCGGTATAACCCCATTTTTTAGTATTATTAAAGGTTTGACTGCGATTAATTCCGATAAAAAATTATACCTTTTATGGGGGGCGGCAACACAATCTGATCTTGTCCGTAAGGATGAGCTGGATGACGCTAAGAATCGGCTAAAAAGCTTTGATTATTGTTTTGTTTTATCAAACCAGTCTGATTTTGCCGGGGAGAGCGGTTACATCAATAAAGAGCTTATCTCAAAGAAAATCGGGAGTACATTAATCGATGATCCGTTATTTCTTTTGTGTGGTCCGCCTGTTATGATGAACAAACTGGTTAAGGATCTCGTATCGCTTGGTGTTAAAAAAAGTGATATTATTTTTGAGAAATTTTCTCTTTAAAAATTAACCCGCATTATGCATGAAAATTCTACTGTATCTCGTATCTTGCTGATTACCTACGAGTTACTTGATTTTCGATTCTCACATAGTGTTACTATGCTGTGAGTCTCAAATCTTTTTAACTCTAAGCTAATCAACAATCTACTTCGCTTCGCTACGATTATCATGCATAATGCGGGTTAACCCGTTCAAGCAATTAATTGATATTTTTTGTAAAACAATTTATAATAACACTTGAATATTTATGATAAAGTGTTATTATCAGTTATTCAGGAGATTGTTATGCCCGAGATGAAATATTTAACGGAAAATGTACTTAAGGCGGTTATACTCGTATTTGATCAAGTGAAATTTCAAGGGTTTGAGTATGTCCCATTTAAATCGGAAACGCGGGATCAGATGGTAGAGCTTGCAAACAAATCTTTGGCATTTACAAAAGAGAAACTTGCTGAAATGGATATAGATCAGGCCCGAAAAGCTCAGGCACTCGAGAAAATCAGTCAAAAACTCATTGATATTTTCGGCAAACACATTAAACAGGATGTCCCTGTTATCTTTAAAGAGTTTTTAACTTCATCTGAGGTAAATAAGAAAGCCGCATCTACCACTCCGGCAGGACCATCAGGCGGAGGAGACGATAATGCGCCTGATTGGCGTTATGTATTGGGACCGGAGCTTGTAGCAAGGTTAACTAACAAATAGATGCATAATCGCTATGATAAGATAAAAACATATTATTCCGGTAACACAATAAATCACAATGATGAAGCGGGTATTCTCGGATGGGAAAGTCATGAAGCGCAAATTAAAAGGTTTGATGCTTTTATCAATAATCTGAATATTCAACACTCTAAACTTCTTGATGTCGGATGCGGACTTGGGAATCTCCTTGAGTATCTTGATAAAAAAAGTATTATTGTAGAATATACAGGAATTGATATTTTACCTATGATGATTGAAGGGTGCCTTAATAAAGGTTTGCGCGGCAGATTTATTTTACTTGATATATTTCAAAATAATCCTTTTACCATTTCCGAATTTGATACTGTCTTTACCTCCGGCATATTTAATCTTGATCTTGGTAACAATGAGCGGTTTATCAAAGAGGCATTTGAACTCTTTCATAAATTAGCAACTAAGAATATTAGTTTTAACCTTCTCCACAAGAAGTCACCCGATAAAGAGACGGGATATTTTTATTATTGCCCCGATAAAGCCGTAAAAATGATCGAATCAACCGGATTGGATTTTAAAAAAATTGAGATTGTTGAGAATTACCTTGATAACGATTTTACTGTTATTGTCAGCAAATAAAACGGTTGTTTTTACTAAAAAAAGAGATTGCCAATTACTGATCTATATTGTATAAATCAAATTATGAAATATTTTAAAGTGTTTATTTTTCTATTATTACAGATAATATGTCTTTATGGTAATGAGCCGGTTTCTAAGATCACTATAAGTGCAATCGGTGATATAATGGCACATATTGATATGCAAAATTACGCTTTCTCACAGGATAAAGGTTTTTTATCTATTTATAACGAGATGGTTCCATTATTTATGAATGACGATCTTACAATAGGTAATCTTGAAACACCTGTCTCAGACAATATAATGCCGGAAGGCTATCCGACTTTTAATGCTCCGGTTTCATTTGTTTCTGCATTAAAAGAATCCGGGGTTGATCTTGTTTCTACAGCAAACAATCATTCGATTGACCAGGGAGGGGCAGGGATTACCGATACGATTGATGCTCTTAATAATGCAGGGGTTATGTTTTCCGGGACAGGTAATAATCGTGAAGATTCATTTAATTTTATTTATTTTAATCGCGGCGGTATAAGGATAGCTTATATAAGTGTAACGAGCTTATCGAACATTCCGCAACCCTCAGACCCGGCGTTACCGACTTTCAATTACCTCCGTTATTGGGTTGATGCGGATAAGGAATTGCTCTATCAAAAGTTATCTGAAGCAAAGGCATATTCTGATCTCGTTATTGTTGCTGTTCATGATGGCGAAGAATACAATAATACTCCGACAAGGGCAACAGAAAGATTTTATTATGAACTTGCCGAAAAAGGGGCAGATGTGATACTCGGACACCATCCCCATGTTGTTCAACGGATAGAATTGAGAAACAATCAGAACGGCAGGCGAACGCTGATAGCATTCTCATTGGGCAATTTTATCAGTGCGCAGTCACATTTTGCCGGTTATGTACTTGGGCAGGGCAATGAATCAAGATTGGCTAAGACATCTGATGGTATTGTTTTAAGATTTGATGTGATTAAGATTAATGGTATAACTACAGTTGCCGATCCCTGTGTTGTTCCGTTCTATAATGTCTGTTTTAAAACAACAGATAATCCGATAAACGGAACAGGGTTTAGGTTGTCATATATTAATGATATTCTGGATCCGGCAAGCAGTAACAATCCCTACTATACCCATAACTATAACAGTTTGATCGAACTCGTGAGATACAGATATGCAAGAATAGTTGATATTGTGAAAGTCAGAACAACTAATTTATCCGGTGAGTTAGCAAATAATAGTAATAATTTATTATACGGAGGTAACAGATGAGTTATGATCTCGATAAAGCGATTAGAAAAGTTAAGGATTTTCCCAAAAAAGGGATACTTTTTTATGATGTAACCGGAATTATTCTTAACCCTGAGGCGTTCCGTTATACAATAGATGAAGCAGTTCTAAGATATAAAGACTCAGGGATTAACAAGATTGTTGCAGTTGAATCCCGCGGTTTTATTTTTGGTGCCGTTATATCTGACAGATTGGGTATCCCTTTAGTTTTAGCCCGTAAAAAAGGCAAATTACCCGGAAAAACGGTTTCAAAAAGTTACGCGCTTGAATATGGTGAAGCCGTTCTTGAGATTCATAGGGATGATATAACAAAAGGGGATAGGGTTTTGGTAGTTGATGATCTTATTGCAACAGGCGGCACACTAAAGGCATCAATAGAGATGATCCTTGAGCTTGGCGGTGTCATTGTTGCTGTATTTGGTGTAATCGGGCTTCCTTTTCTTGATTATAAGAGTGTTTTATCCGGATATAGAGTTGATACTTTAATTGATTATCATGGTGAGTAAAATTATGAAAAAAGTAATATTGTTCGTATTTATCGTTTTTACGATGTTTTCTTGTGTTCATGATGATATTAGAAAGGATAATCTTACCCGTCCGGGATTTGATATAACAGGTTCATTTAAGCTTGAACAGACAGTATTAGATTTTTTTGCAAGTTACAATCTGATAAGACCGGGTCAGACAGAACCCGTGGTTACTGCAATCTCTTACGATTGGTTTAATGCTTATGATTTTAAACTTAGGGCATCAAACGGGTATGAGTTTGATCTAATAAAAACAGATGTGGAATTCAGATATAAACTCTTTTACGGCGACGATCTGATTATGGAATTTTATCAACTTGATCTTCCGGAGATAGTTTATCAGATGGATTATAACGGCGGCGTTTACACCATCTCTGAGGAGATTAGAAAGAGTTATTGGAATCAGATAATCGACAGTGCAGTTTTTACCATCAAAGATTCAAATGGCTTGGAATTAGTTCATATATTCAAGGAATTTCACTATTTTGCAAATATTGTTGATATAATAACAGATGGAACTAATAAAAGGATCGATCCGGTAACAATTACAGCTGTATCGGTTATTATGAATGAATCTATGAAAGAAAGATTCTCAAGGTTTAAATAAAAAAAAGCCAAGCACGAATGCGCTTAGCTTACACAGGATTGCTGAACATGCTCTGTCTAACGGATAATTGTGGGGTTAACTAACCGATCACAGTTTCATGTTGAAACAATTTCAACCACAGTAATATATTCGGTGAAATTAAAATTTACTTAAGGGGGCTATTGCAAAAATATTCTTTTTTTTAATTACTGCTATCTTCTTAAATATATCAGAATCCGTTTCCTGCCAATATATATAGTCTTCAAAAGCTTGAGAATGAAAAGATACATTTTTTTTCATTGAATATGTACTTTTTTAAGATTCAAATTATTTTCAATGTCAGATATGTTTTTTATTAAAATTTCTCTATTTTTGGTAGAGCTATTTAAATAATCCGTGTCATCTGATAAATCAGTTATAGTTATCTCAATATCTTTTCCTTTAAATGCTTCATGAATATAATTCATAAATACATCATTAAACTCATTTACATTGATTTTAAACTGAGCAACCATAATTTATACCTCTATTTACCTGAATTATGCAATATACCATTCTGCAGAAGAAATTTTGTGCATCACGGAGGCTAATATAAATATTATTAAATTTATAATATAATATCAAGTTATTTTTCCTTTTTTAAAAAATAAATTCACACCCCATAATCAAGTTTATTTTTATCGTACAGTAGAAATAGATCATTTAGTTGACATTTACACGGGTTATATAATCGAATTATTTTGTGTTTTAGATACTCGTCTATGCAAAAAGTATCTGCGATTTCAATTAAAAGCAGGTAGCATCAGTAATCTAATAGAATAATTAATCAAAAAAGCTGCTCTGATTTAGAGCAGCTTATATTAAAAAAATAAATATATTATTCTTTACCTGAGAAAGGAGGGTAATCGTTGTGCATAACACCAAGATAAGTAGTTATTCTCATCATCCATCTTAGAGTTCCAACTTGGAAAGCATGCATACCTTCAGGAAAGTTACCTGTAAAAAGGATAATCCAGAAACTAATACCTGCTATAACTGCAGTAGCGATCATTCTGAATTCCAGAGCGATCAAGTGAGGGATACACATCAAAGGTCCGAATATGTATCTTACAAGAAGTGTTCCTCTGCCTACTGATTCAGGGTAAGTTACTTCAAACTTAACCTTGTCGCTGTCACCGTTTAAACCAAGTGCAGGATAACCGTCAACAAGGTTGTAAAGTGTAGCTGTAAGTCTTAAATACCATTTGTAGTATTGAACAGTAAAGTCGAAAAAGTTTTTTGGATAAACACCTGTAAAAAGAATAATCCAAAAAGTTAAGATGTTAGCGATTGAAAGACCGATACTGTAAATACACAAAAGAAACATGTGCGGGATACCAATATAAGCCCATCCGAAAAATGTTCTCAAAAGAAGGTCGCCTCTTGAGTACTCTGTTTGTCTAGTGATCTGTAAATTCATCTCAGAACTCCTTAATAAATTTTTATTGTTCTAATAATATTACAATTAATAATTTTTTTCAAGAAGAATTTTTTTTTTTTTATATAACAAAAAATATACTTAGAGGTACCCAATAAAAAATAATAAAAAAACTATTGCAATTTTAATATTTTATATTATTATCATTTTAATGAATAAAGTGATCGTATCAATTTTTACTAAAATATATGGAGATATATAACTATGTCTGATAAAAAGATACCGGTCGGTTTAAAAAGTGACGGTTCAAAATACAGAGTTCTGATAATTGATGACTCGTTATTCGTTGTTAAACAATTGAAGCAGATTCTCCAATCGGAGAGTTTTGAGGTTGTGGGTGAGGCACACGATGGAGAAGAGGGGGTTAATGCATATAAGGAACTTTCTCCGAACATTGACTTTGTTACATGTGACATAACAATGCCTAAACTCGACGGCATTACAGCACTTGAACAAATAATGGCATTTGATAGTAATGCTAAGGTGATTATGATAAGTGCGCTCGGTAAAGAGGACCTTGTTAAAAAAGCGCTTTTGGCAGGGGCAAAAAACTATATTGTAAAGCCGCTTGACCGTGATAAGGTTTTGTCAAGACTTGACACAATACTAAAAAATAAATAAATAAATGGAGAGCCGGTATGAGGGTCGAATATATCAATCCGTTTGTCGAATCGTCGGTTGGAGTTATGAAAGAGGTGCTTGGAATTGAGGTTCAAAGGGAACAGATAAGTTTGAAATCCAAAGCAATCCCGGTTCTTGAGATAGCTGTAATTGTCGGACTTGTGGGGCAGGTTGAAGGTCGGGTTCTGTTTGATATGAGTAGATCAACGGCTTTGAACATTGTTTCTAAGATGAATGAAGAATCAATAACAGAATTTAATGAGCTTGCAAAGGCAACAATAACTGAACTCGGCAACATGATCACAGGGCGTGCTGTTACGAAGCTCTCCGAAATGGGTTATAAATTTGATGTCACTCCTCCGGCAATATTCTCAGGTACAAATATGGAGATATCTGACATAGATATCGAAGCATTGATTGTACCGATTGAGTCATCATTGGGAAGGGTTGAGATTAATGTTGCGCTTAGGGAGAAATAGTTTCTCCATCAAATGAGAATTCGAGATTATCGGTTGAAAGATACCCTATATCGATAACGAATTCTTCTTTGTAACCGGTTTCTTCAATAGATATAATGGTAGTTATTTTTTTCGGATACGAGTATATTGTATCCGATTTGTTTTTATCAATATAGAGTTTTTCAGACAACTCAATGAATTCAATTTTAATGTTATAACTACTTTTATTGATTATTGTAAGTGAAGAAGGCGTTATTAGGGTACATCCTAATAACAGTATAAACGGAATAAGTAATAGTATTTTTTTCATATGTATGATTTCCTTTTTTAATTGCGTTCAATATTATTAATAAACGATAAAAAAAAATAAGTGATTGCAGGTGTGTATAATAAATCAGTTTTCTTTAATCCCTAAGGACTTTATTTTTTTCCAGAGAGATACCCTTGATATACCGAGATGATTTGCCAATTCTGTTCTATTCCATTTAAATCTATTTAAAAGATCTATAAGCTCTTCTTTATTATTTTTGTTGAATGGTTTGATTTCCTTATTGTCAAATATTTTATCTGATGGTTTAGTTACTGTATTAAAATCTTTGTAATGTGCGGCTCTTATCTCCTGCGGGAGGTCAAACATATCAATGAGATCTCCTGAGCATAACACAAAAGCGTGTTCAATGGCATTTTGAAGCTCTCTAACATTGCCGGGCCAACTATAGTCCATAATTATTCTAAAACCGTCATCGCTGACCCCTTTAATCTTTTTACCGGTTTCAATATTATATTTATGTATAAAGTATTCACAAAGATGCGGAATATCTATCATTCTTTCTCTTAATGGTATTGAATAGATCGGAAAAACTTTAAGTCTGTAATACAGATCCTCTCTAAAATTACCCGATGAAACAAGTTCTTTTAAATTCCTGTTTGTCGCAGTAATTATCCTGATATCAAGAGCCCGTTCAATATTCTCACCGATTCTTGTAATTGTCTTTTCCTGAATAACTCTGAGAAGTTTTACCTGTATCAAAGGACTTATGTCACCAATTTCATCGAGAAAGATGGTTCCACCCTTTGCCGCTTCAAATAGTCCGGTTTTATCATGAATTGCCCCTGTAAAAGCCCCTTTTACAAAGCCGAACAGTTCACTTTCAAGCAGGTTATCAGGTAAGCTTGAACAATTAACGGTTATAAAAGGCTGCTTGTTTCTTTCTGAAAGCAAGTGAATTGCCCTCGCAATAAGTTCCTTGCCGGTACCGCTTTCGCCGGATATAAAAATATTCGCCATAGATTCGCCTGCAAGTTTTATCATATTAAACAGTTCGAGCATTTTTTTATCTTTACCGATTATAGTAAAATCTCTAAAAGTCAGGTTATGACCATTCTGATCATCTATAATATTGTTTGCACAACTGATCTGATCTGAAATTGGGACAATTATTATTGAGTAACCCTCAATTCCGAAACCGCTTTGTTCTTTAGTAAAATACTTGATTGCAATTAGAACAAGCTCCTTGTTTCCATTTTGATCGGTAAGGTAGAGGGTTCTGTTTATTCTGCCGTCTTGTTTAAGTGACCCGCAGCTTAACAAATCAACCTTGTTTTGTGAATCAACAGTACTGTAGAAATTTAACATATCAAGGGTAATCTGTTTATTTATATCCAATGGGTTTTTTATATTCTCTGCAAAAAGGGTGTTTGTATATATAATCCTTTTGTTTAGATCGCAAAAGAATGCCGGTACCGGCGTTAAGTTGATCGAATTGGATACCACTATTACACTCCTTTGTTATCAGTTGAAACAACTGTATAATATCAAAAAAAAACGATTTTTATCAATAGTTATATTTGAAAACTTATGTTATATTCCTGCCAATATTATTATCTTTATGACACTTCGTCTTAAGTGGGGAAATATGGGAATCTTGGAAATGTTCGGCATTGCAATCGGTCTTTCAATGGATGCTTTTGCAGTTTCAATTACTAACGGAATTATTATTAAAGAGCTAAAATTTCATCAAGGTGTAAGAATTGCCGCTTTCTTTGGTTTATTTCAGGCAATCATGCCTATTATCGGATGGTTTAGTGCAAAAATAATATATTCATTTGTGTCAAACTATGCACATTGGATAGCATTTGTTTTACTTCTTGCCATCGGACTAAAAATGTGTTATGAGGCATTAAAGAAGGATGATGACTCGATAGAGAAAGATAAGTGGAATTGTTTAAACTGGGGAACATTATTTACCCTATCATTTGCGACAAGTATCGATGCTCTTGCGGTGGGGATAAGTTTCGGGGTTTTAAATTCCGTTATTATTCTGCCGGTAATAATAATCGGTTTAGTAACATTTGTGATATCGCTGATCGGGGTTAATCTCGGCAACAAAATTGGCCATCTTTTTGAAAAAAAGATGGAGGTCGTTGGTGGAATCATTCTTATCGGTATTGGTCTGAAAATTCTCATTGAGGGGCTTATTTAGATGAATCTTGTTTCAGTTAATAATATCAGTCGTCTTATTGATGACAGAGTTTTGTTCAGTAATGTAACATTCGGTATAGATAGCGGCCGTAAAGTAGCACTAATCGGCAATAACGGTACAGGTAAATCAACTATTCTAAAAATGATTGCAGGTTTAGTCAAACCTGATGACGGAGTAATTACAACAAATAAAGCAGCTAAAATTGCATTTCTTGAACAGATACCTGATTTTAATCCAAAAGATACCATTATTGAACATATTCTGAAAGGAGAAGATAAAATCCTCAAACTTATTGCAGAATATGAGATGATTTGTAAATCATTGAGTAAAGATGACAGCAAGAATTTGCAGGATAGATTTAATGAGGTGTCGGAGGAACTCACACTCAATAACGGATGGGATTATGAGCGTCTCGTTAAGAAGATATTAACCGATTTTGACATTACTGATTATGATCTGAAGATGGGGGAATTATCGGGCGGAATGATAAAAAAAGTTTCGCTTGCGCAGGTGATAGTAAGTAATCCTGACCTATTGATTTTGGATGAGCCGACAAACCATCTTGACCTCAAAACAATATTGAGTCTTGAGCAGATTTTAACAGATATGAAAAACGCGCTTCTTCTTGTTACACATGACAGGTATTTTCTTGATAGAATATCCAATACGATTATTGAGATTGATAGAAATAAGATTACAAGATTTGAGGGTAACTATACATTCTATATGGAGAAGCGGGAAGAGATTATTAACAGTCTGATAAAAGAGGATGAAAGGATAAATAACCTTTTACGGAAAGAGATGGAGTGGTACAGGAGACAACCAAAGGCAAGAACCACTAAGTCAAGGTCGCGTATGGAAAAGGTCGAATCGATGATGAACCATGAGAATTATAAAGAGAATCAGACCGTTGATATATTGCTGACAGGCGGCAAAACCACAAAAAAAATTCTTGAAGTAAATAATGTCTCCAAATCATATAACGGAAAGTCTGTTATTAAGGATTTCTCTTATGTATTCAGACAGAATGAAAAGATCGGTATAGCCGGTGCAAACGGTTCAGGTAAAACAACACTATTGGGTTTGATTATAGGTCAAATTACTTCAGACAGCGGCAGTATAGATATTGGCCAGAACACTCTGATAGGATATTTCTCTCAGAGTAACAATATTACTGATACTTCATTGCGGGTAATAGACTATATCAAGGAAAGTGCCGAGGATATTATACTCAAAGACGGAGTGAGGGTATCTGCCTCAAAATTACTTGAGAAATTTCTATTTTCTAAAGAAGCACAGTACACGGCAATTAATAAACTTTCCGGGGGTGAATTAAGAAGATTATCTCTTCTAAAGGTGTTAATATCAAATCCTAATTTCCTGGTGCTTGATGAACCTACAAATGATCTAGATCTTGCGACACTGATGATTCTTGAGGAGTTCCTTGAGAATTTTCCCGGAACAGTAGTTGTTGTTACACATGACAGGTTTTTTATGAATAGGATTACAGATACAATACTTGTAATTGAGGATAGTGTTGTTTCAAAATACCCCGGAAATTATTCTGATTATATAGAAGCCATCAGTTCCGATAAATCCGACAAACAACCGGTAGAAAAAACTGCGGATAAAATACCTGCGGTTATTCAAGATATCAAATCAAAGAAGAAGCTTTCATTTAAAGAAAAAAAAGAGCTTGAAACAATATTTGATGAAATAACCGAGCTTGAAACGGTAAAAACAGAATTAGAAAAGGAATTATCTTCTCCGGTCTTTGATAAAGAGTTATTAATCAAAACACAAAACAGATATGATGAGGTATCAGCTTTGATAGAAGAAAAGATCAAAAGATGGGAGTATCTTGAGAGTATAGCCCAATAAAAAAGAGTTATCTTTTCAGACAACCTTCAATAATCATAATTTACTGAGGCTCTTGCAAAAATAAATTTTGAATTTTTGCGAAGCATATTTTTTGGGAAAACAAGGAAAAATGTGGCAAATAAACGCAGAATAATCACTTTATTTGAGTATTCTTTGCCGCATTTTGACGCATGTTTAACAAATAAAAGATCAAGCAAAAAACTAAAGGGATTTTTGCAAGAGCCTCTATTGTCTATATAGCTGTTTCCATTCCTCAGGTATTAAGCTGACCGGATGAATGTACGCAAGTTGTCCGTGTCCTCGTCCGATTACAGAGGTTGAAAGGCCGATAATTTTACCGCTTTCATCAAAAGCCGGCCCGCCTGATGAACCTGAGTTTATCTCACCATCAGTTTTTACAATTCTGCCGAAATGTGTTCTAACAAAACCGGCAACTGTTCCTCTTGAGAATGTAACTGAGCGACGGCTTCCCGAACCTCCGATCGACGGAAAACCTGCAAATGAAAGTGAATCCCCTATTCTAAGTCTTGAATCATCGCCGATTTGAAGGTAAGGAAATTTTATACCTTGTGGAAGCGGCTGTCCGTAGTATCCTGAGGTTATTTTGATAAGCGCAAGATCCCTTTCTCTGTCAGAACGGACAACCTCTGCCTTAAAAAGTTCATTCGGCGGACGATCATTATCGATAGTCAGAGCAACAACTACCCTTTCTGAAGGTTCCATTGAATTATTTTGAATAACATGATAATTGGTAAGTATCCATCCGTCTTCGGAAATGATGCAGCCGGAACCAGTACCACTTACTGATACTATTCCTACCGTTGCATAGATTATCCTTTCAATATCATCTCTCGGCTGGGGTAGGGTAGGGTAATTAAGTAGAAATGTTGGTGCTTGAGTAGAGTATGAAAGAATTATAGAAACATCGATCGGGTAGTTGTTAGTGTTTCTTGAACCGCCTAAGTCTGTAACAGCTACATACAGAACGCCGGGTCTTATTTGCGGTATCGATCTGTTATTGATTATAAGTGTTTCTCTACCTGTATTGTCTTTTGAGATATAATCTGCATCCCTTGAGCTGAAGACAGGCTTGGTCCAGCTCGCCATCAGATCGATATCTGCATCTGTATCATAAGCATCAAGTCTGATTATCGATACCCCGAGTGGAACTTTAACAACAAAGAATTCTGTCATCCCTGTATCACCCGTCAGATGGAATCTGGTTTCTGTGTCCGGTTGAAGGATAACACCGGAGTTGCCGGAAACAAGTTTCATCTTAATTGTATAGTTAATACGGCTTAAAGGTACTCCATTCTTAATTGGAAGATAGGCGCTTGCCTGATAAACTACATCAATATACCATATTCCCGGTTTTGCTTTAATCTCCGTCAGTCTTGTAACAAGCATACTTTCACAAAAATTGTCTGATGTTGAAGAGCCGTCAACCTCATTGTAGTTACTAATATCACTTCCATGTCTGATATATATGTCAAGGTCAGCTTCTTCACAGTTAAGGTCCAGTTTAAAACCAAATGCATCATCAGGAACATTAAATGTATATGTTTGGTAGTTATTGCGGTTTATCTGTATCGGCATATTTGCTGTTACAGGTCTGTCATTAATCAACGCAGGAAACCTTGAATTGCTGTTCCCCGATTTGACCGGATCTGCAGATAAAACTGCTGTAAAAATATTAATTGTTAATAATAGTATTAGGATTTTTTTCAAATTGTACCCCTCTTTTAAAGTATAAATACTTATATATTAATATTTTTGATTATTCAAGAATAATAGATATTTATTGCATTTGTTGATAAAAAATGTAAAGTATTAAATAACTATATTAAAAAACTAACGGTTGTTTAAATGGATAAAATCGAGATTAATATTGAGAAATGGTGTGACGGCGGATATGCTATCGGTTACTATAATAGTATAGTTTGTTTTGTAAGAAACGGGATACCCGGAGAACGGGTTGTTGCAAGTATTGATAAATTAAATAAGAAACACATATTTGCTACTGCGGTTAATATAATTTCACCTTCGCCTGATCGTATTAAACCGGATTGCGTATCTTTTCCTGATTGCGGAGGTTGTGATTACAGGCATATTAGTTATGAAGATGAGCTTATATTAAAAAAGAATCTTGTTAACAGTTCATTAAAAATGACCTCTTGTTTAGAATTTGATATTGTAAGATCAATAATGCCAAATAATTATCGTAATCGAGCACATTTTCATCTAAATAATGGTAATCTTTCGTTCTACTCAAAAAACTCTAACAAACCGGTTGAAATCAAAGAGTGCTGTATTCTTTCAAAAGAATTAAATCAAAAGATGACACAGCTATCTAAAGTTGACAAAGATGATCTGTGGTTATTTAATGAGGATTTTGATGAGAAAGGTTACATTTATAAAGAGATGATTGTCCTTGATAAAAATCTTAAGTTCAGACTTGATAAAGAAAGTTTCTTTCAGGTCAATGACAGCATTGCTGATAAATGGCTCCAATATATCGTAAGTATTGTTGAGAATATTGGTGCTGAAAGGATTTGTGATCTGTATTGCGGGGTTGGCGTTATCGGAATTGCTATTTCTCGATTGGATTGTGTCAGGTATATACAAGGAATCGAAGCCGGCCATAAGGCAGTTAAAAACGCTAAGTACAATGCCGTAACAAACGGGGTGTCTGATAAAACACAGTTTATATCAAGACAGGTTGAGAATTGTTTTAATTCAATAAAAGATGTTGATCTTATTGTATTAAACCCTCCGAGAGAAGGACTTAAAAAAGGGGTTACGGATAATCTTTTAAAAATGAGTGTTCGGGATATTATTTATTCATCATGCGATTATCACACGCTTATGAGAGATATTAAAGAGTTGGGTAGAAATTACAGATTAGTTAACGGGTTAGTATTTGATATGTTCCCGAGGACTGCTCATGTAGAGACAGTTGTTCACTTGACCCTTAATGGGTTAAAGAGGAGTCTATTCTCTTAAAAATATGCTCCATACCGAATATCTCACAGGCAGTAACGAAACTTGTTATCGTTACACCTACAATACCCGGAAATATCAGCGATTGGCCTGTAAAGAATATGTTGGGTACTTTAGTTCTTGCACGGATAGGCGCACGCATTTGATTGATGGAGTGTTTAATTCCATACATTGAGCCGTTGGGACTCCCCGTAAAATGGTAGTTTGTAAGAGGTGTCGATCCTTCATAATACTTAATTGAGTCTTTATCAATACCAAATACTTTATGTAGCTGGTTGATTATCTTTGATGCAGTCAGTTCTTTAAACTCTTTATAACTATCGGGGCGCTTGCCGAAGTGTGTATCATGCCATTGTGAATAGTTTTCCCATCTATCAAGACTCAGTGTTTCCAATACATGTAAGTTGTTTTCTTTGCCGAGTCTTGCAGTCGGTACAGTCATATAGAGGAAGTTATCATGGTTATCAGATGAAACCGGTTTATTATAAATGTTATTAATATCGTAATCAGGAAAATACAGGTAGTCCGAACACATTTTATCAAGTTGATTGTTGTCAATTAATGCATATAGACCAAAATGTGATGTTGTGTTTTCCATCTCATTTATGCGATCTGTATAAACAGACCTGTATGGATTGGTATCAAAAAGCTTAAATGTTGATTGCGGATTAATTGATGATACTATATTTGCAGCTTCGTAATAATCGCCGTCTTCTGTTACAACACCGGTTGCCGTTTTATCTGCCATTTTTATATTAATAACTTTTTTGCGAAGTTTGATCTCACCGCCGTTTTCTTCAAAACTTTTTCTAAATGCATTTATAAGTCCGTCACCGCCACCCTTAATATCGTAAGCAGATGAATAAATTGCATTGGAGAAGATTGCATGGGTTCCGAGCGGTGCCTCTGAAGGCGGCACGCCATATAGGAATGAATGTGCAGTAAGAACAGCACGAAGTTCTTTTGAAACGCTAAGTCCATTCAAATAATCATTAATAGTCAGCTCAAATGACTGATGTTCCTTATCCATATCCCCTTTATGATCGCGATTAAAAAACATGAAGTATGATTTGAGTTCTTTGAGTTTATCAAAATATTTATCAATAATTATCGTCTCTGCAGTAAAAATGGTTTTTAGATATTCTCTGATATTGTCACGACCGGTGGGGAGTTCCACTTTAAGATCAGGAAATAACAAGGTATGGAAATTATCTCGATTATACCTTACAAGTTCGATTTTATCTAATATTCCTGCATAACCCCAGTACATATCGAGAACTTGGTCATTATCAAGTTCCGGTGCAAAATGAAATCCTGTTTCAAATCTTTGCGATCTTCTGTTGAATGAGTGAAGATACCCGCCCGGTTTGTAATGCTGTTCAAGAATACATACCCGTTTGTTTTCTTTTGCAAGAATAATTCCAAGTACAAGCCCGCCTAGACCGCCGCCGATTATCAGATAATCATATTTCATCTATTTATCAAACCTTTTTATCATAAGCGCGGCATTTGTTCCGCCGAAACCAAATGAATTAGATACAATATAGTTAAGTTTAGCATCTGTTTTTTTATTTACAATATTGATCTTAGCCGCAAAATTCTCGCCTTCGGTAAAGTTGATATTAGGTGCAACAAAATTGTCTCTCATCATTAGCATAGAATAAACAATCTCACTTGCTCCGGCCATCCAGCATTCATGACCGGTCATCGATTTAGTTGACGATACATAGGGCTTTATTCCAAAAACATTATAAATCGCCTCAGCTTCTTTTTCATCACCGGCCGGTGTACTTGTTGCATGTGCATTTATATAATCAATCATATCCGGTTTAACGCCGCTTGATTTTAAGAGTTTTTTCATTGCGACTTGAGCTCCGATACCGTTAGGGCTTGACATGTCATCGCCGTCCGCTGAGAATCCGTAACCAATAATTTCACCATAGATTTTTGCTCCTCTTTTGAGTGCATTTTCTAAGGATTCAAGTATTATTGTTGCGGCACCGCCTGAGGGGACTAACCCTGTTCTTGTTTTATCAAACGGTCTGGATGCTTTAAGCGGATCATCAATGTAAGTTGAGAATGCACCTAATGCATCAAAACTTGCCATAATCTCCCAGTTTATCTCTTGAGCACCGCCTGCGATTATCCTTTCCTGATGGCCGTTTTTAATCAGTTCAAATCCCTGTCCTATTGCGTGAGCACCGGAAGCACAAGCTCCGGCAACAGACCAGTTAGCTCCCTGCGTTTTAAATAAAGTACTTAAATTCATTGTTACGGTGGAATTCATCATTTTAAAAATGTATCCCGAACCGAGCATCTTTGTTTCTTTATATTCGATTAATTCTTTATACATATCAATTGAAGGTTTAGCGACAGAATCGTGGCCGTATATTACACCTGTTTCTGTTGATTGTATCAAATCTTCTGTAAGACCTGAGTCTTTTATTGCATCAAGAGCGGATGCATAGGCCCATACGGTAGAATCAGACATGGTTTTTCTTTTTTTTCGGTCAAGGTAGTTCTTTGAGTCAAAGTTTTTGATAGTGCCTGTCATTGGACACCTGAATTTGTAATCAATTCTTTCGGGATCAATTTCGTAACCCGGTCTCCCGTTTTTTAATGAATCTGCAACAGTTTCAAGATCATTGCCGAGGCAGGATACAATGCCCATGCCCGTTATTACAACTCTATTTGCCATAATTATCCTCGTGCTTATTTTGATTAAACAATAACTCCGCCGTCACATGATATCACCTGACCGGTAATATATGACGCTTTATCACTAATTAAAAACTCAACAAGATTAGCAACATCTTCGGGCTGACCGATCCTTCTCATGGGGATTGTTTTAAGAATCTCATCTTTAGCTGATTCTATAACATCTTTAGTCAGATCAGTAAAAATATAACCCGGTGTTACAACATTTACATTTATATTCCTTCTTGCAAGTTCTATAGAAAGAGACTTGGCAGCTCCAATTATACCGGCTTTACTTGCCGAATAGTTTACCTGACTGGCAACTCCCGTTATACCGGAAAGTGAGCTGATTATTACTATCTTTCCGAATTTTGCAGAAAACATACTTTTTGCAACAGGGTTGGCGATGTAGTAAAAACTCTTAAGATTAATATCGATAATGTTATCCCATGTTTTTCTGTCCATTATTGGGAATAGTGCATCTTTTCTTGTTCCTGCATTAAAAACCAGTACAGATATATTACCGTTATTATCTATCTCCTGTTCTATAGTAGATTTTGCTATTTCAAAATCAGAAATATCAAATTTCATTAATTTTGCTTTTCCGCCGCAAGAAGTTATCTCTTCTAATAGAGCATTTGCCTGTTGATCATCAGAACGATAGTTAATTATTACTTCGTAACCGTTATTTGCAAGCATTTTACTAATAGCTTTGCCGATTCCCCGTGACCCCCCTGTAACTAAAGCTCTTTTTATCATATCTGCCTCCGGTTTAATTTAAGCTGTAGAATATCATTAATTAGTTATTTTGGCAATTTGAAAATTTAAATATTGCCAAAAATAAATCTGTACCCATAATGTCAAAAATAAAAATTTTATCTTGACTAAAGAAGATTTTTCTTATTTAATTTGTATTGATTTTTTTGTATAATCAAATAAATTTTTTATTATAATGCTTTATATTTCAAGGGGGACATTTGTGAAAAGAATAGTAATTGTCGTATTTTTGTTTGCAATGATCATTTTATCATGCAGGAATAAAAATCAAGTAGTGCCGACAAACTGTGTAGTTGTTTCTTTAGCCGGAAATGCCCGTGTTATTGACAGTCTTATGGCACAAAGAGAAATTAAAGCCGGTGATTATCTAAATGAGGGAGATACAGTTGTAACTGATACAGATTCCTCGCTTGAATTAAAGTTTGGTACGAGAGTTTTTGTTAAAATGGATCCTTCATCAACGGTAGTACTTACCCGATCATTTTTTTCCAGCTTAAGTGAAACAACAGACATAAAGCTTATTTCTGGAATTATCAATGCGGATGTTGATTCTTTAAGAACTGATGATATTTTTGAGGTTGAGACACATTCAATTACAGTCGGTGTAAGAGGGACAGCATTTAAGGTTGTAAATAATGATGATATTTCTGAGGTTGCCGTTAGTCATGGTACTGTTGCTGTAACCAAGAATTACGATTCTGAAGCATTATCAGAGTTAAAAAATGCAGCCCCGACCCTTTACGAGGAGGTTAGTACAATTGTTAATCAACCTGTGATGGTTACCGGTAATGAGATGGTTACTATAAATAATAATGAATTTGATGAAAATAAAGAGCGTTTAGATAATAGTGTACGGGTTATTACTGAAGAGGTTATAGCCGGAAACAGACCCGATATATCAATAATAAGGCAGATTAGAGATGAGATGGGTGTAGAGAAAGTCGGTTACCAACCGCCGCCGCCTGATGAGGTTAGGGCATCATCACAGAATAATAATTCATCCGTTCAAGTAAGTGCAAGTTCGTCTTCCAATTTAAGAGCCGGAGCAAGCGGTCATTCCTCACAATCACGAAGAATTCCTGTTGCAATAAGTTTTAGTGTTACAGGACAACAGATAAAGGTTTATAGAAATAATAATTTTATCGGTAATTTTACAAATACTTTTTCTGAAGAATTGACTGCAG
This sequence comes from uncultured Spirochaetales bacterium, assembly GCA_964608985.1. Taxonomy (GTDB): domain Bacteria; phylum Spirochaetota; class GWE2-31-10; order GWE2-31-10; family CAYYKD01; genus CAYYKD01. The sequence goes on from CAZSQU010000013.1 coordinate 26,904, forward strand.
GAAGATACAACTATCGATTCGAAACAGAAAGGTTTGCCCCTCAATCACTTGAGTTAACAAATCATGACTTTGCCGCTGCTCGAATCAATAAGACAGTAAGGTTTATCCCTTTATCTGATATAGAAGGGGCTGCCAGGGAGCTGCAGAATGTTTCAAGTCAGGCATCGCAAATTCTTCAGCAGCATCAGACAGAACAGTCTCAGGAAGCTAAGAACAAAGCTAACAGCGCATTTGATGAACTGCCATAGTGATTTATGAATGTTTCTTAAGGTGTATTTGTGGTTTTAATGCTCTATAAGCTTGAAAATATCAGGTTTATTGAGGTGCTTAATAATAAAAAAATAAGGAGAATCTATGCTTTTAAAGGACAAAATAGCGCTTGTAACAGGTATAACCAATGACAAGTCGATCGCTTATTTCATAGCGAAACAATATGCAGAACAAGGAGCGAAGCTTGTTTTGACATATCAGGGGGAAAGAATCAAGGAAACCGTAGAAAAAATCGCAGAGACATTGAATGCTTCAATCTGTATCGAATGTGATGCAACAAACGAAGAAAACATAAAGTCTTTGTTTAATACTATTGATTCAAAGCTTGGCGGACTTGATATTTTTGTTCATGCAATAGCTTTTGCTAATAAGAACGAGCTCGCCGGTGGTATAACTAACTCATCATCAGATGGTTTTAAGTTGGCTCTTGAGGTATCGGCTTTCACTCTTATAGGTATGTCAAAATATGCTATACCTTTATTAGAAAAAAGAGGCGGCGGATCAATAATGACTTTAACATACATTGGTTCGATTAAAGCATTACCGGCATATAACGCCATGGGTATAGCAAAAGCAGCTCTTGAGGCTTCAGTAAGATACTTGGCCCTTGAATGCGGACCTAAAAACATCAGGGTTAATTCGATCTCTCCGGGGCCGATAAGAACAGTTGCTGCAAGATCTATTCCCGGATTCCTTGATATGTATAACGATTTTACCGATAGGAGTTTGATGAAAAAGCATATAACAGGAGAAGATGTCGCAGGTACTGCAGTTTATCTTGCTTCTGACCTTGCAAAGGCAGTAACCGGAATGGTTATATTTATTGATGGTGGATTTCACTGTGTTGCTTAATTAAAAAAAGCCGGATATTTCCGGCTTTTTTTTTATAAATAATACTCGTTTATGATCTTAACAAGTTCTTCTCTGATCTCTTTGTCCTCTTCATGAATAATTATTCTATCTCGCTTAATAACTATTTTCTGAAAATCAATCATCTCATCAATGGTATTAAAATATTTGTTTTTCATATCAGAAATTATTTTTTCCGATTCCCTGTAGGTTTTATTACAAATCTTTGCAAAAAGCTCATCGCGCATGTCTTTGAATCTTGCTTCTTTAAGTTCTTCCGGTACATCTTTTTCTTTTTTTACTTTATTTAGTATCGGTATAAGAAGTTTCAGCTTTGAGCCTGCTCTTCGTGTTTGTTCCTCTGTAAAGAAATCATACACGGTGATATAATAATACGCATTTGATTCAGACATTTTAAGAGCTACATTAACATAGGTTTTAAAATCTGAGTAACCTTTTGATTCGTAGAGTCCTTTCTCTGAAATTATTTTCAGTCTTTGTCCGATCAGATAAGTAAATTCCCCCCATCTTTGTTTAAGCCTGTCTATCTGAAGTTCAAGTTCCTCGATAGTTGCAGGTATATTTTCACTATTAATATCGTCGCAAAGGTCCCTGTAAGTATTGTGTCGTGCATTTAATGACGAATCAAACTCATCTGATGTGAGTGTCATAGCTTTGTCAAAGATCGATTCATTGTAGATATCGATATCATTCCCAATTCCCATTATTCCCTCCCCAAAAAATAACAGAATTTTTAGTGATTATATATTATTGAATTCAATTTAACAAGTAAATATTTTAAAGAATTTTAAAAATTTAGTAGAATTCATCTAAATTCAAATATTATGGTTGAATTTAAAAAAAAGAACCGCCTTATCAAGCGGTTCTTTGAATAAATGCGGTTGATTATTACATCAACTTTGTATATCTTCTATAGATATTTGATCTGGAGTCAACAGTTACGATCTCATCAGTAAATATTGCAGGAGCACCTACAAGAGATTCTGTTGAAGCCATTCCGGTTACTGTAATAAACTCAGATTGTCCGGTTTGTGCATTATAATGGTATATTCTGTTTGAATCTGTCGCATAATAGTAATGTGATCCTGACTTAACAATTCTTTTTGCAAGATACACATCTGCTGAAGGTGATGAATCAACTCTGCTAAGGATTATTGATGTAGCAATGTCATTTACATTGACTCTGCTAAAATTACCAAGCATATCAATATAGTAAATATTGTTACCTGCAGCTACCATATTTGAATATGTACCCGATCTGAGTTTTGTTGTTTCATAGCTTGTGCTGCCTTGTGTAAGGTTATATTTGTAGATATTACCTGTACTGTCAAGGGTTACAAGGAATTCTGACGCTTTAACAGCAGCTGTATAACAAGTTCCTGTAAGTGTATCTGATTTCCAAACAATTTCTTTACTGTTTGTATCCATAGCCATAAGATTTCTATCAATAGTTTCCATAATGTATAGTAAATTATCTATTGATGATAAGTAGTAGAAGTTTGAAGTAGTATGTCTTGCTACCAGCGAGTACTCAGAACCTGTGAACTTATATACACCTGATCTTGCAGGTAGATAAACAGCATTTCCGCTTACGACCGGTGATGTTCCGTAAGTTGTTCCTAAGCCGGGGGTTGTAAGAACTACAGCCCCGTTTTGGAGTCTCATTACGATTGCTTCGTTGGTAGTAGTTAAGAATACATTAGCTCCATATATCAAAGGTACACTCTGGAAGTTACTGATATTCATGTTTTCAGATTTCCATTTTAATGTTCCGGTTTTGTCAAGACAATAAACACTCTTGTTATCAGATGAAGCGATGATTATATTATTGCTATCAGCGGTAATATATGTTCCTTCTTCAGAAAGTCTGACCCCGAGTGATCCTACTTTTTCGATCACTAATGTCGGCTGCGGAGTTCTTTCTACAACAGCTGCAACTTCAGATGATGAGATGCTCGATTCTGATGAAGAAGAAACGACATCTTCAGAGGAAACAGATGAGGATGAAGAAGCTGCCTCCACTGATTCTCTCATTTCAACAAATTCATTTACATTTAATTCTTCAGTCCATTCTTCAGGTGTAACAGTAGCTTTTTCTACAGCAGAATTAGCTCTTGCAGCTATCTCTGTTAAATTGTTTTCCTTGAAATTATTAAGTACAGCTTCAAGCTCAACAATACTGTTATTTAATTCCTGTATCTGTATTACAAGTTCAGCTAATTCCTGATTAACTATGTTCTGAACCTCGTTAACAACTTCCTGAGAAACTTCAACTTTATCGTTAGGGGCAAGAACTATATCTTGAGATAAGCTTGCAATAATCTGTTCTGCCAGTTCGGGATTAACCTGTCTTACAGAATCAAGTTGAGCAAAATCAATATTTTGTCTGACTCTTACTTCCCCCTCAAAAACCGCAATTTTTGAGATGTGATTCTCTGAAACTGAAACAATAAACTGTGTTCCTCTAACGCCGGCTGTTACAGTATGAGTATCAACCTCGAATGTTGAACCATCTTCGATTTTTTCAGGATTAGCAATCATTGTTCCCATGTTAAGACTAAACATGGTGTTTTGCTGGTTTGCATCCTTATATAAAGTTGATATAACAACTTCCGAGCTTTCTCTGACTCTTACACATGAACCGGTACCGATTTTAAGTTCGATGACTGAGCCGGCGTCAGTATAGATTGTTGTGTTTTCTGTAAGAGAATCACCTACCGACACTGCTTTTTTTTCAGTGTTATCCGGTGTAGAGATATAAGCTTTTCCCTCTATCATAGTAACTATACATGTGTTTTGGTTTGTTATTACATTTTGAGATTGCTGATTATCAGTCTTTTTACAAACAGTAAAAAACAAAGATGAAATAATCAATAGAACAATAACCTTTTTATACATAAAATCCTCCTAAGAAATTAAATACAAGTAATTATATCCCTCTTAACAATTAATTTCAAGAAATATATTAAAAATCAAGAAAAAAAATTACTTTTTGTTTTCGTCAAAGTTATTTAATATTTCGTAATACATATTAAATAATTTTACAGAATCTTCGATAGCTTTAATCGGGTTTGCGAGATAACCGGAAAATCTGATCGAGTCAACATTGCTTACCGGACACATAACCGGATTATTTACATCAAGTATTCTTATTAGAACATCATACATATTCTTCATCGGATTACTGACTGCTTTTGCAATTTCGTTTGTTTTTGAATTTATCTCTAATACTTTGTTTTGTAGGGTTTTGGCGTATTTTGCGTCAGTTCCAACAAGTTTGATAAAGGTAACAAGTTTTTTGCCTTGAGAATTGTTTTCAGAAAACGATTCATCATATTCGATTATACCCTTATATGCATTTTCAAGTTCAAAATAGGCATTTGATAGTAAAACTTTTGATCCTTCATTCTTAAAATTTCCATTGACGAGAAGTGAGTTTATTACCGGTTCTATCTTTTTTTTATAAATCCTGTTTAAGAATTCGGCAGAAAGATTCAGCATATAGATATTGTTGAGTTTTATGGTTGAGTATTTCTCTAATTGTGATTTTAGTGAAGGTGTAAAATTAGGTAGTGTTGTATATTCATAGAAACCGATCAGTTCCTCTATCAGATCACTGAGATACTTTTCTCTCATTTTTTTATAATAATTATCCCATTGCAAGGTCAGTTGTTGTTTTTTATAATTTTTATAATTTATCATAAAATTCTGACTTGAAGGGGCTTTTGCCGGAGTGTATTGAATATTGTTTTTAAAATACCTGAAGATTTGAAGAAAAGGTATTTTTTTTGATAGTATATCAATAGCGCTAAATACATTAGATATCTTTTTAATATCATCAGGGGATGGGATCTCTTTCTCCTGTGTTGATTCGGAGCGGAGGAATTCGGGGTATGACAGTATAAAATCAATATCGCCGAAACGGAAGTTTATATAGAACATATACTTGAATAGTCTTTCTAAATCCTTTTCTACCCTATGATACTCGGAAAAGTTAGTTGAGGAAATTTTTTCGGAAATGTCGGATAAATAAAAACATTTGAATAAACTCTGATAATCAAAGAATATAATTTTAAAAAGAATCTCGAGTTTGTCTATCTGATCGCTGAGCGTGACATAGTTATTTCTGTCTATTGAATTAAAATATTCCCGTAATCTCTTGTCTCGTTCTTTATTGAAAAGGTTTTTATCGGACATCTCTTTATTGTAGGTTATTGATTCCGGATTGGTACTATTTAAAAATTTTCTTTTTTCATCAGGTAACGAGGACTCAAATATAAAACCTGTAAAATTAACAATGTCATTCTTTATGTATCTGGAAAAAAAATTTGAAAGTTCTGATGATATTCTCGCAAGCGGAGCAAGTTCTTTAATAAATTCTGAAGTAAATGTATTGCGGTCAAAGTCAATAATGTTTCCGTATCTTGAAATAATCTCTTTTTTAATACTGATAATAATATTTTCAAGCACAATCTCCTCAGTTTTTTTTCCTTTCATAAGGGAGATAATCTTTATTATCATTTTATTAAGCCAGCTGTAATTGTTATACTCATTTCTTGCAATTTTGAGTTGGCTTGCTTGTTTCTGAGAAGGGGTTAATCTTTCCTGTTCATCTTTGGATTCAGATTCATCTTTTTCTTCCGGTTTAATGATCTTATTTAAAAGATCCTGCTTCTCACCGGTATCGAGTTCTTTGATAATCGAATCTAAAGTGTTTTTGTTCTCCATAATATTATCCGGTTATTGTATCGTTTCTGACAGTGAAAGTATTTTATACAATTTTTCAAAATAATTCAATGTTTTTTCGATTTCGATATAAATATGTGTTCCGGATACAGGTTTCACATTGTCAAGGTTTGTAACCGGAAAACCTTTTCCCGGGATCGGCTTACTAAACTGTCGTAAGAATCTGATTAAAATCTCATAGCTTTCCATAATTGCATTAATTATATCTTTGGATTCTTTGTTCAGATCAAGGATGGCATTCTTCAAATTTGTGCGGAAATATTCATCTCCCGTAGATCTTTGTCTGAGTTGTCTGAGTTTCTTGCCTGTTTCACCGGTATTGCTTAATGAATTGTCAAATTTTTGAATAGCATTTTTTGCTTCTTTCAGGTTCTGGTAAGCAGTTGAAAGGGATTCCCTTTCAAGGTTATCAACAAAAGTTCCGTCAATAAGGAGTCTGTTCATGAGCTTCTCTATTCTAATCAGATATAGATCGTTATTAAATTTATTGATTATATTCAATGAGTTGATGTTAATGAATAGTCTCTGCATATCTTTATCGAAAATATCCCTTAGGGAGTTATTAAAATATGCGAGTGAGTTAAGATCAAAATCAGGCAGTATCTCATTAACAAGGTTCATAAAAAGTTTTTTCTTAAAATTGATATAGAAGCGTTTCCATGATGATTCTGTTATGGCTTTTTTGGATTCTTTATAGATTTGAATAAGATCGTAATTAATGCTGAATTGTTTAAAACAATAAAATAGATTCTTGTTAAAATACTTAAATATCTCTTGAAAAGGTATAGTTTTTTTAATTGAAAAAATAATATTGAATATATCGGTAATTCCCTGAATATCCTGTTCGTGAAAAATCTCAACCTGGTCGTTATAATGTATAACAGGATTGACTGAGGTGTACAGAACAAGCCCTTTAAGATAATCTGCATAGTTGACTTTATCATCGAGGTTGTTGATTATTGTTCCGAGTATCTCGAGTGATTTTGATACTTTGAAAAACTCAATATTATTTGCAATGCTTAATTGTTCATTAACATTATTGATTTTAAATGAGCTTAATAAATTCCTAATATCAAATTTTAAAAGCAACAAAAATGTATCAAATGAGGTCATCTCCTTTGATAGAATAGAAAAATCACATTTTTCAAATTTGTTAAAGTATCTTGATAATCGCAAGTTCATCTCTTTATCAAAAATTATCTGGTCGAGGTATTTTTCGTTATCCTGCTCTTCAAGAATGTTTTCAGGATGAAGGAGTTCAAGCTCTTCTTTTAATTGGATTGCAAATCTGTTTTCTATCGAATATGACAAAAAACCGTAATAATACTCCTGATCGAGAAAAAAAGCCTTAAATCGCGTTTCATTCTCAAGGAGACGGGTAAATAACGGTAAAAAAAGTGAGATGACTTTAAATGTTATTTGATTGGTGTCAAAATCAATTATTAAACCGGATTGCTGTGTGTTGATTTTCTTTTTTATCAAAGAGAGTTCATCATCAAGAACAAGTGTATAGCGGGTTTTGCCTGTAAATATTGATCTGAACCAAAGAATGATTTTATCAAGCAGAGACATGGAATGAATCCTGTGTTCAATAAAGGCGTCTTGTTTTTTTGAATAGATACTTGTTATCGATTCTTTTTCTTCTTTGATTATTTCAGCTGTTGTATCGAGCCGTATTGATAGTTTTTCTAAAAGTTTTTTCTTTTCTGAGTTGGTTAGTTCTTTTGTAAGTGAATCAAATGAGTTGTTCGGATTATTTAATTGCGGCTCAGCCATTTTTTGTAATTACTCCAATATTAACAAATCGTAATATATTTTCGATAATTACCTGCTATCTCTTGAATTTAAATCGAGTATTATTTAACAATAAATTTAGATAATGGAAGTCTTGTCGGGATTGATGGTGTTTTTGTTTTGTACCCTGCAATCAGTAAACCGCAAAGTTCATATTTAGCGGGGGGAGGATAGAGTTGATTTATTGCTTCTTCAGCGATCAATGAGCCTGTTACCACACAGGTGGATAATCCGAGAGATTCGGCAGTAAGAGTCATATTCTGAAGTGCCATACCCATACTTAGAATTAAGCCTGATCCCCTTATTAAAAGATCATTGTCTCCAAAAAGATCTTTTGCTATGCCGAGCGGCTTTTTACTGTAAAATATAATTACTAAAGGAGCATTTTTAAAGAAATAAAAATTTTCTGAGTATTCATTTAATATTTGATCTGTTACACCTTCATTTTCTTTGTTAAATAGCTTTTTGGCACTTAGCTTGATTGTGTTTACAAGATTCTCAATATCATTTTTGTTATTAATAATCCTGAATCTCCACCCCTGGGTATTTGTCGGACTCGGAGCGTATATTGCTGCTTCAATAATCTTGTTTATGTCTTCTTCTGAGACGGGGTGTTCGGTGTATGATCTTATCGATCTTCGTGCTTTAATAAGTTTTATTAGTTCGTCATATTGCATTTTTATAAAAAACCTTTTTGAAATGTATTTGAAAAAAAAGATCCTGAATAGCGTTTATCAGGATCTTTAATAATTGATAGATTAGTTCATTTTGATCTTAAATACTTTGGTTAGTGCCTCAATTTTCTTGATTTGGTTTATTACAGAATCCGGTATCTCTCCGTCTATCTGTACAAAACTCATGGCTTCACCTTTGTTGTTTCTTCCGAGCTCCATGTTGGCAATGTTGAGGTTAGCAGATCCGAGTATGGTACCGAGAGCTCCAATATAACCAGGTTTGTCTTTGTTAATAGTGAGCAGCAGATTACCCTCAGGAACAAACTCAACTTTGAATTCATCTATTCTCACAATTCTGTATATTCCTTCTCTAAAAACCGCACCAACTATCTCTGTTGTGCCTGTAGCATTCTTTGTTCGTAATAATATTTGTGAGGCATAATCTCTTGATTCAGCTTTTTTTGTTTCTACAATTTTTATTCCCATATCTTTAATAACCGATTGGGCGTTTACGAAGTTAATTCCTTCGATAACGCTGTTAAATAGACCTATAAGTAGTGAGGTTGTTACAGAATTGATCGGATATTCATGAACTTCACCTGTGTATTCTATCTCAATCTCTGATATGGTAAGATCGGCAAATTGTCTGTATAGGTTTCCGACCTTTTCAGCAAGTGTGATATACGGATTAAGAAGTTTTCTGGTATCGCTATCGAGTGTCGGAACATTCACTGCGTTAGAAATCTCACCTGTTAGCAGATACTTAGAAACCTGATGAGCTATTGCTATTGCTACATTTACTTGTGCTTCAATTGAGCTTGCACCGAGGTGGGGGGTACATACTAAATTAGGGTGCTGTAACAGTGGGTTTTTCGGATCAACCGGCTCTAATTCAAATACATCAAGTGCAGCCCCTTGTACTTTACCTGAATTCAGTGCATCAAGAAGATCCGTTTCATTAATAATACCGCCTCTTGCACAGTTAACAATATATACGCCTTTCTTCATCTTAGCAATCGAGTCTTTGTTGATTAGATTTGTTGTCTGTTCATTTTTTGGTACATGGAGACTTATATAGTCAGATACTGAGTATAATTCATTAATATCATTAACTTTGTTTACTCCCATATATGCAGCTTTTTCTTCTGATAGATACGGGTCAAAGGCTACAACATTCATTGAAAGACCTTTGGCTTTTTCTGCAACTAATGAACCGATATTACCGGTTCCGATTATACCGAGTGTTTTACCTGCAACTTCAACGCTGTTTTTTGCAAACTTATTTTTTTCCCATTTACCTTCTTTAATTGATTGACTTGAAGGTACAATGTTTCTTGACATCGCAAGAAGGTAAGCAACAGTAAGTTCAGCAACTGCTGCTGAGTTACCTCCCGGGGTATTCATAACAACTATCCCTTTTTTAGAACAAACCGGAACATCGATATTATCAACTCCTGCTCCTGCTCTTCCAACCACCTTCATCTTTGCTGCTTTCTCAACAACCGCACCTTTGAATTTTGTTGCGCTTCTTACAATAAGTGCATCATAGTCACTTATTACTTTTTCAAGTTCTTCCGGAGTATGGTCAGTCTTAACAACTACCTCTATCCCTTTATATTCTTTAAATACATCGAGAGCTTCCTGCGATATGCTGTCTGATACAAGTACTCTATACATAATAAACTCCTGATCAAAAAATTATTGTCAACATATATAACAAATATATGAGAAAATGTCAATATATTGATTGATGTTATTGTTTTAAAAGTTGTTTATAGGGTTTTTATGTTACACCAAAACCAGTTTAAGTAATCTTCAAGTATGTTATTGTAATATGATTTCACAATAAACGCTGATTTTGTCCCTATATATCTGTAATGCCATGGTTCGTATGTATAACCGGTCAGATTTTCAAGTCCCTCAGGATAAGAAATGATAAATCCGTATTTATAGCTGTTGTTATAGAGCCATCTGCCTTCCGGCGTATCTCCGAAAGTTGTTTCGAGAGAGTTAAAATCGATAGCTGTTCCAAGTTGATGTTGAGATGCTCCGGCTACTGCACTTACCATTACTGCTCTTTCGTGACCTAAGGTGTTAACCCAATAGTTAAAGGTATTTCTTTGTTGTTCATAAGAACGGTATGAAGAGATTACTTTAAGGTTGAGTCCAAGGTGTCTTGAGTCACTGACCATTTTTTCAAGGTTTTCTTTTAGAATGGCTCTTAAAAATGACGGAGATCTATTACAGGGGATAATCGGTGTATAATCGATAAGATCATTAGGTCTGTAATCTGATGAAAGCAGATTGCTTTTGTTTACGAGTAAAAGCAGTTCCGTGTTTTCTAAAGTCTCGGATAGCGAATTTATGAATTCGGCAGGATTATTTTGAATTATATTCAAATATTTGTTTTGATGTCCTCTGAGGTAGATAGAGTTATTTACCGTAAATGATCGGCGGAAGAATCCCGGAATAAATGAATTATGATTTGAGATTTTTACTAACAATTCCTGTATCTCAGGTATTGCGTTTTCAATCTCTTTGAACTCAACTATGGCAGTAGGAATATTAAAGTGTTCAGCAAAATAATATTCCATGGTGATATTCCGTTTGTCTGTCTGGTGGTAATCATAATTAAGATCCTGAAATAGTTCTAATGCCAAAGAAGTATTGATTTGATTATCAGAGGTAATAACGCTTGAACCTGAACCGGATAACAGAATAATTCTGGATCCTTCTTTATCAACAATCGAATCTACAAGGTTAACCAGTGCTTGTGATTCAGGCCTTTTGTGTGGGCCTTGTTTAATATCAATTATCCGAGAGTAATAACAAAGCTCGATATCCTGTTTTATAAAATCATATCTGATCGGAGTTGAGCCGGCGAATATTGAATAACGATCCTGTGTAGTAATTCCCAGATCAGGCACAATCCATAAGGAGTAATTACCCGCATCACTAATATTATTTGATGACAAAATTCCCCTCAATGCAGAAGAGGATATATATGGAGTTGATAATGCTCCGCCGATCAAAAGTATTACCTTGTCTTCTCGTCCATACTTATAGCACAAAAGATCGGTACCGATTTCAGATCTTCCAAAATTAAAAACTGTTGGTGCTGAATATGTATTAAATAATGAAAAAAATATTAATAAAAGTAGATAAACCCTTTTCATTAGTCAAGTAAATTAATAATCAAAGTGCCGTTTCCTTGACTTGAGGATATCAAATAGTCGTCTGTTCCGTTATTATAAAGAATACAGTCATTTACCCAAACAAAAGAGTCCAATGATTGATATCTTGAACCAAGCGTTATGGTTTTACCTTTTGTTGGGGTTGCTGTATCGATATTGTTAATAATTAATATGCTGTATCCCCTTGTTAAGTAACCTGTTCCTGAATTGACATGTAAATTATATACAGATTCTGTGTTTTTTTTCGACATCTTATTGAACTCGGTATCAGTAGTTGTATCTAATGCAAGATCGTAAGTTACAAGACCGTCACCCGAAACGCCGTAAAGCTTGTTCGAGTCAAAAGTTATACCGGCAAAATAAGTGTTGGCCGGGGTCGAAAAAAAATCTGTAGTTGTATCAAATTTACCTGATGCCGGGTCGAAACTAATCATTCTGACACCGGGCACAATGTAGCTTCTGTCAGATATATATACCCAATTGTTGGCGTTTGCAAAAATTCTTCCCGGAGTTCTGACGATTTTAAGTGTATCTGTTGTCGCATCAACAAAGTTATAACTATCGCCGTTATCTATAATATAAGCTTTAATGGAGTTAGTACCGTATCCGGAAACAAAAATCGCATCACTATTTACAGATAAATATCCTCCTTGAAAACTTATAAGCTGTATATCTGCATCTGCTGCAACAACTGTGAATTCTGCCTGAAGATCGATTCTTCTTATGTATGTTTTAGTATAGTCCTCGTTTTTTAGAAGAACAAACATATATCTGCCTGAAGCGACATCAAAATCAATCGGAGTAAGATCAATATCGCCACCGGTTTTAAAAGTGAAAATAGTTGATTCTTCAAGAGAACTAAAACTTGTAGATTTGTCATTAACCGTGAAAATCGAGTCGTTATCCTCTAATGATATCTTTAAAATACCTTTTTTGGTATCACAAACAAAAAGATAATCTTTACCGGTTATTTCTACTATGCTCATTTTTCGGGGCTGGTCTAATCCTGTTATCGAATGATACGGTTCAAGCTCAACATCGTCAAACTCGACAGGGCATCCGATGGCTGTAATAATCCAAATTACTGCAGTAAATATAGTTAAAATAAATTTTATTTTCATTAAAGTTCTCCGTTTAATAACTACCGTGATATTTTTAACACTTATTATACAACAATTATTCTAAATCTCAAATAGTAATTATTTATATTTACAAATAAAAAAAAACTGCCCCGAAGGGCAGATTTTATTTATGTCTTTTTGAGGAAGTATCTGCACCGCCTCTAAAGTATTTAGTGTGTAGGAGATGATGAGAAACCTCGCTACCCGGTTTTCCGAGAAATTCATCATATAATTTTTTAATAGAGGGATTTTCGTGAGATTTTCTGATCTTCTTATTTGCATCTTCAGAATAAATACCTTCCATTCTTTTTTGAAGGATATTGGTTTGTTCGTGTTTGTACGGTTGTCCGCCCCCGTTGATGCATCCCCCCGGGCAAGCCATTATCTCTATTGCATGGTAATCGGCTTCTTTATTTTTAATTTTCTCGAGAATTTTTCGTGCATTGCCGAGTCCCGATGCAACAGCTACATTAATCTTAGTTCCTTCGATGTCTATGGTTGCCTCTTTAATTCCATCAAGCCCTCTAACCTGCTTAAAATCAAGGTTTTTAAGTTCTTTGCCTGATACCCATTCATAGGTTGTTCTAAGTGCTGCTTCGAGGACACCGCCGCTTGCGCCGAATATAACACTTGCCCCGGTTGACTCGCCAAGCGGATTGTCGTATTCCTCATCCGGCAGATCTTTAAGACTTAAGCCGGCTTCTTTCATCATTTTGATGAGCTCTCTTGTTGATATAACAAAATCCACATCTTGAACATTATCATTAGTAAATTCAGGTCTGTTAGCTTCATATTTCTTTGCAAGGCAAGGCATTACCGATACGACAACTAGATTTTTTGGATCAACGCCGATTTTCTTCGCGTAATATGATTTTGCTATTGCACCAAACATCTGTTGCGGTGATTTACAGCTTGACGGTATGTTCAAAAGGTCAGGATAGTAATATTCGATAAAATTTATCCAGCCCGGGCAACAAGATGTTAGAATCGGGAGGTTTGTTTTGTTTTTTAATCTTTCTATTATTTCATGAGCTTCTTCCATAATAGTTAGGTCTGCGGCAAAATCAGTATCAAATACCTTGTCAAAGCCGAGTCTTCTTAGTGCGGAGACAAGTTTACCGGTTATCGGTTGTCCATCGGGTAATCCGATCTCTTCGCTTAATGCGACTCTTACCGCAGGAGCTGTTTGAACAACTACAGTTTTGGTAGTGTCATTAATCGCATCCCAAACATCCTGAATATATGAAACCTCAGTAAGCGCTCCGGTAGGACAAACAGATACACACTGACCGCAGAATGTACAAGCTGTATTTATTTGCGGTGCATGGTAGGCTGTTGATACTACAACCTCAAATCCTCTACCTACGGCAGAAAGTACATTACATGTTTGAATATCGTTACACATAACCTCACATCTTCTGCACATGATACATTTTTCGGGGTCTTTCATTAGTGAAAAACTTGAAGTGTCAACCTGAAAGGTTGATTTCTCACCGGTGTACTTTCTTTCCCGTATTCCAAGGTCAGCTGCAAGGGTTTGGAGATCACAATCATTGTTTTTTGCACAGCTTAAACATGAGTCAGGGTGATCAGAAAGAAGGAGTTTAACCATAGTTCTTCTTGCTTTGATAGCTCTCGGTGTATTGGTTTTAACTATCATACCTTCTGAAACCAATGTTGCGCACGCAGGAGCAAGATTTCTTCTTCCCTCGATCTCTACAACGCAAACTCTACAAGAAGCAATCCTGTTTACTTTATCCTGTCCGGGGAATTCGTAATAACATAATCGCGGGATATGGATATTTACCATTTGTGCTGCGGCAAGAACCGTGGTTCCGGCAGGCACGGATATGGGAGTGTTATTTATAGTTAGATTTATCATTGCCAATCTCCTTAAACTATCTCAATAGCGTTAAATTTACATTTCTGCATACATGCACCGCATTTGATACATTTGCTTTCGTCTATAACATATTTTTTCTTAAGTTCTCCCGAAATACATGATACCGGGCATACTCTTGAACAAGCGGAACATCCTACACATTTGTCTTCAATAACTCTGTATTTGAGCAATTTGGTACATGATTTTGCAGGGCATTTTTTGTCATAGATATGGGCTTTATATTCATCATTAAAAAACCTGAGAGTGCTTAAAATCGGATTAGGTGCAGTTTGTCCTAAGCCGCAGAGCGATGTATCTTTGATTGTTTCTCCAAGGTCTTTTAAAGTAACCAGATCTTCCGGTGCTCCATTACCGTTGGTTATCTTAGTAAGAATCTCAAGAAGTCTGTTATTTCCTATTCGGCAGGGGGTACATCGTCCGCATGATTCTTCTTTAGTAAATTCAAGGTAGAATTTGGACACATTAACCATACAGTCATCTTCATCAAGAACGATCATTCCTCCCGATCCCATCATAGAGCCGATCTGAATAAGGTTATCATAGTCAATCTTTATATCTATATGACTTTCAGGAATACATCCGCCTGATGGACCACCTGTCTGAACTGCTTTGAATTTTCTGTTGTTCTGAATACCGCCACCGATATCATAGATGATCTCTCTAAGCGTAATACCCATCGGTACTTCAACTAATCCGACATTGTTAATCTTTCCTGCAAGTGCGAATACCTTGGTTCCTTTGCTTTTTTCTGTTCCGATTTTAGAGAACCAATCAGCGCCGTTAAGAATTATCGGACAAATATTTGCGAAAGTCTCAACATTATTTACTATTGATGGTTTACCCCAAAGACCTGATTGTGCGGGGAAAGGTGGTTTTACATTCGGTTCACCTCTTTCTCCCTGTATCGAGTTGATCAGTGCTGTTTCTTCTCCGCATACGAAAGCGCCGGCACCGTAACTTAAAACAATTTCAAAAGAAAATCCTGAGCCCATAATATTATTGCCGAGAAGGCCTAAAGAATTTGCCTGTTCTATGGCTTTTTTTAATCTTTCAATAGCAAGCGGATATTCTGCTCTGATATAGATGTATCCCTTACTTGCACCTACTATAAATCCTGCTATAGCCATCGCCTCAAGTACACCGTTCGGGTCACCTTCAAGGATACTTCTATCCATAAAAGCACCCGGATCACCTTCATCAGCGTTACATATGATGTATTTTTGTGAACTGTTTTCTTTTTTTGCATATTCCCACTTTAAACCTGTAGGGAACCCGCCGCCGCCCCTTCCACGAAGACCGGATTTCTTGATTTGATCCAAAGCGCTATCTCTTCCCAGATCAAAAAGAACCCTTGCGAGTGCGTTATAACCGTCAAGTGCTATGTATTCATTTATGTTTTCCGGGTCGATCATACCGCAGTTTCTCAAGGCAATTCTGACTTGTTTTTTATAAAAAGGTATCTCACTTTGTTTTGTAACAAAATTCTTTGATAACGGGTCTTTGTATAAAAGTTTTTCTACGATTTTACCATTAATTATGTGGTCGTTAATAATATCTTTAGCATCTTCCGGCTTGACCTGAACATAAAAAACTCCGTCAGGTTGTACGGAGACAATCGGACCTTGCTCACAGAAACCGAAACACCCCGTACAAAGAGCTTCGACTTTTCCTGAAAGGGAATTTTTTTCTATCTCAGATTTTAAATTTTCAAGAAGCAATTTACTTTGAGATGCATGACATCCTGTTCCGCCGCAAACCATAATAAACTGCTTAATTCCGTCTTTTGATGGCTTTAATGTTCCTTTTCTGACTAAAAGGTTTATTTTTTCTGATTCCTGTATTTTTAATAGGTCATCTCTTGATTTAATTTTATTCATTTTCTACTCCTAATTCTGACCGGAAATATTATTGTATTTTCCGATAATGTTTTTTACTTCATCCGGTTTAATTTTCCCGAAAACATCACCATTTACCATTACAACAGGAGCAAGACCGCAAGCACCTACACATCTTAATGATGATAAACTGAATTTACCATCCGGTGTTGTTTGACCCGACTTAATTTTAAGGAGGTTTTCAAACTCTGTAAGAACCTTATCAGCACCTCTGACATAGCATGCCGTACCCATACAGACATTAATAACAAAGTCACCTTTCGGCTCCATCGTGAAGAATGAATAGAATGATACCACACCAAACACCTTAGCAGGACTTATGTCTAGTTTTTTCGCAATAAAATCCTGAACCTTAGGAGGTAGATAGCCGAAAAGCTCCTGTGCTTTATGTAAAGATTGGATGAGAACGCCTCTCTTGTGTGCGGCATTGTCGCTGACTGATAAAAGATTCTGAATAAAGGCATCAAGTTCATTGAACGAGTTGTCTTGATTTTTATTATTTGAATTGCTCAATTTATCCTCCTTAGAAATACAATATAATATTATATGGCGTGTATATTACAATAAACAAAAGTAATTGTCAATATTAATAAGTGAAATAGTTGTTAAAAGTTGTAGTATTGGTATATAAAAATGTCATAAATTGAATTATATGTGAATTAAGTAACATCAAAGCGTGATGTTTGTTTAATAATAAACATTAAGTTGTTATAAAATTGTTTTATTGTGAATGTTTAGAGATGTGATTATTAGATCAACTTCAAAAAATTAGCCGGATCAGGTTAAGTTTTTATGAAAACAACCTATAATATATATACCGGAGTTTCTTTTTTTTATTTAAACTCTTTTAATCCGGAAATTTGTATTAATTCAGGTGTGATATATGGACAAAAATAAAAAGAAGGTTTCAAAGAACAAAGCAAGAATTTCAATAAAATTTAAAATATATGCCACATTTATTGTAAGTTTGACAGCTTTAGGTTTAACTGCCGGAATTACTGCAACAATAAGATACCAAGGGTTAGTTGAATTAAAGGATAAGACTGTTATGAAAAACAGTGCAAATGCAACGGCCGCTATATTAAGTACTGTTGATCAGGAACAGCTTTTTAATACCAGAAATCTTGCAAACCAGCGGTATCAGAGCCTTTGGTATGCATTAAAACATATACAAAAGTCAAGCGAATTGTATGAGATTACCGTCTATATTAAAAATGAAAGTGATGAGATGGCTACATTTATGACTACGGGTAATTCAGAGATTCTCGGCGAGGTAATGAACAGCAGATTTATGGCCGTTGTACAGGATAGGGACGGTATGATTAGAAGGGCTATTGATAATGGTCAGTCCATACTGCCGAATAAGTATTACAAGCGACATAATACATTGTTTACAACCTATATACTCCCGATTGTGGCAAATGACAAGGTTTATGGTG
The DNA here is from genome assembly GCA_964608985.1 of uncultured Spirochaetales bacterium. Taxonomy (GTDB): domain Bacteria; phylum Spirochaetota; class GWE2-31-10; order GWE2-31-10; family CAYYKD01; genus CAYYKD01. The sequence goes on from CAZSQU010000013.1 coordinate 44,810, forward strand.
CAATAGGGGTCAGTGTTACGATTAATGAAAGTCTTAATAATAAAAGATCATCAAATATTATAGTTTTTTCACTTGTGTTTTTGAGTGTTGTGTTTAGTTTCGGTCTTGCGGAGATGGTTTCAAGAATGATCATAAACCCGATCATGCTGATGATTGACAATACTGAAAAGATTAAGCAGAAAGACTTAACATTTAAATTTAATATAGGTAAAAGAAATGACGAGTTTAATGACCTTGCATACGCTTTTACCGATACGGTTGAAACGCTAAAGGTCTTGATACAAAAGGTATATATTGCAATTATTGTTATGAATAAGAACCTTAGAACATTGTTTATCTCATCAAATACTGTTGCTGAATCGGCAAATGCTCAGGCGGTTACGGTAGAAGAGACTGTTGCAAGTTTTGAAAAACTTAATTCAATGGTTGAGACGATATCAAATGAGTCGGCAAAAGCAAATGACTATACTACACAAGCCTTGGAAAAAGGTAAGATTGGTATGGAGTCAATGAAAAAACTTGAGCTTGAAATGAATAAGATAGAGACAAGTTCTGTCGAGATAACAGAGATCATTGAGATGATAAATGATATAGCCGAGCAGACGAATTTACTATCCTTGAATGCTTCTATTGAGTCTGCAAGGGCGGGGGAAGCCGGTAAAGGGTTTAATATCGTAGCGGGGGAAGTTAGAAAGCTTGCCGAAAAATCTACACAGGCGGCAAACCGGATCGACGAACTGATTAATAATAACAACAAGATCATTAAAGAGGGTGTTAACTACTCAAAGGAGACAACAAAGATATTGAAAGATATCGCGATGTCAAACGAACTCATAACCGGTCTTGTAAAAACCATTACAGAAGAGGTTCAAAAGGTTAAATTCAGTTCTTCAGAGATATTAAGGGCTGTAAATCACATATCTGATATTGCTCAAGCGAATCTAACCCAGAGTGAAAATGTATCAGATGCAATGGATGACTTCGTTGCACAGACTATTGAACTTCAGAAATTTGTCGGTCAGTTTGATGTTCGTACAGATAAGATAAAAGAAAATCAGGCTCACATTGAAAAAATACTTGACAGCAAACTTGGAGAAGCTAATAAGCTTATTAAGAGTTACGGTTTTGCAATACTACCATCAGGAAAAAGATTGCGCATCGGGGATTATGAGATTGAGGAAATACAAATCGGTAATATGGTTATTACCAATAATCCTGATCTTACGGATAATATATCCAAAAAAACAAATACTTCTGTAACACTATTTCAACCGAAAGATAATGCTCTTGTAAGAGTAGCAACAACTGTAAGGAATTTTGATAACTCAAGAGCCGTAGGTACTATTATTGATTCATCAAGTGCTGTTTATCAGCAGGTTATGTCCGGTAAAAAGTATTTTGGTAGAGCATTTGTTGTTAACAGGTGGTATGTGGCTGTATATGATCCAATGATGGATGAAACCGGAAATATTCTCGGAGTTCTATATCTCGGTCTTCCTGAAGAGATGGAGACAGTAAGCACCGGTGCAGATGCGGAAATGATAGATGATGGAACAATAGTAAAAGATGACTCATTCAAAAAAGTCGAAGAGTAAAAAAGCTTCTTCAATTAAAAAAAGTCCTCGAAGAAAGAAGCCATCAAAAAGTGATAAGGGACTTCCGTATAAAGTAATGGCTTCTGTTGTTTACTCCGTAACAGCGGTCCTGGTGTTTGTTATTATTGCAGGGGTTTACTATCTGCATTTAGAAAAAAATAAGAACGGACAGGCAAATTCCAATAATATTGTATCTGAAGAATATATTCTAAATCCTGAAGAGCTTAATCAGATATCAGAAGATATGAATGTAAATATCGATAATCAGAATAATCAGGAAGATGAGTTTTATTCTGTTTTATCGGATGATTCGAATATCAATAAATCATCGTCTTCATCAATTATTTCCTCGTCAAAAGCATCTGTTTCATCATATTCATCTGTATCTTCTCAATCAAGTACTGTAAGTGTTAATGCGAGTAGCGGCACTTATACCCGAACCCCTATTAGACTTGCAATAGTAATAGATGATGTCGGATACCGTTCAGATTGCTATGATGATTTTATTGCTCTTAATATTCCGATTACATATGCAGTGATACCTGAAACACCATTCGCAGAATATTATTTTAATATTCTAAAAAACTCAGGATTTGATATGATTCTTCATATACCTATGGAGCCGATAAGAGGAAGGGAGTTTGTTGAATCTAATGCAATCTTATCGGATATGAGTGAATCAGAGATTAGAGAAAGCGTAACCAATATGATAGAAATGTTTGACGGAATAAAAGGTGCTAATAATCATATGGGTTCAAAAGTCACCGGAGATGCTCGAGTAATGAATATTGTTCTTAATGAAATGTCAAATAAAGGGCTATACTGGCTTGATTCTAAAACAATTAATACGCAGGTGCCGTATAATGCCGCTCGATTAAATAATACAACTTACTATTCAAGAGATGCATTTCTCGATAATGAAAAGACTCTCAGTTCAATACGATCAGCTATGAGTAGGTTTATACAATCTTCTCGATCAAAAGGTTACGGCGTAGCAATCGGCCATATACAAACGCCAAATCTGCCAATTATTCTAAAAGAATTCTATAATAAAAGGTATGAACTTAATATCCGTTTTGTATCCCTTGACAAAATCAATTAATTTTTGCAATATCTGTTAATTACTTTTTAGATGGGGTATATTTTTGGATAAAATCAAAACTAAAAACGGGTTTTTCGGGCAGTTCGGCGGAAGGTTTGTAGCCGAGATATTGAAACCCAACCTTGATCAACTGGAACAGGGGTTTAACAGATATATTAAAGATCCGGATTTTAATTCTGAGCTTAATTATTTAATGAAGAATTTTGTAGGAAGGCCGACACCGCTTCTTTTTGCTGAGAACTCTACAAATGCACTCGGCGGTGCAAAAATATATCTAAAACTTGAGGGATTGGCAAATACCGGTGCTCATAAAATCAATAATGCTATCGGTCAGGCATTACTTGCAAAAAAACTTGGTAAAACAAGGATTATTGCAGAAACAGGTGCCGGACAGCATGGTCTTGCAACAGCGAGCGCCTGCGCAAGATTAGGGCTTGAATGTGAAGTTTTTATGGGATCGGTTGATATTGCAAGGCAGCGTCCCAATGTTATGTGGATGGAATTGTTCGGTGCAAAAGTCACACCTGTTAATACCGGCACAAGAACATTAAAAGATGCTGTAAATGCTGCATTAAGAGAATGGACCAAAAGGGTTTCTGACACACATTACCTTTTGGGAAGTGCTCTCGGTCCGTCCCCATATCCTGATATTGTAAGGGAGTTTCAGTCGATTATAGGGAAAGAGGTTAAACAACAGATAATTGAACATGAGGGCCGTAATCCTGATTATATAATTGCCTGTGTAGGGGGCGGTTCAAACTCAATCGGGATATTCAGTGAATTTATCGATGATAAAGCTATTAAACTTATCGGTGTTGAGGCCGGTGGTAAGGGAGATAACCCCGGAGAAAATGCTGCAAGGATTACCGGACCCGGCACACTTGGTATAGTTCAAGGGTACAAGTCATTGTTTTTACAAGATAGTGACGGACAGTTAATTGAAACCCATTCGATTTCTGCCGGACTCGATTATGCCGGTATAGGGCCGGAGCTTGCTCATCTTGCCGAAACAAAAAGGGTTGATTTTACAAAAGCGATGGACAAAGAAGTGATCGATGCTTTTAAGTTTTTTGCAGAGAAAGAGGGGATAATTCCTGCGATGGAGTCTTCCCATGCTCTTGTTGAAGCAAAGAAGCTTGCTCCTAAATTGAGTAAAGATAAAATTATTGTTGTTAATATATCGGGTAGGGGTGATAAGGATATCTTTATTACTGCACCTTATGCTGCAGGTGATAAATGGTTTGATTTCCTTAAAGATGAGGTTAGAAGATATGAACAAAATTGATATAAAAGTATCTGAATTAAAAAAACTCAATAAAATTGGTTTAATGGGTCATATTATAGCAGGTTATCCTGATTTTGATAGGTCTATTGAAGCTGCATTCGGATTAATTGACGGTGGTGTTGATATACTGGAGATTCAGTTTCCATTTTCTGACCCGACAGCAGACGGGCCTGTTATTGAGAGTGCATGTTATGAGTCATTAAGTAATGGTTTTAAGGTGAATGATGGCTTTAGGATTCTTAAAGAAATTACAAAGTATACAGATATTCCTGTCTTAGTTATGACCTATGCAAATATTGCTTATAAATATGGATTAGAAAAATTTATTGAGGATATAAGTAATTGTGGAGGTTGCGGTGTAATCATTCCTGATTTGCCACCGGAAAATGATGAAGGTTTGATAAAAAGCTGCAGTAAATTCCAAATTCATAATATTGTAATTTGTGCACCAAATACTGATGCAGAAAGGATTAAAATACTTTCAAAAAATGGCAGCGGTTTTATATACACAATTTTAAGGGAAGGCACTACCGGAGATAAGACAGAAATTACACAAACGAGCATTGATAGAATTAATTATGTTAAAACATGTACCGGACTACCCGTAGCAGTAGGATTTGGAATAGGAAGCTCAGAGCAGATTGATAGTCTTCGAAACATAGCAGATATTGTGATAGTCGGAAGTCATTTTGTACGAATTATTAACAATTCTATTAATAACAAACAAAACATCAGAACAAATTTGAACGAGGAAGTTAAGAAGTTAACATAAAAAAAAAGCCTGATTACAGGCTTTTTTTATTTCTATTACTTTTATTTATTATTCGATATTCTTTAACTCTTGAAGTGCATCATAAGCAGCTTGTCTTATTTGATTATTGTATCCGCTCATTCTGATCTCTGTAAGTACATATACAGCATCAGCATAACCTGAAACATTGTTCTTTGCAACAGTTTTAACTGCATTAATTATTGCATACACCATTCTCGGATCGGGTCTGTATGACGATCTGTAAAGGTAAACAAGTGTTCTTAAAGCATCGCCCCTCGTATTATCACCGATAGTTTCTAAAGATCTTATTGCCTGAATCAGAACCTCAGGGTTTGTATCTGTCATTAAGATATTTACAAGTGCGTCTCTTGCTGGTTCACCGCCTATTCTGCCGAGAAGTTCACATGCCTTTGCTCTTACTTCATAAAAGTCGTTTGTTAGCCTGTTGTTGCTGTACTCAGCTCTTAGTGTACCCTCACCTGATAGATATATACCAAGATCTACAAGCCCTCTGTCATTCTGAGTGTACTCAAGTTGACTAAATTCAGCGAGAATCTGATTAAGTACATCAAGTTTTTCTTCTCTGGCTTTTGTTGATCTTGCAGTATAGGTATAAAGATTAATGTTTTGTTCTCTTTGTCTCTGCAACCTTAACAGTCTTTGTTCCGGTGTTTCTGCTGAAATTGCAGTAATTGAAAAAAGCGTCAGCATAAAAATAACTAATGATGTTTTTCTCATTTCATTTCCTCTAATTAAATATTATTAAAAATCAACCTTCCACTTCCCGTCTTCAAATATAAAGGTATAGGAGTATCCGGTACTATCACCAAGTTTACAGAGCACTACTACTTGAGTGCTATTTATTATATTAATTCTTTCAACAGACATAGGTAGTCCGCCTCTTGATTTAATTACAACATGTTCAAAGTAGTCTCTCGAATTTGTCAGAATTATATTATTTCTAACTAAAAAATCAGCCATTTCTGAGAGTCTTCTCAACTCGGATGAGTTATTCAAGTAAGTCTTATACTTATTTGACAGGTTGTTGTACCATCCTTGATAGTTTCCTGACGAAACATAACCCTCAATATCATAAAAAAGTTGCCTTATTCTGTCTTCTAAAGGTAATGAGTTATCAGTTGTATTAACGACAACTTCAGTATTTGAGTTATCAACAACCGTATTTGTATTATCTACATTTACAATAACTTCATTATTGTTATTGTCATTATTATCGATGACCGTATTATCATCGGTTTTGCAGGTAACAATGAACAGTATAACGACAAATACCAAACTGAACTTTTTCATATATATCTCCCGATTTAAAAGTGCCTAAACTAAGACAATTATCGGTAATTAAAAATAATAAATTGATTATATAATATTTTTTTAAAAAGTAAATAAAAAAATACAAAAATAATTAATTACTTTTCATTTTCATTTTATCAAATAAAAAACATATTGACAATAATATTTATTGTTTTTTAAAAAAAAGTCAGTTACCTGAATGATAACTGACTTAAATTTTAAAAATAATCAACAATATTCAGAGATAGATTTACTATTTCATAAATTCTATCAAATCATTTTCCACAGATAAAATTCCTGAAATACCAAAATTTTTTACAAGAACATCAAGAACACCCGGTGATAGAAAAGCAGGAATAGTCGGTCCGAGATGGATTTTTTTTACTCCTAAGTGGAGAAGTGCCAGCAATACGAGTACCGCTTTTTGTTCATACCACGCTATATTATATACAATGGGCAGTTCGTTAATATCTTTTAGTCCGAATGCTTCCTTAAGTTTTAGTGCAATATATGCAAGGGAATAACTATCGTTGCATTGGCCGGCATCAAGAACTCGCGGAATTCCGCCTATATCCCCCAGTTCAAGTTTGTTGTATTTATATTTAGCGCATCCCGCGGTGAGTATTATAGTGTCTTTTTCTAAACCTTTTGCAAAATCAGTATAGTAGTTTCTTGATGACATTCTGCCGTCACAACCTGCCATTACAATAAATTTCTTTATTGCACCTGATTTAACAGCTTCAATCACCTTGTCTGCAACACTCATAACTGTGTTTCTTGCAAAACCTCCGATAATCTCGCCATTTTCAAGCTCTGTCGGAGGAGGTAGTTTTTTGGCAAGGTTAATAATCTCGCTAAAATCTTTGTTACCGTTTTTATCCTCGTTAATGTGTTTAACTCCCGGATATCCAGCCGCACCGGTAGTAAAAATCCTGTCTTTGTAAGAATCGGCAACAGGAACTATACAATTTGTAGTCATAAGTATCGGTCCGTTGAATTTTTCAAATTCATCTTTTTGTTTCCACCAAGCGTTACCATAGTTGCCTGCAAGGTGTTTAAATTTCTTGAAAGCCGGGTAACTGTTTGCCGGCAGCATCTCGCTGTGTGTGTAAATGTCTATGCCTTTTCCGTCAGTCTGCTGTAATAGCTGCTCCATATCTCTTAAATCATGTCCGCTTATAAGTATTGCCGGATTTTGTCTGACGCCGGTTTTTACTTTTGTTATCTCCGGATGTCCGTATGTAGTTGTATTTGCACTGTCGAGAAGAGCCATTGTTGTTACGCCGACTTCACCGCATTTTAAGACAAGTGCAGTAAGATCTTCACCTGATAAATTATCGTCCAAAGTAGCAGCGAGTCCCTTTTGCATAAAATCATATATTGATTCGTCTTCGTACTTTAGAACCATGGCATGGTGTGCATAAGCCGCCATACCTTTTATCCCGTAGGTAAGAAGCTCCCTTAGAGACCTCATATCAGGGTTTGTTGTTCGTTCAACTCCTATTTCCTGTCCTTTTTTAATAAAATCTTCAATTCTATCAGCTTTCCAGCTTAATGCTTCTGTGTTTGTTTTTAAACCTGTATCTTTGATAATTGAATCTCTGATAGAAAGTCCTTTTGTAATCTTTGCTGTTATTGCCTGATCATCAAAGTTAGCATTAGTAATAGTCATAAATAAAGCATCAACTATAAAATGATCAGCTTCGATAGTTTTTTTGCCTTTTTTTCTTGCTTCTATTGCAGCAATGGAAACCCCTTTTGCTGTATGGATCAACAGATCCTGCAGGACTGCTACCTCTCCGGATTTTCCGCAGACACCTTTAACTGTACAACCTTGATTTTTTGCTGTTTCTTGACATTGAAAACAAAACATAAATTACCCCCTTTTTTTTTATATCCACTCATTTCTGAGTATATTCCCTTGTATTCCTATCATTAATAATTTAATAGGCACCTTTCTTCCTGATCTGTTGATAGCTTCTCGTGCGATCTGCATTAGTCCTGAACAACATGGGACCTCCATTATCGCAACTGTTAGTGTACTAATTGTTGATTTTTCAATAATAATTGTTAATTTATCTATATATTCATCAATATCAGAATCAAGTTTCGGACAGCAAATTGCAAGAGTTTTTCCCTTAAGAATATCATTATGAAACATTCCAAGTGAGAAGGCTGTACAATCAGCAGCAAGTAATAGATCGGCGTTTTTAAAATAACCTGCTTGAGGTGAGATGAGTTTTAGTTGTATCGGCCAGTTCTTAAGTTCCGATTCTAAACTTAATTTTTCAGTCTTTATCGGGTTTGAGCTGTGTCGTTCTATACTAATTGTTTGTGATCCCGGACACCCACCGTTGCAGCCTTCTGAATATGTGTTATTTGAAAAAGAATCATCCGGAATTTTAATGTTTTTTGACTTTAGAACATTAATTGCTCTTTCGTAAAGATCTTTTTCGTTATGATCAATCAGATGTTTTAGGTGGGCTTTTATCGTTAAATCCCCGGCTCTTATTATATTTTTCATAACTTTTTCTTCATTATAGACTTCTGCTTCTCTTTTTTCAATAGAGATAGCGCCCTCCGGACAATGGCCTAAACAAGCGCCCAGTCCGTCACAAAACAGATCGCTTATTAGTCTGGCTTTACCGTCAATTATCTGTATTGCCCCTTCAGGACAATTAGGAATACAAAGTCCGCATCCGTTACATTTTTGTTCATCGATCTTTATAACATCCCTTTTTGGCATATTTTTCTCCTTTTTTAAAATCTAAAAGCGTAAAATGGTACTAAAACACCATAATAACTCAACAAAAAAAATACTAAATTCTTTCGCTGATTTTAGTGTTTTTTAAATATTCCACAAAATCATTTGATATTTCGTGTATTTTATTATCAAACACACATTTTGCAAAAAAGCATTGCTTTTTATCAAAAGGACATTTATTTGAGGTTAATTTGCCTTCTATTGTTTCGTAAATATCATATAATGTTATGCAATCGGAATTCGTTTGCAAGTAGAAACCTCCGGAAGGACCTCGTGTAGAACCTACAAATTCTGATTTAACAAGTCTTTGCATAACCTTAGACAGGTGGTTTTCGGATGAAGATATACCTTCTGATATCTGCTTTGTCGTAAGAGGTGCTTCCGGATTTCTTGCCAGTAAAACTATTGCGTGTATTGCAATTTGAGTTGCTTCCGACATATTAAATATTTTTGCCATAATCATTTTTCCTATAATGGTATTATAATACCACAATACAACATTGTCAAGCTTTTTTTAAATATTTTCGATAATTTGTATAATTGACAATTTTAGACAATAATTGTATATACATTTTCAAGTGCAGTTCTTAATAGTAAAACCCGTATTTTTTAAAGGTAACTGCAAACGGAGTGGTTTATGGAATATTTAAGAGGTAAGATAGAGCAAAAGACGGCAAAGGTCGGTATTATTGGTTTAGGGTATGTAGGGCTTCCTCTGGCTGTAGAAGTGGCAGTTAAGGGGTATGGTGTTATCGGGTTTGATGTTGATGAACGAAAGGTCAAATCAGTTAACGATGGCAATAATTACATTAAGGATGTGGATGATAAAATTCTTATTTCTATGGTAGAAAAAGGTTCACTAAAAGCGAGTAGTGATTTTACTCAGCTGAAGTTATGTGATATTATAATTATATGTGTTCCGACCCCGATAGATGTTCACCTTGAGCCGGATGTTACTTTTATCAGAGAAGCAACAGCTAAGATCGCACAAAACAAAGGGAATAAAACACTAATTATTCTTGAATCTACAACCTATCCCGGTACTACCGAAGAGGTTGTTAAGCCGATTATAGATAAAACTAAAGCTAAGATAGGGGAAGATTATTTCTTGTGTTTCTCACCGGAAAGGGTTGATCCGGGTAATAAGGATTACAAGACTGGCAATACTCCAAAGGTAGTTGGCGGCTGCACGGCTATGTGTACCGAACTAGGTGAGGCTTTTTACAGGTCAATTATTTCCGGAGGGGTGTTTCCTGTATCATCTCCAAAGATAGCCGAAATGGAGAAGCTTTTAGAGAATATTTTCAGACTTGTAAATATCGGTTTAATTAACGAGATGGCTCTTCTTTGTGACAGAATGGGTATAGATATATGGGAAGTTGTTGATGCGGCCAAAACAAAACCTTACGGTTTTATGCCGTTTTATCCGGGACCGGGGCCGGGCGGACATTGTATCCCGATTGATCCGTACTATCTTGCGTGGAAAGCAAAAGAATTTAATTTTAACACATCAATTATAGAGGTTTCCGGTGCAATTAATCATAAAATGCCGGAATTTGTTGTGGAGAAGTCTGCCAGAATATTAAACCGGCATAAAAAATGTTTGAATGGTTCAAAGATCGTTATGCTCGGTATTGCTTATAAAAAAGATATCGCGGATTACAGGGAGTCTCCTGCACTTGTAATTCTTGATATTCTCAGAAAAGAAGGGGCGGTCGTATCTGTTGTTGACCCTTATGTGGATGTTTTTTTTAACCATAACGGTGATCAGTTTAAAAGCGTTCCTTTAACTGCAGAACTTTTGAAAAATAGTGATCTGGTTGTTCTTGCAACAGACCATACAGATTTTGATAAAGAGTTTATTATCAAAAACTCACCGGTTATATATGATACAAGGAATTTCTTTAAAACTAAAAACGCAAAGATTATTAAATTGTAAGACTATGGCACTTCACCCTTCGGTTACCGGTGAAGTGTCCGTTATTTGGTTACGATCTTTGGTCCGTCTTGTGTTGTGAGTACTTTAGAATTAGGCGGTATTGATTCTGTTACCCAGACATTGCCGCCCACTGTTGAGTTCTTGCCAATGACAGTTTCACCGCCGAGAATAGTGGCATTCGCATAAATAGTAACACTATCTTCAATAATGGGGTGTCTTTGCAGGCCTTTAATTAATGTACCGCGGTCATCTTTGGGGAAACTCAAAGCGCCAAGGGTAACACCCTGATAGAGTTTTACATTGTTGCCGATTTTACATGTTTCTCCGATAACGACTCCTGTTCCATGATCAATAAAGAAGAATTCTCCTATAGTAGCTCCGGGATGTATGTCGATACCGGTTTTTGAGTGGGAGTATTCAGACATAATTCTCGGTATTAAGGGAACATCTGCTTTGTAAAGTTCATGGGCGATCCTGTGTACTGTTATTGAGAAAAGCCCGGGATAACTGAATATTATTTCATGGTAACTTTTTGCCGCAGGGTCCCCGTCAAATGCAGCACTTACATCTTTCATAAGCATGTTTCTAATTACAGGTAGTTTCTCAACAATTAACAAAGCGCTTTCTATCCCTTTTTCTATACATTGATCACATACCTCACATTTCTCGCGGGTGATGTTATGGTCATGTCTGATTGATTTTGCTATTTCGAGAGCAAGGGTTTCAAATACAATAGACACTTTATTTCCATAGTAATGCTTTATATTAGTATTAGAAATCTCTCTGTTTGAATAATATCCCGGATACAGTATGTCAAAAAGTGATTGTATTACCTTAACTATTGTGTCTTTTGATGGAATCGGGTATTTGTTGATATGGGTTATAGAATCACTTTTGTTATAATCCGATATCAGATTATTAATTCCTTCATCCAGTCTCCTGTTATGATTATCAGATAGAGTGATTTTCTTTATTTCCATTCAATTTTCCCCCGTTTATATGGCGTCTTATTCAGATTGAAAGTTAACCCGCATTATGCACGAAAATTCTACTGGATCTCGTATCTTGCTGATTAT